>CAIOAO010000092.1 GCA_903855985.1 uncultured Opitutia bacterium | reverse complement strand
CCGGTGTAGGTGTTGGCGCCACCGAGCACGAGGGTGCCGGAGTTGGCCTTCGTGAGGCTGCCGGTGCCGGCGATGATGCCGTTGTACGTGAGGATGGTGCTGGCGGCAGTGTCGAAGGTGCCGCCGCCCGCGCTGAGGGTGGCGCCGCGGTTCGCGTTGAGGGTGAAGCTTGCGGTCGTGCCGAGCGTGCCGCCATTGAACACCAGCTTGCTCGCGGTGGCGCTGCCGGGCGCGGTGCCGAGCCGGTTGTCGGCGTTGATGCTGACCGTGCCGCCGTTGAGTGTGGTGGCGCCGGTGAATGTGTTGTTGCCGGAGAGGGAGAGCGTGCCGGCGTCATTCTTGACGAGGCCGCCGGTGGTCGTGCCGATGATGCCGGAGAGAGTGGTGTTGCCGGCGCCGCCGACGGTGAGGGTGCGGGTGTTGCCGGTGATGCCGCCGGAGAGGGTGAGAAGGCCGGCGTCGCTCTGGATCGTGGCGCCGGGAGCGCTGCCGAGGGTGACGGCGCCGGTCCAGGTGTTGTTGCCGGAGATGTTGCGCAGGGCGCCGTCGGACGCGACGCCCGCGCCATTCAGGGTGAGCGCCTCGCCCGTGACGGTGAGGTTGTTTTGCAACTGCAGGGCGGCTCCGGCCGTGACGGACACGCCGCCGGCACTGGTGCCGAGCGCGGTGTTGTTTTGGATGTTAAGCACGCCGGCGCTGATGGTGGTGCCGCCGGTGTAGGTGTTGGCGCCGGAAAGGGTGAGCGTGCCGGCGCCGGTTTTCGTCACACCGCCGGAGCCGTTGCCGATCACGCCGGAAATGGCGGTGTCGCCCGCGCCGGTGACGGTGAGGGTGCGGTTCGTATTGGTGATGGTGCCGGTGAAAGTGAGCAGCCCAGCGTCGCTGCCCACCGTGGTATTGCCGGCCAGGGTGACGGCGCCGGTCCAGGTGTTGTTGCCGGAGATGTTGCGCAGGGCGCCAGTGGCGCCGACACCGGTGCCGGTGAGACTCAGGGCCTCGCCGGTGACGGTAATGTTATTCTGCAGCTGCAGCGCGGCGGTGTTGGCGACGGTGGTGCCGCCGGCAGTGGTGCCGAGGGCGGTGTTGCCTTGGATGTTGAGCACGCCCGCGCTGACGTTGGTGGCGCCGCTATAGGTGTTGTTGCCCGAGACGATCCAAGTGCCGGTACTGGCCTTGGTCAGGCCGCCGGTGCCGCTGACATTTCCGGAGAGGGTGCCGGCCGCGCCGGTGCCGGTGAGGGTCAGCAGGAACCCGCCGTTGGCCACGGGGCCGGAGACGGTGAGGGAGCCATTGTTGGTGAAGGACTGGGCGGCGCCGAGGATGAGCGAGGTGCTCACGGTCTTGAGGCCGGTGCTCGAGGTGTTGTTGATGCCGCCGATGCCGGTCGTGAGCGTGCCGGCGCCGGAGAGGGTGACTGCGCCCGTGGCCAGGGTGGTGAACGCGAGTCCGTTGATGGCGCGGCTGGCGGAGAGTACCGGCTGGAAATTCAGCACCGAGTTAAAGGAACCGATGTCGTTCGTGATGTCGTTGGCCGGTGCGGTGCCGCCCCAGTTGGCCGCCGTGGCGAAATCCGTGCCCACGTCCGCCCACGTGCGGGTGACCGCCCGGACCGGGTTGGCTTGGAACAAAAGCGCGGCCGAAGTGGCGAGTATCAGCCACCGGCGCCGGGCGAGCCCCAAAGTATTTGTGAACTCCTTATTCACCAGTGCACACTAGGGGATAACGCCTATAAAACGCAACGGTCTCTCGACGGGTATTACTACCCATAACGCGATTGATCGGGCTTTGAAACCCCGCCCGGGGACCGGTTCAGTTGTTGAAGCGGAACAGCGCAACGTCGCCATCGGCGAAGACATACTCCTTGCCCTCGAGCCGGTATTTTCCGGCCTCGCGCGCGGCGGCGACGCTGCCGAGCTGGGTAAGGTCGGCGTAGGAGACGATTTCGGCCTTGATGAAGCCCTTTTCGAAGTCGGTGTGGATGACGCCGGCGGCCTGCGGGGCCTTCCAGCCTTTCTTGATTGTCCAGGCGCGGACTTCCTTTTCGCCGGCCGTGAAATAGGTCATCAAGCCGAGCAGGGCGTAAGTGCCCTTGATGAGGGCGGACACGCCAGAGTCGTCGACGCCGAGGTCCTTGAGAAACGCCTTCGCCTCTTCGGGCGGGAGGTCGATGAGCTCGGACTCGATCTTCGCGCTGATCGGCACGTAGGCGGCGTCATGGTGGGTGCGGACGTACTCCGCGACCTTCTGCACAAACGGATTCTGTTCGGCAGTGGCGAGGTCGCTTTCGGCGACGTTGCACGCGAACAGCACGGGCTTCGCGGTGAGCAACTGGAACAGTTTCATCAGCGCGACTTCCTCGGGCGTGGCGGGGAGGGTATTGGCCGTCTTGCCGGAGTTGAGATGCGGGGTGAGTTTCTCCAAGAGCGCGACTTCGATGATCGCCTCCTTGTCGCCGGACTTGGCTTTCTTCGCGGTTTTGTCGATGCGCTTGGCCACGGCCTCGAGGTCGGCGAGCACGAGCTCGGTGGTGATGACCTCGATATCGCGTACGGGATCGACGCCGCCCATGGTGTGGATGATATCGGGGTCCTCGAAACAGCGGACCACCTGGACGATGGCATCGACCTCGCGGATGGTGGCGAGGAACTGGTTGCCGAGGCCCTCGCCCTTGCTGGCGCCCGCGACGAGGCCGGCGATATCGACGAACTCAATGGCGGCGGGGACGACGACGTTGGTCTTGGCGATTTTCTGCAGGACGTACGCGCGCTCGTCGGGCACGATCACGACGCCGACATTCGGGTCGATGGTGCAGAACGGATAGTTTGCGGCCTCGGCCTTGCGGGAACGGGTGAGGGCGTTGAAGAGGGTGGACTTGCCTACGTTGGGCAGACCGACGATGCCAGCTTTGAGCATAAGGTGCGAACCGTCTCGCGCCGGAGGAGGGTGGTCAACGGAAAAGCCGTAGAGGCGAGGGCTGGAACCTGCCAGCCCTGACTCCCATCACTCGGGGAGTCAGGGCTTGACAAGGGAAACGCCGCTGGGTGTTGTCCTCAGCTTTTCCACGCAAGAATCGCTCCGTAAAACCACTGTCATGGCTCTCAAAATCCGTCTCACCCGCATCGGCACCACGCACCAGCCGCACTACCGCTTCGTCATTGCCGAGGCCCGTTCCCGCCGCGATGGCGATCCGGTCGAAGTCGTTGGTACGTATGACCCCCGCCTCAAGGGCGCCACGGTCAAGCTCAAGCTCGACCGCGTTGATTACTGGCTCGGCAAGGGCGCCAAGCCGACCGACACCGTCCACGCGATGATCAAGAAAGCCCGCCGTGCCACCCCGGCTGCGACGACTGCCGCCTGATTTTTTCTCACGCAGAGACGCAAAGACGCGGAGTCCTGCAGTTTTTGGCCTCGGATCATTTCCGGGGCCTTTTTGTTGAAATCCGGCTTTGCGACTCGGCGCCTCTGCGTGCGACACTCCTGAAACCATGCCGCTCAAGATTGATGTCCTCACGCTGTTCCCGCGGATGCTCGATAGCGTCCTGGCGGAGAGCATCCTCGGCAAGGGCATCGCCGCCGGCCACCTCGGCGTGAGCGTCCACGACCTGCGCGCCTGGACGACCGACAAGCACCGCACGGCCGACGACCGGCCGTTCGGGGGCGGGGCGGGTATGGTCATGAAGCCCGAGCCGGCCATCGCCGCCATCGAGGCGATCCAGACGCCGGGATGCCGCCGGATCTACCTGACGCCTGACGGCACCCCGCTGTCCCCGGCGCTGGCGGAAGAACTTTCCCGCCAGCAACATCTGGTGCTGCTCAGCGGACACTACGAGGGCATTGACCAGCGGATCCGGGACTCGGTCATCGATCAGGAGATCAGCATCGGCGATTATGTGCTGACCAACGGCACCCTGGCGGCGGCGGTTTTGATCGATGCGCTGGCCCGTTTTATCCCCGGTGTGCTCGGGGAGGAAAAGTCATTGACGCACGAATCCTTCACCAGCAAGTTGCTCGACTTTCCTCAATACACGCGTCCCGCCGAATATCGGGGCATGTCCGTTCCGGAGGTCTTACTTTCCGGAAATCATGCCGAAATCGAGAAGTGGCGGCACGCGCGACAGGTGGAAAAGACCCGTTTAGTCCGACCCGATTTACTCAAATAAACAGCCATGAACCCGATCATCTCCGAAATCACCGCTGAGCAGGTGAAAAAAGACACTACTCCCTTCAAAGTGGGCGACGGCGTGCGCGTGCACACCAAGGTCCGCGAAGGCGACAAAGAGCGCGTGCAGGTTTACTCCGGCATCGTCATCGCCCGGAAGGGTCATGGCATCCACGAGACCTTCACCGTCCGCCGCATCAGCTACGGCGAGGGGGTCGAGCGCGTGTTTCCCGTGAACTCCCCGAACATCGAGAAGATCGAAGTCGAGCGCGAGTCCGAGATCATGAAGGCCCGCCTCTACTACCTGCGCCACCGCACCGGCAAGGCCGCGGTCGCCGTCAAGGTGCGCGAGAACCGCGCCGCGGAAGCGGCGGCCCCGGCCGCCGCGCCCGCCGCCGCGAGCTGAGTTTTCTCCGCTCCGTTTTGCCAAAGCGAGTCCCTCACCGGGGCTCGCTTTTTTGTTGGTGGGCGGGGGACAGGCGCGCCCGGCGCTGACGCGGAGCGGGTGCGGCCGAATAATTCTGCTTCCCCGGGCGCATTGCGCGGCCTAGTCCTCATGGACTTCCTTTTTCATCATGACGCTCCAGACGCCCGTTCTCGCCTCCGCCGCCGCCCAGGCCCGCGGTCTTGCCATTGACGCCGTGCACCAGGCCGGCATCGGCCATCTCGGCCTGCCGCTCGGCTGCGCCGAGCTCGGCGCCGTGCTGTTCGGCCACGCCCTCTCGATCAACCCCGACCGGCCGCGCTGGATCAACCGCGACCGCTTCGTCCTCTCCGCCGGCCACGGCTCCATGTTCCTTTACGCGTGGCTGCACCTCGCGGGCTTCGAGCTCTCGCTCGAGGACATCAAGGCCTTCCGCCAGCTGCACTCGAAGACGCCCGGCCACCCGGAGTTCCACGAGACGCCCGGCGTCGAGGCCACGACCGGCCCGCTCGGCCAGGGCATCGGCAACGCCGTGGGCATGGCGGTCGCCGGCCAGATGGCCCGCGCGCGCTTCAACACCGCGGAGCACGAATTGTTCGACTACCATGTCGTCTGCCTCGCGGGCGACGGCTGCATGCAGGAGGGCGTCGGCATGGAGGCCGTCGAGTTTGCCGGCCACCAGAAGCTGGATAACCTCATTCTCATCTACGACTCGAACGACGTGACGCTCGATGCGATGGCGAACAAGACGCAGAGCGCGAACACCGCCGCCCGCTTCAAGGCCATCGAGTGGGACGTGCAGACGGTGGACGGCCACGACATGGCCGCGTTCCTCAAGTCCTTCAACAAGGCGAAAAAGGCCAAGAGCGGCAAACCCCAGCTCATCATCGCGCGCACCCTCATCGGCAAGGGCATCCCCGAGGTGCAGGGCACGGCGAAGGCGCACGGCGAGGGTGGGGCGAAGTTCGCGGACGCCGCCCGCCTCGGGCTCGGCCTGCCCGCCGACCCGCATTTCTTTGTGAGCGACGAGGTGCGCACCTACTTTGCCGCCCACAAGTCGCGGCTCGTCCGCGCCTACAACCGCTGGCACAAATTGTTCAAGGCCTGGCGCGAGGCGAACGCCGACAAGGCCGCACTGCTCGACGCCGCGTCCACGCACCCGACCGCCGCGCACCTGATCGAGAAAATCCCGGTGTTCCCCGCCGACGCGAAGCACCCCGGCACCCGCGGCTCCGGCCGCGAGGTCCTGCAGCCCCTCGCCGCCGAGCTGCCGCTGCTCATCAGCGGCTCGGCCGACCTGCATGGCTCAACGTACAATTACATCAACGCCGACAAGGATTTCGAATCCACCAATCGCGCCGGCCGCAACATCCGCTTCGGCATCCGCGAGCACACGATGGCCGCGATGTGCAACGGCATCGCCTATGACGGGCTGTTCCGCCCGTCCTGCGCGACCTTCCTCGTGTTCGCCGATTACTCGCGCCCCTCGATGCGTATCGCCGCGCTCGCGAAGCTGCCCGTGATCTACATCTACACGCACGATTCCGTCGGCGTGGGCGAGGACGGCCCCACGCACCAGCCGGTCGAAACCGTGTCGGCGCTGCGCCTGATTCCGAACTTCGATGTCATCCGCCCCGCGGATGCCGAGGAAACCGCCGGCGCCTTTGCCGCCGCCCTCGAACGCACCGACGGCCCCACGCTGCTCGCGCTCACGCGCCAGGCGGTGCCGATGCTCCATGAGATTCCCCCGCATGTCCGCCGGGCCGGCGTGTTGAAGGGCGGCTATGTTGCCGTGCAGGAAACCGCGCCGCTCACGCTCATCCTCATCGCGACCGGCAGCGAACTCCAGCTGGCCCTCGCGGCCGCGAAGGAACTGGGCGCGGGGACGCGCGTGGTTTCGATGCCCTGCACCGAGCGCTTTGACCGCCAGCCGGCCGAATACCGCGAGAGCATCCTGCCTTCGGCGTGCCGCAAGCGCGTCGCGATCGAGGCGGGTGTCACCAGTTTCTGGCGCAAGTACGTCGGCCTCGATGGCAAGGTGGTCGGAATTGACCGTTTCGGCCTGAGCGCGCCGGCCCCGCAGGTTTTCAAGGAACTCGGGATCACCACCGAGGCCTTGGTCGCCGCGGCCCGGAGCTGCTAGGGTGGGGTGTTTCCCTACCTCCGGTCCTTCGCAGTGTTCCTACCATTAGGAACATAGGATTTTTTTGGAAAAATTCTGCACTTGCCGCTTGTGTTTATGGTTAGCTGCCTAACTATTTACCCCCTGATTAATTTGTTCCGACTGTCCTGTGCCTAACCTACTCCTCAAAGATCTTCCCCGTTACGAGTGCCTGCTCGAGGCCGCCAAGGAATTTCCGGACCTCGAGCCCTCGGCTTGTGAAACTTTCCTGCACCTGCTGCGGGGAGGGGATGAGAGTGTGCGCGTGATGGAGTCCAACCTGGCGCGACACAACATCACCCAGGGCCGCTTCAGCGTCCTGATGATCCTGCTCAACCGTTGCCGGAGCAATAGCGGCACGTTGGGACCGGCCGAGCTGGCGGATGCGGCGGGCGTCAGCCGCGCCACCATGACCGGCCTGATCGACACCTTGGAGCGGGATGGCCTGGTCACCCGCGCCCCGGACACGGTGGACCGCCGCATGATGCTGGTCCGGCTCACGGACAAGGGCCGCGCGCTGCTCGAGGAAATCCTGCCGGAGCACTTCAAGCGCATGTCGTGGCTCATGTCCCCGCTGTCCGAGTTCGAGCGCCAGACCCTGGTGCAGCTGCTCAACAAGCTTCACCAGCAGGCGTCCAAGTTCCCCGCGGAGTCACCCTCCGCCGCCGCCGTCTAGGCCCGTTTTCTGCTCCGGACCACCCGACCATTCTCTCCTCTTTCCTTCCTACCACCATGTTCAAGAAATTCTCCATCACCACTCTCATCATTGTCGGGGTTGTCGGCGCGCTCGTCGGCACCAAGATGATGCAGTTTGCCGCCATGGGCGCCGCCGGCGCCGCCATGGTCATCCCGGCGGAAACCGTCACCGCGACCACGGCCCTCGAGCAAAACTGGGAGACCAAGATCACGGCCACCGGCTCGGCGGTCGCCGTCCAGGGCGTGACCGTCTCCTGCGAGATGGCGGGCAAGGTCACCAAGATCTCCTTCGAGTCCGGCGCCACCGTGGCCGCCGGCGACCTGCTGGTGCAGCTCGACACGTCCACGGAGGACGCCCAGCTCCAGGCGGCCGAGGCGGGGGCGGCGCTGGCCAAGCTCAACCTCGACCGCGCCAAGGAACTGCGCGAAAAGAACACCAACTCACCGGCGGACCTCGACGTCGCCGACGCCTCGGCGAAACAGGCCGCGGCCCAGGCCGACCAGATCCGCGCGATCATCGCCAAGAAGACCATCCGCGCGCCGTTTGCCGGCCGCCTCGGCATCCGTCTCATCAATCTCGGCCAGAACCTCAAGGAGGGCGACGCCATCGCCTCGCTCCAGACACTCAACCCGATCTACGTGAATTTCTCCCTCCCGCAACAGCGCCTGGCCGAGCTGGCCGTGGGCGGGCTGGTGCGCGTGACCAGCGACGCCGCCCCCGGCGAGACCCTGCTCGGCAAGATCACCGCGGTGAATCCCGACGTGGATGCCGTCACCCGCAACGTCCGCGTGCAGGCCACCCTGGACAACGAGGGCGACCGGCTGCGGCCGGGCATGTTTGCCACGATCACCGTGGTGCTGCCGCACACCGACAACGTGCGCGTGATCCCGGCGTCCGCCGTGCTCTACGCCCCGTACGGTGACTCGGTGTTTGTGATCGACGAAAAGAAGAACGGGAAAACCGGCGCGATGGAGAAGGTCCTGCGCCAGCAGTTCGTCCGCCTCGGCCTGACGCGTGGTGACTTTGTCGCCGTCGTCTCCGGCCTGAAGGAGGGCGAGTCCATCGTCACCTCCGGCGTCTTCAAGCTCCGTCCCGGCGAGGCCGTGGTGATTGACAACACCCTCGCGCCCCACGCCCAGCTTGCGCCCAAGCCGAACGACAGCTGAGCCCGCCGCTTCCCGCCCCCTTCACCTTTTCCGTGCCCGGCCCCCGCCCCGCCACATGAACAAATCCTTTACCGACCTCTTCATCCGCCGACCGGTGCTCGCAATCGTCGTGAACCTGGTGATCATCATCGCCGGCCTGCAGGCCTACCGCTCGCTGAACACCCGCCAGTACCCGCGCAGCGACAACGCCTCCGTCAGCATCTCCACCGTCTACGTCGGCGCCAGCGCCGAGCTCGTGCGCGGCTTTGTCACCACGCCACTCGAGCAGGCCATCGCCGCCGCCGACGGCATTGACTACATCGAGTCGAAGAGCCTGCAGGGCTACTCGCTCATCAACGTCCGCCTCAAGCTCAACTACGAGCCGATCAAGGCCCTCGCCGAGATCAGCGCCAAGGTGAACCAGGTCCGCAACGACCTGCCCCCCGAGGCCGAGGTGCCGGCGATCAGCGTGCAGTCGGCCGACAGCCAGTTCGCGTCGTGCTACATCAGCTTCTCCTCCGACATCCTCTCGCAGAACGAGATCACCGACTACCTCGTCCGCGTCGTGCAGCCGCGCCTCTCCGCCGTCGCCGGCGTGCAGCGCGCCGAGATCATCGGCGCACGCACCTTCGCGATGCGCATCTGGCTCAAGTCGGACCGCATGGCGGCCTTCAACATCAGCCCGTCGCAGGTCCGCGCCGCCCTGGCCGCCAACAACTACCTCGCCGCCATCGGCTCGACCAAGGGTTCGCTCGTGCAGGTCAACCTCACGGCCAACACCGACCTCCACTCCGTCGCGGAATTCAAGCACCTCGTGATCCGCCAGCAGAACGACACCACGGTGCGGCTCGAGGACATCGCCGACATCGCGCTCGGGTCCGAGGACTACGACACCTCGGTGCACCTGAGCGGCCAGACCGCCGTCTTCGTCGGCATCTACCCGCTGCCCAACGCCAACACCATTGACGTGGTCAAGCGCGTGCGCGTGGAGCTGGACTCGATCAAGAAGGGCCTGCCCTCCGGCCTGGAGGCCGGCATCGGCTACGATGCGTCGGAGTACATCAGCAACGCCATCCACGAGGTGTTCCACACCCTGGTGGACACGCTGCTCATCGTCATGGTGGTCATCTTCCTCTTCCTCGGTTCCTGGCGCTCCGTGCTCGTGCCCATCGTGGCCATCCCGGTGTCGCTGATCGGCTCGCTGTTCCTGATGCAGCTGTTCGGCTTCACGGTGAACCTGCTCACGCTGCTCGCCGTCGTGCTGTCCGTCGGTCTCGTGGTCGACGACGCCATCGTCGTGGTGGAAAACGTCGAGCGCCACCTGCGCGAGGGGCGCACCCCGGTGAACGCCGCGCTCATCGGCGCGCGCGAGCTGCTCGGGCCGGTCATCGCCATGACCATCACCCTCGCCGCCGTGTATGCGCCGATCGGCCTGCAGGGCGGCCTCACCGGCACGCTCTTCCGCGAATTCGCCCTGACCCTCGCCGGCGCCGTGACCATTTCCGGCATCGTCGCCCTGACGCTGTCGCCCATGATGGCCGCGACGCTGCTCAAGAGCGCCGCCGACGAGGAGCGCGGCTTCGCCGGCTGGGTGAACCACCGCTTTGACCAGCTGCGCGCGGGCTACGGCCGCATGCTCGGGGCCACGCTCAACGCCCGCCCCGCGGTCTACGCCGTGTGGATTGTCTTCAGCTTGCTCACGATCCCGATGTACCAGTTCTCGCCCAAGGAACTCGCCCCGAGCGAGGATCAGGGCGTCATCTTCGGCATCATCAACGCCGCCTCGAACATCTCCCCCGACCAGAAGGCGATCTTCGGCAAGGCCGCCGACCAGGCCTTCCTCAGCACCCCCGAGGTGGACTTGACCTTCCAGATCCTCCTGCCGCCCGCGGCCGGCGCCTCGGTGGGCGCGGATGGCTTCAGCGGCATGGTGGTGAAGCCCTGGAACCAGCGCCATCGCACGGTCTTCCAGATTCAGCCGGAAGTGCAGGGGAAGCTCTCCAGGATTCCCGGCCTGCAGGTGCTCGCCGCGACGCCCTCGGCGCTGCCCGGCGGCAGCAACTTCCCGGTCGAGTTCATCATCGCCTCGACGGCCGAGCCCACGCAGCTGCTCGAGTTCGCGCAGAAGGTGCAGCAGAAGGCGACCCAGAGCGGCATCTTCTTCTTTCCGCCCCTGATCGACCTGAAGATCGACCAGCCGCAGTCGGAGCTGATCATTGACCGCGAAAAGACGGCCACGCTCGGGCTCAGTCTTACCCAGATCGGCGGCGACCTGGCCTCGGCGCTGGGCGGCAACTTTGTCAACCGCTTCAACATCGACGGCCGCAGCTACAAGGTCATCCCGCAGATCAAGCGCGGCGAACGCCTCAATCCCGACCAGCTGAAGGACATCTACGTCACCGGCCCTGGCGGCCAGCTCGTGCCGCTCAGCACGGTCGCGACGATCAAGAACTCCACGGTCCCGCGCTCGCTGAACCGCTTCCAGCAGCTCAATGCCGTGAAGCTCTCCGGCATGACCAGCCGCACGCTGGACCAGGCGCTCAAGGTGATGGAGGACGCCGCCCACGAGATCCTCCCGCCGGGCTACACGATCGATTACACCGGCGAGTCCCGCCAGCTCCGCCAGGAGGGCAACAAGTTCCTCCCCGCGCTGCTGCTGGCCATCGTGCTGATCTTCCTCGCGCTCTCCGTGCAGTTTAATTCCTTCCGCGACCCGCTCGTGATCCTCCTCGGCTCGGTCCCGCTCGCGATGTTCGGCGCGATGATCTTCACCGTGCTGAAGATCCCCAATCCCAACCTGCCGTACTGGACGAACGGGTGGACGACCACGATGAACATCTATGCGCAGGTCGGCCTCGTCACGCTTGTCGGCCTCGTGGCCAAGAACGGCATTCTGATCGTCGAGTTCGCCAACAAGCTCCAGGAAGAGGGCAAACCCAAGCTGGCGGCCGTCCATGAGGCCGCCATGACCCGCCTCCGTCCGATCCTGATGACCTCGGTTGCAACCGTGGCGGGACACTTTCCGCTGACCCTGGTGACCGGTGCCGGCGCCGCGGCCCGTAACTCGATCGGCCTGGTGCTGGTCGGCGGCATGACCATCGGCACGATTTTCACGCTGTTCGTCGTGCCTTCCCTCTATATCCTCCTTGCCCGGGATCATACCCATGACCGCAAGCCGGCCACGGTTCCCACTCCCGGTCTCCCGCATCCCGTCCCTGCCAAGTAATCTTATGAAACCCGCCCGCTTTGTCCTTCCCCTGTCACTGGCGCTGGCCGCCGTGCTGGTCGCGCCGCTTGCGGCCGCCCCCGAACCCGAGCAGCCGGTGCCCGAGGCCCTCGACCTCAAGACCGCGATCGGCTTCGCCATCGACCACAACTTCGCCATCCGTCAGGCGCGCGAGCGCATCAAGCAGCAGGAGGGCGTCGTGATCGAGGTCTCCGCGCGCCAGATCCCGAATGTCTCCGCCGGCGGTAGCTATCAGCGCAATGACAAGGAGATCACCACGCAGTCGCCCGCGAGCGACCGCAACTGGAACCTCAACCTCACCGCGACGCAGGTGCTCTTTGCCGGCGGCGGCGTGCGCTCGTCCATCAAGAGCGCCGACCTCGCCCGCGAAGCTGCGCTGCTGGACCTCAAGAGCGTCATCAACGAGGCCCTGTTCTCGGTTCGCGCCGCCTTCTTCGACGTGCTGCTCAACCGCGAGAAGATCACGGTGCAGGAGCAGAACATCGAGCTGCTGCGCCAGCAGCTGAAGAACGTCACCGACCGCTTCAACGCCGGCACGGTTTCCTCCTTTGACCGGCTCCAGGCCGAGGTCGCCGTGGCCAACGCCCAGGTCCCGCTGATCACCGCCCGCAACGATTACCGCCTCGCCATCGAGTCGCTCCGCCAGGCGCTCGGCTTCACCACCAACAGCCAGGAGTTCATCACCCGGATTCCGAAGTTCATCGGCACCCTCGACTACACCCCGGCGAGCTTCGACCTGACCTCCGCGTTTGAGGCTGCCCACAACAACCGTCCCGATCTCCAGCGCCTGGCCAAGCTCACGGCCGCCGGCGAGTCCTCGGTGACCACCGCGCGCTCGAATTATTACCCGAACGTCACGGCCTTCGGCGGCTGGCAGCTGCGCAAGGGTCCGACCACCCGCTTCGGCGATTCGCCCGACGGCTGGGTCGTTGGCTTGGAATCGCAATGGGCCATCTTCGACGGCCGCGCCACCAGCGGCCGGGTCGCCCAGGCCAAGTCGCTCCTCGGGCAGACCCGCCTCGCCCAGACCCAGGCCCAGCTCGATGCCGAGGTGGACGTGCGCCGCGCCTATTCCTCCTGGCAGGAAGCCACGGAACTCGCCGACGCCTCCAAGAAGGTGATCGAGCAGGCCGAGGAAGCGGTCCGCCTCGCGACCGCCCGTTACGATGCCGGCACCGCCACCCAGCTGGATGTGCTGACCTCCCAGGTCCAGCTCACCACAGCGCGGACCAACCAGCTGCAGGCGTTTTACACCTACAATATCTCCGTGGCCACGCTGCGGAAGGCGATGGGCCTGACGGATGAGTTTGTGAGCAATTAAACCGGGGCGGGGCGCCCGGGCCCCGCTGCAGCCGGGTGGGGTGGAATTCCCGCCCGGCACTTTCCCTCCCGGGCTCGCAACTTTGCGGCTTCTGGAGTGTCCTCTCCCTGCGCATGAAATTCGGTCGCGTGCTCCTAATCGGCCTCCTGATGGTGGCGCTGCTCCTATTGTCGGCGGCGGGGGTCGTCTTTTCGCCCGGCTTCCAGACCTGGGCGGCCCGTCGCGCGCTGGCCGGCGAGCCGGACTCCGCGGTGACGCTGGGCCGGGTGGCCGCGGGCCTGAACCAGGTGCGGCTGGATAACGTCCGGGTGGTCCGCGCCGGCGCCGTGCTGACCCTGCCGGCCGCCGAGGCCGACCTGCCCGTGCTGTCCGCACTCCTGCGGCAGCAGGTACTCGTGCGGCGGCTGGTGGCCCACGGCTGGACGCTCGACCTCACGCAGGCGCAACGACCGGTCCCGGGCCCGCCGGTGGCCCGGTCCTTGCCGCGGGAGTTTTCCCTGCTGCCCTCGGCTTACGGCGACGTTGCGGCCACGGTGCCACCGGTCGTGTTTGCCGGAATTTTCAGCCAACTCCGGTTGCCGGTGGACCTTTCGCTGGCGGGCGTGGACCTGGCGGGCGACGTGCTGTTGCCGGCGCTGCCCGGCCGCCCCGCGGCCCGGGCCCGCGTAACGCTCACGGGCGGCAACCTGGCGGCGGACCACCCGGGCAAGTTCGACTACACCGCGGTGTTCCAGTTCGAAGGCGATACCGCCGCCGTGCGCGAACTCCGGGTCAGCGGCACGCTGGGCGTCGTCATGGACACGCCGCGGACCTTCTCACGATTCGTCGCCGCGACGACGGCGGACGCGTCCGGCCCCAAGTTTCCCGGCGGCGTCAAACTGGCGCTCGAGCTGTCCGCCGCCCGGTCGGCCGCTGGCGAAAATTACGCCGTGGCGGTGCGTTCCGGCGCGAAACAGATCGCCGCGGTCGAGACGAGCTACGCCGCCGGGGAGAGCCACCTGCGCGGCGCGTGGCGGCTCGACATGCACGACACGGATCTCGCGCCCTTTGTCCTGGGCCAGGAGCTGCCCGCGTTCGAGTCGGTGGGTGACGGCCGCTTCGATGTCGACACCAGCTTTACCGAACTGATGGCCAGCGGCCGGCTGAATGCCACCGCCGCGGGCCTCGGCGCGATCAACCCGCAGCTCGCCGTGCTCGGCTCCGTCCAACTCGTGGCGGACTTCGATGTCGCCCAGCGCGGCAATGCCACCCGGGTGGACCGCCTCGCGCTGACCATTGCGGGCGCCAGGCCCGTGGCCACGGTGCGGGCCCTCCAGGCGTTTGAGTTCAACCTCAAGACCGGCGAACTCAGCGTGGCCGACCCGGCCAAGGAACTGCTCGGGGTGGTTTTTCAAGGTGTGCCGGTTTCCTGGGTTGCACCGTTGCTTGGGCCGGCCGGCGTGGTGGTGACGGGCAACACGCTCCAGGGCGAGTTCGCGGCCAGCGCCCGCAACGGTGGTTTCACCCTTCGGCCGAAGGTCCCGCTGACCATGGGCAATGTTTCCGTTTCGCTGCGCGATGGCCGCCCGCTGCTTCGCGCGGTGGACCTTACGCTTTCCGCGTCCGCGGACTACGCCCCCCAGGGCTGGCAGGTGGAGTTCGCGCCGCTTGCCGTCAGTAGCCGGGGCACACCGTTGTTGACCCTCGCGTTGAAGGTGGGCCAGCTGGCCGGCAAGGACCAGACGCTCAAGGTGGCTGGTGACTGGACCGCCCAGCTGCCGGTGCTGCTGGATCAGCCGCTCGCCACCGGGCGGAACCTGCTGTCCACGGGTGAGGCGCAGGGGAAGTTTGCCGCGAGCCTGGGCGCCAAGCGGGAGATTCAGGTCCGGCTGGCGCTCGCCCATCTCGTGGCGGCCACCGGTGGAGTTCTCCCCACGCTGACCGCCGAACTTCGTGCGGACCTGGATCCGGCGGATAAGATTACTTTCAACGCCCCCTTGCGGTTCGAGCGGGCGGGGCGGAAGTCCGACCTCACGCTGGCGGGCACGCTCACCCCGGGCGCCACCGGGCGGACGCTCGCGGCCCGGCTCACGAGTGACCAGCTGGCGATCGAGGATGTGCAGCTGTTGGTCTTCCCCCTGCTCGCCCCGGCGGATGCCGCCGCGCCCGCCCCGGGCGTGACCCCGGCCAAGCCGGTGGCGGCGGTTTGGGGTGGGGTGAACGGCCAGTGCGCCCTCGCGTTGAAAAAGGTGATCTGGAACGACCAGCTGCAGGTCACCGACCTCAGTGGAACCATCGGCCTCGAGCCCACGGTCTTGCAACTGGCCGGCCTGCGGGCCGTCTTCGGGCCGGACAGTACGGTCAAACTCAGCGGCGGACTGACGTTTTATCCGGCGGCGACACCCTCCTACGGATTCGCGGCGGATCTGGCGTTGGATAATTTCGACCTGTCGGCCGTGTTCCGGGCCCTGGAGCCGACGCGGCCCCCCACCATCGAGGGCCGGGTCAACCTGTTGAGCCATCTCACCGGCCAGAGTGCCTCGCTGGCTGATCTGGCCGCGGTCACCCGGGGCGATCTGAAGCTGACGGGCAAGAGCGGTATTTTTCGCGCACTTTCCGTGGACCTGTCCGACCGGATTCAGAAAACCCAGTCCCGCGTGGTGGCGATCGGCAGCCTGCTGGGGGTGGTCACCGACGACTTCGTCAACAAGACCAAGATTCTCGCCGACATCGCGAAATCGCTCTCCGAGATACCCTATGACCAGCTGAGCCTGACAGCGACGCGCGACGAGTCGCTCAACCTGCTGGTCAGGGATTTTAGCCTGATTTCCCCGGAAGTGCGGATCGGCGGGAGCGGCAACATTCACTATGCGGCCGGCGTGCCGCTGCTGGCCCAGCCGCTCCAGGCCCAACTCAGCCTGGGTACGCGCGGCCGGCTCGGGGACCTCATGAAACGTGCCGGGCTGCTCGAGCCCCAGCTGGACAACCTGGGTTATTCGGCCTTTGCCGTGCCACTCAAGCTGGGCGGCACGCTCGAGCGGCCGGATTCGGGCGCCATCCGCGATGCGCTGCTGAACTCCGCGCTCGAGCGCAGCGGCCTGCTGGACAGTCTGTTTAGGAAATAAGCGGCCGGTCCTCGGGGCGGAGCGCTGAAAGCCTCTCCTTGCGCCCGGACCCCGGCTCGCATAGTTCCTGCATTCACCCCTGCAATGCCCGCCCCTCTGACCGCTGCCCCTCGCCGCCGTTTTCCCTCGGGCATCCGCTTGGTCGACTACACGCTGACGGGCTGGACGGCGCTGGTGATGGGTTTTCTCTACCTGCCGATCATCGTGCTGGTGGCCTATTCGTTCAACCGCTCCCGGCTCAACATCGTCTTGGAGAGCTTCACCTTCGCCTGGTACCAGCGCGTCTGGGAAAACGGTCCGCTCCTGCGCGCCGCCCAGAACAGCCTGCTCATCGCCACGGTCTCCACCGTGCTTTCCGTGCTGCTCGGCACGGGGGGAGCCTGGCTGCTCCACCGCTATCGCTACCGTGGCGCCCGCAGCCTGCAGACCCTCGTGGCCGTCCCGATGGTCATGCCCGAAATCCTGATGGGCATCAGCCTGCTGATCCTGTTTGCCACGGCGGGCATGGGCCTGGGTTTCACCGCGGTCATCATCGGGCATGTCACTTTCAGCTTTCCCTTCGTGCTCGTCGCCGTGCAGGCCCGGCTGAAGGGCCTCGATCCCGCCATGGAGGAGGCCGCGCTCGATCTTGGGGCCACCCCGCTGCAGGCGTTTATGCTCGTGATCGTGCCCTGCCTGCGGCCCGCGATCGTCGCCGGCGCGCTCATGGCGTTCACGCTGTCGTGGGACGAACTCATCGTGACGTTTTTCACGACCAACGCCGCCTCCGCCACGCTGCCCATCCGCGTCTTCGGCATGGCCAAGGTCGGGCTCAACCCGATGCTCAATGCACTCTCGGCGATCTTTATCGTCGCGACGGCAGCCTTTGTGCTGTTCTCGAACTACCTGAAGAAACTCAGCCGCTGAAATCCGGTTCTTCGCCTTTTAGCCTAACGCCATCACCTGATCATGAAAACACCCCGTCTCATCCTTCCCGCGCTGCTGGCGCTGGTCATGTCGGTCGTCCCGGCCCGCGCCGGTGGCGAACTCAACCTGTTCGGCTGGTCCGAATACATCCCGCAGACCGTCATTGACGGCTTCACCAAGGAGACCGGCGTCAAGGTCAACTTCGAGACCTATGCCTCCAATGAGGAACTGCTCTCGAAGCTTGTGGCCGGCGGTGGTTCCTACGACCTCGTCCAGCCGTCCGACTACGCGGCCGAGGTCATGATCCGGCAGAAGCTGCTCTCGGCGCTCGACCCGAAGCTGATCCCGAACCTCCAGAATCTCGCCCCGGATTTCCGCCACCGCGCGCATGATCCCGAGGGTGCCTACACCGTGCCCTACATGAGCGGCACCGTCGGCATCGTTGTGAACACGGACAAGGTGAAAACCCCGGTGAAGGGCTACCACGATGTGTTCACCCCCGCCTTCAAGGACCGCATCGTCGTCCTCAACGACACCCGCGAGCTCGTCACCTGGGCGCTCTACACCCTGAACCTGCCCATCAACAGCATCACGCCCGAGGCCCTGGCCAAGGCCCGCCCCGTCGTGGCGGAGTGGGTCAAGCTCGTGAAGGTCTTCGACTCCGACAGCCCCAAGACCGCGCTGCTGAACGGCGACGTGGATGTCGGCATCGTCTGGAGCGGCGAGGCCGCGCTGCTGTGGAAGGAAAACAAGAAATTCGTCTACGTGATCCCGGCCGAGGGTGCCCACCAGTTCATTGACGTGCTGGCGATCCCGGCGAACGCGAAGAACAAGGAAGCCGCGCACCAGTTCATCAACTACATCCTGCGGCCCGAGGTCTCGGTGCTCATCTCCGAGGCGTTTCCCTACACCAACCCGAATCTTGCCGCCCGGAAGCTCCTGTCCGCCGAGCAGCTGGCCAATCCCGCCAGCTATCCGCCGGGCACACCGAAGCTCGAGACCTTCCGCGACATCGGCAAGGCCGCCGCGGACGTGGATCGCCTCGTGACCGACCTGAAGAGCGCGCGGTGAGTCCTGCGCCCGTCATTCCCACCGACAGCCGCACGCCGCACTGGCGCGCCTGGCTCCTGCTCGCGCCAATGGTTGCGTGGCTGGTGCTGTTCGTGGTCGTGCCGACCGCCATCCTCCTCGTGTACAGCTTTTGCGAGCGGGATGAGGTGGGGCGCGTCCTCTTCTCGTTCACGCTCGAGAACTACCGCCGCGTGGCGGACCCCGTTTACCTCCGGATCTTCCTGCGCTCGATCGGCTATGCGGGCCTGACCACGATCATCTGCATCGTGGTGGGGTACCCCGTGGCCTACTGCATCGGCCGGGCGCGCGAGGACTGGCGGCAGCGCCTGCTGCTGCTCGTGATGGTGCCGTTCTGGACGAGCTTCCTCATCCGCACCTACGCGTGGATCACAATCCTCAAGCAGGAAGGCCTGCTCAACGGCTTTGTGCAGCAGCTATCGCCCACGGCCAAGCCGTTTGACCTGCTCTACACGCCGACGGCGGTGGTCATTGGGCTCGTTTACGCCTACCTGCCTTTCATGATCCTCCCCATCTACGGCAGCGTGGAAAAACTCGACGGCGCGCTGATCGAGGCGGCGCATGACCTCGGCGCCGGGCCGCTGCGCGTATTTTCCTCGGTGATCATTCCGCTCACCATGCCGGGCATCGCGGCGGGCACGCTGCTGGTCTTCGTGCCGGCCGTGGGCATGTTTGCCATCACCGACCTGATGGGCGGCGCGCGGGTGCCGCTGATCGGCAATGTGATCCAGAACCAGTTCCTGCAGGCGCGCGACTGGCCGTTTGGCGCCGCGCTGGGCGCCGTCTTCATGGGCCTCTTTGCGCTGACCTACTGGATCATGCTGAAACTGGGCGCGCACTCGGAGGATTCCGTCGCATGAGCACCATGGTTGATTTGCGCGCCGTCACGAAACGCTTCGGGTCGTTCACCGCGGTGAACGACGTGAGCCTGGAGATCGCCGAGGGCGAATTCCTGACGCTGCTGGGACCCTCCGGCTGCGGCAAAACCACGCTACTGCGGCTGATCGCCGGCTTTGACACCCCGACGGAGGGCAGCGTGTGGATCGGCGGCGAGGACGTCACGCACCTGCCGCCGTATCGCCGGCCGGTGAACCAGGTTTTCCAGAGCTACGCGCTGTTCCCGCACCTGACCGTCGCGGAGAATGTCGGCTTTGGGCTGCGCATGCAGCACATTGACAAGACCGAGGCCGCGGCCCGTGTGACCGAGGCGCTGGCCCTGGTTTCACTGACGGGACTCGATGCCCGGAAACCGCACCAGCTGTCCGGCGGGCAACGCCAGCGCGTGGCCCTGGCCCGCGCCCTCGTGTGCCGCCCGAAAGTGCTGTTGCTCGACGAGCCGCTCTCGGCGCTCGACGCCAAGCTCCGCCGGTCCATGCAGCTCGAGCTCAAGCGGCTGCAGCGCCAGCTGGGCATCACGTTTGTCTTCGTCACCCATGACCAGGAGGAGGCGCTCACGATGAGCGACCGCATCGCCATCGTGAACGGCGGCCGGATCGAGCAGCTCGGGACGGCGCACGAGATTTACCACCGGCCGGCGACGCGTTTCGCCGCGGACTTCGTCGGCCAGGCCAACCTGCTGGAGGCGCAACTGCTGCTGCAGGACTCCGAGTGCGTGCGGGTGGCGGTGACCGGGGGTCTGGAGCTGACGCTGCCGCTCGCCGCCTGGCCGGCCGGCGCCACCGTCGCGCTCATCGCGATGCGGCCGGAGAAAGTGCACGTTTCGAAGTCGCGGTCCTCGACCGCCTTTGCCCCCGGCGCGGCGAATATTTTCCAGGCGCGGATCGAGGAGGAGATTTTCCAAGGGGCGACCGACCACCTGATCCTCGTCACCGCCGCCGGCACGCGGCTCGGCGTGGTGGTGGCCAACGAGAGCGCCTTGGGCGACATCTTTCATGCCGGGGACCTCGTGTACTGCGGCCTGCATACGGACGACCTGGTGGTGGTGAAGGCGGAGTAGGGGTGCTGGCTGGCTGAGCCCGGCCAAGAAATAGCGTTGAAAATATCCGCATCCGCGTCGGCATAACGGCTTCGCGCCATGTTACCCCTGCTTCCCCGCCGGCGCTCGTATGTGCCGGCTTTTCTTGAGTACCCCGCCCGGGCCGTGGCCCGCCTGCTTTATCATGTGCGGAGCCGGGGGACGGAACTCATCCCGCCTACCGGCGGCGTGCTGCTGATCGCGAACCATCTGTCGTACATTGATCCCGTGGTGTTGCAGCTGGCCTGCCCCCGGCCCATCCGGTTCATCGGTTACAAGGGCCTGCGGGATAACCCGTTTTTTGACTGGGGTTTCCGCAAGGCCGGGGTGCTCTCGATTTCCTCCACCAACGCCTCCGATGGCATCCGCCTCGCCATCAAGGCCCTGGCGGCCGGCGAGGTCGTGGCGATTTTTCCCGAAGGGCACATTTCACGCACCGGCCAGCTGATGGCCATCCAGCGCGGCTTCGAGGTGATCGCGCGCCGCGCGGGCGTACCGGTGGTGGCGGCGTTTATTGACGGCGTCTGGGGCTCCGTCTTCTCCTTCGCCGGCAACCGCTACCTGTGGAAACCCCCGCGGCTCATGCCGACGCAGGTGTTCGTGCAATTCGGCGCGCCCATCCCGCCGGAACTGGCGACACCGGTTCGTTTGCGCCAGGTCCTGCTTGATCTCGGCGCCGAGGCGTTTGGGGAGCGGCCGGTCCTGAAACGGCACCTCGGCCGCGAGTGCATCCGCGCGCTGGTGAAGCATCCCCGGCGCATCGCGCTGGTGGACCGCGCCTTTGGCCGGCGGGTGGTGAAGGCGGGGGAACTCGCGGCCGCGGCGTCCGCGCTTTCACGCCATCTCCGGAAGACGGTGCCCGAAAAGCGCGTCGGCATCGTGCTGCCGCCCGGCGCTGGTGCGTTCATCGCCAATCTCGCCGTGATGTGCGCGGGCAAGATTCCCGTGAACCTCAACTTCACGGCCGGCAAGGCCGCCTCCGAGGCCAGCATGAAGATCGCCGGGGTGAAGACGATTTTGTCGGCCGATGTCCTGCGCGCCAAGGTCCCGAATTTCCCGTGGCCGGAGCGCACCCTCGACCTGGCCGCCACGATCGCGGCCATGGGCGGCAAGAAGGCGATCCTGCCGTGGCTGCTCGCCGCGTGGATCCTGCCCAACCAATGGTTCGCCGGCCTGCTCGGCCTGCCCAAGTTCGGCGACAATGCCGAGGCCGGCCTGTTGTTCACCAGCGGCAGCTCCGGCGAGCCGAAGGGCGTCGCGCTCTCGCACCGCAACATCCTGGCCAACTGCTCGCAGATCTCGTCGCTCTCCATCCTGCCCGAGTCCGCCTCGCTGCTGGGGTGCCTGCCCATTTTCCACAGCATGGGTTTCACCGTCACGCTCTGGTACCCGATGATCCGCGGCTGCCGCGTCATCACGGTGCCCAGTCCGCTTGACACGCGCAAAATCATCGAGTCGATCCGGGACGAGCAGGCGACCGTGCTGCTGGGCGCACCGACGTTCATCCGCCCGATTCTGCGCAAGGCCCAGCCGGCTGAGCTCCGCTCATTGGAGCTCGTCGTCACCGGCGCTGAGAAGCTGCCCGACGACCTCTACAAGGCCTTCCTCGAGACGTTCCACATCGAGATCCTGCAGGGTTACGGGCTCACGGAGACGACCCCCGCGAGCAACATCAACCAGCCGCACCCGCTCGTCACCACGCCCACGGCCGAGCCGCAGATCGGCAAGCGCGCCGGGTCCACCGGCCGGCTCCTGCCCGGCATGTCGGTGCGCATCGTGCATCCGGAAACGGGCGAGGAAGTCCCCGCCGGCGACCAGGGCATCGTGTGGTTCAAGGGCGCGAATGTCTTCAACGGTTACCTCGACGACCCGCAAAAGACCGCCGCGGCGTTCCGCGACGGCTGGTTCGTGACCGGCGACCTCGGGCGCATGGACGATGAGGGCTTTCTCTTCATCGAGGGCCGGCTCTCCCGTTTTTCGAAGATCGGCGGCGAGATGGTCCCGCACGGCACGGTCGAGCAGAAGCTCGTCCAGCTGTTTGGCTGGGACGAAGCCGATGGCGTGACGGTCGCCGTGATGAGCGTGCCCGATCCCACGAAGGGCGAGGCGCTGGTCTTGCTGACGACGCGCGAGGTCACCTCGGACCAGATTCGCGAAAAACTCCTCGGCGACGGCCTGCCCGCACTCTGGGTGCCCAAGATCGTCTGCCGCGTGGAAAGAATCCCCATCCTCGGCACCGGCAAGCTCGACCTCAAGGGCTGTCGGGAGCTGGCACTGGAAATGGCGGAGCAGAAGGGGAAGTGCTGAGAGCCTGAAGGCTCCAGCGCCTCAGCGCACCACGCGGGCACTGCCGCCGGACATCAGTTTCTCGACTTCCTTCAGCGTGGCCATCGAGGTGTCGCCGGGGGTGGTCATCGCCAGGGCGCCGTGGGCGGCGCCGTAGTTGACGGCCTTGGCGGCGTCACCCGTCTTGAGGAAACCATAGATCAGTCCGCTGGCGAAACTGTCGCCGCCGCCGACGCGGTCGAGGATCTCGAGGGCGGGGTAGGCCCGGCTCTCGAAGAACATGCCGTCGGTGTAACAAATCGCGCCCCAGTCGTTCGTCGTCGCGGAGATGACCTTGCGGAGCGTCGTCGCGACGACTTGGAAGTTTTTGTACTTCGCCACGGCGTTCGTGATCATCTTCTTGAACGCGTCGGTCTCGATGTGGCTCAGGTTTTCGTCGGCGCCCTCGACCTCGAAGCCGAGTGAGGCGGTGAAGTCCTCCTCGTTGCCGATCATGACGTCCACGTACTTCGCGATCTCCTGGTTGACGGCCCGCGCCTTGGCCTGGCCGCCGATGCTCTTCCAGAGCGACGGGCGGTAGTTGAGGTCGTAGGAAACGATGGTGCCGTGCTTCTTCGCGGCCTTCACGGCCTCGATGGTGAGCGCGGCGGTGCTCTCCGACAGCGCGGCGAAGATGCCGCCGGTGTGGAACCAGCGCACGCCCTGCGACCCGAAGATTTTCTCCCAGTCGAAGTCGCCGGGCTTGAGTTGGCTGGCGGCGGTGTGGCCGCGGTCGGAAACGCCGACGGCGCCACGCACGCCGAAACCGCGCTCGGTGAAATTGAGGCCGTTGCGGATGGTGCGGCCGATGCCGTCGTCCTCGCGCCACTGGATGTAGTCGGTGTTCACGCCGCCCTGCAGGATGAAGTCCTCGATGAGGTGGCCGACCTCGTTGTCCACAAACGCGGTGCAGACCGCGGTGCGTAGGCCGAAGCACTTGCGGAGGCCGCGGGCGACGTTGTATTCGCCGCCGCCCTCCCAGGCCGTGAAGGCGCGGGTGGTGCGGATGCGGGTCTCGCCGGGGTCGAGGCGGAGCATGACCTCGCCGAGCGAGAGTTCGTCAAACTGGCATTGGGCAGCAGGCTTGAGGGTAAGGCTCATGGCGGGGAAGAGCAGCACTTCAAAACCACCCGGGCGCAAATGGAAGCACTTAATACCTCAGATTTACCACGGATTACACGGATACCACGGATCAAGCCCAGGACCGGGGATCGAACCATCCGATGCATTTAGACTGATCCGTGTCATCAGTGAAATCCGTGGGTAAAAATTTTGGGAGATGGCGGGTGTTTTTTACGGGTTGAAGCTCTGTCCCGAGTGGGCTGACTTGCCGGAGTCATGCCGTCATTTCGTTCCGCCACCCTCAAGCTCAAGCGCCGGCTCGGTTCACGGGTTGTTTCCACCGGCAAGGACGCGTTGTTCGAGGCGTCGTTTGACAGCAGCAAGATTTCCTTCCTGCCCGAGGCGGTGATCAAGCCCCGCAAGGAGGCCGACATCGGCGTGGCGTTGCAACTGGCGCACCAGTACCGCGTGCCGGTGACGGTCCGCGGCCGGGGCACGACGCTGATGGGCTCGGCGGCGCCCGTGCAGGGCGGCTGGGTGATCGACATGCTGGCGCTGAACCGGATCCAGATCGACGGCGAGGCGGGCATGGCGCTCGTGCAGGCCGGGGCTAAGGTGGCGGACATCCAGCGCGCGGCGGAGGCCCAGGGCTGGTTTTATCCGCCCGACCCGTCGTCCAAGGAGTACTGCACCATCGGCGGCAACATCGCCTGCAACGCCGGCGGCATGCACGGCGGCAAATACGGCGTGACGCGGGATTTCATCATCGCGCTGCGCGGCTTCATGGCGTCGGGCGACTACGTGGAGTGGGGGACGGCTACGAAGAAATTTTCCGCCGGCTTCAACCTGCGCGACCTGTGGATCGGCAGCGAGGGCATGCTCGGGATCGTAACCGGCGCGGTGCTGAAGCTCATCCCGCAGCCGGCGGCGCGCTGGACCCTGCTCACTTCCTACCGCGACGAGGCGGCGGCGTTGCGCGCGGCGCTGGCGCTGTTCCGTCAGCGCGTGCAGCCGGCGATCTGCGAATTCCTCGACCGCGAGAGCGTGCTGTGCGCCGAACGGGCGACGAAGACGACGGTGTTCCCCGGCCAGGCGGGCCGGCCGGTAATCCTGCTTGAATTCACGGGCAGTGTCGCCGAGGTGCGCGAAACCAAGGCGGTGGTGCTGGCCTGGGCGAAGAAAAACGCGACCGGCTACCGCGCCGCGCGCAGCCGGGCCGAGGCGGAGACCCTCTGGGCGGTGCGCCGCAAGTGCTCGGGGGCCATGTTCGAGCTCGGCGATGCCAAGCTCAACGAGGACATCGT
>CAIOAO010000091.1 GCA_903855985.1 uncultured Opitutia bacterium | reverse complement strand
GCCCGGCGCGATGCCTTGGAAGAACCGGCATATCGGCAACCCGGTGCTGTCCTTCATCGGCCGCCTGTTTTTCTCGACCGAACTCCGCGATTTCCACTGCGGGCTGCGCGGCTTTTCCGCCGACGCGTACCGCCGGATGAACCTGCGCACCACTGGCATGGAGTTCGCCTCGGAGATGGTCATCAAGTCCGTCGTGCTCGGCCTGAAGGTCACCGAGGTGCCCACCACGCTGCGTCCCGACACGCGCGACCGCGCCCCGCACCTGCGCCCGTGGCGCGACGGCTGGCGTCACCTGCGTTTCATGCTGCTCTTCAGCCCGCGCTGGCTGTTTTTCTATCCCGGCTTGGTGCTGATGGTCGGCGGTGCCGTGCTCGGCGCGGCCTTGCTACCCGGACCGCTGCGGATCGGAAATGTTTACCTCGATGTGCATACGCTGCTGTTTGCCGCCGGCAGCATCCTGATCGGGTTTCAGGCCGTGTCGTTCGCCGCCCTCAGCAAATACTTCACGATCCGCGCGGGCCTCCGACCGCCGGAGGCGCAATTCTGGCTCGGCAAGGTCAGCCTGGAAGGCGGCGTCATCGTCGGCGGCGCGCTGCTGCTCGCGGGTGTCCTGCTCTGGGCCAGCGCCCTCTGGTTCTGGCGCGGACACGGCTTCGGCACGTTGCAGCCGGCGCAAACCCTGCGCTGGGTGATCCCGGGCACGCTCTGTCTCGCCCTCGGCTGCCAGATGATCCTCACCAGCTTTTTCCTCGGCGTGCTGCGACTCGACACGCGCGGTGACCAGGCATGAACGGTGAGCAGCATCCGCCCGTCCGCCGGTGGTTCTGGGCGGGAGTGTTGCTGACCTTGGTGAAGCTCTGGCTTGTGCGCGGCCAGGCGATCTACGCCATCGGGCCGGCCGATCATGACGACCGGCTGTTCCTGCAACTGGCCGAGCACCTCATCCACGGTGACTGGCTGGGTCCCTACAACCAGCTGACACTTGCCAAGGGTCCGTTTTACTCCTGCTGGATCGCGTTCGTCTATGTGCTCGGGCTGCCGCTGTTTTTCGCGCAGCACCTGCTGTATGCCGGCGCGGGCGCGCTCTTCGTCCGGGCATGCCGGCCCGCCATCGCCTCGGGCGCCGCGCGGTTTGCGATGTACGCGCTGCTGCTGTGCAACCCGATGAGCTTCGACGCGTCGAGCATGGGCCGCGTGCTGCGGCAGCAGGTTTACGGGCCGCTAGCGGTGATGCTGTTCGCCGCGCTGATCGCGTTTTACCTGCGCCGCGCCCAACCGCTCCGCCGGCTGCTGCCGTGGGCGGCCCTGCTGGGTCTTGCCTTCGCGGGCTTCTGGCTCACCCGCGAGGAGAGCATTTGGATCGTGCCCAGCCTCCTGCTGCTGGCCGGAACCTCGCTGGTCAGCGCGTGGCGCCCTCCCACGAAGATTTCCTGCGCCTGGCCCGCGCCTTCGGGTTCGCCGGGCTCTGCGGGGCGCTGCCGCTGCTCGCCGTGAGCGGGCTGAACTATTCGCATTACCGCTGGTTCGGCACGGTGGAAACCCGCACCGCGGCCTTCGAGGACGCCTACGGCGCCATGCTGCGCGTCAAGGCCGGCCCCACGCTGCCGTTTGTCTCCGTCACGCGCGAGGCCCGGGCGGCCATGTACGCGGTGAGCCCCGCCTTTGCCGAGTTGCGCCCGCACCTCGACGGCGGCATCGGACGCGACTGGGCGGAGTCATCGGAGTTTCTCACGCACCTGTCGCCCCATGAACGCCAGATCGGCAACGGCTGGATGATGTGGGCCCTGCGCGACTCGGTGGCCGCCGCGGGTCACGGTCAAAATGCCAAGCGCGCCCTCAAGTTTTACCGCCAGATGGCCGACGAGATCAACCGGGCCTGCGACGACAGCCGCCTGCCCGCGGGTCCGCCGCGCCGCGGTTTCCTGCCACCGTGGCAGGCGGGCGAGACGGCCGAGGTCGCCCAGACCTTCGTGGAGTTCGCGGACTTTACCGTGAGCTTCCGGGGCTTCAGCGCGTATGCGCCGCCCTCCGTCGGCACCGCGGAGGACCTGGAACTGTTCCTGCGCTTGACCCGTGAAAAACTCTCCCCGGGACCGGGCACCACCGCCCAGCCGGCGCCCTCGGCCGGTGACATCGAGAAAACCGAAAGACTCCAGCGCATCGGCCGGGCGTTGCGCCCGGTGCTGCTCGGGCTGTTCTGGACCGCCCAGGTCCTTGCTCTCGTGCGAGTCGTGGAATTGCTCTGGCGCCGACGCGGGAGTTTTCCCCTCACCGTGGCCGCTGCCGCCTGGGGCGCCGGGGTCGCCTGTCTGCTCATCAACGCCCTCATCCACGTCACTTCCTTCCCGGTGCTGGTGATTTCGTCCTTCGCGCCGATTTACCCGCTCGTGCTGGTCTTCATCGCCGCGGTTTCCTGGGACGTCACCGCCGCGTGGATTGCCCCGAAGGTGAGCCGGCACGTTCGCCGTGCCGAAGGCTTGGCGAAGGCGGGTCCCCCGCACAAACCAACAGCCCTCGTTCTTCCCCTCGCACCGCTCCCTCCCACCACCGCTAAACTTCTCCCCGCCCTCGCGGCCCTCCTTGCGCTCACGCCGCTGGTGATCTGGAGCGGGGAATTTGCCCGGCTCTTCTGGTTCGGCGACGATTTCCTGCTCCTCGACCAGATTGACCGCATGGGTTTCTGGCCGTGGCTGAGCCAGGCCTTCACGGAAAGCTTCGCCCCAGTGTTCAAGCTGCTGT
>CAIOAO010000090.1 GCA_903855985.1 uncultured Opitutia bacterium | reverse complement strand
TCAGCGCCCGCGGATGATACTCCACGCTGCGCCGCCAGCCGGGCCATTGGTCAATGGTGCCGCATTCCCACGCGTGCATCACCACCACCGCCGTGTGCTCCGGCGCCAGCTCGATGTCGGCCTGCTTCCAGCCCGCATAGCCTTCGCCGGGCACGTCCCGCGTGTAGTCGGCGTCAAACTGCTGGTAATACGAGGCGGGGAGTTTGACCGAATTCATAAAGGTAGGGCGCGACCGCTGGGTGCGCCGGTTGGGGTTTCCGCAATGTCAGAGTGGTAATTTCAGGACTTCCCGACTCTGCATAAAATCATGCCGAGCGCCAGCCGCCGCACACCGGCCGCGAGTCCCGGGGTATCTGGCACGGCGGGAGGACGACCATGCCCGAAAAAACTCCGTCCGGTTGCGATCCCCGCCTTCATCCGGCGGATTTCGCGGGCCGCGCCACCCAGCGCAGCACCAGGCCGATCGCCACCAGGAGCCCGCCCGCGATCACATTGATTGAGGCCGGCGCGATCGGGGTCGAACTCACGAATCCACACCCCAGCAGCACCAGCCCGATCACCAGGCTGAGATTGCCGATCACCCCGTACACCTGCATCGCGCCATGCCCGCCGGCCAGTTTGCTCTCCGGGACCGGTGTGCGCAAATCCCGGTCCAGCCGGATCGCCTCCGCACTCTTCGGATCATCCGCCCGCCAAAAGAAAGCCGAGATGACAAACACAACCGTCGAGCCCACCACGGCGCTGAGAACATTGCGGGCGTACACTTGCTCCGGAAACGCCCCCAGCCCCATCAGGAGAAACGTCAGGGTAAAGGCCGCGCAGCAGGACGCGATGCCCGACCACCAGGGCGTCTTCCGGTAAATCAGCCCCAGCATCACCGGCATGCTGAATCCCGGGCCCACGATCGAGTAGTATTTCAGCGCAAAGTCGAAGGCCCCGCCGAGCTTCGAGATCACGAACGCCAGCGCGACGCCGCTCACGCCGATCACCAGCATCGTCAGCTGCGCCGTGCGCATCTGGTGGAGATCGGTCGCCGGCGCGAAGCCGAACCGGCGGCGCAGTGGGACGTACACGTCCTTCGTCACCGCCGCCGACAGCCAGTTGAACGCGTCGTTCGCCTGGCCCAGCGTCGCCGACAGGATCGCCGCGACCACAAAACCGATCATGCCGTGCGGCAGCAGCAGCATCGCCAGGCTGACAAACGACGCCTCCTCCGGCGCCTTCAGGTTCGGCCACAACGCATGCATGTCCGGGAAAATCAGGCGCGCGCCCATCACCGGGATCGTCCACGTCAGCGGGCCCAGCATCGAGAGCCCGGCGCCCAACAGCGCCATTTTCTTCGCGTCGCGCTCGCTCGGCACACTGTTGTAGCGCTGCGCGAAGTGCCACGCCACGTTGTAGCCGAGCAGGGAGGCAATCATGAAGGACGACAGGAACCAGGGATCAACCGGCTGTCCGCTCGGCACCAGGTAGTCGTGGGGCAGTTCGGTCGCCAGGCGCTTGAACCCGGCCCACAGGCCGCCGCCCTGGCCGACATAGGCAATCGAGACCGGAAAGATGATCACCGACATCACCAGGATGATGACGCCCTGAATCGCATCGGACAGGACAGCCGCCCACAGTCCACCCACCACGCTGTAGAGAATCATCACTGCACCCACGACGAGCATCATCGCCTGGATCCCGGTCAGGGTCAGACCCAGCAGATGGAAGCTCTGGCTTTCGAACCCGAGCGCCGTGGAGACAAAGATGCACAGGATGTAGAGCCCCTGGGCCACGCCGACGATCTGCGGCACGATCGACGTGACCGTATAAAAATACGTGGTCGAGGGCGAATACCGCCGCGTCAGGAACTCCAGCGGCGCCGCGATGCGCGCCCGCCGCCACATCGGCGCGAAATAGAAATATCCCGCCAGGTAGGCCCAGGTCGCCGCAGTGAAGATCACCAGCGCCCCGGACCCGTGCGTGTAGGTGTACCCCGCCGCCGCGACGAACATGAACGCCGAAAACCCCGCGACCCAGCTCGACACCCCCGCCATAAACCAGGGCACCTGTCCGCTCGCCTTGAAGAAATCCGCCGTGCCCTTGTTCTTCCGCGCCGCGTAGAAGCCGACCCAGATGACGATCGCGAAATATAGCGCGATCAGGACGTAGTCGAACGCGTTGACGGTGTTGAAATGGGGCATGGGTTAGATCGTCACCACCGGCACTGCGTTGCCCGCACCCACGGCGATCCGGACGTTCACCTTGAGCCCGCCATGGGTCCCGGTGACCTGCCAGCCGCCGGCCTTCGGGGTGATCTTCAGCTTCCCGTGCGCCTTCCCCTCCGGCCGGGCCGTGCAGACCGTGAGGATCTCGTGTTCCGTTCCGGCCGGCGAGGTGATCTCGGCAAACTGGTACATCCCGGTCTCCACCTCCAGCGGCAGCTGGCCGGCGCGCAGCCCCGCGCCCCCGCGACTGGCCATGCGGCCGACCAGCGAGGCATGCGGGCGCGTGATCGTGAACTCATCGCCGCTCACCTCGAGCTTCGCGCGGAGATCCTCGTTGAACACCTGGAAGCGCACTTCGACCGTCGCGGTCGCATCCTTGAGCGCCACCCGGTCGAGCAGAATGACGATGTCCGGCTTGAGGAACACCAGTGTGCGCTGGACGCGGGTCACCTGGTCGTTGACCAGCTGGTAGGCCTCGGCGGCCTCGCTCGTCACCGTCATCCAGCCCGGGCCGGTGCGGAAGTCGGTCACGCGCGCGAAGGCCCACGAGGCATTCGTGCCCTCGCTGCCGTTGTGGTACTGGTGGCCCTTGCCGTTGATCAGCACCGCCGTGTGCGCCTCCGTCTGGCGCAACAGCCAGCGCGGCTGCTTCGCCACGTAGGCCGCGCGGAAGGGATCGTGGAACAGCCGCTCCCCGTAGGCCTTGAAAATGACACTGTTGCGGTCCGCGTGCTCGTGGTTGCCGGGGCCGCCGCTGCGCAGCGCCAGGACCGAATCCTCCGTCTTCCAGCCGGTGCGCGAGATGACGATGTCGTTGGACAGCCGGCAATCGAGCAGCGCCTTCTCCGGCGCCCGGGCCTTCGCCTTGGGATCATACCAGATGAACCCGAAGAGCTGCTTCGCCTCGCCGATGTTGCGCGCGACGTATTGCGCGACGGGATCCTGCTTCGTCCGGGCGATCCACGAGGCCGCCGACACGTCCACCGCGCCGTTGGAATCGCCATGGTTCACGATATCGAAGCCGGGTTTCACCGTCGGCATCGTGAAGCCCTTGATGTGCTGGAAATCGGTCAGCTTCACGTGGTCGTCAATTGTCGGCATCGTGTTCGCGAGGGCGTAGCGCACCGTGCCCGAATAGTTCACCAAGTCCCGGTCATCGATCCCCTGCGTCCGCCACAGCACCTCGGCAAACATCGCCATGTAGAGGGTCGTGTAACCCCAGTAGCTCACGCCTTCGTCGTAGGCGCCATCGCTGCCGTAGAACGTGGAAAACGCCTTCGCGCTCGAGCGCGCGAGTTCCAGCCAGCCGGCCGCCTCCGGCCGCTTGTGCAGGAAATAGCAGGCGGCGATGCCGAGCGAGGCCGTCGGGATGATCTTCAGGTTCGTCGCGTTAATGATCAGCGGCCAGCGCTTGAGATCGAGGTGCCGGAAGTCATCCACCTCGCTGCGCGGGTTCCAACCCCACCCTTCCACCCGGTCGGGAAACTTCATGCCGTACACCGGCGCGTAGCACGCCGGCACGCCCTTCTTGAGCACGTTCTCCTCGATTTCCTCCACCTCGGCTGCGCTCAGGCCGTCGCCGAGATAGTCGATCGCCATCAGCAGGGCGACGGTGCCTTCCGTGGCCCGCTGGAAGCCCAGGATCTGGCGGTTGCCCTCGATGAAGCTGTCCCACTCCGGATAATCCAGCATCCGGCGGATCGCGAGTTTCGCGAGTGCGAGCTGCGCGGGGTCGCGGTTGACGAGATAAATGAGGGACGTCCGGTCCAGGATTTTCTGCAACCGCAGCAGGTGGGCGACGTGGTTCGTCAGGCTCAGCTCCGTCGTGAGAAAGCGGGTGTCATCGGCCAGGTCCGCCGCGAGCAGCGTCTGCCAGAGTTCCGCGAAACGCGGGTCCTTCGTGTTGGCCCGGATGCGCGGGAGGTCGGACGCATCAAAGAGCAGCCCGCGCCGCGGCTTGGGCGTGGAGGACCGGGCGGGGCGGGGGCTTTTCTTCGCGGGGGTGCGGCGGGAGGCTTTCATGGTTGGGCTTAAATTTCCTGGGGAAAATCACCGGTGGCGGCGCCGGCGCATCGCAAACCGCCGAAGCTAGGCCCGCGCCCTGCGCTGTCATGGCCAAAAGTGCGGGCCGTTCCAAATTCTCGGGGAATAATCACCTCCCGGCTTTGTAGCGCGCGATCGCCACCGCCGCACAGCTGCCGAGCTCGTCGCCCAGCTGCGCCGGCACGATTTGGCAGTCGCGCGCGCTGTCCGGCAGCGCCTCGCGCGCAATCACGGCCTGCGCCGCCGGCGCGATGAACCGTTCGCACCGCTGGTAAATGCTGCCGATCACGATCCGCTCGGGGTTCAGCACATCGATGAAGAGCGCCAGGGCCTCGCCCAGCCGCGTCCCCACTTCCCGCCAGATCGCCAGCGCGAGCGCATCACCGGCCTCCGCCGCCGTGCCCACATCCCGCGCACTAAGTTGGTCCGCCGGGATTTTTTTCAGGCTGCTCGTACCGGAAAACTCCGCCACGCGCTGCCGCGCCACCTGCGCGATGCCGCCGCCCGAGCAAAAGCCCTCGAACGACCCCGCTTTGCCAAACCCCACCGGCCCGGCCGCCGCCAGCCGCATATGCCCGACCTCGCCCGCGTTGCCCGTCACGCCTTCATAGAGGTGCCCGTCGAAAATCAGTCCCGCACCCATGCCGGTGCCCATCGTCAGGAACATCATGCTCTGACACCCCCGCCCCGCCCCGAACTGCCACTCCGCGAGCGCACAGGCGTTGGCGTCATTCATCAGGAATGCCCGGCCGCCGAATTTTTCGGTGAGCAGCGCACAGATGGCGATGCGGTCCCAGCCCGGGAGGTTCGGGGGCGACAAAATCAGCCCCTTCCCGCTGTCGAGCGGTCCGCCGCACGAGACGCCGAAGACCGTGTCCTTGCCCGGCTGCAGCTTCGCGATCTCGGTCATCAGCCGGTCGAGCGTGCCGCGCACATCCGTCGTCGCGAACCGCACCACCTCGCGCACGCGGTCCGTGCCGTCCGGCACGCTGACCGCGCATTTGGTACCGCCGATATCGAGGCCAATG
>CAIOAO010000089.1 GCA_903855985.1 uncultured Opitutia bacterium | reverse complement strand
TCTTTTCGCCGCCGCCGCCGGAGCTGGTCGGCATGGTCGCGATGCGCTCGAGGACGTCGTCACCGGACACCAGCTCGCCGAACGCGGTGTACTGGCGGTCGAGGAACTTGGCGTCGCCGTGGCAGATGAAGAACTGGCTGCCGGCCGAGTCGGGGTGGGCCGAGCGCGCCATGGAGATGACGCCGCGGACGTGGGACTTGGCATTGAACTCGGCCTTGATCTTGAAGCCGGGGCCGCCGGTGCCGGGCATGCCGGACTCGCCCTTCTTGGTGTTGGGGCAGCCGCCCTGGATCATGAAGCCCTTGATGACGCGGTGGAACGCGGTGCCATCGTAGAACTTCTCGCTGGCGAGCTTCTTGAAATTCTCGACCGTCTTCGGGGCGACATCGGGCCAGAAGGCGATCGTCATGTCACCGTAGGTGGTCTTGATCAGGGCGTGTTCGGCAGAGGCGGGAGTGGTCATGGGAATTGGCAGCGAACCGGACAGAGCACGCTGCGGCAAGAAGCAAAACAACCGCATCCAGTCCGCGATAAAAGTCAGGCCGGGTAGGCCTCGTCGATCAGCTCACAGAAGTGGTGGATGAGGAAGAGGTGGGCTTCCTGGGCGGCGGCGCCGCTCGAGCCCGGCATGATCAGATCGCAGGTGGCGAGGCCCTTCGCCTTGCCGCCGCCGCGGCCGAGGAAGGCGAGGCTCTCGAGTCCAAGTTTCTTCGCCTCGGCCAGCGCGGCCAGGATGTTGGCGGAGTTGCCACTCGATGTGAGCACGACCACGAGGTCGCCGGGCTGGGCGAGGCCGGCCACCTGGCGGGAGAAAACCTGGTCAAAGCCGTAGTCATTGCCGATGCAGGTGATCAGGGAACCGTCGGAGGACAGGGCGATGGCGGGCAGGGCGCGGCGGCTTTTCTGGTAGCGGCCGACGAGCTCGGTGGCGAAGTGCGCGGCCTCGGCGGCGCTGCCGCCGTTGCCGGCGATGAGGAGCTTCCCGCCGCGCTGCAGCGTCGCGAGGATCAGCTGCCCGGCGCGATCGATGGCCGGGCGCAGGGCGGGGAGCGCCTGCAGGGTTTTGACGGATTCGGCGAGCGAGGCTTCGAAGGTCATGCGGCCACAGGAATAGCCGAGAGAACGGGCGAGGGGAAGAATTTGTTGTGGCCGGGGACGGCCACGAAAAACCTGAATACCTTCGAGCCGATCGCAGAAGCGCGAAAGGGCGAAAACGCGGAGGAAACTGGGCAGGCTGGGCCAGCAGCTGCGGATCGGGAATGGAAACCCAAAGTGGCTGGTTTCGCGCTTTTGCCCTTTAGCGCTTCTGCGATAAACCGCCCAAATCCAGTAAGGTCATCCCCGGCGGTTAAATTATCGTGCCTTTTGACGGACAACCCTGCCTGACTTGAGCGCATCCGGTCATGCGCCTGAAAAAAATCACGCTGCGGCATTTTCGAAACGTGGGCTTTGCCGCGCTCGAGTTTTCCGGCCGGCAGCAGTTCCTCGTCGGCGCGAACGGGCAGGGAAAGACCAACCTGCTCGAAGCGGCGGGCTTCCTCACGGCGCTGCGGTCGTTCCGCGCGACGGACAACAAGCTCCTCATCGGCCACGGCCAGCATGGCGCGGCCATCGCCGCCGAGTTGGAGCACGAAAAGCAGGGCGACACGAACGTCACGATCAAGCTGCGACACGACGGCAAGGAACTGTGGTGCGACCAGGCGCGGGTTACGCGGCTGGCGGATCACCTGGGCCGGTTTCCGACGGTGGTTTTCTCCGCCCAGGATTTGCAGCTGGTGCGGGGCGCGCCGGCGTTGCGACGGCGCTGGCTGGACCTGACGCTGTCGGCGATGGACGCCGGTTATCTGCGGGTGCTGCAAACCTACGGCCAGGCGCTGGCCGAGCGGAACAGCCTCCTCAAGCGCGGTGGGGCGGGGGAGTCGGAACTGGCGGCTTTCGAGCAAATCCTCGCGCCGGCGGCGGCGGAGCTCATTGCCCGGCGCGAGACCGGGCTGCGGGAGATTGGGGCCGGCCTGAAGCAGGCCTATGCGCAACTGAGCGACGGGGCGGAGCCGGCGGGCCTCGGTTACGAGCCGGATTTTGCGGAGGCCTCGGCCGAGGCGCTGCTGGCGCGGCTCGAGTCGGGCCGGGCGCGGGACCAGCAGTTTCGCACCACGCTGACGGGGCCGCATCGCGATGATTTTCATTTCTCGGTGCATGGCACCGCGGCGAAGGATTTTGCGTCGGAGGGCCAGCAGCGCGCGCTCGTCCTCGCCCTGCGGCTGGCGCAGGCGGCCTGGTGCCGCGAAAAAAGCGGCGTGCGCCCGGTGCTGCTGGCGGACGACGTCCTGGGCGAGCTCGATCCGGCGCGCCGGCAGCGGTTCTGGTCGGTGATCGACCCGGAGTCGCAGGTCATCGCCACCGGCACGACTCCGCCGGATGCGGCGCTCGGCCCGTGGCAGTTGTTTGTCGTCGCCGACGGCACCTTTACCGAGAAACCTGCCGGCGCATGAATCTCGAACCGTGGCAATGGGTCCTCGCCGTCGTGGCGGCGCTGGTGATCGGCCTCGCGAAAACCGGCATCAGCGGGATGGGCCTGCTGGCCGTGGTCATCTTTGCGAACCTGATGCCGGCGCGGCAGGCGAGCGGCTTCGTGCTGCCGATGCTGGTGTTCGCCGACGTGGTGGCGGTCGTCTCGTACCGGCGGCACGCGCAATGGAGTTACCTGTGGAAACTGTTTCCGTGGACGGCGCTCGGGGTGGTGGCGGGCTATTTTGCCCTCGGCCGGATTGATGACCGGCAGGCGAAAGTGCTGATCGGCATCATCGTGCTCGCGCTGCTGGCGGTGCATCTGGTGCGCCGGTCGCGTCCCGTGGCGGAGGAAAGGGCCGAGTACGGCTGGTGGTATGCGCCGGTGATCGGGATCCTCGCGGGGTTCACGACGCTGGTGGCGAATGCCGCCGGCCCGCTGATGATCATTTACCTCCTCTCGATGCGGTTGCCGAAGCTGGAGTTCATGGGCACCGGGGCGTATTATTTCCTGCTGATGAACCTGTTCAAGGTGCCCTTCATGATGAATCTCGGGCTGATTGATGCCCACAGTTTCAAGGGCAACCTGCTGCTGCTGCCGGCGGTGATCGTGGGTGCGCTGGCGGGGCGGGTGATCCTGAAGAAACTCGACCAGAAGCTGTTTGAAAACCTTGCGCTTGGCCTCTCGGCCGTGGCCGGGGTAAAGCTCTTGTTCTAACATGGCGCGCATGACCGTCAGGGAAATGTGGAAGGCGAAGCTTGAGGGACGATCCGTCCCGGCGAGCGGCCCGGTCGTGGTTTCGCTGCAGCGTCCGCCGTTCCACGGCTGCGTGCTCGGCATCGATCCCTCGCTGCGCGGCACGGGGCTGGCGCTGGTGGAATTTGCGCCGGGCCGGCAGCCGGTGCTGCTGCGGTGCCAGACGGTGCGCGTGGCGGCGAAGCACCCGATGGCGTTCGCCCTGGGGGAGATCCACCGGGCGGTGACGGCGTTTTTGACCGGCGTCGAGGTGAAGCACGTGGCGCTGGAGCAGACGATTTACGTGCAGAATTTCCAGACCGCCCAGATCCTGGGCGCGGCGCGCGGCGCGGCGATAGCCGCGGTGGCCCTGCATGCGCGACCGGTGTTCGAATATGCGCCGCTGCGCGTGAAGCAGGCGGTGGTGGGCGCGGGGCGGGCGAGCAAGGAGCAGATGGCGCGCACGGTGATGGCGATGCTCGGCCACGGCCGGCCGCTGGCACCCGACGAGGCCGATGCCGCGGGCGTCGCGCTGTGCCACGCCTTCACCTGGCGGGAGTGAGGGCCCGTGGGACGCGGCTAATTGTGGGGTGAAGACCCGCTCCTGATTGTGGGCGCCGGCTTGCAGGGGAGGTTCCGGCCGGCCAGTCTCGCCGCCAGGACCATGAGTGACTCCCAGCGAAGCTATTTTTCCTTCCGGCCGAAACTCATTGAATGCCTCCGCGATTACACGCGGGCCAAGTTTGCTGCGGATGTGCTGGCGGGCCTGACCGTGGGCATCGTCGCGCTGCCGCTGGCGATCGGCCTGGGCATCGCGTCCGGCGTCTCCCCGGGCACGGGCCTGTATACGGCGATCATCGGCGGCTTCCTGGTCTCGGCGTTCGGCGGCTCCCGCGTGCAAATCGGCGGACCGGCGGGCGCGTTTGTGGGCCTCGTGTATGCGATCATCGTGCGCTACGGGCTGCCCAACCTGCTCGTCTGCACGGCCATGTCCGGGGTGTTCCTGTTTGCCCTCGGGGCGGCGCGGCTGGGGACGCTGATCAAGTTCATCCCGCACCCGGTGACCACGGGTTTTACCTGCGGCATCGCGATCACCATCATGCTGACGCAGGTGAAGGATTTCCTGGGCCTGCAGATCGGGGAGGTGCCGGCGGAGTTTTTTCCGAAGCTCGAGGTCTTCGGCCGGGCGCTGCCCAGCCTGAGCGGGCCGACTCTCGCCCTCGGGCTGGCGTCGGTGGCCATCATCATCTTCTGGCCGAAACCGTGGGGCCGGTTTGTCCCGGGTTCGATCGTCGCGGTGATCCTGGGCACATTTGTGGTGGATTTTTTCCACCTGCCGGTGGCCACCATCACGAGCCGCTTCGGCGCGGGCGCGTTTCCGGACGGGCTGCCGGTGCCGCACGCCCTCGTCTTTGACTGGCAGCACCTCGGCAGCCTCCTCGCGCCGGCGGTGGCCATCACGATGATGGGCTCGATCGAGTCGCTGCTCTCGGCCGTGGTGGCCGACGGCATGATCGACGACCGCCATGACTCCAACCAGGAGCTCATGGCGCAGGGTATCGCGAATTTCACCGTGCCGTTTTTCGGGGGCATCCCGGTGACGGGCGTGCTGGCGCGCACGGCGACCAATGTGCGCAACGGCGCGAACTCGCCGGTCGCGGGCATGGTTCACGCCCTGACGCTGCTCCTGGTGGTGCTGCTGGCGGCGCCGCTGGCGAAACTGATCCCGCTGACCGTGCTGGGCGCGGTCCTCCTCGTGGTCGCGGTGCGCATGGGCGAGTGGGACGAGTTCCTCCTCCTCGGGCGCCAGGCGAAGAGCGACGCCGCGGTGTTTCTCGTGACCTTTATCCTGACGACCTGCTTTGACCTGACGGTGGCGGTGAAGTGGGGGCTGATCCTGGCGGGGGCGCTGTTCATCAAGCGCATCACGGACACGACCCGCGTGTTGGAGCACGACGACGATGCGTCGCTCACGCAGGGCCACGAACCCGTGGCCGACCTGCCCAAGGGCGTGCTGGTCTTCCGCGTGTTTGGCGCACTGATGTTTGGGGCGGCCGACAAGCTGGAAAGCGTGATGCGCCGGGCCGGGGCGGATACCCGGGTCGTAATCCTGCATATGGCGGCGGTGACCGCGCTGGACGCCACCGCGCTCAACGCCCTCGAGAATCTCTACGAGAAATTGCACCGCCACGGCAAACGCCTGGTGCTGAGCGGGCCGCACACGCAGCCCTATTTCCTGATGGAGAAATCGGGGTTCCTGGCCCGCGTGGGCCCGGAGAACATCACGGGCGACCTCGCGGAGGCGGTGGTGCGCGCGCGGGCGCTGGTCGAGGAGCTGAAGCCGAAGCGGGCTAGCCGAGCACCGTTTTGAGCAGCTTGCCCAGGTCGGCCACGCGGTAGGGTTTCGTGAGGTGGCCGCAGAAGCCGGCGTCGAGGAACTTGCGGACCATGTCCTCGTTGTCGTAGCCGCTGGAAATGATGGCGCGCACGTCGGGATCGAGCTTCTTCAGCGCGGCGAACGTTTCCTCCGCGCCCATGCCGCCGATGACATTGATGTCCATGATGACGGCGTCGTAGGGGCGGCCGATGTTGAGGTAGCGCTTGTAGAGCACGAGGGTTTCCTCGCCGCCCTTGGCGAGGTCGAACTTGTAATCGAGGCTCTTCAGCATCGTGGAGGTGAGCGACGTGATGGAAGCGTCGTCGTCCATGAACAGCACGCGGCCCGTGCCGAAGCGGAGCGACGGCGCGCGGCGGGCCTGCACCTCGGGCGGGCGGCCGGCGGGCGGCAGGTAGACGGTGAAGGCGGTGCCGACGCCGACGGTGGTGTCGAGGGTGATCTGGCCGCCGTGCTTGCGGACGATGGTGAGGACGGTGGCCAGGCCGAGGCCGGTGCCGTGCTTCTTGGTGGTGAAGAACGGGTCGAAGATCTTGGCGAGGTGCTCCGCCGGGATGCCGCTGGCGTTGTCGCGGACCTCGAACTCCACGTAATCCCCGGCGGCGAGCGCGGGCACCTGGCCGTCGGTCAGGGTGACGTTGCCGGCGCGGAGCTGGAGTTTGGCGCGGTGGGGCGGCGGCGGCATGGCCTGCAGGGCGTTGACGACGAGGTTCTGGAACACCTGCAAAATCTGCGCGCGGTCCACCTGGACGGGAGCGGTGCGGTCGGCGACGTCGACGCTGATCTCGGCCGTGGAGCCCGCGGCGGCGATCTTGATGGCGTCGGCGAGGATCTCCGAGGCGGGGACAACGGCCTGCGTGCCGGCGCCGCCCTTGGCGAACGACAGCAGCTGCTTCGTGAGGCCCTTGGCGATCATGCAGGCCTTCTCGCTGTCATCGAGGGACGAGTAGTCGCGGATGTCCTTGGCCAGCGAGATGCCGCCGAGGATGGTGGTGAGCAGGTTGTTGAAATCGTGCGCGATGCCGCCGGCGAGGAGGCCGAGCGTCTCAAAGCGGTTGGCCTTCACGAGCTCCTCGGGCGTGAGGCTCATTTCCGCCGGGTCCCGGAAGGCGATCGCGACACCGAGGGGCTTGCTGTCGGGGTCAAAGACCGCCCGGGCCGTCCAGACGATGGGCGTGGCCGTGCCGCCCTCGACGGCCGGGGCCAGGGCGTCCTGGCTGATCAGGGGCAGGGTCTGGTCGGCGGTGAGCGCGCGGTCGAACGCGGGATCGGCGGCGCGGCCGCTCTCTTGGCTGACGAGCCGGAAGATCTCGTTGACTGGCTGGCCTGCCACGGCCTCGGCGGTGCGCTGGAGCAGGCGGGTGGCCGCGGCGTTGGCGAAGACGATTTTCCCGTGGCCGTCGGCCACGAGGACGCCCTCGGCGACGGTCCCGAGGGCCTGGTGCGCGAGGACGGACGGCAGGCCGCCGCCGGTGGAGAGGGACTGGCCGGCGGGAATGGCGCAAATGAAGCCTGTCACGCGCGCGAGCTCCTTCTTGCGGGTGAAATGGCGGTGAGCGCCGAGCAGCACGGTCACGCGGCGGCCGGCTTTGTCGATCAGCTCGACGGGTTCCAGGAACGACGCCTGGCCGGGGGCAAGGGCGAGCAGCCAGGGCTCGACGCCCGCCGCGGCGACCTCGCGGGGCAGGGCGGCGGCGAACGTCTCGAGTTCCGCGGCGCGCTCCTCCTCGGACCAGCCGAGGGTTTTTTTCCACGCCGGGGAAAACCAGAAAACCTTGCCGGTGAAATCGAGTTCGAACGCGCCAAGCGGGCCGAGGCTGCTGAGCTCCTGCATGCGCGTGTCGTTGGCGATGCTGCTTTCCTCCAGTTCCTTGCGGTCGGTGATGTCAATGTGCAGGCCGATGATCCGCTCCAGCTCGCCGGTGGCGCCGGGCACCTGCAGGCCGAGGCATTGGATCCATACCCAGTGCCCCTGCTGGTGCTTCATCCGGTACTCGACGCTGAACGGCCGGGGGCTGGTGGCCAGTTTCTTGCCGAGCTGGTCGGGGGCCGCGGCGGAATCGTCGGGATGGATCAGCTCGCGCCACTGCTCGATCGTGTCGGGCAGCTCGGCCTCGAGGTAACCGAGGATCTTTTTCCAGGCGGCGGAGTAATGGGCGCGGCCGGTCTTGAGGTTCAGGTCGAAGAAGCCGGCGACGCCCTTTTCGGTCAGGAGGCGGAAGCTGGCGACATCACCGACGGCGGGCACCGCCAGGGCCTGCAGCGGCTGGAGGGTGGCAATGTAGCCGGGTGTGGCGCCGAGATGGGTTTCCAGGCGCACGATCACCGGGCGGGAGGCGCCGATCACCGGCTTGGTGATGAGCAGCGTGTTCTGGTCGAGCGTGGCGTTGAGCAGCACCTTCCACTGGGCGACGATCCAGCCGGGTTCGTCGGAAACGAGATCGAACTGGATCAGGTTGGCGAAATGCCCGCCGACCGGGTCGCGGTTGCTGGTCTGCCAGAGGGTCCGGGCCGAATGGTTGGCGGCCGTCACGCGGCCCTCGGCGTCGAGGACCAGGACCACACTGAGCTCGGGCGCGGCCGACGACGAGGACTGGCTCGAAAAGGCGAAGGGCGGCCGAGATAGAGTGGGCTGGTCCACGGTTAGGCCTCAGCCAGCCAGCGTTGGGTCCGCTTGGCGAGAAAATCGATGAACGCCGGGTGGTTGTTCAGACAGGGGATTTGCCGGAACGTGACCCCGCCCGCGGCGGTGAATTCCTCGCGCCCGCGCCCGGAGATTTCCTCCAGCGTCTCGAGGCAGTCGGTCACGAAGGCGGGGCAGATCACGAGGAGGTTTTTCACCCCGACCTTGGGCAGGCGGGCGAACTCCACGTCGGTGAACGGCTCCAGCCAGGGCTCGCCGGCGAGGCGGGATTGAAACGAGACCGAATGCCGCGCGGGATCGAGGCCGGCGCGCGCCGCGAGCGCCCGCGTGGTGGCCAGGCATTGCGCGCGGTAGCAGGTCGCGTGGACGGGCGAGCAGGTTTGGCAGCAGTCGGCGACCGTCATGCAGTGCGCGCGCGAGGAGTCGGCCTTGCGCATGTGCCGCACGGGCAGCCCGTGGTAGCTGAACAGCAGGTGGTCGTAACCCTCCGCCAGGTACGGGGCGGCGACCGCGTGGAGGGCGTCGATGTAGTCGGCGTCGGCGTAGAACGGCTGCACCGTGGTCACGTGGATGCCGGGCGCCTGCTTCGCGATCTCCTCCATGACGCGGACAACGACCGTCTCCCACGAGGACATCGCGTAGTGGGGGTATTGGGGAAACAGCAGCAGTTCCTTCACGCCGTCGGCCGCGAGCTGGGCGATGACACCCGCGATCGAGGGATTGCCATAGCGCATGGCGAGGTAGACCGGGGTGTCGGGCCCGAGGGCGGCGGCGAGGGAGGCCTGCACCTGGCGGGAGGTCGCGATGAGGGGCGAGCCCTCCTTGGTCCAGACCGTGGCGTAGGCCTCGGCGGATTTTCTCGGCCGGGTGCGCAGGATGATGCCCTCGAGCAGGAGCCAGCGCGCCGCGGCGGGCAGGTCGAGGACGCGTTCGTCGCCGAGAAATTCCTGCAAATAGCGGCGCACATCGGGCACCGAGGGTGAATCGGGCGAGCCGAGATTGACGAGGAGGACTGCGCGTTGGGCCATGGCGGGCAAATTCGTCGGCGCAACGCGAAGTGTTGTCAAACGCCGTGAAGCGCGTTTGTTACGCCTTCAACCTCCATGGCCACGACCCGCACACCCGTCCTCCTCGTCATCCGTGATGGCTGGGGCAAGAATCCCGATCCGGCCCAGAACCCGGTCAACGCCGTTTTCCTGGCGAAAAAGGCCTGCGACGACGCCCTGCAGGCCCGGTACCCGCACACGCTGATCGCGGCCAGCGGGCTCGACGTCGGATTGCCGGACGGCGTGATGGGCAACAGTGAGGTCGGCCATGAGAACATCGGCGCGGGCCGCATCGTGGACCAGGAGCTCGTCCGCCTGAACAAGCTGTTTTCCGAAAAACGCCTCGCCACCAACCCCGTCTGGCGCGGGCTGGTGGACCGGGTGAAGACGCGTTCCTCGCGCCTGCACCTCATGGGCATCGTCTCCGACGCCGGCGTGCACGGCATGCTGGAGCATCTTTACGGCATCCTGCGGCAGGCGAAGGCGGACGGCATCACGGAAGTGTTCATCCACGCCTTCACCGATGGCCGCGACACGCCGCCCCAGAGCGGGCTCGGCTACGTGCAGCAGGTGGACGCCGAGTGCAAAAAAATCGGCGTCGGCCGGATCGCCACGGTCTGCGGGCGCTTCTGGGCGATGGACCGCGACAACCGCTGGGAACGCGTGCAACAGGCCTATGACCTCCTGACCGGCCGCCAGGCCGTCGCGACGGCCCCGAACGCGGCGGCGGCGGTGCAGCAGTACTACGACGCCCCGCTGACGGCGACGCAGAAGGGCGATGAGTTTGTTGCCCCGACCGCGGTCCTTGGCGCCACGGGCCAGCCCGTGGCGGTGATCGCGAACGGCGACGCCGTGCTATTCTACAATTATCGCGGCGACCGTCCGCGCGAGATCACGAAGGCGTTTGTGCTCGACGATTTTCAGGGCTTCGACCGCGGCCCGAAGCTCGACCTCTATTATGCGACGATGACGGAATACGAGACGGGCCTGCCGGTGCACGTCGTGGCGATGAAGCCGCCGCCGTTGAAGAACATCCTCGGCCAGGTCGTGAGCGACGCGGGGATCGCGCAGTTCCGCTGCGCGGAGACGGAGAAGAACCCGCACGTGACGTTTTTCTTCAACAACTACCGCAGCGCGCCGTTTCCCGGCGAGGAGCGGGCGTGTCCGCCGAGCCCGAAGGTCGCGACCTACGACCTGCAGCCCGAGATGTCGGCCGCGGCGGTGACGGAGCTGGCGAAGGCGGCGATTCTTTGCGGCAAATACGGCTTCCTCGTCGTGAACTACGCCAACCCCGACATGGTCGGCCACACCGGCTCGCTGCCGGCGGCGATCAAGGCGGTGGAGGCGACCGACCGCGGAGTGGGGGAGCTGCTGGCCGCGCTCGCGAGCGTGGGCGGCAAGGCCCTCATCTGCGCCGACCACGGCAACGCCGAGCAGATGTGGGATTTCGCGCACAACGCACCGCACACCTCGCACACGCTGAACCTCGTGGAGGTCTTTGCGGTGGGCGACGGACTCGTGGTCGGGAAAACCAGGATGCGTACGGGCGGCCGGCTGGCGGACCTCGCGCCGACCCTGCTCGCGCTGATGGGGCTGCCGAAGCCGGCGGAAATGACCGGCGAAAACCTGGTGTTGCCGGCCTGATGCCAAGGTGAAGCCCGGTTATCGCATCCTTCTCGGTCTGCTCTTCGGCCTGGTGGCGGGTTCGCTGCACGCCCAGACCCTCTGGCCGGGCACCGGAGCGGGCATGCCGCTGGAGGAAGTGCGGAAGCTTTTTCCCGAGGCGCATGACGCGGACCCGGCGGCCGAGCTGCCCGCCGGTCGGGGGACCGAATTGCTGGAGCTCGACCAGGTGGTCATCGCGGGCCACCGGTTCACGGTGAAGTTTTTCTTCAAGCACGAGCAGCTGGTGGCGGTGGCGTTGACGGAAACCGGGGAAATCCTGATGAAGGACTTCGAGATGTTTCGCGACCTGCTCCGCCGGAAGTACGGTCTGGAGTATTCCACCACGAGCTCCGAGTCCATCGAGCTTACCTGGAAGGCGGTCCAGACCGTCATCCTGCTGAAATGGAAACCGCTGCGCCCCGGCAACGCGACGATCAGCATCACTTACGAAGCCCCGATTCCCAAGGAGACCGACCGACTATGAACACCCCCGATGCGGACAATTTGACCCTCGAAATGGACCAGGCCAACGGCGTGCTCCGGCTCAAGGCCGCCGCGACGGCCGCCGCGACGTTTGGCGAGCCGGTGGAGCTGTCGGCGGACGCCGCCCGGGAGCTCGCGCAGCAGTTGATCCGGCTGGCCGACGAGCTCGAGTAATTCCCGCCGCGGGTCCGGTCCCGTCCGTCCGTGTCATAGCGCCCCAAATTCTGGTTGCTCCGGGGCGGGGCGGTCGGCTTATCTGGCCCCTCCGTGCCCATGAAACGCTCCCATCACTGTGCCCAGCTTACCAAGTCCGACCTTGGCGCGACCGTCGCGCTGCTGGGCTGGGTGGATTCCATCCGCGACCACGGCGGCATCATTTTCATCGACCTGCGCGACCGCAAGGGCCTGACGCAGGTCAAGTTCGACCCCAAGGACAACGCGGCCCTCGGCACCGCCGCGGCGCACCTCAAGCCGGAGTCGGTCATCGCCATCGGCGGCAAGGTCGTGCCGCGCCCCGCGGGCACGGTCAACTCCGCGCTCCCCACCGGCGAGGTGGAGGTCGCGGCTGATGCCCTCGAGGTGCTGAATGTCTCCGAGACGCCCCCGTTCCCGCTCGACGATGCCGGCGGCGACAAGGTCAACGAGGACCTCCGCCTGACCTACCGCTACCTCGACCTTCGCCGGCCGAAGATGCGGAAGAACCTCCAGGTGCGCCACCGGGCCGCCAAGTCCGTGCGCGACTACTTTGACGCGCAGGAATTCATCGAGGTCGAGACGCCCGCGCTGTTCAAGAGCACCCCCGAGGGCGCGCGCGAATACCTCGTGCCGTCGCGCATCCATGCGGGCCAGTTCTACGCGCTCTCGCAGTCGCCCCAGCAGTTCAAGCAGATCCTCATGGTCGCCGGCGTGGAGAAATACTTCCAGATCGCCCGCTGCTTCCGCGACGAGGACCTGCGCTCGGACCGCCAGATGGAGTTCACCCAGATCGACGTCGAGGCCTCGTTCATCGACCGCGAGGGCATCTACTCGCTCTTCGAGGGCATGCTGAAGAAGGTCTGGCTCGACGTGCTCGGCACCGAGCTGCAGACGCCGTTCCCGCGGATGACGTTCCACGACGCGATGAACCGCTACGGCGTGGACAAGCCCGACGTGCGCTTCGCGATGGAGCTCGCGGACTTCTCGGAAACCTTCAAGGCCTCCGCGTTCAAGGTCTTCTCGTCCACCGTCGCCAGCGGCGGGGTGATCAAGGCGATCAACGCCAAGGGCCTCGCCGACCTCACGCAGGGCGAGACAAAGAGCCTCGAGGAGATTGCGAAATCCCTCGGCGCCAAGGGCCTCGCCTTCATCAAGGTCGAGGGCGGCGAATGGAAGTCGCCCATCGTGAAGTTCTTCTCCGACGCCGAGAAGGCCGCGCTCACCGCGCAGCTCGGCATCGCGGACGGCGACATCGTGTTCTTCGCGGCGGCGCCGTGGGAGAAGGCCTGCGCCATCCTCGGCCGGCTCCGGCTCGAGGCGGCGGCCCTCCTGCAGAAGCGCGGCCTGCTGACGCTGCGGGCGGATGACTGGCAGTTTCTCTGGGTGGTGGATTTCCCGCTGATGACCCACGACGAGGCGGAGAACCGCTACGTCGCCACGCACCACCCGTTCACCTCGCCGGTGGTCGAGGACATCCCCCTGCTCGACACCGACCCGAAGAAGGTCCGCGGCCAGCACTACGACATCGTGCTCAACGGCATGGAACTCGGCGGCGGCTCGATCCGGATCCACCAGCCGGCGCTGCAGAAGAAGGTGTTTGAGGACGTGCTCAAGATCCCGGCCGACGTGGTCGAGAGCCGCTTCGGCTACATGCTCAAGGCGTTCACCTTCGGCGCCCCGCCGCACGGCGGCATCGCCTTCGGCCTCGACCGCATGGTCGCGCTGCTCTGCGGCACGACGAGCATCCGCGACGTGATCGCCTTCCCGAAGACGCAGAAGGGGCAGGACCTCATGGCCCAGAGCCCGACGCCGGTCACGGCCAAGCAGCTCAAGGAGCTCCATATCCAGACGGTGCTGCCCGAGTAACGCGGGCTTGCGCCACCCGGCCTTCACCTATCCAATCGGCCAGAGACTTATCCCATGAAACTAATCATCGCCATCATCAAGCCGTTCAAACTCGAGGAAGTGAAGGAAGCCCTCGCCAAGGTTGGGGTGGAGGGCATGACCGTGACCGAGGTCAAGGGCTTCGGCCGCCAGAAGGGTCACACCGAGATTTACCGCGGCAGCGAGTACACCGTGGATTTCCTGCCGAAGGTGAAGATCGAGATCGTGGTGGCTGATGACGTGAAGGCCAAGACGGTCGACGCCATCGTCAAGGCGGCCAAGACCGGCAAAATCGGCGACGGCAAGGTCTTCGTGCTGCCGATTGACGAGGCCGTGCGCATCCGCACCGACGAGCGCGGCGAAGCCGCGGTCTGAGCGCAGTTTCCGAATTATTTTGGGCCGGCTCCCACGAGGGGGCCGGCCCTTTGTTTTGGGGTAATGACGCGACGGCCGGGGCGGGTGGCATGGGTGCTGCTTAAGTGCCGCTGACCATGCATACTCCCCAGCGTCTGCTTCGCACTGCCTTGTTCGCGTGTCTGGCCTGTTATCTCAGCCTGACCGCCGTAGCACAGACCCCAGCTCCGGCTGCACCTGCTGCTCCCACCTCGGATGAACGCATCGCGGCCCTCGAGGCCTATGTGAACAACACCGATCCCGGCAAAAGCCTGACCGGCGTCGCCGGCCCCGGCCACAACGCCTGGATGATGACCAGCTCCGCGCTCGTCCTCTTCATGACGCTACCCGGCCTCGCGCTGTTCTACGGCGGCCTCGTCCGCAAAAAGAACGTGCTGTCCGTGCTCGCCCAATGCCTGGGTATCACCGGCCTCGTCACGATCCTCTGGTGGGCCTTCGGCTACAGCCTGGTGTTCGGCTCCAACTTCAACAGCCCGTATCTCGGCGGCACGGAATATTTCTTCCTGAAGGATGTCACCTCCGCGCCCAACACCAACTACGCCTACTGGGTTTCGCAGAACGTCTTCTCGATGTATCAGCTGATGTTCGCGATCATCACGCCCGCCCTGATCGTGGGC
>CAIOAO010000088.1 GCA_903855985.1 uncultured Opitutia bacterium | reverse complement strand
TCCATCCCTGGCGCCGGTCAGGCCCGCCGAGCCGGGCCTTCCCTCCGCCAGGGATGGACAACCAGCGTCAGTCGTATCAACATCAACCAATCGCCCAGACCGACTCTAGGGATGGACCGAAAAGAGGGATCCACTCACCAGTACTACATGGAGAACGGGGTTTCGACCGTGACGATCAGCAACCTGGTCGGCAGCTCGAACTATGTGAAGGCCCTGAACCTGGTCGCGAACGAGACCTATCCGGGTGCCTTCACGCAGGGCGTCGCGATCTCGATCGTCGGTGTCGCCGGACTGCGCACGATCACTTACGCCCCGTAACCGGGACACAAATTCCCGTCCTCCAGCCGTCCGTCACAAGCGGGCGGCTTTTTTGCGCCGGTTTTCCGGACTTAGTCCGGTTGGGGCGGACGGGTGAGCAGCGGTGAACTCAAGCCGGGCAGGCGCTCGGAAAATTCCTCGCCATCCGCCGCCTGGCGCAGGGCGCGCTGCACCATCCCCATCTTGGCGTCGAGATTGTCGATCATCGACACGAACACGGCCTCGGGCGTCGCCGCGTATACGGCGGCGCCCCACTCGGGTTCACCCTGGTGGCTGAGCACGATGTGTTCGAGCCGTTCCAGCAGTTCCTCGCCCAGCTTGGCCTTCTTGCCGGCCTTGCGCACGAGCTGGTAGCCGAGCACGACATGACCCTGCAAAATTCCCCGGCGGCTCCGTTTCGTCGCGAGCGTGCCCTCGTACTCGATGGTCTTGCCGGTGTCATGCAACAGGATGCCGGCCATCGCTAGATTGGCGTCCACCTCGGGGTAGAGCGGCAGCAGCGCCCGGCACGCCCGGGCCATGTGCACGGTATGCTCGAGCAGGCCGTGCCGATAGGCGTGATGCATGGAGATGGCGGCGGGCGTCCACCGGAACGTCTCGCCGATCTCCTCGAAGACCGCGCGGGTGGTGGCCCTCAGGGCGGGGTGCGTGATGCCGTCAATGAAGCCATTGAACTCCGTCCAGAGGGTGTCGGCATTTTCGGGGGCGAGCTCAACGAGGTTGTCGAGCAAGCCCGGGGCTCCCAGTTCGCTTTCGGAGAGCACCGCGAGTTGGCCGAGCTTGGGCGAAAGGCGGCCCTGATAATAATCGACCTTGCCCTCGACGCGGACAACCGCGCCCTCACCGGCGTTGCGGAGCAGCTCGAACGCCGGGTTGTCACTGAAAACGGTGCAGCCGAACGAGCCGGTGCGATCGCCGAGGTCCACGCTGAAGAAGGGATTGCCGTTCGACGCGGTCTTGGCGGTGAGCTTTCGCACGACGAGGAGACTCGCGAACGGCTGGCCGCCGGTGCGGTCAAGGGCCTTGACCTCGCGGACGGAGGAGAGCGGCAGGTTGGCGTCGGGCATGGCGGTTACGGGGCCGGGGGCTTCACGGCTGGCAGTATTTCTCGCGGGCCCGGACTTGCACAATCCGTTTTTCCGGAAGAATGCACGCCGTCAGGCTGCCCCCCAGCACGCAGCCGGTGTCGATGCCCAGGGACCATTTCAGGCGGGAGACGTCCGGGCGCGGAGTGTGCCCGTAGACCACAAAGGGCGGGCCGCTCCAGAGCTCCGACCAATGCGGGGCGGCGGGATCCTCGGCCCGTTTGAGCGGCGTGCCGTCCTTGGCGACCACCTGGATGCGGGTGACGATGCGCGCAGGTTGCCGGCGCCATGGCTGGTGGGGGAGGAAGCCGCCATGAACCAGGACGATACCATGGGAGGCATCGTGAAACGTGAGGGGCATGGCGCTCAGGTAGGCCCAGTCCTTGTGGTTAAGCTGCTTGAGCGTCTCGTAATCACTTTTCTTGAGATGAGTCGGGTCACCGGTCTTGCGGTAGTTGAGCAGCCGCAGCTCATGGTTGCCGAGCAGGGCGAGCCGGGCGTGGGCGCGGGCCAGGGCGATGACGCGGGCGCTGTCGGGCCCGCGGTTCACCAAGTCGCCAAGCAGGATCACCCGGTCGTGTTTGGTGAGTTCCAGCTTGTCGAGCAGTTCCTCGAATTCCCGCGGACAGCCGTGGATGTCGCCGATGGCAATGAGGCGGCCCTTCATGGGAGAACGGGAATTTGGCTAGCATTCAATTTCCCGGGGGCTAAAACTCCGGGCCCATGGAACTGACCCTGCATCCCTCCGCCAAAACCTGCCGGGCCTCCGGCCGCGAATTCGCCGACGGTGACCGCGTGGTTTCCCATCTCGTCCGCGAGGCGACCGGGGAAGTGGGCCGCCACGACGTGCTGGCAAGCGAGGATGCGGCCTACACCAAGCCCAGTTTCGTGTTCTGCAGCTGGACTGTCAGCTACAAGGCGCGGCGGGCCGACGAGAATCCTGGGCGCACGCTCAAACTCACGGCGGAGAATCTTTTTGTGACGCTGGGTGATCCCGCGGCGGAGCCGAACCCGGCGAACACTCCGTTGCTGCAGTTTCTGGCCCTCTTGCTGGAGCGCAAACGGCTGTTGCGCCCCCGCGGCCTGACGCCCGATGGCGAGCGGCAGATTTACGAGCACATGCGCAGCCATCAGCTGTACGAGATTCCCGTGGGTACGCTGGATGCGGAGTTTTTCATCCGGATCCAGGGTCAGCTTGATCTGCTCGTCGGTCCGGCCAAGACCGCGACCGAGCCGGTAGTGGCCGGAGTTTGAGCAGGAGGGGGGCATGGGTTGAACGGCGGAACCTCTGGGTTTCAAGCCGAAGCGCGGGAAGTCAGGCCAGAATAGTGGCGTTCGACCCTGAAACGAGCCGATACATTCCCGTTACCAAATCGTTACGCGGGCGGCAAAGCAGCGCCGCCTGCACGCTAGCGGCGCACGGGAACTCCGTGGGAAGCCAGATAGTCCTTGGCCTGGGGGATCGTGAAGGTCCCGAAGTGGAAGATGCTCGCGGCGAGGACCGCACTGGCGTGGCCGCGATCCAGCACCTCGGTGAGGTGGGCGAGGGTGCCGGCTCCGCCGCTGGCGATCACCGGGACGGAAACGGCATCGCTGACCGCCCGCGTGAGCTCGAGGTCATAGCCGGCCCCCGTGCCGTCGCGATCCATGCTGGTCAGTAGAATTTCACCCGCGCCCAGCTCGACGGCCTGGCGGGCCCAACTGACGGCATCGAGCGCGGTGGGATTCCGCCCGCCGTGGGTGTAGACGCGCCACGATTGGCCGTCGGGCTCCCGCTTGGCGTCAATCGCGAGCACGATGCACTGGGTGCCAAAGCGCTGCGCGGCCTCGGCGATGAGCGCGGGGTTCTTGATGGCCGCGGTATTGAGGGAGACCTTGTCGGCCCCGGCCTGAAGCATGGCCTCGATGTCCGCGAGTGAGCGCAGGCCGCCGCCGACGGTGAGGGGCATGAAGCACTGCTCGGCGGTTGCCGCCACCACGTTGTGCATGATGCGCCGCTCGTCACTGGAGGCGGTGATATCGAGGAAAATCAGCTCGTCCGCCCCCTGGGCGTCGTAGGCGCGGGCGCAGGCGACGGGATCCCCGGCATCGCGCAATTCCTGAAACTTGACGCCCTTCACCACGCGGCCGGCGTTGACGTCCAGGCAGGGAATGATGCGGCGGCTCAGCATTTCGCAAAGTGACAGGTAACAATTAACAAGTTGCAAGTGGTGACTTGCCTAATCCGTACGTCCGCGCCGGGACCTTGCCACCTGAAACTTCGTCGTCAGACGTGCGTGACGTCGGGCTCGAAATTCACCGCGAGACGGTAGACGTGACCGGGGCGCATGATGAGGGGATGGTCGCGCACCAGATACTGCAGATAGTGGATCTTGCCGTAATTCGTGCGGTAGGCCGGGTCGGCACTAACGACCTCGGTTTCCTGCCAGGTGCCCTGGAAGTCATCCTTCACGACGGTGCAACGCTGGCCCTGGGGGCCGAGGGCGAGGGCGCCGTTGACGTGGTACTTCGAGTGCGGCGCGGCAATGGCGAGGACGTAGCGGAACTTGTCGAGGGTGATGGCCTGCTTCACCGTATAGGCGAATTCGCAGCTGACCTTGCTGCCGGCGAACGTCCACTGGACCTTCACGCTGCCGAGGTTCTTCACGAACTCCTCCTTGGTGGAGATGAGCTCGGGCTGCTCGTAGCGGAAATAGAAACTGTTCTTGAGGCCGAGGCCGGTGACGCAGTTCTTGCCGTAGAAGGCCGGGATTGTGACGTGTTCGCCGAAGGTCAGCTCGGGGAGCATGACCGGCAGGTAGACATTGTTCGGCCAGTCGAAGACGCCGGGGCAATGCGGGAAGGGCAGGGAGTCGCTGGTGAGCTTGCTGCCGGAGCTGATGAGCGGGATCTGCAGGTGGAGGCCGCTCTCGGCGTCGCGGTAAAGGAAGAGGCCCTGCTCCTTGCGGTTGCTCTTGTCGAAGATCACAAACCGACCCGAGGTGCGCGGCGGCTCGATCTTCGGGGTGCCGGGGGGCATGTGCACGGTCTTGGCGAGGCGGGACCACTGGCACAGGTAGCGGGCGGCGTCGAAATTCGCCATGCGCGTGGTGTGGTGCGAGTAGGCGGTGCGCTCGTCGTCGCGCAGGTCGAGAAAGCCTTGTTCCTGGTCGAGGTAGGTCTCGTAGAAAAACAGAAATAGGCGGCGGAGGATGTCGTAGTATTTCGACTTCTGGTCGTCCGCGATCCACCCGTCGCGCAGGCCCTGCAGGATGAGGCTGATGCAGTGCATCTGGCCGTAGGCGCCCGCGGCGCGGCCGAAGGCCCAGCCGAGCCCGTCGGCGCGGACAAGGTCGGGCATCATCTTGATGTATTTCTCGGCGTAGGTGCGGAGGGTCGGCAGCTTGCGGTCGCGCACGCCGCTGTTGGCGTGGAGCTGCAGCGCCGAGCGGATGAACACGAAGGTCATCACGCCGTAGAGGTTGAAATTGCCGCCGAAGCCCGTGGTGGCGTCGTCGAAGAAGCCGGCCGAGCTGGTCGCGGTGATGCGCTCGACCATCCGCTCGATCAGGCGGGAGGTCTCGTCCTTCTTGGACAGGCCGAGGCTGAAGCGGGCGACGGCGCGGGCGACGTTGAACGCCTGCCAGTGGTTGTCGTAGTCGCTGCGGTGAAGCAGCTGTTTGTCGATGCGCTCGCGGGTTTCCTCGACGAGGCGCTCCCAGACCGGGTTGCGCTCCTTGGAGGGACCGAAGGCGAGCAGGCCGAGCGAGGCGTAGGCGAGGCCGTTTTCCGCCGGCGGCTCGGTGAACATCTGCGCCGTGATGCAGCGGGCGGCGAGGTCGATCAGGTCGTAGCTGCCGACCGTGGTCTCGCCGGTCGCGCGGTAAAATTCTCCGAGGGCGTAGGCGACGTGGCCGGGCTCATCCGGACGCGATTGCTCGCCATTCGCGGGAAGAAGCGTGCCGTCAGCCTGGATCGAGTCGAGATTGTGGGCCAGCATTGAGCGGGCCATGTCGAGACATTGCTCGGAGAAACTGTGCATGCGGTGGTGGTGGGAGGGCGGCGGCGGAGAGAGAGGGAAGGGAACCTTGCCCCGCGCAGGGCGCGGGCGGCAAGAGTGAAGTTAGCGGGCGATGAGCTTCAGGAACTCGGCGTTGGTCTTGGTTTTGGACAGGCGGGCGATCATGGTCTCGGTCGCCTCCTCGATCTTCTGCTGCACCAGGGCGCGGCGGAAGAAGTGGATGCCCTCGAGGGTCTTTGCATCGATCAGCAACTCCTCCTTGCGGGTGCCGGAGGCGGCGATGTTGATGGCGGGCCAGAG
>CAIOAO010000087.1 GCA_903855985.1 uncultured Opitutia bacterium | reverse complement strand
CTACCAGCAGCCGATGCGCATTTTCCCGGCCGTCCACTACACGATGGGCGGGCTCTGGGTGGATTATAATCTGATGTCGAACGTCCCCGGGCTCTTCGTGCTCGGCGAGGCGAACTTCTCCGACCACGGCGCGAACCGGCTCGGCGCCTCCGCGCTGATGCAGGGCCTCGCCGACGGCTATTTTGTCATTCCCTACACGATCGGCGACTACCTCGCCGGCCAGAAGCCCGGCGCGCGGCCGTCGGTTGACGCCCCGGAGTTCAAGGCCGCGGCGGAAAACATCCGCGCGATGACGGAGCGCTTCCTGCAGATCAAGGGCAAGGAGACCGTCAGCCATTACCACAAGCGGCTTGGCAAGATCCTGTGGGAGCACTGCGGCATGGCGCGCACGCGCGCCAGCCTCGAGCAGGCGCTGAAGCTGATCCCGGCGCTGCGCGAGGAGTTCTGGGCGAACGTCACGGTGCCGGGCTCCGCGGCCACGCTCAACCAGTCGCTGGAGCAGGCGGGCCGCGTGGCGGACTTTTTCGAGCTGGGCGAGCTGCTCTGCCTCGACGCCCTGACGCGCGAGGAGAGCTGCGGCGGCCATTTCCGCGAGGAGTACCAGCATCCCGACGGCGAGTGCAAACGGGATGACGAGAAGTTCGCGCATGTCGCCGCCTGGGAATACCAGGGGGAGGGCAAGACGCCGCTCCGCAACATCGAGCCGCTCAATTACGAGTTCACGAAGATGAGCGTCCGCAACTACAAGTAACTTTCACCCCGATGGTCGCCGAAACCAACAGCAACACGATCAGCATCACCCTCCGCGTCTGGCGGCAGGCGGGGCCGGCTGCGCCCGGAAAATTTGTCGACTATCCCGCGGCCAACCTGAGCACGCACATGTCGTTCCTCGAGATGCTCGACGTGGTGAACGACGGGCTGACGCTGAAGGGCGAGGAGCCCATCGCATTCGCCCACGACTGCCGCGAGGGCATCTGCGGCACCTGCTCGTGCACGATCAACGGCAAGGCCCACGGGCCCGGCCATGGCGTCGCCACCTGCCAGATCTACATGCGCGCCTTCCGCGATGGCGAAGTGATCGTCGTCGAGCCGTTCCGCGCGAAGGCGTTTCCGCTGGTCAAGGACCTCGTGGTGGACCGGTCGGCCTTCGACCAGATCATCCAGGCCGGTGGATTCATCAGCGTGCGCACGGGGGCCGCGCCCGATGCCAATGCCATTCCCGTGCCGAAAACCGACGCCGACCTCGCGATGGACGCGGCGGCCTGCATCGGCTGCGGCGCCTGTGTCGCCGCCTGCAAGAACGCCTCCGCGATGCTGTTCGTCGCCGCCAAGGTCTCGCAACTCGGCCTGCTCCCGCAGGGCCAGCCGGAACGCGACTCGCGCGTGCTGGCCATGGTGAACACGATGGACGCCCTGGGTTTCGGCAGCTGCACCAACCAGTACGAGTGCAGCGCCGCCTGCCCGAAGACCATCAGCCACGATTTCATCGCGCGCCTGAACCGGGATTACCTGAAGGCCAGTGTCCGCTCCGCTTTCAAACCCGTCTCCTCGGCCGCCGGCGGTACCGGCTAAGTCATAGTATTGGAGATAGTTGGGAAATTTTATCACGCCGCCCCTTCCCGGGGCGGCGTTTTTTTGTAACTTTCCGGGGACCCCCGTGTTTTCAGGGCATCAACAATTTGAACACCATGAAAACCTTCACCGCCCTCCTCGCCCTTGCCGCGCTCGCCGCGTTTGTCCTTTTCTTCCAATCCCTCGCCCTCGCCGGTTCGCTGGTCTTCGGCGCCTGCCTCCTTAGCATCTTCCTCGCGGATTGCACCCGCACGATCAAGCCGCTGGAAGCCCGCGCGACGGTGATGCAGTTTCCCCGCCCCGCCCGCCGGGCAACGGCTTTCGAACTGGCGGCCTGATCACCGCCGGCTCGCACTGGAAGACGGTCCCCGCCTCTGGCGCGGGCCGTCTTTTCGTTTTCAGCGGGCCGCTTGCTCGAGCCCGAGCAGCTCGACCTTGCCCTCGGCGGTGACCTTGACCTGCACCTTGTCGTCGCCGTCGGTGTAATGCAGCACGGTCACCAGGCGGTAGGGGGACTTGCTCGAGAAGGACAGGATCTGCCGCACCACGCCCGGATTTTCGAGGGTGATGGGTACATCCAGGTTGACGCTGCCCATCGGCGGCACGCCCACCGGGGTGAGGTTCTCCGCCTTGCCGACAAAACGGTCGTTGAGGTAAAGCTCGTGGACGGTGCGGGTGAATCCGACCGCGGTCACATTCTCACTCGTGAAATGCAGGGCCATGATCGCGCGGTTCTGCGGGGAGCCGTCGGCGTCGCGGAAGCCGGTCACGGTCACGGTGACGCCGGTGGCCTTGGGCGGGGTGGCGCAACCGGAAAGCAGAACGCACGCGACAAGCAGGGAACCGAGGAGGAGGGAGGCCGTTTTCATGGGTTGCGCCAACGGATGGCAGCCGGTCCCGAAAGTGCAAGACTGCCGAGATTGACCCGGCCGGCGGTCAGAACACGGCCAGGGCCCGAAAGCTCTCCAAGGCGATCCAGACCCCGCCGCCGACCAGCCCGGCCAGCAGGGCCTGCCGCAGCAGCCTGCGCCCGCGCAGCACGGTGTCGTGAAAATGGGTGTCGAGCGGCTTCCGGTTGCACTCGACCAGGAAGCTCGCGAACCGCTGGTTGCGGCAGAGACCCCGCGGCCCGTCCATGACGCCCAGCCGGATGGCGGGACGGTGGAAGAGGTGCTGGACGACGCGCAACATGGTGGGGATGTCATCACCGAAATTAGGGGTGGTTTTTTCAAGGGGAAACCCGCTAAGGTCGGTCTTTCACGATTTTTTTCCACGCTCCCCATGCACCACTTCCACTACTCCGGACAGGATCTGCACTGTGAATCGGCCGACCTCGCGGCCATCGCCAAGCTCTACGGGACGCCGACTTACGTCTACAGCGCGGCCACCATGGCGGACAATTACCACCGCCTGCAGCGCAACCTGAGCGGCCTCGACCTGCAGATCTGCTACGCGATGAAGGCCAACTCCAACCTGGCCGTGATCCGGCACTTCGCGAACCTCGGGGCGGGCTTTGACCTCGTGTCCGGCGGCGAGCTGCGCCGCGTGCTCGCGGCGGGCGCCAAGGTGACCACCAGCGTCTTCGCTGGCGTCGGCAAGACCGAGGCCGAGATCAAGCTGGCCCTGGAAAACGGCATTTACGCCTTCCATGTGGAGAGCGAGCCCGAGCTGGCCCGCATCAACCACGTGGCCGGCCAGCTGGGCGTGAAGGCCCCCATCGCCATCCGCATCAACCCGGATGTGGACGCGCACACGCACGCCAAGATCACCACGGGCAAGAGCGACAACAAGTTTGGCATCCCCCTGAAGCACGCCGCGGCCGCCTATGAGGCCGCCGCGAAGCTGAAGAACCTCCGCATCCGCGGGGTGCAGATGCACATCGGCTCGCAGCTCACCGAGGTCGGGCCGTTCGTCGAGGCGGTCAAGAAGGTCGCCGGTTTTGTCGCCGAGCTGAAGGCCACGTATGGCATCGAGTATTTCTCCATCGGCGGCGGCATGGGCATTGTCTACCGCGACGCCCTGGCGAGCGGACCGCAGGCCTGGTGGGACGGGCAGCCGGCCGACAAGCGCCCGCTGACCCCTGAACTTTACGGTGCGACCCTCACGCCGCTGCTGGCCCCGCTCGGGCTGAAGATCCTCCTCGAGCACGGCCGCTTCATGGTGGGCAACGCCGGCGTGCTCCTCGCGCGGGTCGAGCACCTCAAGCGCGGCGCGGGCAAGAACTTCCTCATCGTGGACGCGGCGATGAACGACCTCGTGCGGCCCGCGATGTACGAGTCCTTCCACGAAATCGTCCCGGTGCACCGCGACAGCTCGCGGCGCGCGCTGGTGGCGGACATCGTCGGCCCGATCTGCGAGAGCGGCGACTGCTTCGCCAAGGACCGGTCCATCCAGGAGGTGGGCGAGGGCGAACTCGTCGCGCTCATGAGCGCGGGGGCCTACGGCTACGTCATGGCCAGCCGCTACAATACCCGCGGCATGCCCGCCGAGGTGATGGTGAACGGCAGCGCCTTCGAGCTCGTGAACGTCCGTGAAACCTTCGAGACGATGACCGCGGGTGAGAAGATCCCGGCGTTTTTGAAATAATGCCGGGACGCCTGTCCGCCACGGCCTTGGTGAGGGAGCCGTTGAACCAGCAAAAATAGCCGTGCCCAACCCGGCAATCCGTGGTTAAACCGTCCCCATGAAATTCGTGGTCGTTGGAGCCGGCGCCTGGGGCACGGCCTTTGCGCTGCACCTGGCGCGGGCCGGGCAGGCCGTCACGCTGGTACCGCGCCGGGCCGAGCAGGCGCTCAGCCTCACGGCCGCGCGGGAAAACACCGACTACCTGCCGGGAGTGGCGCTGCCGCTGGAGCTATACGTTGACGCCCACCTGGAGGCCGCGCTCGCCGGGGCGGAGGTCGTGCTGCTGGCGTGTCCTTCGCAGGCCTTGCGCGAAACCGGGGTGCGCGTCCGTGGCGCCCTCGGGGCGGCCAAACCCCTGCTCGTGGTCAGTCTCGCCAAGGGCCTGGAACTTGGGACGCATTTGCGCCCGTCGCAGGTCATCAGCGAGGTGCTGCCGGGGATTCCCGCCGCCTCGCTCACCGGCCCGACCAACGCCGCTGAGGTCGCCCGCGGACTGCCCGCGGCGAGGGTGCTGGCCGCGCCGGCCACCGCGCCGGCCGTGGCGGACGTGCAGGCGGCGCTCAGTGGGGCCACGCTGCGGGTTTACACCAGCGATGACCTGCCGGGCGTGGAATTTGGCGGCTGCTTGAAAAACATCTACGCGATCGCCGCGGGCTGCTGCGACGGGCTGAAGCTCGGGGACAACTCCCGCGCCGCGCTGCACACGCGGGCGCTGGCCGAGATGGTGCGTGTCGGCGTCGCGCTCGGCGCCCGGCCGGAGACGTTTTACGGCCTGAGCGGCTTTGGCGACCTGATCGCGACCTGCCATGGCGCGTGGAGCCGCAACCGGCAGTTCGGCTTTGCCATTGGCGAGGGGCGCACCGTCGCGGAGCTGATGGCCCACCGCAAGACGGTCGTCGAGGGCTACAAGACCACGGAGTCATTCCATGGCCTCTGCGTGGAGCGGAAGATTGACGCCCCGATCCTGCGCGAGATGCACGCCATCCTGTACGAGGGGAAGGTCCCGGCGAGCGCGATCAAGGCGCTGATGACGCGCGGGCTGAAGCGGGAGTAGGCGCAGCGGTCGGTGCTTTTGACCTGTTGGGGATGCGGTGACCTCACCGCGTCCCGGCTCCGTCCGCGGTGAGGGCACCGCGGCCCCATGAAACTGCCTGCGGCCATGCCCGCCGCCGCGCTTGCGCTGCGCCGGCGATACCGTTGAGTGTCCCGCGCCCCATGAGTTACCCCTCTGCTGCCGCTGCGCTCGATCGGAAACACAAGCTCGTCGTCTTCGCCTCTTCGCTGGGCACGGTCTTCGAGTGGTACGACTTCTACATCTACGGCACGCTCGCCGCGTTTTTCGGGAAGCTGTTCTTCCCGCCGGGCAATGAGACCGCCGGGTTCCTCTCGAGTCTGGCACTCTTCGGCGTGGGCTTCTCGGTGCGGCCTTTTGGCGCCCTGGTCTTCGGCCGCATCGGGGACCTGATCGGGCGGAAGTACACCTTCCTGGTCACCATCGTGGTCATGGGCCTGGCGACGGCGCTGGTCGGCGTGCTGCCGACGTACGCCTCAATTGGCTTTTGGGCACCGGTGATTCTCGTCGTACTGCGGCTCGCGCAGGGCCTGGCGCTCGGCGGGGAATACGGCGGCGCGGCGACGTACGTGGCGGAGCACGCCCCGGCGGGCAAACGCGGGCTGTTCACGAGCTGGATCCAGCTCACAGCCACGCTGGGTTTCTTTCTCTCCCTCGCGGTGATCTACCTGACGCGGCATGCGATGTCCGCGGAGAGCTTCGGGGCCTGGGGCTGGCGCGTGCCGTTCCTCGTGTCGGTGCTGCTGCTGGCGATCTCGATCTACATCCGGCTCAAGCTCGAGGAATCGCCGGTGTTCGTCGAGATGAAGGCCCAGGGCAAGACCTCGAAGGCGCCGCTGACCGAGAGTTTCGCACGCTGGGGCAATGCGAAGCTGGTGCTGATGGCGCTGTTCGGCGCGACGGCGGGGCAGGGCGTCGTGTGGTACACCGGCCAGTTTTACGCCCTCTATTTTCTCACGACGACGCTGAAGCTCGACTACGAGAGCACCTACCTGTTGATCGGCGCGGCACTGCTGCTCGGGGCGCCGCTGCTCATTCTCTTCGGCTGGCTGTCCGACCGTATCGGACGCAAATTCATCATGCTCGCCGGCTGCCTGCTCGCGGTGCTGACCTACCAGCCGATCTTTCACGGGCTGACGCTGGCCGCCAACCCGGCGCTGGCCGAGGCGATGGCGCGGACGCCGGTCCAGCTGCACACGTGCGAATTCCAGGGCGCGGTGGATGTGACGCTGGATGCCGCGTCGGACGCCGCCCGCAAGATTATCGGCATGAAGCACGTGTACTCGGAGACGGACCTGGCCCGGAATTTCCTGAACAACCACGGCATCCCGTTCGAGCTGGTGCCGGCGACATCCGGCGCGCCACTGACCCTGACGGTGGGCGGAAGCAGCGTGGAGGGCTTCTCGGCCAAGGCCTACGAAGCCGCGCTGGCCCCGGCGGGTTACCCGAAGGCGGCCGACCCGGCGCGCGTCGACCGGCTGAAGGTGATCGGCCTGCTGTTCGTGCTCATGAGCTACGTGGCGATGGTTTACGGGCCGATCGCGGCGTTCCTCGTCGAACTCTTCCCCACGAACATCCGCTACACCTCGATGTCGCTGCCGTATCACATCGGCAACGGCTGGTTCGGCGGCTTCCTGCCGCTGATCGCGGCCAGTATCGTGGTTTACACCGGCAACATCTACGCCGGCCTCTGGTATCCCATCGGCATCGCGGCGATGTCGGCGCTGGTGAGCCTGCTGTGGGTACCGGAGACCAAGGACCACAGCCTCAACGACTAGTTTTTCCCCAAGCCGGGCTTGCTTGCGGCAAAGCCACCCGGCGTAATGCGCCTTCCCCGGGAACAATTCCACCCCGTTCGCCCCTCTTTACCCCATGACCCTGTTCGGCCTGCACTGGATCGATTCGCTCATCCTCATCGCCTACGTCATCGCGATTTTGTTCATCGGCAAGGCGCACTCCGGCGGGGTGCAGGGTGAGAACGACTTCTTCCTCGGCGGCCGCTCGCTGGGCAAGTGGTTCCAGTTTTTCCTGAGCTTCGGCAACATGACCGACCCGGGTCAGGCCACCACCACGGCGAGTTCCGTCTACCGGCAGGGCGCCGGCGGCGCGTGGCTGGCGCTCATCACGCTGTTCCTGACGCCCTATTACTGGTTCACCAACGTCTGGTTCCGCCGGGTGCGGCTGACGACGATGGCGGACCTGTTCGAGGACCGGTTTGGCCGGCGCTTTCTCGCCACGCTCTACGCGATCACGACCATTCTCATGGCCATCGTGGGCATCGCCGGCGGCAACGTCGTCGCGCTGAAAACCCTGCAGCCGCTCATGGTCAAGCCGGTCTCGGCCTACTCGGTGACGGAGCAGCAGATGGTGGCGGACTTTCAGGAATTCTCCGCGTTGCGGAAAGACCATCTCGCGGCGCCACTTTCGCCCACCACGCCCCGCTACGCGCAGCTCAAGGGTTTTTACGACCGCGGTGAACTGCAGCCCTACGTGTCTTATCTCCGGCCGGTTACGTTTTACATTGTGTCGTCACTGCTGGTGGCCGTGTTCGTGGTCCTGGGCGGCTTGAAGGCGTCGGCCGTCGTGGATGCGGTGCAGGCCGTGCTGGTGATCACCATTTCCCTGATCCTGATTCCATTCGGCCTCGCCAAGATCGGCGGCGTGGCGGGACTCCACGCGAAACTGCCGGCGGCCGCGTTCAACGTCTTTGGCGGTGACCGGGCGAGCGAGTACACATGGTACTCCATCGGGGCGCTGCTCCTGGTGCAGTTCGTCGGCATCGTGGGCTCGCAGGCGAGCATGACGATCGCTGGTTCCGCCAAGAATGAATACGCGGCGCGCATCGGCGCGGTGACGGGCGGCTTCAGCAAGCGCTTCGTCACGATCGCGTGGTGCTTCTGCGGCCTGATCGCCATCGCGCTGTTTGGCCCGAACCTGTCCGACCCGGACCAGACGTGGGGCCTGCTGACCAAGGCGCTCCTGCCCGTCGGGCTGGTCGGCGTGATGATCATTGGCATCCTCGGCGGCAAACTCGCGGTCCTCGGGGCAGGCTCGGTCGTGTTGTCCGGCCTGGTGGTGAAAAACCTTTATGAGCCGCTGTTGCCGGGGAAATCGACGAAGCACTACATGTTCGTCGCCCGGCTGGCCGTGCCGCTGATCCTGGGCGTGGGCATTGGCGTGGCGCTTTACCTGAACAGCGTGATTGCGCTCCTCAAGTTCGCGATCGTGCTGTTGGTGATCTGGGGCGTGCCGATCACCCTGATGTTTCTCTGGCGCCGGCTCACGGAGACGGCGGTCCGCGTCCAGGTGATCGCCACGTTGATTTTCGTCGCCGTGATCCCGTGGTGCGTTCCGGCCCTCCCCGCGCTGGCGCGTTCGGCGGCCCTGACGGCGATGACGCGGGAGCGCGTGGTGACCTTCGAAACGAAGTCCAGTGCCGCGGACGTGGCCCAGGGGCGGGCGGCGACCGAGGGGGTGGTCATCACCAGGACCCAGCGGATCGAACCGGTATCGCTGTATTTCGAGGAAGGGGTCGTGCACGTTAACCCGAAGGATCTGAGTTCGCCGCTGACGGGCCGTGGCCTTTTCCGGGTCGAAGTTTACGTCCTGTCCCTGTTCGGCGTGGACGTGGCGAATTTCGCGCCGGCGGGCCTGCTGACGACGCGCTATGTGGTGGATGCCATGTTTCCCGTCGTGATCCTGATGGTGGTCAGCCTGCTCACCCAGCCCACGGATCCGGCCCGCGTTGCCCGGTTTTATGTGCGGTTGAAAACGCCGGTGGCGGCGACGCTGGACCAGGACGCCGTGGACGTGGAAGCCGGCTACGCGAACCCGACGCATCTCGACCACACCAAGCTATTCCCGAAATCCAACTGGGAGTTCACCAAGTGGGACCGGACGGACGCGCTGGGCTTTCTCGGCTGCTGTGCGTTTGTCGGCGTGATTTTGCTCTTCTTCAAGGCCGTGCTGGCGATCGGGGGCTGAGGCCTCAGCCGCTGCAGGCCGCGAATCGCGGCCGGGCAGCGGCGTGGCGGCCGTGCACGTCGAGGTAGACCTCGTCGCAGAGCCGGTCCACGGCTTCACCCTGGGGAAATTGCGCGCTGAAGCCGGGCTTGAGCGGGTCGAGGGCGAGCCGTGCGGTCGCCAGGAAGCCGGCGATGAGCTCGCGCGGTTCCTCGTCGCCGATGGAGATCCGGATGGTGGTGGGCGAAATGCCGGCGGCGCGGAGGGCCTCGGCGCCCAGTTCGCTGTGGGACGTGAGCGCGGGACAAAGGATCACGGTGTTGCTCTGGCCGAGTGACACCATGTGGCCGAACATCGGGGAGAGGCTGTCAAAAAACCGCTCGAAGGTCAGGCGGTCGAGGCCGGCCGATTCGAAGTGGATGGTGAACAGCGGGGCGGGCAGCCCGAGGTAGGAGAGGCGGTCGCAGATCTCGCGGTTGGGGTCGGACGGACTGACGGGTCCGCTGACATGGACGAGCGGATGGGCGGCGAGCCAGCGGGCGAGAATGAGGGTGTTGATGCACTTTTTCAGCACGCGCATCTCGAGGGTCTTCATGCCCGAGAGCACCTCGTAGGCCTTGTCGGAGTCGAGGAACGCGCCCTTCACGTAGTACACGTTCCAGAACAGCGTGTGGTCCCAGCCGGGCTCGCCCTTGGGCATGAACATCTCGGCGTTGCGGCCGATGACGACGCCGGCGGTGGTGTTGCCGTTGCCGGTAAGGTCCTTGGTGTAGCTGTGGATCACGTAATCCGGCCGCGCGAGCGGGTCGGGCTGCTGGAGCGGGCGGACGAGGAAGGGCGTGCCGACGGTGGCATCGAGCATCACGGTCAGCCCGGCGGCATGCGCGGCGCGGCACATGGCCGGCACGTCGAGGAAGACCCCGTGCGGGTTGCAGGGGCTTTCCAGAAAAACGTAGATCTCCCGGCCGGCGGCGAGGCGGCCGGCATATTTTTCCCGGGCGGCGGCGAGGGCGCGGTTGAAGTCGGCCGCGGTGGCGCCGTCGAAGAACTCCACGCCGACGTTCAGGTTGGATTTCTTGGCGAACCAGTCGTGCAGCAGCTGGTACGTGCCGCCGTAGACATTGCGCGAGGCGAGCACGACGTCCTCGTAGCCGACGAGGTGGGAGAGGATGCCGTCGATCGCCGCCATGCCGCTGTTGAAGTTCCACGCCATGTACTCGCCGGACATGGCGCCGGCCTCGATGTCCACGATGTGGTTGGCGAGGGAGATCGAGGTGGGGTTGAGCAGGCGCGAGTAGATCTCGTGGAGAAATTCCCGGCCCTGGAACGCGTCATCGATCCACTCCGTGCACGCGAAGATGTACGTCGCGGTGCGGGTGATGACGGGGTTGGCGGAGAAGATCGCGGCGACGTTGTCGAACGTCGGATACGGGCCCTTGGCGAGGGACGTCGCCATGGAATGGCCGAGGCCCTGATGCACGGCGCGCGTCGGGTTTTGGAGCGTGTCGAGCAGCTTCGCCAGCTGGAAGGCGAGGAACTTCTTGGCGTTGAACAGCGCGACCCGGTCGGTGCGCGGCAGCCGCGGCAGCTCGCGGGTGGTGGCGTCCCAGAGTTCCGTCAGGTCGCCGTGGGCGCCGTAGAGTTTCTCGGCGAGGCGCAGGAGTGGGGCGCCGGCGGGGGAGGCGGGGTCGATGTGAAAATGGGCGAGCTGTTCCTCGGCGAGTCCGCGGAGGGAGCGGGCCTGGGTGGTTTTGCGGCGGGGTGAAAGCTGCTTCGCCGCGGGCGCAGATGGTGGGGTAGTTTGCATGCGCCCAGCCTGCCGGGCTCCTTCGCCGGGCGCAAAACCTAACGGTGGGAAACGGGCCGGTTGCGGGCTTGGCGCGGCCCCGCCCGCGGCCCAAGCTCCCCGGATGATTTCGCCCGGGCTGGTTTCCATTACCTTTCGCCAACTCACGCCGGCGGAAATCGTCGCGCTGGTGAGCCAGGCCGGGCTGCGCGGCATCGAGTGGGGCGGCGACATCCATGTGCCGCATGGCAACATGGCCCGGGCGCGCGAGGTGCGGACGCTGACCCAGGAGGCGGGCCTGACCGTCGCGGCCTATGGCAGTTACTACCGCGCCGGGGCGAGCGAGGACGCGGGCCTGCCATTTGCGAGCGTCCTCGACTCGGCGCTCGAGCTGGGTGCGCCCCTCATCCGCGTCTGGGCCGGTCCGGCCGGATCGGCCGCGGCCAGCCCCAGGCTGCGCGCGCAGGTGGTCGCGGATTTGCGCCGGATCGCGGCGCTGGCGGCCGCGGCGCGCGTGGGTGTGTCCCTGGAATTTCACAACGGCACGCTGACGGACACGGCGCCCTCGACCGTCCAGCTGCTGGCCGAGGTGGACCAGCCCAACCTTTCGACTTACTGGCAGCCGACGCTGGAGCAGGACGCGGCCGCGGGCCTGCGCGATCTCCGGAGCCTGCTGCCGCGGCTGACACAGGTGCATGTCTTCCATTGGCGGACCGGCACGACGGACCGGCTGCCGCTGGCGGACGGGGCCGCCCGCTGGCGGAGTTTCCTCGATCTGGCCGTGACGGCGCCGGGCGACCGGTATGCGATGCTCGAGTTCGTCGAGGATGACGCGCCGGCCAATTTCCTGCGCGACGCCGCGACGCTGAAAAGCTGGCTCAACCCTTGAGGGCGCGGGAGAAGTGGTACGAGGCGATCCGCATCCGCTCGCGGAAATAGAAGCGGTGGGCGTCGAAGCGCTGCACCCCCGAGTCGAGCTCAAGGAGATCGCAATCGCGCGCCCGGGCCTGGTCCGCCAGCCACGCGAGCAACCGCGCCCCGTGCCCCTGCGAGCGGCGCGTGGGGTCGCTCACAAGGTCGTCCACGTAGAGGGTGCGGCCCGTGAGTGGATCCCTCTTTTCGGTCCATCCCTAGAGTCGGTCTGGGCGATTGGTTGATGTTGATACGACTGACGCTGGTTGTCCATCCCTGGCGGAGGGAAGGCCCGGCTCGGCGGGCCTGACCGGCGCCAGGGATGGAAGT
>CAIOAO010000086.1 GCA_903855985.1 uncultured Opitutia bacterium | reverse complement strand
TCACACCCGACCAGCCCGGCGTGGGCCTCCTCACCCATCGCGTCAAGCTGCGGCCCCTGGCCCCGGATGACCAGCACAACGCCTACGGCCTCGCCGCCGCCGCTCAGTTCGACGTCAAGCCGCTCCCCGCGCACGGTGAATCGAAGCTGGGGTTCAGCTTTTACGTCGGCCCGAAAGAATATCACCGGCTCTCCAACGCCGACATCTTCAAGGTCGACCAGGACAAGGTCATGCAGTTCGGCTTCTTCAAGTGGTTCAGCCAGATCCTGCTCACGCTCATGACGTGGGTGCACAAGGGCATCCCGAACTGGGGCTACGCGATCATCGTCACCACCCTGATCCTGAAGATCGTCTTCGTGCCCTTCACGCTGGCCGCCTCGCGCTCCGCGAAGCGCATGCAGAAGATCCAGCCCGAGATGCAGCTCGTCCGCGAGAAATTCAAGGACAACCCCCAGAAGCTGCAGGCCGCGACGATGGAGCTGTTCAAGAAGCACAAGGTGAACCCGCTCGGCGGCTGCATCCCCATCCTGATCACCCTGCCGTTCTTCTTCGGCTTCTTCCAGATGCTGCGCAGCGCCGCGGAACTGCGCTTCCAGCCGTTCCTCTGGGCACCCGACCTCTCGGTCGCCGACACCGTCGGCCACGTCTTCGGCGTCCCGATCAACATCATGCCGATCCTCATGGGCGCCACGACCATCATCTCGATGCGCCTCACGCCGCAGCCCTCGGTGGACAACGCCCAGGCCAAGATGATCAAGTTCATGCCCTGGATCATGACGCTGCTCTGCTACAGCTTCTCCTGCTCCCTCGCCCTCTACTCCACCGTCAACGGCCTCTTCACCATCGGCCAGCAGCTCGTCATCAACCGCATGAAGGACGAGGGCGATGTCGCCTCCCCCGCCGGCATGGCCATGGAGGACGCCGCCGCCCTCGCCGGCAAGCCGATGAAGAACGTCACGCCGAAGAAGCCGAAAAAGTAAGTATGCTGTAGGGCGGGGTCCCTGACCCCGCCTGTACCGGCTCCTACTTCCTAATTCTTCCTTCTTAACTCTTACTTTCCGTCATGGCCGGCCATAACAAGTGGTCCAAAGTCAAACGCGGGAAGGCCGTCACGGACGGCCGCCGCAGCAAGATTTTCTCCCGCCTTTCGCGCGACATCACCCTCGCCGCCAAGACCGGTGGCGGCGACCCCGATGGCAACGCCCGGCTGCGCACCCTGCTGCTGAAGGCCCGTGATGCCAACATGCCGGTCGATAATGTCGACCGCGCCGTCAAGAAGGGCACCGGCGAACTGCCCGGCGTCGTTTACGAGGAGATCACCTACGAGGGCTACGGTCCCGGCGGCGTCGCGTTTGTCGTCAAAGTCATGACCGACAACAAAACCCGCACCGCCCAGGACGTCCGCGCCGCCTTTACCCGCCACGGCGGCTCACTCGCCAGCTCCGGCGCGGTCGCCTTCCAGTTCCTGCACGCCGGCCAGTTCCTGCTCACTCCGGACAAAACCACCGAGGAGGCCCTGATGGAAATCGCGCTCGAGGCCGGCGCCGACGACGTGCTCACCAGCGATCACGGCTTCGAGGTGCGCTGCAACATCCACGCCTTCGACAAGGTCTCCCACGCCCTCGAGCAAAAGGGCCTCAAGCCCGACAGCGCCGAAATCGCCTACCTCCCCACCACGACCGTCCCGGTGACCGACCCCGCCGTCGCCAAGACCCTCCTCAAGCTCCACGACACCCTCGAGGAAAACGACGACGTGCAGGCCGTTTTCTCCAACGAGGAAATGGACGAGTCCGTCAGCGCCGCCGCGTCGGCCTGAGCCGTCCCGCGACCTGTCATAATGACAGCCGGCGCGCTTGTCTCCGGCCCGCCTTCCGCAATCCTTCTCCCTCTCGTATGACCGACCCCGAGGAAAACGAGTCACCCCACAGTTCCCTCGCGTCCGGCGAGGTGGGCCTCGTCGCGCCGCGGGACTTCGTTTGCGCGTCACCCTTCACGTTCAAGAGCGGCCAGACGCTCCCCGGCTTCACGCTGCGCTACGAGACCTACGGCTCGCTCAACGCCACCCGCGACAATGCCGTCCTCATCTGCCACGCGCTCAGCGGCGACCACCACTGCGCCGGCGTGCACGCGGCCGACGACCGCAAGCCCGGCTGGTGGAACAACCTCATCGGTCCCGGCAAGGCCGTGGACACCAACCGCTTCTTCGTCGTCTGCGCCAACGTCCTCGGCGGCTGCGTCGGCTCCAGCGGACCCTCCTCGGTCAATCCCGCCACCGGCCAGCCCTACGGCATCAGTTTTCCGTTCGTCACCATCCTCGACATGGTGCGCTCGCAAAAACTTCTGCTCGACCACCTCGGCGTCGCCTCCGTCCACGCCGTCATCGGCGGCTCGATGGGCGGCATGACGGCCCTGCTGTTCGCCATCGAATTTCCCGCCTTCACCCGCCTCGTGCTCGCCATGGCCACCACGTCGCGCGAGAGCGCGCAGGCCATCGCCTTCAACGAGGTCGGCCGCCAGGCGATCATGCAGGACCCCGACTGGAACCACGGCGACTACCCCAAGGGCGGCGGCCCGCGCGTCGGCCTCGCGATCGCGCGGATGATGGCGCACATTACGTACGTCTCGGACGCGTCCATGGACCGCAAGTTCGGCCGACGCAAAAAGAACCCCGCCAACGGCGAGGCGTACAACTTCGACGTGCAGTTCGAGGTCGAGAGCTACCTGCGCCACCAGGGCCAGGCGTTCATCAACCGCTTCGACGCCAACTCCTACCTCTACATCACCCGCGCCCTCGACCAGTTCGACCTCGCGCACGCCTACGGTTCCCTCGAGGCCGCTTTCGCCCCCGTGCAGGCCGAGTGCCTCGTCGTGGGTTTCACCAGCGACTGGCTCTTCCCGCCCGAGCAGAACCGCCAGATCGCCCTCGCCCTGCTCCGCGCCGGCAAATCCGCCAGCTACGCCGAGCTCTCCACCGACCTCGGCCACGATTCCTTCCTGCTCGAGTCCGAGGAGCTCTACGCCCTGGTCCGCGCCTTCCTCGAGCGCCACGAGTCCGCCGCCGTCGATTTCTCGATCTGATTTCCGCCCGCGAATCCACGCGAATGAACGCGAACTTCAAAACCCTTCCCAACTCCCCAGATCCGGCAGGATTTATTCGCGTCCCTTCGCGTCCCTTCGCGGGCAACTCCGGAGGTTCGTCGTGAGCAAGCTCGTCGAAAAACGCACGGTGGACATGGAGGTGATCGGGGAATGGGTGGACCCCGCCTCGCGGGTCCTCGACCTCGGCTGCGGCCGCGGCGCGCTGCTGCACTACCTCGTGCAGACCAAAGAGGCCGCCGCCGTGGGCGTGGACCTCGATTTCAAGCGCATTACCGCCTGCGTCGGCCGCGGCCTGTCCGCCTACCAGGGCGACATGACCGGCTTCATGAAGCAGTTTCCCGACCGGCACTTCGACCGCGTCATCTGCTCGCGCACCGTGCAGGAGCTCGACGACCCGACCGGCGTCATCCTCGAGGCGCTGCGCGTCGGCCGCGCGCTGACGGTCGGGTTTGTGAACCACGGTTTCTGGAAAAACCGCGTGGACGCCCTCCTGCGCGGCCGCAAGGTCCGCAACGACGTGTACACCACCGAATGGTTCGAGAGCAGCCCGTCGAATCCCGTGACGATCGCCGACTTCGAGCATTTTTGCGCCGCCAAGGGCATCACCATCACCCGCCGCGCCCACCTGCTCGGCGACTGGCGCACCCCCTGCCCCGCGCTGCCCAATCTCTTCGCCGGCTACGCGCTCTACGATCTGGCGCGTTAGGCGCCCGGGCCGCAGCGGCGATCCATCCGGATCGCCCGCCACTCCCCCGCCCGCTCCGGGCCGTTTTCACTTAATCAGGGAAAACGCCATTGAGCCCTGCGCGGGTTGAGTTTTCCTCGCCGCACCCCATTCTCGTCCGCACCACATGAGCCTCGAGGCCTACTTCGCGCCGTTCCGCGCCAACATCATCGGTATCAACCAGGACTTTGAGTCGCCCTACGGCCGCCAGCGCATCCTCTACGCCGACTGGACCGCCAGCGGCCGCATGTTCGGCCCGATCGAAAAGATGCTCAGCGAGGAAATCGCGCCGTTCGTCGGCAACACCCACACCGAGACCTCCGTCACCGGCACCACCATGACGCGCGCCTACCATGAAGCGCTGCACATCATCAAGGACCACGTCCATGCGTCCACCGACGACGCCATCATCTGCTACGGCTCCGGCATGACCAGCGTGGTCAACAAGTTCCAGCGCATCCTCGGCCTGCGCGTGCACGAGAAATACACCGCGCAGGTGAAACTGCCCGAGGCCGAACGGCCGATCATCTTCGTCACGCACATGGAGCACCACTCCAACCAGACGTCGTGGATCGAGAGCGTGGCCGACGTGCGCGTGATCCAGGCCACCGCCGACGGCCTCGTGGACCTGGCCCACCTCGCGGAGCTGCTCGTCCAGTACCGCGACCGCCCGGTGAAAATCGCCGCCGTCACCAGCTGCTCCAACGTCACCGGCATCATCACGCCGTACCACGCCATCGCCGCCCAGCTGCACCGCGCCGGCGGGCACTGTTTCGTGGATTTTGCCGCCAGCGCGCCGTACATCACAATCGACATGCATCCGGCGGGCCGGCCCGACGAGTCGCTCGATGCCATCTTCTTCTCGCCGCACAAGTTCCTCGGCGGTCCCGGCACCACCGGCGTGCTCGTGTTCAACAAGCAACTCTACACCAACCGCATCCCCGACAACCCCGGCGGCGGCACCGTCGACTGGACCAACCCGTGGGGCGGGCACAAGTACTTCGACGACATCGAGGCGCGCGAGGACGGCGGCACACCGGGGTTCACCCAGGCCATCCGCACCGCGCTCTGCGTGCGGCTGAAGGAGTCCATGGGCGTGGACCAAATCCTGCAGCGCGAGCACGAGCTGATCGATCTCGTCTGGGACCGCCTCGCCGCCATCCCCGGCCTGCACCTCCTCGCCGGCCAGCACCGCGACCGGCTCGGGATCATTTCGTTCTACATCGACGACCTGCACTACAACCTCGCCGTGCGCCTGCTGAACGACCGCTACGGCATCCAGACGCGCGGCGGCTGCTCCTGCGCCGGGACGTACGGCCACATCCTGCTGCAGGTCACACCCGAGCACTCGAAGTCCATCACCGACCAGATCAACCGCGGCGACAAAACGGAAAAGCCCGGCTGGGTGCGCCTTTCCTTCCACCCCACCACGACCAACGAAGAGGCCGAGCGCCTCGTCGAGGCCATCACCACGCTCGCCGCCCAGCACCGCACCTGGGCCCAGGATTACACCTACAATTCCGCCACCAACGAGTTCACCCACCGCATCGAGACCGGCGCCATCGGCCGCCGCGTGCACGAATGGTTCGACGAGTTCGGCCACAAGGGCGTCGTCGCCACCGAGTGGGAACCGATGGGCCTCGGCTACGAGATCTGAGCCGCAGTCTCCGCGGCGAGAGCGGGTTACCCGCCCTGCCGCGCGAACACATCCGCCTGCCGGCTGAACTGCTTTTCCAGGCTCCCGCACACCAGCTCGCAGAGCTGGAAGATCGACGGGTCGGAAATGGCGTAGAACACCTGCAGGCCTTCCTTGCGCCGCGTCAGCATGTGCGCCTGCGTCAGCGTCTGGAGGTGACGCGACACGTTCGTCTGCGTGCCGCCGGTCAGGCCCACCAGCTCGTTCACGCTCTTCTCCCCGGCAAACAGCGCGTGGAGCAGCCGCAGCCGCATCGGCTCGGACAGCACCGCAAACCGCCGGGCAATCAGGGCCATGGCGTCGGCGGACAGGGGGCGGGGAGTTTTCTTGGGCGAGACCATTCGTGGCTTGACGATGTCTGTTTATATGAGCATATATGCATATAACGCAAGCTGAAACCCCTCCCTCCCCCATGAAAATCGAATCCTTCATCCGCGCCATGGCCGGTTCCATTATCCTGCTCAGCCTGGCCCTCGCCCACTTCGTCAGCCCGTGGTGGCTGCTGCTCACCACCTTCGCCGGCCTCAACCTCCTCCAGTCGGCCTTCACCGGCTTCTGCCCGCCCGCCTTAATCCTGTCCAAGCTCGGCTGGCTCGACGCCGACGGCGTCATCCACTGGGGCGGCAAACGCTGAATCCTCCCTGACGCCTGCGGCGCCCGTGCGCCCGGCTTATCCCTCGTGCCCTTCCCCCTGAAACGTCTTTACCCGCTGCTCACGGTGGCGCTCATGCTGGCCAACGGTTGCAGCCGGCCCGCCGGTTCCGCCCCTACCGCCGCCCAGCCCGCCGTGCCGGTGCGCGTCACGACGGTCGCCCTGACCGTTGCACCGCAGACTCAGCCCGTCGCCGGCACGATCCGCCCGTTCGAACACGCCACGCTTGCCGCCAAGGTTACGGGGACCATTGCCACGGCCAATCTTGCCGTGGGCCGGAGCGTGGCGGCGGGCGAAATCCTCGTCACGATCCAGGCCGGCGAGCTCGATGCCCGCGTCGCGCAGGCCCAGGCCGCCCTCGACCAGGCGCGGCGTGAATCTGAGCGCGAGCAGGCCCTGGAGGCCAAGGGCGCCGCCACCACCGACGCCGTCCACGCCGCTGACGATCGCCTGCGCGAGGCCCGCGCAGCGCTGCAAGAGGCGGAGGCCATGCTCGGCTACACCCGCATCACCGCCCCCTTTGCCGGTGTGCTGACCCGGGAGTTTGTGAAACCCGGCGATCTCGCCACGCCTGGCAGCGCCCTCTTTGAAATCGAAGGCGTGGACCGGTTGCGCGCCGAGGTTCAGGTGCCCGAGTCCCTCCCGCTGCCGGCCGCCGGGGTCGCACTCACGGTGCTGGCCGGCGACGAGTCCCTGCCCGGCAAACTCGCCGAGCTTTCACCGGCCGCCGATCCCCTCTCCCGCACCCGGCTCGCCAAGATTGACCTGCCCGCCGCCTCCGCCGCCCGCTCGGGTGCGTTCGTGCGGGTGCTCTGGCCCGCGGGCAACCGCACCGCCCTGACGGTCCCCGCCACCGCCGTCCAGGTCTTCGGGCAGATGGAGCGCGTTTTTGTCGTCGCCGGGGGTTCGGCGCATCTTCGCCTTGTGAAGACCAGCGCCCGCGAAGGCGAGTGGGTGCAGGTTTCATCCGGCCTGGATGCCGGTGAATCCGTCGTCGTGGCCCCGTCCCCCCTGTTGCGCGACGGCTCGCCCGTGGAGATCCAGCCGTGAACCCGCCCGTTCCCGGGCCGGAGCCGCGCTTCGGCTTCGCCGGCCGTCTCGCCGCATTTTTCATCGATTCCAAGCTCACGCCGATCGCGATCATCGCGTCGATCCTCCTCGGCCTGTTCGCCGTGCTCGCCCTCCCGCGCGAGGAGGAACCGCAGATCAAGGTCCCGATGATCGACGTCATGGTCGCCATGCCCGGCGCCACCGCCGCCGAGGTCGAGAACCGCGTCACCCGTCCGATGGAGAAGCTGCTCTGGGAAATCCCGGGCGTGGAATACCTCTACTCCACCTCCAGCCCCGGCGGCTCGATCGTCATCGTGCGCTACCAGGTCGGCACCGATATCGAGGCCGCCCTCGTCCGCCTGAACCAGAAGCTGCAGGGGAACTACGACCGCATCCCGCAGGGCGTCGCCCCGCCGCTGGTGAAGCCGCGCACGATCGACGACGTGCCCATCCTCGCCCTGACCCTGCACAGCTCCACGCAGGACCATCTCACCCTGCGCCGGCTCGCCGCCCAGCTCGACGACGTCGTGAAGTCCATTCCGCAGGTCGCCGAGACCACGCTCATCGGCGGCGTCCGCCGCGCCGTGCGCGTCCAGCTGGACGTCGCCGCCCTCGCCGCCCGCAACCTCACCGCCAGCCAGGTCGTGACCCAGCTGCAGTCGGCCAACCGCCAGTTGCACGCCGGCTCGCGGCCGTTCGCCAATACCGAGACTCTGCTCGAGACCGGGGCTTTCCTCCGCGACGCCATGGACGCCGGCAGCGTCGTGGTGGGCGTTTTCCAGGAGCGCCCCGTCTACCTGCGCGAGGTGGCCGCCCTCACCGACGGGGCCGAGGAACCCGCCAGCTATGTTCTGCACGGCAGCGCCGCTGGCGGACTCGAGGCCGCGGTCACGCTCAGCCTCGCCAAGCGCCCCGGCGCCAACGCCATTGACGTCGTCAACGCCGTCCTCGCCAAGGTCGAGACCGTGCGCGGCACGCTCCTCCCGGCCGATGTGACGGTGACCGTCACGCGCGACTACGGCCACACCGCCGCCGAGAAAAGCAACGAGCTGCTCTGGCACATGGGCATCGCCGTCTTCGGCGTGGCGCTGCTGATCCTGCTGTTCCTCGGCTGGCGCGAGTCGCTGGTCGTCCTGCTCGCGATCCCGTCCACCCTCGGGCTGACCCTGTTCATTTTCTTTCTCCACGGCTACACGCTGAACCGCATCACGCTCTTCGCGCTGATCTTCTCGATCGGCATCCTCGTCGATGACGCGATTGTCGTGGTGGAAAACATCGTCCGCCACCTGCGGCTGCCCGGGGCGCGGGAAAAATCCCTCGGCCAGGTCGCCCTCGAGGCCGTGGATGAGGTTGGCAACCCGACCATCCTCGCGACGTGGGCCGTCATCGCCGCGATCCTGCCCATGGCCTTCGTTGGCGGACTGATGGGGCCCTACATGCGGCCGATCCCGATCGGTTCGACCGCCGCGATGCTGTTCTCCATCGGCATCGCCTTCACCATCACGCCGTGGGCCGCGATCCGCGTGCTGCGCCGGCGCTTCGCCGCGATGGCCGCAACCGCCGGCTCCGATCCCCACGCGCCCAACGACCTGCTCACCCGCCTGTATCATCGCGTGATGGAGCCGCTGCTGGACCACGCCCGCTGGCGGTGGCTGTTCCTCGCGGGCATTGCCGGCCTGCTGCTGCTTTCCGCGGGCTTTGTGCTGACCGGCGCCGTCACGATCAAGATGCTGCCCTTCGACAACAAGTCGGAGTTCCAGGTCATCCTGAACACCCCCGAGGGGACCACGCTCGAGCAGACCGCACGCATCGCCCAGGAAATGGGCGCGGCCCTCCGCCAGGAGCCGGAAGTCCGCGACTACCAGATCTACGCCGGCACGGCGTCGCCCTTTAACTTCAACGGCCTCGTCCGCCACTACTTCACCCGCCGCGGCCCGAACCTTGCGGACATCCAGGTCAACCTGGTGGAAAAGTCCGCGCGCTCCGCCCAGAGCCACGCCATCGCCAAGCGCGTCCGCCTCCGGGTCGCGCCCATCGCCGCCCGCTATGGTGCCGCCATCGCCGTCGCCGAGGTGCCGCCCGGCCCGCCCGTGCTGCAGTCCCTCGTCGCGGAAATCTACGGCCCGGACGAAACCCAGCGGCTGGCCCTGGCCCAAAAAATCCGCGGCATCTTCGAGCGCACCCCGGGCGTCGTGGACATCGACTGGTACGTCGAGGACCGCCAGCCGTCCGTGCGCTACGTCGTGGACAAGGAAAAGGCCGCGTTCCACGGCGTGAGCACCGGGGCGATCGCCGACACGCTCGCCCTCGCCACCCAGGGCAGCGCCGTGGATCTCCTACACGTCCCCGCCGAGCGCGAGGATGTCCCGATCATCGTCGACCTGCCCGCCACCGCGCGCGCGCAACCCGAGGCCCTGCTGGCCCTGCAGGTCCGTGCCGATCTCGACCCCTCCGGACCGCTCGTGCCGCTCTCGGAGCTGGTCCACGTCGTCCCCACCCTCGGCGAGCGCAATCTCTACCGCAAAAACCTGAAGCCCGTGACGTACCTCGTCGCCGATGTCGCGGGCGCCGTGGAGAGCCCCGCCTACGCGCTCTTCACCATCAACCGCGAGGTCGGCAAGATTGATGCGCGCCAGTTCGGCGGCGCGGCGGCGAAGCTGCCCGTCTACCACCTCAACCTGCCCTTCGACGACACCCAGCCCGCCCTGAAATGGGATGGCGAGTGGCACGTCACGCTGGAGGTCTTCCGCGACCTCGGCCTGGCGTTCGCCGCCGTGCTCGTGCTCATCGCCATGCTGATGGTCGGCTGGTTTCGCAGCTATGTGACCCCGCTGGTGGTGATGGCCGCGATCCCCTTTTCCCTGATTGGCATCCTCCCGGCCCACTGGGCGCTCGGGGCGTTCTTCACCGCGACCTCGATGATCGGGTTCATGGCGGGCGCCGGGATCGTGGTGCGCAACTCGATCATCCTCGTGGATTTCATCGAGCTGCGCCGGGCCCACGGCCTCGCGCTGCGGGACGCCGTCGTCGAGGCCGGCGCGGTGCGCTTCCGCCCGATGCTGCTGACCGCCCTCGCGGTTGTGGTCAGCGCGAGCGTCATTCTCGCCGACCCGATTTTCCAGGGCCTCGCCATCAGCCTGATGTTTGGCGAGATCGCCTCGCTCTTCATCAGCCGACTCGCCGTGCCGGTGCTCTATTACATGGCGAACCAACGTAACGCGGCAAAAACCGTCGCTGCGGCCAACCCCAAGTACGAGAGCCCCTCATGAATCCTCTCAAAATGATGAAGGCCATGTTCGCCTCCGCTCCACGGTTGAATCCTTCCGAGTGCGCCGCCCGCGTCCGCAGCGGCAAGGCCCTCCTCATTGATGTCCGCGAGCCTGGCGAGTGGGCCGCGGGGGTCGCCCAGTCCGCCCAGCTGCTGCCGTTGAGCGACCTCACCGGTTCCCGCGCCGAGTGGAAACAATTTCTCGCGCAGGTGGAGGGACGTGAAGTCCTGCTCTATTGTGCTTCCGGCGGCCGTTCCGGCATGGCCACAAGCATCCTCGTCGCCGAAGGCGTCCAGGCGGCCAATACGGGCGGTCTGAGCGACTGGCTCGATGCCGGCTGGCCCCTCGCCAATACGACGGCGCCACGCCCGAAAAAACTTCCCCGGAAATAAACCCCAGCAAGTCATCCCCCCATGAAAACCAACGTTGGATCTGTCGACCGCACCCTTCGCATCATCGCCGGCCTCGCCCTGCTCGGCGCCGGCTATTATTTCAAAAACTGGTGGGGCCTCGTCGGCCTCTTGCCGCTTTTGACCGGCCTCGTCCGCTTCTGCCCGGCCTATCTGCCATTCGGGCTCAGCACCTGCCCCAAAGACGGGAAGTGAGTCTGCCGGTGGGTGCCGGCCTCAGCCCCGGGGCGTCTGCAACCCCCCGCTGCATCATCGCACCCACCCCGTCGTCGGCGCATGAGCTTTGAATTTCGTACCCTCTGCGGCGCGGAAACCTCGCGTCCGCCCCACCGCATTGCCGGCATGCTCATGCCGGTCGGCGCCGCGCTCTCATTGCTGCCCTGGACTCCGCCTTGGGCCGCCTTGCTGGGCGGCACGGTCCTTGCCCTCACTCTGGGCAATCCCTGCGCCGGCGCCGCCAGTCGGGCCGCGAAATGGCTGCTGCAGGCGGCCGTCGTGGGCTTGGGAGCGGGGGTAAATCTCACCGTGGTCGCCCGAGTCGGCGGCCAGGGCCTGGGCTACACCCTGGTGGGACTGGTCACGACCTTCGCCCTCGGGGCCTGGCTCGCCCGCCGGCTGGGCGTTGGCGCCAAGGTCGCCGCCCTCATCTGCGCCGGTACCGGCATCTGTGGCGGCAGTGCCATCGCCGCCGCGGCGCCCGCCATCGAGGCCCAACCCGAGGAGACCTCCGCCTCGCTGGCCGTGGTGTTCCTGCTCAACGGCATTGCCTTGCTCGTATTTCCGCCCCTCGGCACCTGGCTGGGACTTGATGCGCACCAGTTCGGACTCTGGTGCGCGCTGGCCATCCATGACACGAGTTCCGTCACCGGGGCCGCGCTGACGCACGGCCGCGACGCCCTGGTCATCGCGACCACGGTCAAACTTGCCCGGGCCCTGTGGATCGTGCCCGTCGCACTCGCCCTTGGCGCCTGGTTCCGCCGACCGGCCGGCTCCACCGCGCCTCACCGCGGGCTGCCGGTGCCCTGGTTTATCGCCGGGTTTGTCGCCCTGTCTGCCGCCTTCACCTTTGCGCCCGGCCTGCAACCCCTGGCCGGGCCCGTCGGCGCGATCGCCCGGGCCCTGCTGACTCTCACCCTTTTTCTCATCGGTTCCGGCCTGAGCCGGTCGGTTCTCCGTACCATCGGCATCCGGCCACTCGTCTTCGCGCTGTTGCTGTGGATTGCCATCGGCGGCGCCAGCCTTGCTGCGATCACCGCGCACTGGATTCACTGACCACCCGCTCGGCGCGATGGCCGGTGGCTTGAACGCAAAATGCCATCAACAATTGCCAATTGATGCACAGGTTTTGGGGCGGGGAGGTGTAGAATTGGGCCCAACCCTACCCTGAATATCATGAAATCAATCGTCTCCCGCCCCGTGTTGCATACCGCCGGCATCCTGCTGCTCGGCGCCGCCCTCGCTCTCTCTGCCCGGGGGCAGGAAATCGCGCCGGCGGTGATCGTCACTCCCGCCACGCCGCAACAGCTGGAAGTCCAGCGGATCGGCGAAACCGCCATCGACCGTGTTGCGGTTTCGATGGTGAACGAGGTGCGGTCGGCCCTGCGCGGCGGGGATCCGACGGACGCCCTGGACTTCTGCCACCTGAAGGCGCTGCCCACGACCCCCGGCGCGATCATCAGCGGGATGCCGCGGATCATCGCCGTCAAGTTTACCAGCCTGCGAATCCGGTCCAAGGAGAACCTCCCTGATGCCGCGGACAAGCTTGCCCTGGACCACATCGATCAGGCGCTGAAAAGCGGCGGGGATGCGCCGGGCGTGGTCGTGCAGCGCATCGATCTCCCCGATAGCCAGCCGGAGTGGCGCGTGTACAAACCGATTGCGGTCACGACCAGCTGCCTCACCTGCCATGGCGACCCCGACGACCAGTCGCCCCGCCTGCGGAACAAGCTGAAGGCGATGTATCCCGACGACCTGTCCACCGGCTACAAGGCGCATGAGTGGCGGGGGGTCATTCGCGTGACCGTCGCGGATGGTCCCAAGCCATGAACGGATTGCAGTTTCGGGCCCGGGCCCTAGGGCTTGGGTCCGGGAGGGCAGCCTCCGCCCTCCCTTGGTTTGGCTCCTGCAACCCCACTACCCCATAAAAATGAAACCCAACGTCGGCGGTCTTGACCGCATTGTTCGCATCGTCGGTGGCCTCGTGATCCTTGGCGCCGGTTATTACTACAAATCCTGGTGGGGCCTCATCGGCATCGTGCCCCTGCTCACCGCCGTTTTCCGCTTCTGCCCGGCGTACCTGCCCTTCGGCTTGAGCTCCTGCAGCTCGAAATCCGAGCCGAAGGCCTGAGGTCACTACGAAAAGCACGAATGCGGCCAGCTTGGCCATTCGTGTCTTTCGTGGTTAAACCGGTTTGGTTCTACGGATTTAACGCCAGGTTTTGAGCCGGGCGGCGTGGATGACGCAGACGCAGTCCGCCCCGTCCTCCGTGGCCAGCCAGTGCGGCTCCAGCGCCGCAAACTCGCGGTCCATGGCCGCGCGTAATCCGCCGACCTCGATCAGCACGATGCCCGACGGCGTGAGCCGCGTCCGCGCCTGGCGGAGCAGCTTGCGGATGATCACGAGCCCGTCCCTGCCGCCATCGTGCGCCAGGCGGGGCTCGGCCTTGAATTCCGGGCTTTGGGCGTCGACGTGGGCACTCGGCTCGTAGGGCGGGTTGCTGAGGATCACGTCGTACTTCGCCGCGGGCACCGCGTCGAACACGTCACTGCGGTGCAGTGTCACGCGCCGCGCCAGCCGGTGCTCCTTCACGTTGATCGCCGCCACGGCGAGGGCATCGGCCGAGAGGTCGAGCGCGTCCACCTTTGCCGCCGGGAAATGCTGCGCCAGGAGGATCGCGAGACAGCCGGAGCCGGTGCACACATCCACGACCCGACGGACCTTGCCCGGATCCGCCAGCCAGCCGTCAAGCTGGCCGGGAATGATTTCCACAAAATAGCTGCGCGGGATGATCACCCGCTCGTCCACATGGAAGCGCTGGCCGCCCAGCCAGGCCTCGTGCGTGAGATAGGCCGCCGGCACGCGGTCCGCGGCCCGGCGGAGCAGGATCGCCTCCACCGCCGCCCGCTGGGCCGCGGTGAGTTTTTTTGCCAGCACCCGGGCCGGACTGTCGAGGGGCAGGCCGAGCGCATGCAGGAGAAGATACAGCGCCTCGTCGTGCGCCGTCTCCGCGACCTGCCCGAGCGCGAGGTTTTCCCGGGCGTAGAGTTTCTCGGCGAACCCCAGCCAGTCGCCCAGCGTCACGCAGCGGGCCGCGCCGGCCAGCGGGTTATTTTTTGGCCGCGTCATTTTCGACCAGCACGTGTTCGTGTGCGAAAATATGGTCGGCGCAGTAGCACTGGTCGCCGGCGCATTTCGAGCAGTAGCGGAAATCCATCTGCGGGTGCGTCAGGTTGGTCTTCCCGCAGGTGTAACAGGTGTGGCGGGCCTCGGGCTCGTCGTCGGCCGGGGCGAGGCGCTGCGCCTGCTGCGTCATGGCGCGCTGGCGGTGCCGCATGGTCGAGAGGATGTCGCGGGCGAAAAAGAGCAGGAAGTTGCCCACGGAGGCGAGGATCTGCAGCCGCAGCGGCCAGCCGCCGGTGATGAGATAGTAGCCGTTCACGAGCCAGGCGAAGAGCGCGAGCCACTTGATCTTCACCGGCAGGATGAAAAAGATCGCCAGCTCGAAGTCGGGGTTGAGCCACGCAAAGGCCAGGAACACCGACGTCGCGATGAACAGGTTGGTCGTGGGCGCCAGCGGCGTGACAAACGCCGCCGCGACCGTCAGCGCAAAGCCGGTGAAGAGAAACAGGTTGAAGCGAAATTCACCCCAGAAGCCCTCCAGCACACCGCTCATCAGGTAGAAGATGTACCAGGCGAACGCCGTGAAGATATACCCGAACATCCCTGGCGGCGGGGGCAGGAAAATGAAGGAGATCACCCGCCACCATTCGCCCTGCCGGGCGAGCTCCGGGATGAGCACGAAATAGCTGAGGTCCAGCAGCCCGAGCATCGCCGACAGCAGCACAAAGACCTGCCCGATCACCAGGTACAGCGCCAGGTTCGGGATGGCGAAGCGGCCGAGGCGGCGTTCCAGTTGGTCGAGCAGGGACATGCGAAGGGTAAAACCGGCTTACTTCTCCCCGGGCGCCGGGAGTTGGGCAACGAGCTTCTGTTTCTGCGCCTGCAGCGTGGGCTCCGTCACGGTGTCCAGCAGCACGTGCGCGTGCTCGGCCTTGCCCTGCTTGAGCAGGACGTTGATCACGTGCAGCCGCATGGTCTGGCGCTCGAGGTCCGTCGGGGCCTTGGCCTCCAGCGCATTCCACGCCTTCAGCGCGGCGTCCCAGTCCGGGTTTTCCAGGTCGTAGAACGACTCGGCATAGCGGTAGGTGAACTCGATGCGGTCCGGCGCCAGTTGCGCCGCCTGCCGGAAGGCCTCCTGCATGGCGTGGCTCAGCCCGTCCGCGGTCCACTCCCCCGACTTGATGAAATCATCCCGCGCCACGTACAGCAGCGTGCCCAATTGGTAGTGATAAAGCGGTTCCTTCGGCTCCAGCTTGATCGCCGCGAGGTAATACGGCAGCGCGTCGCGCGGGTGGCCGTCCTCCGCGAGGTAATTGCCAATCTGGTTTTTCACCAGCGCCATGTCGGGATCGAGCTTGTTGGCCCGCAGCAGGATCGCGATCGACGCCTTGTGCTGGCCGATCTTGCCCAGCAGGTAGCCGTACGCGGCGTAGCCCGGGGCATAGCCGGGGTTGTCGCGCAAAAGCACCTCATAGCCCTGGCAGATCAGCTGCATCTGCGTCTGGAAATTATCCTGGTCAAACCCCGGGCTCTTCTTCGCTTCCTCGGCCAGCAGATCCTTCTGCCGCTCCACGAGCTGTTTCAGGGTGCGGTCAGCCAGCGATTCCGCGTCCGCCGCCCGCAGGGGCGCGGCGACGACCAGGGTCAGGGAGAGCAGGAGCAAAAGTGATTTCATCGGGCCCAGTCCGACATCCTCAATCGGCCAAGGTGCCGGCGTAAACATTCATCCGCGTCCCGCGCAAGAAGCCCACCAGCATCTGCCCGCTCGCCTGGGCAAACTCCACCGCCGCACTCGTCGGTGCCGAGATGGCCGCCACGCACGGAATCCCCGCCGCCAGCGCCTTTTGCATGATCTCGAACGATACCCGCCCGCTCACCAGCAGGATCGTGCCGGCCAGCGGCAACTTTTCGGCGAAAAACGAATGACCCACCACCTTGTCGAGGGCGTTGTGCCGGCCGACGTCCTCGCGCACCACCAGCAGCCGGCCGGCGGTGTCAAACAGCGCGCTCGCATGCAACCCGCCCGTCGCGGCAAACGCCGCCTGTGCCGCCCGCAGCTGGTCCGGCAGGGCCGCCAGCACCGCCCGGCGCGGCGCCAGTGGCGCGGGAATTGCCGGGAACTGCATCCGCACGGCGTCAATGCTCGCCTTGCTGCAGATCCCGCAGCTCGAGGACGTGAAGACGTGGCGCGTCAGCCGCGCAACATCCACCACCGCCCCCGGCGCCAGCACGACATCGAGGATGTTCTCCTCCGGCTTGCCGCCATCGTTCCGGCAGTAAATCAGGTCGAGGACATCCTCCCGCCGCTTCACCAGGCCCTCGGTCACCAAAAATCCCGCCACCAGCTCGCGGTCATGGCCCGGCGTGCGCATCACCACCGCCACGCTGTGGCCACCCACCCGGATTTCCAGTGGTTCCTCCGCGGCCACGGCATCCTCGCGCGCCTCGGCCGCCGCCAAGCCGTCGATGCGGGCGATCGCAACGGGACGCGTGGTTTTGGCGAGGGACATGCCGCCAGCGAAGCGAATCACCCTCCAGAAGCAACCCCGCCGGAATGTTAGCCGCAAAAAGGCGCCGGGGATCCGGGCTCAACGAGAAGCGTTTCCGCCCGCGTGGCGCGCCGGCAGTTGACCTTGTTCTGACCTCCGCGTTTAGCAGAGGCCGTCCCATGTGCACCCGCTACCTGCTGTTGGAGCGCGATTATCGCGCGACCCTCGAGGCGCTCGATGCCGCCGTGGTGGAGGAGTTTCTCTCGCGCTACAACATTGCGGTCAGCTCGATGATTCCCGTTGTGCGCGCCCCGCCCCAAAAAGCCGGGCGCGAGGCCGTCCGCCTGCGCTGGGGCCTCGTGCCGTCGTGGTCCAAGACCGACGAGGGCGCGCGACTCGCCAATGCCCGCGCCGAAACCGTGGCCGAAAAGCCCTCCTTCCGCGATGCCCTGCGGAAGCGGCGCTGCGTGATTCCCGCCAGCGGTTTCTACGAATGGGAGAAGGTCGGCCGCAACAAGCAGCCCTGGCTTTTCCGCCGGCGCGATGAATCACCCTTCGGTTTCGCCGGACTGTGGGACCGGTGGTCCGCCCCCGATGGCACGACCCTCGAGACCTGCACGTTCATCACCACCGAGCCCAATGAGCTCATGCGCCCCATCCATGACCGCATGCCGGTGATGCTGGCGCCGGCGGATTACGCCCTGTGGCTCGATCCTGCGGTCACGGAACCCGCCCAGCTCGCCCCGCTGCTCCGTCCACCGCCGGCCAGCTCGTTGTCCGCCATCACGGTCGGCTCACGCGTCGGCAACGTCCGGTTCGATGATCCCTCCTGCCTCACGCCGGTCGCACCCCAGCTGTCGCTCGACCTGCAGTAGGGGCGCAGTCCTGCTGCGCCCTTAAAATTTCCCGAACCCGGCCGGTTGCAGGTTGTCAGCGACCGGTTCGTCTGCGAGGAACTCAGCACCCGACCGTGACCTTACTCGACCGCTATATTTTCCGGAGCGTGCTTTACACCTGCGCGGCGGCGGTCGGCCTGTTCGCGTTCATCGTGCTGGTGCCGAACATCGCGCGCGACCTGCTCGCCTACGTGCTCGCAGGGCAGCTCTCCACCGCGGCGTTCGGCCGGCTCATGCTGCTGCTGGTGCCCCTCGCCATCACCTACGCGCTCCCCATGGGGCTGCTGACGGGCGTGCTGCTGACCCTCGGCCGGCTCTCGGCCGACCATGAGATCACCGCCATGCGCGCGGCCGGCCTGAGCCTGCCGCGCCTGACCGTGCCCGTCCTCTTTCTCGCCGTGATCGGCTCCGGCGTGGGCCTGTATTTCAACTTCGATTCCATGCCGCGCGCCCGGGTCGAATACCACCGCGAGCTCGCCGACGCCGTGCGCGCCAACTCGCTCAGCTTCATCGAGGAAAAGACCTTCATCCGCACCTTCCCGGGCTATGTCGTCTATGTGAACGAGAAAGCCGGGGCCGAGCTGAAGGATTTCTGGCTCTGGGAGCTGGACGACCAGAAGCGCGTCACCCGCCTGGTGCGCGCCGCATCCGGACACCTGGAATACGATGACGCGGAGAACACCCTCATCCTGACGCTGACCCACGCGCAGGTGGAGACGCGGAACGACAAGAACCCGGAGAGCTTTGCCGACACCTCGCCCATTGTGTCATTCGAGAAATCCGAGCCGGTGCGGCTGTCCCTCAACCGTTTCTTCAAGCCGGGCAGCGTGCGGGTGAAACCGGACTGGATGACCTTCAGCCAGCTGCGGACCGAGCGGGTGCGCCTCGCCGCCCGCGTCGCCCCCCCGGGCCAGGCGAAGGACTATGCCCGCGAGGCGATGAAGCTCGAGCTGGTGTACCAGGACAAATTCAACACCGCCCTCGCGGTCTTTTCCCTCGCGCTCATCGGCGTGCCGCTCGGCATCAAGGTGTCCCGCCGCGAGACCTCCGCCAACTTCGGCGTGGCCCTGCTGCTCACCCTCGGCTATTACCTGCTCACCGTGGCGGTGAAAGCCCTCGACCGGCACCCGGAATACCGGCCCGACCTTCTGATCTGGGTGCCCAATCTCCTGATCATCGGAATCGGCGTCTGGCTGTTCACGCGGATCGAGAAAAAGTGAACTGATCTGGTTCTTACGCGAGGTAACGGAGAAACAGCAGACGAGGACTGGGGAATATCTCCATTCCCTCCGTTCGCTCCTGTAAAAGCAGCCCCTTACGCCGCCTGCGTTGCCACGAGCCCGGATCGTCCGTCCACGGTCCCCAGCACCTGGTCCCGCACCGGGATCGCCGCCCGGTTCGCCAGCAGCTCGTTGGCGAGGTCATCCATCCGGATGAACTCCACGCCGGCCTTCTGGCAGGCTGCGAGCAGGTCCTGAAACAGCGTCCGCCGGCCCATGCCCTCGATCTCCGCGTGGAGCGTGAAGACATTCGGCTGGTCGGCGCGCAGCAAGGACATGAAGTGCGGCACGATGCTCTCATCCGGGTATTCCGGCCGGCCCATCAGTTCGTCAAAGGTCGGCAGCGTGCTGGGAATTTCCAGCGTCTGGAACACCTGCCCGTCCACGCGCGGAAAAAACGGCGCCCCGCCGCGCGTGTCGCTCGCGTACAGCAGTCCCGCCTCGTCGTACACCTGCCGGCTCTTGCCGTTGCTCTGCCAGCCCGCCGCGCCGGCCGTGCGCGCCTCATTGCCGAAGATGCGCAGGAACTCCGCCCGCGCCGCGATGAACTCCGCCCGCACCGCCTCCAGCGGCATCGTCTGCACGTAATCCTGCCAGCGGTAATGGTTGTAGGCGTGAATGCCGACCTCGAAGCCGGCCTCGCGCACATTGCGCATGACCCCGGCGTTGCGCCGCCCGATGTGCGGCGCCGGCAACAGCGTGCCGTTCAACAGCGTCCGAATGCCATAAATCGAGACGACACTCGTCCGGCTGACCTTCTGGAAAAAACCCGGCCGCAGCACCCGGGTGATCGCGCGGCCGGTCTGGTCCGGCCCCAGCGAAAAAAGAAAAGAGGCCGTCGCTCCGGCCTTCTGGCAGTCCTCCACGAGATTCGGCACGCCCTCCCGCGTCCCGCGGTCGGTGTCGACGTCAACTTTGAGGGCTAAGCGAATGGCCATGGGACAATCTATCGCGAAAACGCGGAGCTACAAAAAACGAAAGCGATCTTCTGGAATCCGGTTTCGTGCTTCGCGCTTTCGCGGGTAAATACCTTCCTCACTCGAGCTGGTAATCCTTGTGCGCGAGGTGGTAGTCGAGCGTCAGCTTGATCGCGGTCTTGAGGTTTACCTTCGGCGTCCAGCCGAGCTGCTTCTTCGCGTGGCTGATGGACGG
>CAIOAO010000085.1 GCA_903855985.1 uncultured Opitutia bacterium | reverse complement strand
GGCAGGCCGCCGGACGCCAGGGGTAAAAACACTGCTGGGCAGCCAGATTCATTGATTTAATAAGACGCTATTTTTCAGCTACTAGCAAAATAAAGTGGAAGAAATTGATAACTTTCAGTTGACGATGCGGGAAACGGGTTTCTCTATCAACTCATCAGTTTATCACTTCTCCCGCCTAGCGGGAGTTTTGGGGTAACTAAGAAAGCAAAGGCCGGCCACATAGGGGTATGTGGCCGGCCACTTTTTTGCCCAAATCCCAAGGATTTCGTGGTTTTTAGCCCTCCGGGGCGCCCCGTTTGGGCGGGATGACGCATCTAACCCTCCGGCGGGATCGCCGCGGGCTTGCGCCTTTCCCTCCCGTCCCGCCAAGCTGACGGTTCATGCAGAGAACATCGGACATCAATGTCGTCGAGACCCGCGCCTTGCCCTCGCCCGCCGCGCTGCTGGCGGAGCTACCCAAAAGCGAGTCCCAGGCCGAGTTTGTCACCCGCACGCGCCAGGACATCCACCGCGTCATCTTCACCGACGACCGCCGTTTCCTCCTGATCATCGGCCCATGCTCCATCCATGACCTGGACGCCGGCCGCGACTACGCCCGCCGCCTCGCCGCCCTCGCCCGGGAGGTGTCTGACCGCGTGATGATCGTCATGCGCGTGTATTTCGAAAAACCGCGCACCACCGTGGGCTGGAAGGGCCTCATCATGGACCCGCATCTCGACGGCTCCCATGACATCGCCGCCGGCCTGCGCCTCGCGCGCTCGTTCCTGCGCGACGTGCTCGACCTCGGGCTGCCCACCGCGACGGAACTGCTCGATCCCATCACACCGCAGTACATCGCCGACCTCATCTGCTGGTCCGCCATCGGCGCCCGCACCGCCGAGTCCCAGACGCACCGCCAGATGGCCTCGGGCCTCTCGATGCCGCTCGGTTTCAAGAACGGCACCGACGGCTCCATCGCCACCGCGATCAACGCCATCAAGGCCGCCGCCCAACCGCACACCTTCCTCGGCATCAATCTCGACGGCTCCGCCTCCGCCATCGTCACCCGCGGCAACCCCGCGTGCCACGTCGTCCTCCGCGGCGGCGCCACCGGCCCGAACTACTCTCCGGCGCACATCGCCCAGACCGAGGCGCTGCTCACCAAGGCCGGTCTCCTCAAGTCCATCCTCGTCGACTGCTCCCACGACAACTCCGCCAAGCAGCCCGAGCGCCAGCCCGAGGTCACGCGCGAGATTCTCGCGCAGATCGCCGCCGGCAACACCTCCATCATCGGGGCGATGATCGAGAGCAACCTCGGCGCCGGCAGCCAGCCCTTCCCGCAGCCGAAGGACAAACTCAAGTACGGCATCTCCATCACCGACGCCTGCATCGACTGGCCGACGACGGAGAGCCTTGTCCGCGAGCTCCACACCGCCCTCGCCCCGCGGTTTGCGTGAGCCCCGTGCCCGGCCATGCGACCTGAACCGGCCAAAAATCATTCAGGTCGCCTGATTGCCCTCGCGATCGTCCTGATCGCCACGGTGGCCATCAGTGCGGTGATCCAGCTTCGCGGCTGGCAGCCGGGTTGGCGGGTTTTCGGCGTCGCCACGCGCGACGTCGCCTGGCTCGACCTCAGGGTGATCACTTCCGCGGCCCAGACCGCCGCCGAGGGCGGCAATCCCTACGTGGCCAATCCGCACGATCCCACCGGGCGCCCGCTCAATTATCCCTCACCCTGGCTCTGGTTTTTCCCCGGCAACCTCACTGCTCCCGCCCATACCGCGGTCGCCCTGGGCTTCGCTGCGGCCGCGTTCGGCACCCTGTTGCTCGGGATGAAAGCCTTCGGCTGGCGCGCCGGCGCCTTCGTCGGGCTGCTGGTCGTTTTGCCGTCGCTGTTGCTGGCGGTGGAGCGCGGTAACACCGACCTCCCCATCTTCGCGGTGACCGGCCTGTCCCTGCTCGCCCTCGATTCCGGCCGCCGCTGGCTGGCCGTGGTCGGTGTGCTGGGCTTGCTGCTCGCCAGCGTCCTGAAGCTGTTTCCCGTCGTGACGCTCGTGATTGTGGCCTTGGCCGGCCCGGCCGCGCTGCGCCGGCCCGCGCAAGCCGCACTCGCGCTGTTCACCCTGTGGCTCGGCCTGCACTGGTCCGAAACGCTCGCAACCCTCGTCAATACGCGCGCCGGCGTCGGCGCCGTTCACTCCTACGGCCGCACCGTCCTGCCATTCGCCTTGGAACTCTACGCCCGCGCCCACGGCCAGGTCCTCGACCGCGCGCCGCTCGACCTGCTCGCCAACGTGCTCACCGCGATCGTCCTGACCGCCGCGGCCTGGCTGGGATTCAAGCCCGCCGGCCGGACGCCGGTGGACTCAGCGCTCACCGGCCGGGAAACCGGTTTCCTGACCGGCGCGGCGATCTACGTGTTCACCTTCGTGGCCGGCGCCAGCTTCAATTACCGGCTGTGGTTTCTCCTGTTCACCCTGCCGTGGTTGCTGTCCAAGACCGGCTCCCATCATCCGGAATCCCGCTGGGTCCGCCTCGCCCTGGTGAGTTTCTTCATCCTGAGCTGGGCCAGCGCCGTCTGGTGGGTGCCGCTCGTCTGGGCTGCGCAGGCCGCCGGCTGGCTGCTGTGCGCCGCCCTCACCGTCCTGCTGGCCCGCTTCGCCATCTCCTGGCTGACCACGGGGACGGCCCAGCAATCCCCGACGCCAGGCCAGTAGTTTTCATAACCCAGGCCGACTTGCAGTCTTCAGATTCCGCCCCCGGCTAATTCTTTCGTGTTTTTCGCGGATTTCGTGGTTACTTCCTCCTCTCCCTTTCCCTCATGAAAACTCCCATTCGCGTCGCCGTCACCGGTGCAGCCGGCCAGATCGGCTACTCCCTCCTCTTCCGCATCGCGTCCGGCGCCATGTTCGGACCCGACCAGCCCGTCATCCTCCAGCTGATCGAGGCCCCGATCGAGAAGGCCCTGCTGGCCCTCAACGGCGTCGCCATGGAGCTCGATGACAGCGCCTTCCCGCTGCTCAAGGGCATCGTCCAGACCTCCGACCCCACCGTCGGCTTCAAGGACGCCAACTGGTGCCTGCTCGTCGGTGCCAAGCCCCGCGGCCCCGGCATGGAGCGCGCCGACCTGCTCAAGGACAACGGCAAGATCTTCATCGGCCAGGGCCAAATCATTGACGCCGTTGCGGCCGCCGATGCCCGCGTCGCCGTCGTCGGCAATCCGGCCAACACGAACTGCATGATCGCCGCCAGCCAGGCCAAGCGCCTGACGCCGGACCGCTTCACTGCCATGGTTCGCCTCGACCAGAACCGCGCGCAGACGCAGCTCGCGAAGAAGGCCGGCGTGGATCTCACCGCCGTGAAGGACATCTTCATCTACGGCAACCACAGCCCGACCATGTTCCCGGCGTACGCCCACGCGACAATCAACGGCCAGCCGGCCACGTCCGTCATCACCGACACCGCCTGGCTGCAGGGCGCGTTCTGCGAGACCGTCGGCAAGCGCGGCGCCGCCGTCATTGCCGCCCGCGGCCTGTCCTCCGCCGCCTCGGCCGCCAACGCACTCGTGGACCACGTCCGCTCGCTCGTGACGCCCGGGACCATCCACTCCGTTGCCGTGAAATCGAACGGCCTGTACGGCTTCGACGCCAATGTCTGGGCCGGCATGCCGGTCCGCACCACGACGCCCGGCAGCTACGAGGTCATCACCGGCTACGCGATGGATGACTTCGCCAAGTCCAAGATCGCCGCAACGAACAAGGAGCTCGTGGAAGAGCGCGCGTTCGTCGCCGAGATGATCGCTTGAGGTAGTGACGTGGGTGGCGCGACCGCGCGCCACCTCACAGCCGCACCGTCTGGCTTCCCGGCCACAGCGGGGTTTCGCGCCCCGCCCAGACAAACACGCCGGACGTTTCCGGCGGCAGCTGGACTGTGGCTTCGACGCGACCGGCGTAGAATTTGGCGGATAACCGGATCGTCCCGCGCGGGTGTGGCAGCTCGCTCTCGATCGATTTCAGCGTGCCGGGTTGCGGCGCGATGCGCACTTGCCGGAAGCCGGGTGCGGTCGGGCGGATGCCCGCGACGGTGGCGTGCAGGTGAAACACCGGGTGCGCACCCCACGCATGGCAGTCCGAGCGCGCCGGCTCCGGGCTCTCGACCGGCGTCTTGAAGCCCTGCGTCACGAGCCCGCGCCACATCGCGAGTTTCTCCAACACGAGGTCCCCGCGTCCGGCGCGACCCAGCGCCTCGAACAGGTAGTGCTGGAAATAAATCGTCGTCGCCGCCAGGCCGTTCGCCGCCGCATCCGCCCACTTGGCGGGATCCGGCACGCGCAATCCGCCAATCACCGCCAGCGCCTGCGCGTGCTGGCTGAAGGTCGCGTGCGATTCATCATCCGCCCACAGGCCCCGGGCTTCGTCCCAGAAGATCCGGGCCAGCGACCCCGCAACGTGGGTGGCGCGTTCCGCGTAGCGCTGGGCCATCCGCGCATCCCCGGTCCACGTTTCCAGCTCCGCCGCGCGCTGCAGCGTCAGCAAATACTGCAGGCTGATCAGAGCGGAGCGGTGGCCTTCGCGCTGGCCCGGCGGCCAGCCCGCGAACCAGCCCGGCACCCAGTCCATGAACAGCCAGCCCGGCGGCTTCACGAGCAGCCCGTCCGCGTCCTCCTCCGTCTGCAGCGCCTCCAGCAGCGCCCGCATGCCCGGCAGCCGCTCCCGCAGCCACGGCTGATCGTCCCGCCAGAGCGCAAAATCGTGCAGCATCCACGGCCAGATCATCGCGAAGGTCGCGCTCTCCTGCCGCAGGTACGACGGCGTCCGCATCGTGGGGTAGCCGCTGCGGGCGCGCGAGAGATCGAACAGCTCCATGCCGCGCCGCGGCAGCCGTTCCTCGCCCGCCATGACATATGCCAGCAGCATCTGGATGCGCGTGTCCGCCACGTACATCATCTGCTCGTAGTACGGGCAATCGACGAAGATGTCGTGCATGCACGCGCGCAACCCGCGTTCGCTCAGCTCCAGGATCGGCGGCAGCGTCGGATCGTCGGCCGCAAACGCGGCCCGCGGCGCGAACGGGAATCCCGTCCGCTCCACCGCCAGCGTGTGCAGCACGACCGGCTGGGCCCCGACCTGTACGCTGATCATGAGGTAGCGCCCGGCGCGCCACCACGGTGAGCCCGCCCACCGGCGGCCGCTCCCGCCCAGCCGCCACTTGTCGCCAAAGCCCATGAAGATCTTCCCCGCCACCGCCCCGCGGTTGCCCTTCGGGCCCGGCGTGTTGTCGAACTTCGGGGCCAGCCGGTCAAAGAGCGACTCCGCCCATTCCCAGCGCACCGTCGTGCCCGCCCCGCCGGAAAACTCCAGCACCGGGTAGCCGCAAAGATAATCGTCCGTGTCGATCAGCACCGTGACCTCGTGCCGCGCCGGCAGCCGCAGCGGCGTCCCTTCGCACAGCAACCGCGTCCAATCGGACACCTTTTCCGGCGCCACTTCCGGGCCGAATTTGAAGGTCTGCGCCCGGGCAAAGCGCGGCAGATGTGCCCGCACCCGCCCGCCGCGCCAGAGATCATGCCTCTGCTCGGGCAAGGCGGACGGCTCCAGCGTCCAGCCCGCCTCGACGATGCCCGTGACATTGAGCGGGATCGGGCCGCGCACCACGGCCGGCTTCACCCACTTCACCTTCCGCGCATCCAGGCGGGACAGGTCCATGTGCCCGGAGCAGCCGATGACGTGGTAGGAACGGTTCAACTTCTCCCCCCACTCCAATCCCTGCAGCCGGCCGACGCGCCACGGCGCAACCCCGGTCGAGAACCGCTCCGCCGCCCGGTCGAGGCCGGCGCAGGCAAAACCTCCGCGCCAGCTCATGCGTCCCTCGGGGGCCTGGGGCGCGCGCGCCCACCAGACTTGCGCTTCGAGCCGGTGCGCGCCCGCCGCGAGCTTGAGCTCATAGGTCGCATAGGACCAGTGGGACACATCCCCGGTATCCGGGCCGCGGGCGATCACCGCGCCGTCGAGAGCCAGCGTGTAGCACAAATCCGCGCTGACCTGCAGCCGGACGGTCTCCGCCCGCGCCGACTTCACGTTCAGCCGGAACAGCACGGCCCCCGGCTCGCCCTCCGCGAGGTCGGGGTGCCAGAGCCACGCCGCGCCATCGAGCGCGTGCCGCGGTTCCATGTTCGGCGTGCCATGCGGCACGGCGGGATGGGCAACGCGGCGGCACACGGTTTCACCGGCAAAGGGGGCAAAAAGCATCCCCCCGGATTAGCGGGCGGAGCGCCGGGCGGGCGAGTGATTTTTTCGCGGGCCTAGCCCAGCATCCCGGCCAGCACCCGGTTGACCGCGAACGCCCCCCGCACCGCGGCAAAGCCCGCCATCAGTTCATGCGGCGCACCCGCGCGCGAAAACACCATCTCCAGTGCCCCGCCGGAACAGCGGACCGCGGCGTCCACGCCCTCGACGCGGATCACGCATTCGCGGCAGTCCGACGGATAACTCACCGCCAGCCCGCCCTCGCCGTCGAGGGCCTCGATCACGTCAATGATCGCCTCAACCCGCGCGCCTTTTTTCAGCGCGAACGAGATTTCCGTGAACTTGCCGGCGAAGACCGCCGCGAACTCTTCCCGCTGCGCGAGATCCCCGTCCTTCAGGTCCCGCAGCGTGGTGGTGATGCCGTAACGACCCGGCGCCGACTCCTCGAGCGCGTAAAAAATCTCCACCGTGAAATCCTTCGCCGTCAGCACCGCGAGGGGGCCGGTCACGGTCAGCGCCACGTCCTTCCGCTTGTAGCCCAGCCGCGTGCGCACGTCTTGGAACAGCTTCTCGGCCTGCTCCGCCAGTTCGGGCCCGCAGATTTTCCCGAGGAACGCATTGGTCACCGCATTCGCCGCATCCGGCACCGTGTGGTGCCCTTTCTTGAACCCGCCCAGCGCCTTCACCTGGCCGCCGCCCCGGCCGATGAAGCCGATGCCGGCAATGATGCTGGAGGGAAGTTCGCCCGTCATGTGCCGCCGAGCAAACCCGGCGCCAAGCGCACCGCCAACCGAAAACCACGTCGCGCCGGCGACGCCGCCGGCGCTCCAGCCTCAGGCCGCAACCTTGGGGTTGCGGCGGCAGAGTGAGACCAGCCCGTAAATTGCCAGCCCCGGCAGCCAGATCGGCGCCAGCACCGCGACGACCACCAGCACCACCGCCAGCAGGCCCGCCACCAGCGAGAGTCCGGTGCCCAGCAACGCAGCCAGGACGCCGACCAGGAGTGCCCCGAGGGCCAGGAGCGCCGCCAGGGCGAGTCCGGCTGGGATCAGCAGGATCGGGAAGAGGTGGAGGGCCACGAGCGCCAGCAGCGTGAAGAGCAGGATTTTTCCGAGGGTGTTCATACCCTGAAAACACCGCTCCCCGCGAAAAGTCGCAGCCAATCGCGGCCCCACATCGCAGTTGCCAGCAAACGGGGTTGTCCTAGGTTCCCGCCGCTCCAGTCCCGCCGGCCGCCCCCTTCCCCATGGTCACCTCCGCCCCCCTGCTTTCCTACCAACATGAGCTCGACCCCTCGCCCGAGGCCTTCGGCGAACTGCGGTCGTCGGCCGACTGCCTCGGCCAACCCGGGGTGCTCAACCAGCGGCTGGACGAGGACGGTTATCTTTTCATCCCCGGCTTTTTCAACCGCGACCTGATCCTGTCCGCCCGCGCCTCCGTGACGGACCGGCTCGCGGCCGAGGGTGCGCTCGATCCCGCGTTTCCTCCCCTCGAGGGTGTGTGCCGGGCAGACAAGGCCCTGGGCTTCCGCGGCGACCTCGCGAAGGACAATCCCGCGATCGACCGCGTCGTTTACGGCCCGGAGCTGCTGGGTTTCTACGAAAACCTCTTTGGCGAGCCGGTGCGGCATTTCGACCACACCTGGTTTCGCGCGATCAGCCGCGGCCAGGGCACGCCGCCGCATTGCGACCTCGTGTACATGAGCCGCGGCACGCACCAGCTGCTGACCTGCTGGATCCCCTACGGCGAGGTACCCCTCGAGGTCGGCGGCCTGATCGTCCTGGAACAGTCGCACCGGCAGGCCGACCGGCTGCGGAACTACCTCGAGGTGGACGTGGATCTGTACTGCGAAAACCGCCCGCGCGAGGTCGAGAAGGTCATCGGCAAGGGCGGCTGGAGCCACCCCGGCTGGCTGACCAACAACCCGGTTTCCCTCCGGGAAAAAATCGGCGGCCGCTGGCTCACCGCCCAGTACCAGCCGGGCGACTTCCTCACCTTCAAGATGACCGTCGTGCACGCGAGCCTGGACAACCAGACCGACCGCGTGCGGCTCTCGTCCGACACCCGCTACCAGCGCGCCAGCCAGCCCGCCGACGCCCGCTGGGTCGGCGTCAACCCCGCCGGCCACGGCCCCCGCGCGAAGCAGGGCATGATCTGCTGAGGGCGCTTCGGGGTGTCCCCGAACCCCGGCGGCTCCAAATTTCGGATGCCGGCGGGACGCTTGCCCTACTTCGCCTGTTCCAGCTGCAGTTTCATCTGCAGCGCCAAGCCCTCGGACATCGTCTGCGCCGCCTCGGATTCCTCGCGGCGGATTCGCGCCTTGTCCCCGGCCAAGCCGGCCCAGCCCACGATGACCGGATCCTGCGGCTTCACCAGCACCAGGGTCGCCCGCAGCTCGGCCTTCAGGTCCTCGCGGATGGCGGCCGGCATGGCGGCGTCCATCGCCGCGGCGAATTTCTCCGCGCTGCCGTTCTCGCCCGAGAGCTGGTAGAAATTCCGGTCCCAATTCATGCTGACCTCCGTCCCGATCATGTCGTACGGCGCCTGGCCGAAAGAAATTCCCTCCTGGTAGTCGCGAAAATTCCGGATCTCCTCCGGCACCACCGCGCCGTTCACCGCCGGCAGCCAGAGACTCGCATCGGTGAAGAGCTGCTGCCCTGGGACACTCGTGAGAAATTTCAGGAAATCCAGGGCCTCGGCGGGATGCCGGCTGGCCTTGTTGAGGTACATCGCCAGCGAGGTCTCGCCAATGCCTTCGCCGCCCTGGCCGAGCACATACCGGCCGACCTCCGGGTCGTCCGGCATCGCCTGCATCAGTTTCATCGGCTGGATCTTGAACGACGCCAGCCGCCGCAGGCTCGTCGCATCCCAGGTGCCGTAAAAAAAGAACAGCGCCTGCCCGCGGAGAAACTCGATCATCGCGTCGTCGCGGCGCAACTGGATGAACCCCGGCTTCATCGCATTCGTGGTCTCGCGCACCAGCTGCAAGCCGGCACGCACCGCGGGTTCGCTGTAGCGCCAGCGGCCGGCGAGGTAGGCCGCGAGCACCTGCCGGTTGTAGAGGTACAGCGTGCCGCCGTCATCCAGCCGCTGGTTCACGCCCAGGAGCGGTGCGACAAACACGCTCTGCGCCACCGCGCGCGTCGTGTCGCGGCTGCCGGCCAACCCGTGGACCGTGCGGCCGGTCCGCCGGGAGAAGTCCTGCACTTGCGCGAGAATTTTCCGGAGGTCGTCGAAGTTCTTCGGTACCACCACCCGGCCCAGGATTTCCTTCATCAGCTCCACGTTGCAGAACAGCCGGAGCGTGGACTCGGTGATGTTCACCCCGTAAATCTGGCCGGGATCGGGCGAGTCCCGCTTCGGCGCGAGCAACTTGTCATGAAATGTGTCCTGCCACGGGATTTTCTCCTGCGACGTCCCGACGTTGTACGGGTTGGGCTTGGCCAGCTCCGCCGTCAGCGGCGCGAAGTACCGGGCCGGGATGTCCTTCTGCCCGGGCAGCCAGGCGCCCCACTCCATCAGGTCCGGGCCCGTCTCGCCCGCGAGGTTCGAGCGCATCCACTGCGGGTAGATCGTTGCGCCGGGAATCTGCAGCTGGACGACGTGCACGCGCGGGTTGAGCTCCTCGTAGCGCCGGATCGCCGCGTTGATGCCGTCGGGCGGCCCGCGCTCGATCTGCCAGTGGGCAAAATAGATCGTGACGTCACGGCGCTGGATCACCGGTTCGGCCCGGGTCAGGAACCAGAACACCGAGGCCGCGTAGGCCCCGACCAGCAGCACCCACCCGAATTTGGCCCGGCGCCGCCTCATGCGCCGCCCTCCCGCGCCAGCCGGCGCTTCACCTCGGCCAGCTTCTCGCGGATCGTGAATGCCCGGACGTTCGTCGGGTATTCCGCCAGGTAGCGCTCAAAGTATTCCCGGGCCCGCGCCCAGTCGCCGGCGCGTTCCGACAGCACGCCGATCTGCACCATCAGGTCCTCGCGCGCGTTGCCCGTGATGCCGCCGGCCTCGACGGCGGCGATGAGGTGCGGCAGGAAGCGCGCCTGCGGCTGGTGCAGCACGATGCCGGCCTGCCCGATCTGCAGCTCGAGGTCGCGGCGGAGCAGCGGCTCGTGGATGCGCGGGAGCAGCGCCTCCGCGGCCGCGAGGCGGTCGGCCCCGGGGTCGGTCAGGTCGGGCAGGAGGTAGAGTTTCAGCAGGCCGAGCTTCACGAGGCCCAGCTGCGCCCAGTGGCTCCCCGGCTGGCGCCCGGCCAGTTCGGCGTATAGCCGGGCGGCCTGCGCAAAATCCGGTGTGTTCAGGTGCAGCTGGTAGATCCGCGCCCGCAGGTAGGCCGCCTCCGCCGCCAGTTCGTCCGTACCCGATTCCAACTCCGCCAGCACCGCCTCCGCCTCGCGCATGCTGGCGTCCGTCGCGGGCTGCGCCCCGATCCGCGCGGCGGCCCAGGCGAGCCGGTGCGCCCGCGAGTCCGCGTCGCGCCGGATCTGCCGGAGCACGTCCTGCGGGCGGTTGTCCGCCAGGGCGCTCCAGGCCCGGTCCGGACCGGCAGGCGCGACGGCCCCGGCCACGACCAGCGGCCAGACCAGCATCAGGGGTAATATTCTTCGCGCGGGGTCCACGGAAAAGCCCCGCCATCGTGGAAGTTCGACCCGCTCCGACAAGCACTACCGGAAAAAATTTTCGCGGGGCGTCACTTGGCCGCGCCGGCCACCTCGAGCTGCCGGCCCAACTGCAGCATCAGGCCCTCCGACTGCGTCTGGGAACTTTCCAACCGCTCGCGGGCCAGCGGCAGGCTGCCGTTCTGCGGCGCCCGCCGGCTAAGCGCCGCGGCGGCCATGATGCCCACGTCCTGCGGCCGCACGATGATCGTCCGGTTGCTGATCTCCTTGCGCAAATCCGTCCGCACCGCCTCCGGCATGGCGGCTTCCATCGCGTTCACAAACTGGTCCACGCTCCCGTGCGTCTCCGTCAGCAGGTAGAGGTTGCGCATGACGGCCGCCGCGACCGTCGAGCCCATCCCCGTCATGTACTCCGCGCCGAAGGAATAGCAGTCCAGCGGGGTCCGGTAGGCCTCGATGTCGGGCGGGATCTTGACCTCCCGGATCGACGGCAGCCAGCCGCTGTGGTCCGTGAACAGCTGGTTGCCCTCCACGCTGGTCATGAAGTGCATGAAATCGATGGCCTCCTTCGGGTGCGCGCTCGATTTGTTGAGATAAAACTCCATCGCCGTGCCGCCGCCCCCGTCGGCAAACGCCCCGTAGAAATAGGGCCCCATCACCGGGTCGTCCCGCGTCGGCTGGGGAAAGCGGTACACGGCAATCGGGAAGGTCGCCAGGCGCCGGAGGCTCGTGCCGTCCCAGGTCCCCGCAAAGATGAACACCGCGTCGCCCCGCAGGAACTCCTGGGTGGCGGCGTCGCGCAGCGACTGCACAAAGCCCGGTTTCATGTTCACGCTGATTTCGCGCATCATCGTCAGCCCGGCCCGGGCTTCGGGCGACCGGTAGCTCCAGCGTCCCTCGAGATACTGGCCCAGCTCCTCCCACGGGTAAACGGCCAGGTTGCCGTGGCGGTCGTTGTTCTGGCTGCGCTGCATCATGGCGCCTTGCAGCAGGTATTGCATCAGCCAGCTCGCATTGTCCCGGGCGCCGGCCATGGCATAGATCGGCCGGCCCGTGCGGGCGGCATAGGCCCGGATTTGCTCAAACACCACCCGCAGGTCCGCAAAGGTCGCGGGCATCCGGTCCGTGCCGGTGATGGTCCGCAGCAGCTCTTGGTTGCAGAACAGCCGCTCCGACACCTCCGTCAGCGTCACCGCGTAAAACTGGCCCGGATCCGGCGCGTTCACGCGCTGGTTGAGCAGGCCGTCGGTAAAGGTCTGCACCCAGGGCACGTGCTCCAGCGCCGTGCCCTTGTTGTAGGGGTTCGGTTGCATCATCTCGTCCGTGATCGGCTCGAAATAGCGCGCCGGGATGTCCGTCAACCCGTCCAGCCAGACGCCGTACTCGATCAGGTCCGCCCCCGTGGCGCCGACCAGATTGGTGCGCATCCACTGGTTGTAGACGCGGCCCGGCACCAGCACCTGCTCCACCTTCACGCGGGGATTGAGCTCCTCGTAGCGCTTGATGATCGCGTCCACCCCGTCGGGCGGCCCCTTCTCAATCTGCCAGTGGGCGATGCGAATCGTCACCGGCCGGCTGGAAACCACCGGCGTCGAGCGCGTGAAGACCCAGAACAGCGCAAACGCATAGCCCGCGACGAGCAGGCCCAGTCCGAGGTAGCGGGAACGGCGTTTTTTCATGGCCGGAGCCCTTTCGCTTTGGCCTCGAGCGCCGCGAGATCCTCCAGCCGCCGCCGCACCGTGACGCTGCGCAGGTTCGGCACGAAGTCGCGCAGGTAGGCTTCAAAATAGGTCCGGGCCTGGGCGTAATGCCCCGCACGCAGCGAAAGCTCCCCGAGCTCGACGGCCAGGTCCTCCGGCGCCTGGCCCACGAGGCCGCCGATGCGGTTCACCTCGATCAGGTGCGCCAGCACCGAGTCCAGCGGCTGGTCGTAGAAGGTCCCCGCCCGCGCAATCTGCAGGTGCAGGTCGCGCTGGAGTTTCTCCTCGTGGATCCGGGCCAGCAGCGCCGTCGCCGCCCCGATGCGCTCCGCGGGCGCCGACGGTTCCGGCAGCGCGTACAGCAGCAGCAGGCCGAGCTTTACCAGGCCCAGCTGCGCCCAATGGCTTTCGGGGTGCCGCTCCGCCAGCGCCCGGTACAGCGCCGCCGCCCGGACATAATCCGGCGACTGGAAATGCACCTGGTACAGCCGCGCCTGCATGTAGGCGGCGGCCTCCGCAATCTCGTCCTGACCGGCCGCCAGCGCCGCAAACGTCGCCTCCGCCTCGCGCAGCCGCGCCTGTGTCACCGGCTGGTAGTCCACCGCCACCACTGCCTGGGCAAAGTCCGACTCGCGCGAGGGCGGGCCCTTGGCCTGGTCGAGCCGGACATGGGCGTCGCGCACGAGGTGGTCCGCCATGAGCTGCCAGGCGGCCGCGGTGTCATCGGACACCGGCGCCGCCACCCGGGCCAAGGGCAGCAACGTCACGCACAACCAGGCGCCGCACCAGCGGCGCCACTCGGGGTAAGGGGCAAACACACCGCCATCGTGGAACTGCCGCGGTCCACGACAAGAACTACCTGCGCCGGCAAAGAATTTTCAGGCGGTTATCATGGGACCTTTGGGTCGCATAAGACCCATCGGTCCCATCACCGTCGCCCTCAGAGGATCCCCCGCTCCAGCCACGTGTGCTCGCCGGCGATGATCTCCTGCGCGAGGTCGTAGCCGTGCTGGTCGGAATTGTGGCCGACGCCGGTGAAATTCTGCGCGATACGCAGGTGGGCCTGCGCAGCAAAGTCATCCACGAGTGCGAAGATTTTCGCCTCGGACTCGCCGTCGCGCAGCAGCTTCTGCGCAAACACACAGCTCGCCGCGATGGCAAAGAGGTCCGCCCCGATGTCCGCCAGCCGGCCGAGCAGCACCTGCCGCTTTTCCAGCTTCACACCGAATTTCACCATCTGGTGGAACAGGGTGCGCGCCAGCTTGCGGCTGAGCGCCGCGACCCGGTTGAAGTGCTTGGCCAGGTGCGGGTGCATGTCCGCCGGCGCGCTTCCGTTGAACGGCAGCCACTGCGCGGGATACCACAGCGTGTAGAACTTCGCCGCGGCCCAGGCGCTCTTCAGCCGCTCGCCCCACGGGCGCTCGGAATTGAGTGCCACGCCCGCGATCTTGAGGTGCGGGTCCAGCGCCTCGCGCATGATGAAGAGCCGCATGATCTCCGAGGAACCCTCAAAGATCGTCGTCACGCGGTTGTCGCGCATCAGGCGCTCCACCGGGTGCGGTTTCTCCCCGCGTGCCTTCAGCGATGACACGTCCTCATAGCCGCGGCCGCCGCGGATCTGCATGACGTCGTCGAGGCACAGCCAGGCCTTTTCCGTGCCCCAGAGCTTGCACATCGAGGCCTCAAGCCGGATGTCGGCCTTCTTGTCGCGATCCACGATGCGCGAGGTGACGATCAGCATCGCCTCCATCGCAAACGCGTGCGCCGCGATCCGGCGGATTTTCTCCGCAATCGCCGCATGCTGCCCGACGGGCACGCCCCACTGGACGCGCTCCGCCCCCCACTCGCGGGCGATCGCCAGCGAGCGCTTGGCCACGCCGATGCTCGACGCCGGGATCGACAGCCGGCCGGCGTTGAGCGTCGACAGCGCGACCTTCAGCCCGCGGCCCTCGCCGCCAACGATGTTCGCCTTCGGCACGCGGACCGATGTGAAGCCGATGACGCCGTTGTAAAGCGCATGCAGGCCCATGAACTGGCAGCGGTGCTTCACCTCGATCCCCGGGGATTTCGCCTCCACGACGAAGGCCGTGAGCTGGGTGCGCGGCTTGCCGTCGACGATCTTCGGGGGCGTCCGGGCCACGACGATAAAGAGGCCCGCGCGGGTGCCGTTGGAACACCAGAGTTTCTCCCCCGTGATCAGGTAGTCGTCGCCATCCGGCTTCGCCTCGGTCGTGAGCCGCGCGGGATCGGAACCCACGCCGGACTCAGTCAGGGCAAACGCCGACAGCTCGCCGCCGGCGACGCGCGGCAGGAACCGCTGCTTCTGCTCGGGGGTCCCGAACAGCATGAGCGGCTGCGACACGCCGACCGACTGGTGCACCGAGACGTGCGAGAAGATGTTCATGCAGTGGCTGGCGATCAGCAGGCACGCCCGGCAATAGGTCGTCTGGGAAAATCCCAGCCCGCCGTATTCGCGCGGCACCTTGATGCCGTAGGCGCCGAGCTTCGCGAGCCCCGCCATGACGTCCGCGGGGATCTCCCCCGTGCGGTCAATCAGGTCGGGGTCGACCCGGTCGCGCAGGAAAATGGCGAGCTCGGCCAGGAACTGGTCGGCCCGTGACTTTTCGGCGGCATCAATTTCGGTGACGGGATATAGCTTGGCGGGACGGAAGCGGCCCATGAACAGATGCGCGACGAAACTGAGATCGTCGTGCGATTCGCGGGCGGCTTCGGTGACTTGCAGCGCGGCGCGCTGCCCTTCGTTCATCTTGGACATGTCGATGACGGAACGGCCGTCATCGGCTTTCGGGGGTGGGATTTCGAGAGCAGACATTGGGGTAAGCGGCGCTCCGGGCCGCGGTTGATTTTCCCCACCTAACTCCGACTTTATGACACGGTCAACGGCCCCCGCGCGATCGTCACGGTCTTCACCTCCACGACTTCACCCCGTGAGCCGGGCTAATCGGGCGGTTTGTTTAACCGCGAAGCTCGTGAAGGACGCCCAGTCCAAGCGGGAGCCAATCCTGGATTTTAAGGGGGAAGCCAGGAAACCCGGAATCGGATCCGGGTTATCAGTGGCAACCTGCCTTGGCTCGATTCCTGGTTTCCTGGCTTCCCCTGAAAAATTCCGTGGTTTGACCTGCCCCGGCCTTCGCGTGCTTCGCGCCCTTCGCGGTTACCTCTTTGGCCCGCCGCCCAGATCCGGCACCGCCAGCTGCACCCCGCCCTGCTCCGCCGAGTCGTGCGCAATCAGCCCCGGGATCATGTAACGCGCCGCCTGCCAGATATTGGTCGGCGGCTGTTCCCCTGTGACACACGCCTTGACGAAGTCGTCCACCAGGAACTGGTGCGAACCCCAGTGGTTGTTTGGCATGTTCGCGAATTCCTTCGGCAACCGCGCCACGTCGTGCGCCGGCGCCGTGCCGCCGTACACGCCGGGCCGCAGCGTGAGGATGTCGTCCAGCCGCTTTGTGTCCTCGAAGCCCTTCCCGATGATCACCCGGCCGGCCTGGTTGTACTCGAAACTGGCCTCGGTGCCGCAGAGCGTCATGAACTCGCCGCCCGGGTGGCCCACGCGGCGGAATTCGTTGACCCGGGCGCAGGCGCCGTCGCTCATCGCGAACAGCGCGGTCTCGTTCGAGAACGCATTGCGGTACCTGTTCACCGCCGGGTCGTAGATGCCGTCCGGATGCCGGTCGCGCCAGCCGAGCGCCGACACCTGCGTCATGTGCGCGCCGGTGACGCCGACCACCTGGCTGATGGAATGGGTCGCATAGTGCATCGGGGGCGAGCCGGCGATTTCCAGGAATTTGTCTCCGGTGCGGGCGCGGATGATGCCGCGGGAATCAATGCTCTTGATGTCCCAGTCGTGGTGATAACTCGCCTCGGCGAAGGTGATGTCGCCGAAGGTTCCGCGCCGGTACTGCTCCCGGCTCCAGACCACGTGCGGGTAGTAATAACTCGTCTCACCCATCATGTAGACGCGGCCGGTTGACTCGACCGCGTGCACGATCGCCTGGATCTCGGGGATCGTCTCCGCACACGGCACCGCCGAGTAAACATGCTTGCCGGCGCGGAGCGACTTCACCGCCTGCGGTCCGTGCAGCCAGTGCTGCGTGATGATGGCGACCGCGTCCACGTCCGAGCCGAGGATGTCGTCGAGTGACGGGCACGTGCGCGTGATGCCAAATTTTTCCGCATTGGCCCGGAGCTTCGCGGCGTCGAGATCGCACAGCACGACCTCGCCCACCAGCGGGTGTGCCTTGAACAGGGGAATGAACCCCTGCGCCATCTGACCCGTGCCGACCATGCCGATCTTGAGGCTCATCAGGGCTTCAAGTTGTTAGAATTTCCGGCGTCCGAAAGCTCAACTTTCGTGAATTTCATGTCTTTCGTGCTAAATCCGCCGATTAAGGCTCCGCCCGGGCCGCCTTCTCGATCGCCCGCCGCATCGCGGCCACGTTCCGGATGACCGCGGCGTTGTCGCCGAGCAGCTTCGGGTCGCGGAAGGCCTCCAGCGCGGTTGCCACCGGCGGCGGCAGCGCGCCGCCGTGGCGGGCCCGCAGCCAGCTGAGCTTCTCAAATTCCTCAATTCCCTCGCGCAGCATTTCCCAGTGGACCGAGCTGCGCGGACCCGGGTAGAGCAGGAACTCGTCGCCCGGCGGCAGGTCGCGCCGCCACGGGTGGCAGGAGTAAAGCGTCTCCACGAGGGGGTTCTCCGGCCACGTCGTCAGCGCCCAGCGCGCCATGCCGCTGTAGCCGTTCACGAACGCGTAATACCCCACCCACACCGCCTCGTCCGGCGGACTCGTCACGAAGGTGTTGGGCCGCTTCGGGTCCAGGCAGATGTAGAAGGTCGTGACCCGGCCCTCACTCCGGCGCTGCGCGATGTCGCGCATCAGGTCGTCGCCCTCGTGGTCGAGAATGATGGTGAAGTCCGCCAGATCGAGGCCGGTGTAGTGCGACGACGTCTGGTTTCCCGCCAGCGCCGCCTTCAGACCCGGGGCGTTGGCGTGCAGCACCTCCACCATCGCCTTCATCATCGCCGCCGGCGCCTCATCCACGCCGATCCGGGTGCGCTCCAGCCAGCCTTTCGCCGCGAGGTGTTTTTCAAAGTCCTTCAGGAACGGTCCCCAGTAATCCGCGTAGCTCGGCGTGCCGGGCTCGCTCATCGCGAACCGCGTGTCGCCGGTGGCGGCGTCGGTGTATTCCAAGTGACCCGACCAGGTGAGCATCGAGTAGCAGTTGATCTGCTTTGAAATGCCGCAGCCCATCGCGAACTCCACGTAGCGGTCGAAGACCGTGTAATCGAACTTCCACGAGCCGTCCGGCAGCTTCATGTGCGTCACCATCGTGCCGTAGTCGTCGTAGTCCCGCTTGCCCCACGGCCGCGGGGTGATCGTCGCCGTGATCACCTTCTGCCCCGCCGCCGCCAGCTCCAGCAGGTACGGGCGCATCACGGCGAAATGCTCCTCGCTCCACGGCTTCACGCCGTGCATCCGCGCGATGGACCACGGGTGCTGGAACACATCGAGATGATACTTCCAGTCCGCCGGCGCCGGGAGCGTCGCGCCCAGAATCTCGAGCGTCACCGGGAAAACCTTCGGCTCAGTCCCGTCCGCCCGCAGCGTCAGCGCGCCCGTGTAAGTCCCCGGAACGGCGTCGCGCGGCGTCTCGACCGTCAGCCACACCGCGCGAAACGAGCCCGCCGGCATGTCCACGCGCTCGGCGTCATCCAGCACATCGCCGACCAGTTTCCCCTCCGCCAACACGTTCCGCACGAACCGCGTCCGCACCGCCGCCGCCGGCAGCTCGTGCCCCGCCGCGTCGCGCAATGCCGACACGCTGGCGCGCAAGCCCGGGCGTTCCGCCACGGTCCACCCGACAAATTGCCCGTGAATGCGTTCGCCCCGCCACGCCGTGCCCTGCCAAGCCTGCGCCCTGGCGTGAATGGGCCACCCTTGCCACTTCGTTCCGTTCCAGTCCAAGGGGACATCGGCGGAGTATTGATGGCCGAGATCGCCGACGCCGCCGTGCAGCTCCCGTCCTGTCCGGACCGCGTAGGCCGACAGCTTCGAAAGCATGGGACCCTCGTCCGGCTTGGAACTGCCGGTCACGGTGAGCCGGACGGCGCGGAGTTCCTTCGCCACTGGAAATCGCACCTCGAGCCCCTCCGCCGGGATCAGCGCGTCGCCGGTGCGCTGGTCGTGCAGCATCTCCCAAGTCACGCCGTCCGCGCTGCCTTCGATGACAAAGTGAAACACCCGCGTGTTCGGCGCGCGCAGATGCAGGTTCAACTGCGCGATGGGCCGCGACTCCGGGAGCTCGAATTTCAGCCATGCGGGAAAATGTTTCGACGTCCACCACATCACCGTGTCGTCGCGGATCCCGTGGTCCTGCACCAGGTCGGGCCGCTGCTCGTCGTCATAGCCCGAGGCCGTCACCTTCGCGTCCGCCAGCGCATCGCTCAGCCCGACATCGTTGATCAGCGGGGCCCGCGGCTCGTAGGGAAAATGCCGCGGGACGAACGGCGTGGTGACCGGCGCCGCCGCCATCGCCACGGCCGCCAGCAGCCCGCCGAGACCCGCCAGACGCACCGTCCGCTTGATCGTCATGCGGCCGAAGCTGGCGGCCGCCCCACCCGGCTTCAACGCGTTTTACAGGCTAAACTCTCCAAGGCCCGGCCCGGTATATTATTAGCCACGCAGGGCCCCAAGGTCACGAAGCCCGATCCTCCGACTTTCTGCCCGATCTCCGGGTTTCCTGGCTTCCCCCTCCAAATTCCGGGGCCAGGGCCGGCTCCCTTTCGTGTTCTTCGTGTCCTTCGTGGTTAAACTCCCGGTGCGCCCTCATATTGGCGTTCGCCAAATCCGCCGCCCCATCTACCTTCGCCCCTAACCCCGACGTCCCATGCCGTCCCCGCATTCCGAACCCTACCTCAGCGCCAACGAGCGCCACCCCGAGCGTTCCCTCCAGTTTGATTTTGTCCGCGCCACCGAAAACGCCGCGCTCAGCGCCGTGGACTGGCTCGGCCGCGGCGACAAGGAATCCGCGGACGCCGCCGCGAGTGACGCCATCCGCGGCACCCTCGAGCAGGTGGATCTCTGCGGCGAGGTCGTCATCGGCGAGGGCATCAAGGACAACGCCCCCGGCATCTTCCTCGGCGAGAAGATCGGCTCGTGGAAGTTCCCCTCCCCGCGCTTCAACATCGCCGTGGATCCCATCGACGGCACCACGAACATCTCCAAGGGCCTGCCCAATTCCATCTCCGTCCTGGCCGCCGCCCACGTGCCGCACGGCGCGCAGGCCGCGATGCTCAACATCCCGACCTTCTACTCGGAAAAACTCGCCTACGGCCCGGCCGTCGTCGCCGCGATGGAGCGCGACCCGGCGCTGCGCTTCGACCTCGATACCCCCGTCGCGCAGATCCTCGAACGCGTCGCCCAGGCGCTGGGCAAACACATCCGCCAGGTCTATGTCGTCGTCCTCGACCGGCCGCGCCATGCCAAGCTCATCGCCGACATCCGCGCCGCGGGTGCGGCGCTGCGGTTGATCTCCGACGGTGACGTGACCGCCGCCGTCTCGCCGTCGCTGCACGACACCGGCATTGACCTCTACCTCGGCACCGGCGGCTCCCCTGAGGGCGTGCTCACCGCGGCCGGCGTGCTCGCGCTTGGCGGCGACCAGCAGCTGCGCATGTGGCCGCGCGATGCGGCCGAACTCGCCGAGATCAAGGCCACGCCCGCCGCGGCGGACCTCGGCCGGATTTATTACGCCAAGGACCTCATCACCAGCCCCAGCGCGATCTTCTGCGCCACCGGCATCAGCGACAGTGCGCTGCTGCCCGGGGTGAAGCTCATCGGCCGCAAGGTCATCACCCATTCCATCCTGATGCGCTCCCAGAGCCGCACCGTGCGCTACATCAAGACCGTGCACGACCTCGACTTCAAAACCATCCGCCGCTCGCCCGACCGGAAGGATCATTATGTCTAAGCGGTCAGCTATCAGCGGTCAGCGATGAACTGAGCGTGTGGAGTCTGCTCTACTCTGCTGGGCACGGCGGCGTATTGCCTTCGTAAATCGCTGATGACTGACAGCTGATCGCCGACCGCTTAAGCCCCCCTTGCCTTTTAGGCGAGCCGGCCCATGTTCCCGCTCCCGTTCTTTGATTGGTCGCACAGACCGATCGATTCCCGTTCCCCGCAGACTTCTTAATTCTTAAGTCTGCCTTCTTCCTTTCAGTTTTGGGGGTGTTCCGGATTCGACCCTTGGTTGGAGTGCGCCGCTGCCCTGTCGAGAGTCGGAGGTCTCTCGTAAAATCCCCTTCGAAAAACATAAATGGCAACAACGAAGAAATGCTAATGGCTGCCTAATTCAGGCTCCACGTTTGCCCGGCGACACCTGCTAGCCGGAGCGAACGACGACAGCAGGAATAGTGTGCGGAGCCGTCCGC
>CAIOAO010000084.1 GCA_903855985.1 uncultured Opitutia bacterium | reverse complement strand
GGCCTCCGCCGGACTGCTCCGCTCCCGCCTCAAGCTCGCGGCCCTGCTGCTCCTGCCATCGCTGGCGGTCACGCTCGTCATCCTGCTGTTCGCGCGGGGCAACCAGCAGCATCCGGGCGGACACATCCTCGAGATGGCATGCTACGCGGCCGGATATTTTCTGCTCAATCCCGGTTACCTGTTGCTCGGACTCACCACTTGGGAACCGGCTCCGCTGCTCGTGCTCGCCGCCGCCAAACTCGCGCTGATTTACTGGGGCCTGCACCATACCACCGGACGCCAGCGGGTCCTGCTCCTGCTGTTGCTCGCGTATGATCTGGGCAACGCCGCGCTGCTCGGACTCGGCCGCTATCACACTGGCTTCGAGACGACCATCAGCTCGCGCTACAATTACAGTTCCCTCCTCGCCACCCTGCCCTTCGCCGCCCTCTGGCTCGAACACTGGCTGACCCGCCTGGTCACGCCATCCGGTGTCCGCCGGGCGGTCGCCGTCGCCGCGCTGGCGGGCATGGTCTGGTTCGGGTTGCAGGACTGGCCCCGCGAGCTGGCCTCGTTCACCGGCTGGCGCGGCACCGACCAGCGCCGGCTAATGGCGGACCCGTCCGCCGCGCGCGCCGGTGCGACCGTCCCCGCCCTCGACTATCTGCGGACGGACCGGGCAATGGAATTGATTCACCGCTACAATCTCCATTGATTCCGCCTGCGTATTCATGACTGCCGCGTCGCCCAAATCTTTCCGCCTCTGGTTCTGGGCCGGCCTCACGCTCACCGCCTTCAATCTGTGGCTGACGCGCGGCCAGGCCGTCTACGCGATCGGCCACGCGATGCTTGACGACCGCTTGTTTCTGCAGCTGGCCGAGTCCATTGTCCGCGGCGACTGGCTCGGCGCCTACAGCCAGGCCACGCTCGCCAAGGGTCCGTTTTACTCGCTCTGGATCGCTCTGCTCTACTGGGTCGGCATCCCGCTGGGCCTCGGCGTACAGCTCGCCTACGCCGGCGCCTGCGCCGTGTTCACCCGCGCGTGCCGGCCGGCCCTTCGCTCCGGCGTGGCGCTGCTGGCAATCTACGCCCTGCTACTCTGGAACCCGATGTCCTTCGAGGCGCCCACCATGGGCCGCATCATCCGGCAGCAAATTTATACTCCGCTGGGACTGGCGGTGATTGCTGGACTCGTCGGACTCTATTGTCGGCGCGACCAAACCCTGCGCCGCCAACTGCCCTGGGCCGCACTTACCGGCCTAGCCTTCGGGTGCTTCTGGCTGACCCGCGAGGAAAGCATCTGGCTGGTGCCGAGCGTGGTGCTGCTGGCCGTGGCGGCGGCGGTCTGGGCGTTTCGTTTTTCCCGGGAACAGGGCCGCGTCATGCTGCGCTCCCTCGGGCTGGCCGCGGCTTTTGGCGCACTGCCACTCGGGCTGGTTTCATGGCAGAATTACCGCCACTACGGCTGGTTTGGCACCGTCGAGTTCCGCGCGCCGGAATTCGCCGACGCCTATGGCGCCATGCTGCGCGTGAAAGTGGGACCGGACCTCGATTACGTGCCCGTCACCCGCCAGGCCCGAGAGGCGATGTATGCGGTCAGCCCGACATTTGCCAAACTGCAACCCTACTTCGAGGGCGAATACGGCACGGGTTGGGCGGGTGCGTCCACGTACGTGACCAAACTGCCCGTCGCGGAGCGCCAGATCGGTGGCGGCTGGCTGATGTGGGCGCTGCGGGACTGCGTAGCGGCGGCGGGCTACGCTCACAATGCCCGCGAGGCGCTTGATTTTTACCGGCGCATGGCGGACGAGATCAACACGGCCTGCGACACGGACCGGTTGCCCGCGTATTCCCCGCGCAGCGGATTCATGCCGCGCCTGCGGCCGGGCCAGACCGGCGCGGTCGCCCGCACCGTGGGCCAGTTTGCGGATTTCGTCGTCTCGTTCCGCTCCTTCAGCGTGTATCCGCCGCTCAGCATCGGGGACCAGGACCAGCTGACGCTGTTCCACGACCTGACCCGCGACACGATTTCCTCCTCTGAGCAGGCCCCCGCGATGCCGCTGCCGAACCAGGAAAAGCTCAACCAACGGAAGTATGCGCTACTCCAGGCCATCGGCGCCTGCCTGCGGCCCGTTATCCTCGTGCTGTTTTTTACCGCCCAGCTGATTGCGCTGGCCCGCCTCGTGCAGTCCATTCGCCGCCGTCAGCTGACCTTCCCCTATGTCCTCGCCGCCGCCGCCTGGGGCGGCGCCTTCGCCTGCCTCCTGCTCAACGCGCTGGTGCAGGTGACGTCGTTTCCGGTGCTGGCCGTCTCCACTTTCTCCCCCGTCTACCCGCTGCTACTGGTCTTCATCATCGCCGCGTTCTGGGACGCCGGTGAGGCGTGGCTCGGCCGGCGCGTCACTTGAACTCCGGCCGGCCCCAGCAGCTCCAGTCCATCGCGTCGGTCTCACCGGGGAGCGTGAGGAGGATGATGCCCGCTTTGTCGCCGTGCGGGGGGAGCTCGGTTTCGAATTCCTGCGCGCCGCGGTCGTCGGGGGCGTCGTGCGGCTCGAGTGTGCGGACCAGCAGGCGCTGGGTCTTGAGCCCGTTCGTCCAGAGGATGACAAACTTCACCCCGTCGGTCGCCGGGTCGCCCGTGTAGGTGGCCTCCGGCATGCCGTAGGTGACGCGAAAGTGCGTCGCGTGCGCCGGCACCTTGAAACTCACGATGCCCGTGGCGTGCACTTGGTGCATCACGTGGCCGCCGAGGTTGAAGACGGCCAGACCGAGCCCCGCATACGGATCCTTCATCGTGGCATCCAGCAGGTAGCGCTTCGGCACCTGCCGCTTGAACACCAGCAGGTGCGAATCGAACTCGATGTACTTGCGGCCATAGACGTCGAGCTGCTCGACCTCCGGCATGCGGTTGAACTCCTTCACCAGCTGGTATTCGAAGCCCTCGCCAAACATCCGGTAGACATCCTTGTGCATGTCCGCGTATTCCCACGGGCGCAGCACCATCCAGTCGGGGCACAGAAATTCCGCCAGGTTGCCGCCGTGCGCGCCCAGGGCGCGGACCGCGCTCACCATCTCCATCGAGGAGAGCCCGGGATAATCGTAGGTCTTGAGTCCGGAAAAATAGCCGATGTGCCCGAGCGGCTCCATGAACACCGTGTCTCCCGGCCGGGCGTTCTCCTTCAGCCACTCGCCCACCCTCCGCCGGTTGCCGGTCGCGCTGTAAATCTGCTCGTCGGCCATCTCCCGGCGCATCTGCCAGGTCAGCCAGCCTTCGCCGCCCAACGCGGCGAGGACGACGAGGATCACGGCCAACTGGACGACCCTGGGCCAGGCCGGCGCGCCGGCCGCCCGGCCTCGTTCAGCCCATGACCCGAGCTGGGCCAGCATACCGCCGAGCGTCACCGCCGCGAGCAGCGTCGTGCCGGGCATGTACCAGGGGAACGGAAAATAAGGAAAATAGGACAGGTAGACGTGCAT
>CAIOAO010000083.1 GCA_903855985.1 uncultured Opitutia bacterium | reverse complement strand
TGCTCGCCCAATGCCTGGGTATCACCGGCCTCGTCACGATCCTCTGGTGGGCCTTCGGTTACAGCCTGGTCTTCGGCTCCAATTTCAACAGCCCGTATATCGGCGGCACGGAATACTTCTTCCTCAAGGACGTCACCTCGGCGCCCAACACCAACTACGCGTACTGGGTCTCGCAGAACGTCTTCTCGATGTACCAGCTGATGTTCGCGATCATCACGCCCGCCCTGATCGTGGGCGCCATCGCCGAGCGCATGAAATTCTCGGCCATCCTGGCCTTCGTCACGGTCTGGATGTTCGTGGTCTACTTCCCGCTCGCCCACATGGTCTGGGGCTCCAGCGGCCTCATGAACGGCGTTTGGAACGGTGACGCCAAGATCCCCGCGATCGACTTCGCCGGCGGCACCGTGGTGCACATGAGCTCCGGCTGGTCCGCGCTCCTCCTCTGCATCATCCTCGGGCCGCGCGTCGGCTTCGGGAAGGACAAGATGGCCCCGCACAGCATGGTGCTCTGCATGGTTGGCACCGGCATGCTCTGGGTCGGCTGGTACGGCTTCAACGCCGGCTCCGCGGTCGCCGCCGATGGCGTCGCTGCCAACGCGTTCACGACCACCACGCTCGCCACCGCCGTGGCCGCCTTCACCTGGGGCGCGATTGAGCGGATCTTCCGCGGTCACGCCTCCATCCTCGGCTTCTGCTCCGGCGCCGTCGCCGGCCTCGTGGTCATCACGCCCGCCTGCGGCTTCGTCAACAGCACCGGCGCCGTCATCATCGGCGTCCTCGCCGCGGTCGTGCCCTACCTGGCCTGCACCAAGCTCAAGGCGAAGTTCGGCTACGATGACGCCCTCGACACCTTCGGCGTCCACGCCGTCGGTGGCACGCTCGGCGCCTTCATCACCGGCGTCCTCGCCACCGCCTCGGTCAATTCCAACCTCACCGGCGCGCCGGCCGTCAAGAACGGCCTCGCGAAGCTGGTCACGGACGGCGGCCTCTGGTCCGCGCAGCTGAAGGCCATCGGCCTCACGCTGGTGCTCGCGCTCGTCGCGACCCTCATCATTGCCTACCTCGTCAAGGTCACCATCGGTCTCCGTCCGTCCGAGGAGGTCGAGCGCCAGGGTCTCGACATCAACGAACACGGCGAAGAGGGCTACGCCAGCTAACCTCAACCCCATCCTTACATGAAACTCATCATTGCAATCATCAAGCCGTTCAAGCTCGAGGAAGTGAAGACGGCGCTGGCGGAAGTCGGCGTCGAGGGTATGACCGTCACCGAGGTCAAGGGTTTCGGCCGCCAGAAGGGCCATACCGAGATCTACCGGGGCAGCGAATACACGGTGGACTTCCTGCCGAAGGTCAAAATCGAGATTGGCGTCGCCGACGACGCCGTCGCGAAGGCCGTCGCCGCCATCGTAAAATCCGCCAAGACCGGCAAAATCGGGGACGGCAAGGTCTTCGTGGTGCCGATCGAGGACGTGGTGCGCATCCGCACCGACGAGCGCGGCGATTCCGCCCTCTGACCCTGACTGATCGATCTGACTACCGGCCGGCTCCGTGCAAATGGAGCCGGCCTTTTTTTGGCCTGGGCGGACCGCCGCCAGCGCGACCCCAACGTTGCTTTTTGCGCCGCCGCCCTTGCAATTCACCCCATGCCCGGTCCCCAGCGCATCCGCCTCATCGACTCCCACACCGGGGGTGAGCCGACGCGGCTGGTCCTGGAGGGCGGACCCGACCTCGGGACCGGCCCGTTGAGCGGACGGGTGGGGCGCTTCCGGGAAAAATTCGATGCCTGGCGCACCGCCATTGTTTGTGAGCCGCGCGGTTCCGATCCCGTGGTGGGCGCGCTGCTGGTGCCGCCCCAGGCGGCGGGTTGCGCCTTCGGCGTCATCTATTTCAACAATGCCGGCTATCTCGGCATGTGCGGCCACGGCACCATCGGGCTGGTCGCCTCGCTGGCGCATCTCGGCCAAATCACCCCGGGTTTGGTGAAAATCGACACGCCCGTGGGCGTCGTCACCGCCGAGCTGCACGCCACGGGCGAAGTCTCCGTCAATAACGTCGCCAGCTACCGCAAGGCCAAGGCCGTGGCCATCCGCGTACCCGGCCTCGGCGAGGTCCGCGGCGATGTGGCGTGGGGTGGGAACTGGTTTTTCCTCGTCGAGGAACACGGGCTGGACCTCACCCTCGCCAGCTTGCCGCAGCTCATGGATTACGCCGTGCGCGTGCTCCAGGCGGTCAACGCGCAGGGTTTCCCCGAGGTGGACCACGTGGAGCTCTTTGCCGCGCCGGCCCAACCCGGCGCGCACAGCCGGAACTTTGTCCTCTGCCCGGGCCTGGCCTACGACCGCTCGCCGTGCGGCACCGGCACGAGCGCCAAGCTCGCCTGCCTCGCCGCGGACGGCAAACTCGCCGAAGGCGCCGCCTGGGTGCAGGAGAGCGTGATCGGCAGCCGGTTTACGGCCCGCTACCGCTGGCTCGACCGCGCGAAGGGCGAGGTCGCCCCGACGATCACGGGCACGGCCTTTGTCACCGCGGAAACCACCCTGCTGCTCGACCCGCGCGACCCGTTTTGCTGGGGGATTGGGGCGACGCAGTTGAAAGTTGTGGGATGAAAATTGAAAGCCGAAGCCGGGGATTGGCTGCAATGAGACCTGCCTTTCAACTTTCAACCGGCAGCTTTCAGCTCCAGATTTTGTCCGAATGTCCTCCAAGAAATCTGTAATCATCTGCGGCGGTGGCATCGTGGGGCTCAGCTGCGCCTACTACCTCGCCCGGGATGGCTGGAGCGTGACCGTGGTGGAGCGCAACGCCGAGGGTGCCGACTCGTGCGCCCAGGGCAGCGCGGGTTACATTTCGCCCAGCCATGTGGTGCCGCTGGCGGCACCGGGCATGGTGTGGAAGGGCCTGAAGTGGATGATGAGCTCCAGGAGCCCGTTCTACATCAAGCCGCGGCTCAACGCCGACCTGATGCGCTGGGGCTGGCTGTTCGCGCGCGCCTGCACGCCGGAGCACACCGTGCGCGCCGCACCCGTGCTGCGCGACCTCTCCGTGAGCGGACGGAAGCTCTTCGTCGAACTGGCCGACCTCACGGGCAACGCTTTCGAACTCAAAAAGGAAGGTCTGCTCAACCTGTGCAAAACCCAGGAGTGCCTCGACCACGAATCCCACGGGCTCGCCCGGCTTGCCAACGAGCTCGGCGTCGAGGCGCAGGTGCTCGACGCGAAGCAGACCGCCGCACTGGAACCCGGCGCCCGGATGGACGTCGCCGGCTCGGTCTATTTTCCCATCGATGCCCATCTCTCGCCCCGGAAATTCATCCCGGCGTTGATTGGCCTGCTGCAGCAGCTGGGCGTGACCTTCCGTTGGTCCACGAGCGTGGATGGCTGGCGCACAGAGGGTGGAAGGGTCGCAGCCGTGCATACGACGGCGGGGGAGCTGACCGCGGATGAGTTCGTCCTCGCCGCCGGTTCCTGGTCCCCGGACATGGTCAAGGGACTCGAGATCCGGCTGCCGCTGCAGGCGGGCAAAGGGTACAGCCTCACCATCGAGAAACCGCGTTTCCAACTGACGAAGTCGCTTATCCTCACCGAACGCCGCGTGGCGGCCACGCCGATGGGTGACACGCTGCGCTTCGGTGGCACAATGGAGATCAGCGGCATCAACGACCGGATCCGGTCCGAGCGCGTGCAGCAGATCATTGATGCCGTGCCGCACTATTTTCCGGATTTCACCGCGGCGGACTTTGCCGGGATCAAGCCATGGTATGGTCTGCGTCCCGTCACGCCCGACGGCCTGCCCTACATCGGCCGCTTCGGCCGGCACCCGAACCTCACCGCGGCCTGCGGCCATGCCATGCTCGGCGTGACGATGGCCCCCAGCACGGGATTGCTCGTCTCCGAGGTCCTCGGCGGCAGGAAGCCTTCCCTCTCCCTAGAAATGCTCAGCCCCGACCGTTACGCGTAGAAATCTTTTTCACAGGAGCCAGCGGAGTGAACGGAGGATTGATCCCCTGGTTTCCTCCGTTACCTCCTGTGACAGCAAATACAGACCATGAACTGGAAAGGTGTCATTCCCGCCATCACCACCAACATGCGCCCCAACGGCGCGGTCGACCACGCGGCGCTCGCCAAGCACTGCCGCTGGATGATCGACAGCGGCTGCACGGGCATCGTGTGCTGCGGGTCGCTGGGTGAGGCGGCGACACTGACGTTCGCGGAGAAGGTCGCCGTGGCCAAGACGTGCGTGAAAGCCGTCGGGGACCGTGCGCCGGTTGTCCTCGGCATCGCGTCGCTCTCGACGGCCGAGGCGGTCGCGCTGGCCAAGGCCGGGGCGCGCGCCGGTTGCGAAGGCCTGATGGTGCTGCCGCCGTATGTTTACAGCACCGATTGGCGCGAGATGAAGGCGCATGTCAGCGCGGTGATCGCGGCGACGAAGCTTTCGTGCATGCTCTACAACAATCCGCCCGCCTACAAAACCGACTTCCTGCCGTGGCAGATTGCGGAGCTGGCGGCGGACCATCCGAACCTGCAGGCGGTGAAGGAATCGAGCGGTGACACCCGCCGCGTGACCGCCATCCGCCACGCTTGCGGCAAGCGGCTGGACATCCTCGTCGGCATGGACGACGCGATCGTTGAGGGCATCTACGCTGGCGCGGTGGGCTGGATCGCCGGGCTGGTGAACGCCTTTCCCGAGGAGTCGGTCGCGCTGTTCGATTTCGCCAGCCGCGGGGACAAGGCCCGGGCGCACGCGCTCTACGGTTGGTTCCTGCCGCTGCTGCAGTTGGATACGGTCCCGAAATTCGTGCAGCTGATCAAATGGGTGCAGGAAGAACTCGGCCGCGGCAGCGCGCCCGTGCGCGCCCCGCGGACGGAGATCACCGGCGCCGACCTCGCTCACGCCAAGGCCGTGCTGGCCCGGGCGCTGAAGAATCGGCCGAAACTCTGATCCGCCGCCATGAACATCCGCGGCCTGTCCCTCATTGGATCAAAGGTTGGCGCCCCAGGCGGGGCGAAATTCCAGGCTTTTGACCCGGCGGCAGGGAAGTCACTGGATCCGGTTTTTCAATCGGCCTCCGCGGCTGAGCTGGAGCAGGCTGTCCGGCTGGCCGACGCCGCCGCGCCGGCCTGGGCGAAGCTTTCCGGGGCGGAGCGGAATCGTTTTTTGCGGTTGGTGGCGGACAAGCTCGACCAGCATGCCGCGGAACTGGCGGCGCGCGCTGTGGCGGAGACGGGACTGGCGCTGGCCCGCTGCACGGGCGAAATCGCGCGCACGTCCGGCCAGCTGCGGCTTTACGGCGAGGCGGCGGTCCGAGGTGACTGGCTCGACGCGCGCATCGAGACCGCCTTGCCGGACCGCAAGCCGCTGCCGAAGCCCGACCACCGCTCGCTGCTGCGGCCGATCGGCCCCGTGGTGGTGTTTGGCTCCAGCAATTTTCCCTTTGCCTACTCTGTGGCGGGTGGCGACACCGCGTCGGCCTTCGCCGCGGGCTGCCCCGTGATCGTCAAGGCCCACCCGGCGCATCCCGGCGCGGGCGAACTCGTGGGTCAGCTGATCGCCGAGGCGGTCAGGGAATGCGGACTGCCCGAGGGATCGTTCTCCCTGCTGTTCGATGCCGGATTCGGCGCAGGACAGGCGCTGGTGCAGCACCCGATGGTGAAAGCCGTCGGCTTCACCGGCTCGCTGGCCGGCGGACGCAAATTGGCGGACCTCGCCGCCGCGCGACCGGAGCCGATACCGGTCTACGCTGAGATGGGCAGTATCAACCCGGTGTTCATCCTTCCCGGCGCGCTCGCGGAGCGCTCCGCGGCAATGGTCGACGGACTGCACGCGTCGGCCACCTTGGGCATGGGCCAGTTCTGCACCAATCCCGGGCTGATCGTGCTGCAGCGTTCGCCGGCGGCCGAGGAATTTGTGCGCGCGCTGGCGGCGAAGCTAACGGCGACGCCCGAGGCGGCGATGCTGACCCCGGGCATTCGGAAAAACTACGCAACCGGCACCGCGGCGCGGACGCAGCAACCTGGCGTGAAGGTCATCGCCGAGGCGAAATCCACGGCTGCGTGCGGGGCCGCGCCGGTGTGGTTCGAGGCGAGCGCTGCGACGTTCCTGGGCACCCCGGGTCTGTCGGCGGAGATTTTCGGGCCGAGTTCGCTGGTGGTCTGGTGCCGGGATGGGGCGGAGATGCTCGAGGTCGCGCGCCATCTCGAAGGCAGCCTGACGGCGACCCTGCAGGCCGGCGCCGTGGAGGCGGCCGCGCAGGGTGGGTTGGTGGATGTGCTCGCTGCCAAGGCTGGCCGGCTGGTCCTCAACGGCTATCCCACGGGCGTGGAAGTCAGCCACGCGATGGTGCACGGCGGACCCTATCCGGCCGCGAGCGACGGTGGCCGGAGCACGTCGGTCGGTACGCGGGCGCTGAACCGCTGGGTGCGGTTGGTCTGCTATCAAAATTTCCCCGACACCCTGCTGCCGGCGGAACTGCAAAACACGAACCCGCTTGGTCTGCTGCGGCTCGTGAATGGGGATTTTACGCGGACTGGAGTCTGAGATAGAACCACCACGAGCGCGAAGGGCGCGAAGGCCGGCACCGACCGGGTGCCTTTCCCTGCGCGAACTTCGCGATCTTGGCGGTAAACCTCAGGCCTTTTTGACGGGCAGGGCGCGGGTCGTGACTTCGGTCTTCAGCTTCGCGACGAAGGCGTCGGCGGGCATCACACCCTCGTCGCCCCGGGCGCGGCTGCGGACGGAGACGCTGTTCGCCTCGGCCTCCTTCTGGCCGATCACGAGGGTGTAGGGCACCTTGTCGAGTTCCGCGCGGCGAATCTTGGCGCCGAGCTTGTCGCTGTGCCCGTCGAGCGTCGCGCGCAGGCCCTCGGCCTTGAGTTTTGCCAGCAGGCCGGCGGCGTAGTCGTTGAGCTTGTCGCTGATGGGCACGAGGCGCACCTGCTCGGGCGCGAGCCAGGCCGGGAAGTCGCCGCCGAAGTGCTCGATCAGCACGCCGCAGAAACGCTCCATCGATCCGAAGGGCGCGCGGTGGATCATCACGGGGCGGTGCGGCTGGTTGTCGGCGCCGATGTAGGACAGGTCAAAGCGGACGGGCAGGTTGTAGTCCACCTGCACGGTGCCGAGCTGCCATTCGCGGCCGATGACGTCCTTGATGACGAAGTCGATCTTCGGGCCGTAGAACGCGGCCTCGCCGGGCTCCTCGGTGAAGGGCACGCCGAGCGTCTGGGCGGCGGCGCGGCAGGCGGCCTCGGCCTTGTCCCAGTTGGCGGCGTCACCGGTGTATTTCTTCGAATCCGGGTCGCGCAGGCCGACGCGGACGCGGTAGTCGCTCATGCCGAGGGTGGTGAGGACGATTTTGACGAGGGCAAGGCAGCCGATCAGCTCGGCCGGGACCTGATCCTCGGTGCAGAAGAGGTGGGCGTCGTCCTGGGTGAAGCCGCGGACGCGCGTCATGCCGTTGAGCTCGCCGGACTGTTCCCAGCGGTAAACGGTGCCGAATTCCGCAAGGCGCACGGGCAGGTCGCGGTAGGAATGCGGCTGCGAGGCGAAGATCTTGATGTGATGCGGGCAGTTCATCGGCTTCAGCATGAAGCCGTCGAGCAGCTGGTCGTTGGGCTTCACGCGGTCGGCCGTGATGGTTTCCTTGCCGGTGCGCGCGTTGACCTGCGACGCAAGGTGCGCGGAGACCGCCTCGAGGCGGGCGTAGACCTCGGCGCAGGAGCAAACCTCGGAAATGACCTTCGCGAGCGACTCGTTTTCGATGACCGGGGAGAACTGCGACTCTTTGTAATAGGGGAAGTGGCCGGAGGTCTTGTAGAGCTCAAGCTTGCCGATGTGCGGCGTGAAGACCTGCGAGTAGCCCTGCTTGTGCAACTCGCCGCCGATGAAATTCTGGAGTTCCTGGCGGATGATCGAACCGTTGGGCGTCCAGAGGATGAGGCCCTGGCCGACGTCCTCGTCGATGACGAAGAGCTTCAGGTCCTTGCCGAGCTTGCGGTGGTCGCGGGCCTTGGCCTGCTCCTGCTGCTCGAGGTAGGCGGCCAGCTCGTCCTTCGTGGGGAAGGCGGTGCCGTAAATGCGCTGGAGCTGCTGGTTCTTCTCGTCGCCGCGGTGATACGCGCCGGCGATGGAGAGCAGCTTGAATGCCTTCAGCTTCGAGGAATAGCGCACGTGCGTGCCGGCGCAAAGGTCGGTGAACTCGCCGTTGGAGTAGAACGAGATTTTCTCGTCCGCGGGGATGTCCGCGAGCCGGCCCAGCTTGTAGCGCTCCTGGCCGCGGGACTTGATGATCTCGACGGCCTCTTCGCGGGAGACTTCCTTGCGGAGGAACGGCTGGTTCTCGTCCGCGATCTTCTTCATCTCGGCCTCGATCTTGACGAGGTCGTCGGCGGTGAATTTGTGCTCCAGGTCGATATCGTAATAAAAACCGGTGTCCGTCGGCGGTCCGATGTCGAGCTTGGCCTCGGGGAAGAGGCGGAGGATGGCTGTCGCCATGATGTGCGAGGCCGAGTGGCGGAGTTCTTCGAGCGGGGACATGGACATGATGTTATGTGGTTTGGGCCCTGCCTACGATGCAGCGCCGAAAGGGAAACGAGGAGGCTGAGGTTATTTCTTCAGCGGTTCGAGGGAATAGCCGTCCTTGCGGTCGAGCATGGACCAGCCGGCGGCGGTCAGTTCCTTGCGGAGGGCGTCGGCCGCGGTGAAGTCCTTGGCCTTCTTGGCGGCCCAGCGTTGGTCGGCGAGGGCGGTGATGGCGGCCGGGGCGGCGGTCTTTGCGGCGACCGCATTCAGATCCAGGCCGAGGGCGAACATCACGCGGTCGAAAGCGGCGGCATGGACCACCAAACCCTTGGTATTCACGACCGTGAAGAGCGCGCCCAACGCTGCCGGGGTATTGAGGTCGTTGTTCAGGGCCTCAAACTCTGCCGCGAAAACGCCGGGATCTCCCCCGGTCGCCGGCAGGGTTGCGCGAAACGCGCGCAAGGAAGCCAGCGCGCTCTCCGCCGCGTGCAGCGAATCCAGGGTGAAATTGAGCTGCTTGCGCGGGTGGCCCATCAACAGGGCATAACGCACGGCCATGGGGGAGTAGCCCTTGGCCACGAGGTCGCCGAGCGTGTAGTAGTTGCCCTTGCTCTTGCTCATCGTGGTGCCGTCCACGAGCAGGTGCTCGCTGTGGTACCAATGGCGGGCGAAGGTCGTGCCGTTGCAGCACTGGCTCTGGGCGATTTCGTTCTCGTGGTGCGGGAACAGCAGGTCCACGCCGCCCGTGTGAAGGTCGATGGTCTCGCCCAGGTGCTTTTTGATCATCGCGCTGCACTCGATGTGCCAGCCGGGCCGGCCGGCGGAAGCGCCCTGCGGGCCGGGCCATTGGACCTCGCCGTCATCCTCGGGCTTGTAGGCTTTCCACAGCGCGAAGTCGCCGACATCGTCCTTGTGGTCGGCATCGAAAGCGCTGTTGGTCACCTTCAACTCGCGCTCCTTGATGCGCGACAGGGCGCCGTAGTCCGGAAACGACGCGATCTTGAAATACACCGAGCCGTCGGGGGCGCGGTAAGCGTTACCCTTCTGCATCAGCACCTCGATCATGTTGACCTGCTCGGGGATGTGCCCGGTGGCCGTCGGCTCGACATGGGGGCGCAGGCAGTTGAGGGCGGCGCAGTCCTCATGAAACTTGTCGGTCCACTTCTTCGTGATCTGCCCGAGCGGATGACCTTCCTTTTTCGACTGGCCGATGGTGCGGTCATCGACGTCGGTGAGGTTGCGCACGTGCTTCACCCTGTCCGGGCCGAGTTCGAGCTCCAGCAGGCGGCGGAGCACGTCATTGATGACGAAGGTCCGGAAATTGCCGATATGGGCGGGGGCGTAGACCGTCGGGCCGCAGTTGTAGAAGCGGAAGACGCCGTCGGGGTGGGAGGGTGAAAGTTCGCGGATTTCCCGCTTGAGCGAGTCGAAAAGCTTGATGGCCATGGAAGGAAAAGGGTCGGGTGGAGGTTGCTACCTGAAATTCCGCCGCAGCGGAATGCGATTTTGCCGGATACGGCGCACGGCGGCGCCGGCGGTTGTCGGACTTAACAACCGCAACGCGTGGTTCGCGTCGTCGTGGGACGGCGCGAAACGGTGCAAAATCGTGTGGCGAACCGGGGCATGGCGTGCTCTGCTGAAGGGCCAGAAACGCCAATATGCCCGCCAACTTCAAGCTCGATTTAACCCAACGCCCGCGGCGCCTGCGCCGCTCCGCCAACCTGCGCACACTCGTCGAGGAGACGGTGCTGCGCCCGGCGGACTTCATCGCGCCGCTCTTCGTCGTCGAGGGCAAGGCCCGGCCGGAGGAGATCAAATCCATGCCCGGGGTGTTCCGGCTGAACCTCACGGACCTCGTCAAGGAATGCCGGGCCCTCCACCAACTGGGCGTGCCGGCGGTGGCGCTGTTTCCGAAGCTCGATCCGAAGCTCAAGGACCACGAGGGGACCCAGGCCCTGAACGAGGAGTCGCTGATCCTCCGGGCGGTCCGCGCGGTGAAAAAGGCGGTGCCGGAGCTGGTGATTTTGACGGACGTCGCGCTCGATCCGTACACGACGCACGGCCATGACGGCGTGCTGACCCCGGCGATGGACGACGTCGAGAACGACCGCACGGTCGGCATCCTGACCAAGATGGCGGTCCTGCAGGCGCGGGCGGGCGTGGATTTCGTGGCGCCGTCGGACATGATGGACGGGCGCGTCGGTGCGATCCGGCGGGCGCTGGATGGCGCGGGCTATTCGGGCACGGGCATCATGGCCTACTCGGCGAAGTTCAATTCCGGTTATTACGGTCCGTTCCGCGATGCAGTCGGCAGCGCCCAGGCGGCCGGCACCCGGCTGCTGAGCAAGGCGACCTACCAGTTGAATCCCGCGAACCGCCGCGAGGCGATCGCCGAGGCGCTGCTCGATGAAGCCGAGGGCGCGGACATCATCATGGTGAAACCGGCCGGGCTGTACCTCGACATCATCCGCGATGTGCGCGAAGTGACGCGGAAGCCGGTCGCCGCCTACCAGATCTCGGGCGAATACGCGCAGATCCACGCCGCGGCGCGGCTGGGCTGGCTCGACTATGCGCGCTGCCGCCATGAATCGCTGCTGGCGATCAAGCGCGCGGGCGCGGACATGATCCTGACCTATTTCGCCAAGGAGATGGCGAAGGAGCTGGGTCGCCGCTGAGCAGCGACCCGCTGACCGCGCAGCCATCAGAACGGCGACCGGGGCACCTGCACGGAATCGCCGGGCATGAGCTGGACGTCCCGGGCGGGGTCTTTTTGCGCGAGCGTGATGTTGATCTCGTAGGACTTCTGGTCGCGTACGAGGTTTACCTTGGTTTCCTTCGCGTAGAGCGTAAATCCGCCCGCGGCCTGCACGGCCTTCGAGACGGTCAGGTCCGGCGTCCAGATGATGCGTCCCGGGCGGGTCACCTCGCCGCCCACGTAAATGTAGCGCTCGGTGACGCTGACGGAGACCTCCAGCGTAATGTAGAATTTTTTCGCGATGTAGGTCTCGCGGATGCGCTGGGCGAGCTGGTCGGTGGTGGCGTTGGCCGTCGAGATCGTGCCGATGTAGGGCAGGCTGACCGTCTCATTGTCGCTGATCTGCACCTGGTTGCTGCTCGGGTCGGGCACGCCCTGGAGGGCGACGACCAGGCTGTCGCCCGGCCGCACTTGCACGATCCGGCTGGCCGGGGGAACCTGGGGATCGGCGGCGGTGGCGGGGCTCATCCCCAGCAGCAGGGCGAGACAGACGCAGCGCAGCACCGCGCGGGAGAGGAGTTCCATGGTCATGGCTGATTAGGCCAAACCGGCACCAACGCAATCTTACCGTTTGCCGCGGGTCTTGCGCCGGGGCTTCTCGTCCTCGTCCTCGGACTTGGCCGGCTTGTCGTCGTCGCCGTCCTCCTTCTCCTCGTCGTCGTCCTTGGACTTTTTCTCGCCGTCGTCGCCGCTGTCCTCGTCGTCATCCCACTTCAGCGACTCGTCGTTCTTGAGTTTTTCCTCCTCGGCCTCGTCGAGCTCGGGCAGGTCGTCGTCCTCCTCGGTGCTCTTGGCGGGTTTCTCGTCGTCGGACTCGTAGCCGGCGGGCATGAAGTCGAGGATGGCGGTGATCTCGTCGAACGAGTGGACCGCGCGGCCCTCGATGAAATGGCTGTTCTGCGCCTCGCGGAGCTCGTCCTCGACTTCGTCGACGGTGAGCTTGGATTCGAAGTCGAAGAGGTCGTTGAGCATCTTCACGCGGCAGCGCGTGAGCAGGTCGAGCAGGTCGGCGTAGGGGCCGTTTTCCTCGTCCAGCACGTCGGGCAGCACGAAGAGCTTTTCCTCGGACTCAAACAGCGACTCCTTGGTGCGCTTGAGGCGCACCTTGCCGGCGCCGAGGTCCTTCTCGATGCGGAAAAGGATGAAGGCGCGCTCCATCACGTCCTGGTCAAAGCCGTAGTCACGCAGCGGGTCCACCAACTCGATGAGGTGGGAGAGCTGGCGCGGGTCGATGATGCTCAGGCCGTCGACGTCCCAGCGCACGGGATCACTGGTTTCGTTGACCCACCAGTTGTGATCATCACCGAGACGGACGATGCACCATTCGAGAGTAGAAGTAGCTTTGGCCATGAGTTGGAAGTTCGGGAGTGATTTTTGGCGCAGCGTGCGAGGGGAGGGTGAAAAAACAAGCACAAAAAACTCCGCGGGTGTTCGGGCCAAAAAACCGGGGTGAATCCTGCGAAAATCCTTTGCGGTGGGGAGTTTACCCGCGTGGGCACTTGCCTTTTGTCACCGCGATTTCACAGTCCGGTTCCATGGGGTTGATTTACGAGAAACTGGTCCGCCGCGCGCTCTTTACGCTGGATGCCGAGCATGCGCACGAACTGGGCATTGATGCGCTGACGGTGCTCTCCGCGCTGCCCCCGTTGTGCCGGCTGATGGAGCGGTGGAACGGCCTGCCGGCGGCGACCGCGCGTCCGGTGGAGGCCTTCGGGCTGAAATTTCCCAACGCCGTTGGGCTCGCGGCGGGGTTCGACAAGAACGCCACCGCCTGGCCCGCCGCGGCGGCGCTGGGCTTCGGCCATGTCGAGATCGGCACGGTGACCGCGCTGCGGCAGCCGGGCAACGACCGGCCGCGGGCGTTTCGCTATCCCGCCTCGGAGGCGGTGATCAACCGCATGGGTTTCAACAACCACGGCGCCGAGGCCGTGGCCCGGCGGCTCGCGCGTCGCGCCGGCCCCGGGCAGCGGCGCATCCCGCTCGGGATCAACCTCGGCAAGTCGAAGGTCGCCCCGCTGGACCAGGCCGTCGCGGATTACCTCGTGAGTTTCAACCTGCTGGCCGGCCATGCCGACTATCTGGTGCTGAATGTCAGCAGCCCGAACACGCCGGGCCTGCGGCAGCTGCAGGATGGCGACCGGCTGCGCGATTTGCTCGGCGCGGTGACCGCCGCCAATCGCGCGCGCGCCACGACCCCCGGGCAGGGGCGCAAGCCGCTGCTGCTGAAAATCGCACCGGACCTGAATTTCCGGCAGATTGACGCCGTGCTCGAGACCATCGCCGAGTTCGGCCTCGACGGCATCATTGCCACCAACACCACACTGGCCCGGCCCGGCCCGTTTGCGACGGTCAGCGAGGCGGGTGGACTGAGCGGCGCGCCGCTGCGCCAGCGCTCGACCGAGATCATCAGCTACATTTCCCGCGCAACGCACGGCCGGCTGCCGATCATCGGCGTCGGCGGCATCATGGATGCGGCGGGCGCCGGTGAGAAACTCGATGCCGGGGCCACGCTCGTGCAGTTATATACCGGGCTGGTGTACCGCGGGCCGTTTTTCGCGGCGGAGATCGCGCAGGCGCTGGCGGACCGGCAGCGGACGTAGCAGGGGAGTTTAAGATGGAGTCGCGGTGTCCTACCGCAGAATCAGCCCCGAACGCGGTGAGGGCACCACGTCCCCATTGACCGCCGCGACAAAGCATCGCCAATAAACGCCTTTACAAGCCGCGGGCGATTCCTCTTAGTCCGCCTTCCCCTGTTTTTTCGATGCTCGGGTGGTGGAATTGGTAGACACACACGTTTGAGGGGCGTGTGCCGTAAGGCGTGCAGGTTCGAGTCCTGTCCCGAGCACCAATTTTGAGGCGGAGCCTCAAAATTGCCCGTCGCAGCCCCCAAGGGCGACGCCGGGCCGGCGATTCCAGGTTTCCCCGCCCGCGTCAGCTTTTGCCGCCAGGCCCTGCGACCCGGCCATTGCGTCATTTCCGTCTCCGCGCAAAAGTTCCCTCGTGGCAATGACTTCCCCGCGGGGAAATCGCTTGCCTCACCCCCGGGAGCATGGACACTCCCTGCCGACTATCACCGGCGCATTGCGCGCCCCAGCAAACCACCGCGGGCCCGTGCCCGCTTGCCTCGACTACATGGACGACCAGCCCGCCAAGGAAAATCCTCCCAAGGATTTCAATAAACTCGATCTGAGCCAGCTTCAGGGATTCAGCTTCGGCACCCAGTGGACCCAAGACAAAACCGGCGCGTCCGACCGACGCGACGCCGGTGACCGTCCGCCCCGCGAGGGTGGCGACCGCCGGGATGCCCCGCGCGACCGCCGCGCGTTCCGCAAGCCCGCCGGGCCCATGACCGGGAACGAGCCCTCCCGTCCGGCCGAAGGTGCGGGCGCCCCGTCCGCCCGCCGCAATTACGGCGGCGACCGGCCCCAGGGTGGCGAGCGCCGCGAGGGATCGAATTATCCGTCCGACAGCCGCCGGGATGGCCCGGGTGGCGGACGCTACGGCGGTCGCCACGAGCCCATCGAGCGCGGCCCGTACGAGAGCCCGCACTTCAGCGCGACGTTTTACCCCGAGGACACGAGCTTCAACGCGCTCGCGAAGACCATCCGCTCCTCCTGCCGCACGATCGAGCTGTTCGAGATTGCGCGCACCGTCATCGACAAGCTCGACCGCTTTGTCGTCGTGCTCACGCGCAAGCCCGCCGCGGCCGACGCCCGGCCCGCGCCGATCTCCATCGCCGTGCCGGACGGGCTGCCGTTCGAGAATGACGATGCGGCCATCGCCCACGTGCTCAGCCAGCACCTCGACAAATTCTTCGACAAGAGCGACGTGGAGATCGACCCCCCGAAGGGCAATTTCCTCGTGATCAACAAGTGCACGATCACGGGCGAGCTGCTCGGGCCGCCGAATTACCACCGGTACAACCAGATGGTGCAGCAGCATTTCACGGCCAAGATCCGCGGCATGTCGCTGGAGGCCTACCGCAACCGCATCGAGACCATCCGCGACCCCGAGGTCGTGGCGCAATGGCTCGAGAAGATGAAGAAGACCACGCGCTACACGTGGAAGGTTTCCACCAAAGCCGCCAAGCCCGCCTCCGCCGAGACTACGGCGGGCAGGCCCGCCGCCGCGGCGGCAGCCACGACTGAAGCGCCCCCGGCCGCCCCTGCAGCCGAAGTGGCCGCGCCGGCGACGGAAGCCGCCAGCCCTGCGCCGGAAGCACCCGTGACTGACGCTCCCGTGGCCGAGGCCACGCCGGCGGCAGCCACGGAAGCTCCGGCCGCGGCCGAGCCTTCCGCCGTCGCTGAAGCAACGGCGGACAAGCCCGCCGCCCCGGCGTTCGACAATTTCGAGGACGCGCGCACCTACCTCCTGACCCAGGCCCGCGACAAGATCGTGCGCCAGGCCGACTCCGCGCGCTTCCACGGCAAGATTGCCGAGTCGATGCCCGACGGTGAAATCCGCCACGCCATCGAGGGTGCGTTGGAACGCCAGCGCCGCTTCCCGCTCGACACTGCCAACGCCCTCCGCGGCCGCCTGCGCCGCGAGCACTTCACGATCTTCAAGAAGGGCTCGAAGGGCGTCTCCTATGTTTGCGCGGTGAAGCGCAAGTTCCGCGTCCCCGGCCAGACGTTTGCCGACAGCATCGGCGCGCTCATCTCGTTCATCGAGGCGCACCCGATGATCAAGGCGAGCGAGCTCGCGACGAAATTCCTCGGCATCAAGGTGCCGGCGAAGCCCCCGGCCGCCCCGGCCCCCGCGGGCGAGTCCGCCGCGCCCGCGGCTGAAGCTGCGGCCACCGAGCCGACCCTCACGATCGAGGAGCGCACGAAGCTCTCCCGGATGCAGGGTGATCTGCGCTGGCTCGTGACCGAGGGCTATGTGACCGAGTTCATCGACGGCCGCGTGTTTGCGTCGCCGCCGATTGCCGAGGCCCGCAAGAAAGAAGCGGAGACCGAGGAGAACGACCCGGAGAACTTCCCTGAGGTGCCCACGGCCTCCACGGTGCCATTTGAGGCCAAGCCGGCCGAGACCGCACCCGCGGCCGCGCCCCAGGCTGCCGAGGCTCCGAGCCCGGCGCCTGCGCCTGCCGCGGAACCGACTCCCCCGGCGGCGAATTGAACCGGGCGCCATCCATGCGTCCGATTCCCTCCCTGGCGGAGGTTGAGGCCTACCTGCACAAGCACATCCCGCTGTCCGCGGGCATGGGCATCCGCGTGGTGGCGTGTGATGCGACCGGGGTGACGCTGCGCGCCCCGCTCGCGCCCAACATCAACCATCATTCCACCGTATTTGGCGGCAGCACCTCGGCGGTGGGCATCTTGTCGGCATGGACCTGGCTGCACTTTGCCCTGCGCTCGGCCGGGCACACCTCGCGGCTCGTCATCCAGCGCAACACCGTGGACTACCTCGCGCCGATCAAGCGGGATTTCGAGGCGCGCTGTACCGGGATGCCGGCAGCGCAATTTGAGGAATTCCTCCGCACGCTCGACCGCTACGGCAAGGCCCGGGCGTCGCTCACCGCGGTGCTCACGTGCGAGGGTGAAAAAGTCGCCGCGTTTGCGGGCGACTACGTGGCGGCGCGCTGAACGCGCCGGCCGGGCCACCCCGCCCGACTTGGCTTACCGCAATTTCAGCGTGTGCCGCTCGTCCGCGGCGATGCCGAGGTCGAGCTGCAGGGCGCCGGGTGGCAGCCAGCCGGGGATTTTCTCCGGCCACTCGACGGCGAGGCACCAGGGCGAGACGAGGAAGTCCTCGAGCAGCAGATCCTCGACCTGCTTCGGGTGATCGAGCCGGTAGGCGTCGAGATGAACCAGGGTGCGCCCGCCCGTGTCCCGGGCGTGGTGCACCGTGTAGATGTTGAACGTGGGACTCGTGACGGACCCGGCGATGCCGAAGCCACGTGCCAGTCCCTGCACGAAGGTGGTCTTGCCGACGCCCAGGTTGCCATGCAGCGCGAGGGTCGTATCGGGCGGCAACGCCGCGGCGAGTTCGGCGGCCAAGGCCTGCGTCTCGGCGGCGGACGCCGTGGTCACGCCCGCCCGGAGTTTAGCGAAGATGCTCGTAGCCACGGTAGTCGTCGAGGTTGAGCGATCCGGCGGGCAGCGCGTTGGTCCGCACAAAGCGCCCGAGGCAGGAGAGCCGCGTGCGCGGAAAGGCCCGCCGCCACGCCCGCTCGAAGGCCGGGCGATCGCAACGGGCGCCGAGGGTAAAAACGAGCTCGTAGTCCTCCCCGTCGCTGAGCCCGGCGGCGACGGGGCAACCGGCGCGGAGCGGCAGGGCGGCGGGATCGAGGGCGGGCACGGCACCGCGCGGCCTGAGCGCATGCAGGTCCTTGGCGAGGCCGTCGCTGACGTCCATCATGGCGCGGACGCCGGCCTGCCGCGCCAGCCAGGTGCCCTCGGCGAGCCGCGGGGTGAATTGGTAGTGATGCCGGCTGCGGAGACTGCCGCCCAGCGTGCCCGTCACGTAAATCCAGTCGCCCACGCGCGAGCCGGTCCGGGTAACGACCCGCGGACCGGCGGCCTGGCCGAGCAGGGTGAGGCTGGCCGCGACGATCCCATCGGCCTGGGCGAGATCGCCGCCGACGATGGGCACGCGATAGGTGCGGGCGCAGGCGGCGAGTCCGCGGTAGAATTGCTCCAGCCATTTCCGGCTCACCCGGGCGTCGAGGGTCAGCGCGAGCACGGCGGCGGTGGGCCGGCCGCCCATGGCGGCGAGGTCGCTGAGGTTGCGCTTGAGCAGTTTCGCGCCGACGGCGCGGGGTGGCACGGCGTCGTTGAAATGCCGGCCGTAGATGACGGGATCCACCGTGATGAGCTGCCGGCCGCGGGTCGCAGGCAGCACGGCGCAGTCGTCACCGATGCCGAATGGCGAGCGGGGAGAAGCGGAACCCAGCCAGCGGCGGATGGTGGCGAGAAGCTTTTCCTCACCCCAGGCCGAGACGGAATCCGCGTAACTCTTGGTGAAGGGGTGCACGGTCAGCTCACGAATCCACGCCGGCGAGCACGAGCAGGGCGGCGTTCAGGTTGAACAAGGCATGGGCGACCATGGTGGTGCCGATGTTGCCGGTCCGCTCGTAGGCGAGGGAGAAAACCACGGCGAGGGTCACGAGCGGGACGAAGCTGCCCACGTCGAGGTGGAGCATGGCGAACAACACAGCCGGCAGCAGCAGGGCGATCCAGCGCTTGGAACGGGTCCGCAGGTAGCGGAAGAAACCCGCCCGGAAGATCAATTCCTCGCTGAGGGGGGCGACCAGGATGGCGACGGACACCAGGGTGACCTTCAGGCCGAGAGAGTCGGTGTGGCGCAGCAGCTCGATCGAATCCTGGGGCTTGATCGGGTAGTGGACGAGCTTGAGCAGGAGCTGCCACACGAGGCTGACCGCGGTGAGGACCGGCAGGGAAATCAGGAACGTCGCCACGCCGGAAGCCAGCGCCCCGGGCACGGCGAGTACCAGGCGCGCCTGCGCCCGGGCGAAGGTGAACCGGTAGACCGCCATGCCGAGCAGCATGCCGCCGTGGAGGCCAGCCGTGCCGAGAATGAGCTGATGCGCCGTGTCACTTGGGCGGTATTTGAGGTACAGGCCGACACCGTATTCGCCCGCCAGCCCGCCGAGGATCACGAGCCAGATAAACAGGAAGAAGTCGCTCAGGGTAACGTCCCAGGCAGGCAGGAGCGCGGGTTTCGTGCGGCCGACCGGACCCAGTCCCTGGCGCCACAGCAGCACCAGCCCGCCGAGGAGCAGCACGAATTCAATCGCGAGGACAGTGGACGTGGCGGACGAAGGCATCCCGATGAGTGCGGAGGAAAACTGCAGGACGCGCAACGCCAACCCAGCGGTGGGCAACCCTTCCGGTTAAACCGTGATTTGGCCGTTCGCAAAGACCACCCGGCCGTCCACGATCGTCGTCTTGACCCGGCCGGTGAGCTTCTGGCCGTGCCAGGGGGAGTTGCTGGACTTGCTGAAGCCGGCCTTGGCGTCGTAAGTCCACGTCTCGTTGGGGTCAAAGAGGCAGACGTCGGCGGCGGCGCCGGCGGCGAGGGTGCCGGCGGGCAGGCCGAGGATGCGGGCGCCCCGGTTGGTCAGGAGGTCAATGACCTGGCTGAGCTGGAACTTGCTGCGGCGCACGAGCACATCGAGCGAAACGGCGAGCGACGTCTCGAGGCCGAGGATGCCATTGGGCGCGTAGTCGAACTCCTTGTCTTTCTCGTAGTCGGTGTGCGGCGCGTGGTCGGTCGAGATGCAGTCGAGCGTGCCGTCGCGGAGGCCGGCGATGAGCGCGCGACGGTCGGCCTCGGTGCGCAGTGGCGGGTTCATCTTGAAATTGGTGTCGTAGGTCGCGAGGGACTCCTCGGTGAGGGCGAGGTGGTGCGGCGTGGCCTCGGCGGTGATCTTCACGCCGCGGGACTTCGCCCGGCGGATGATGCCGACGGAGTAGCGCGAGGAGATGTGCTGCAGGTGGATGTGCGCGCCGGTGTATTCCGAGAGGATGACGTTGCGGGCGACGATGATGTCCTCGGCGGCGTGCGGCCAGCCGCGCAGGCCGAGGCGGGTGGAGACGGTGCCCTCGTTCATCACGGCGCCCTGCGTGAGGGCGGCGTCCTGGCAGTGGTCCATGATCGGCAGGTTGAACATCTTGGCATACTCGCAGGCGCGGCGCATCAGCTCGTTGCTCTGCACGCAGTCACCGTCGTCCGTCAGGGCGACGACCCCGGCGCGCTTGAGCGAGCCGAAGGGCGCGAGGTGGGTGCCCTTCATGCCGACGGTGATGCAGCCGGTGGGGAGCACCTTGACGACGGCGTCGCGGCGGGCGGCGTCGTTGATGAACTGGATGGTGCCGGCGTTGTCCGCGACGGGCGCGGTGTTGGGCATGCAGACGACGGTGGTGAAACCGCCGGCGGCGGCGGCGCGGGAGCCGGTGCCGATGGTTTCCTTGTGCGTCTGGCCGGGCT
>CAIOAO010000082.1 GCA_903855985.1 uncultured Opitutia bacterium | reverse complement strand
GTGTAACACGTGTTGAGGGCCTCATCGACGCCGGCCGTCCAGGGCCAGAGCCAGACGGGATCGATGTGGGCATTGAAGACGATGTGGACGGTGCGCATGGGAGAGGGGAAGGCAGAAGGGAGAGGGGAAGGCAGAAGGAAGAGGGCAGAAGGCAGATAGCTGCAGGCAGAGGGCGGCGGCGGGGACGGGGTGGATTGACTCTTGGCAGAAGCGGGCGGGCGGGCGCAAGCCGCTTGCGGGGGATGACGCGATTGGGGTGGGAGCCGCGTTGCTCGAGTCCGGAGGGATTTTTATTTAACCACGAAGGACACGAAGGGCCCGAAGCCCAAGCCGGCCGGACATTCCGATCTCGGAGCTTTGTGCCCTTCGTGTCCTTCGTGGTTAAATCTTGGGGCGGATGGGCGCAACCAGCCTGTGCCCCTGCGACGGTCGCGTTATTTCGCGAGCCGCTTCGTCACCGTGGTGAAGGCGCGGGCGACTTTCTCGATGTAGCCGTCGGTCATGGCCTCGGTGATGCGCATGGTGAGGCAGTCCTGGAGGATGGCCTCGGACACCGGGCAGGAAACGGCGCGGTAATCCATTTTCGTGAGGCCGGAGTCGCGGACGGGCCAGGCGCCGCCGAAGAAATTGTGTTTTTGGAAAACGGGATACTGGTAAACGGGGCGCGGGATGTAGCCGGCGCCGCAGGGGACGCCCTCGGCGTTGAGCGCGGCGGCGATTTCGGCGCGGGGGATGGAGAAGCGCGCCAGCTCGAGGCGCAGCATATAGAACCAGTAGCTGTGGGTGTCGCCGGACGCGACGGTGGGCAGGAGCAGGCCGGGCGTACCTTCGAGCAGCGACGTGAGCAGGCTGCCGGCGCGGTGGCGGCGCGTGACGATGTCGGGGAGCTTGGTGAGCTGGGCGGCGGCGACGGCGGATTGCGGCTCGCTGATGCGGTAGTTGGGGGCCAGTTCCTCGACCTCGCGTCCGCCGTTGACGCGATCGTAGGACTTGTCGCCCCACTTGGAGAGGCCGGGGCCGTAGGTTTCGCTATTCGTGGCGACAATGCCGCCGTCACCGCAGGCGATGTGCTTGAAGTCGTTGAGCGAATAGCAGCCGAAATCGCCGACGAGGCCGACGGGGGTGCCGCGGTGCTTCGCGCCCCACGACTGGGCGCAGTCCTCGATGAGGATGAGATTGTGCTCCTTCGCGATGGCCGAGAGGGCGGTGAGGTCCGCGGGGTTGCCGGCGAGATGCACGGCCATGATGGCGCGGGTCTTCGACGTGATGGCGCGGCGCACGGCGGCGGGATCGAGGTTGTAGGTGCGCGGATCGAGATCGGCGAACACCGGCACGCACTGCTGGTAGAGGATGCCGATGACGGAGCCCATGTCGGTGATGGGCGGGACAATGACCTCGTCACCGGGGCGCAAGTGGAGCGCGGCGACGGCGATGTGGAGGGCGGCGGTGCCGGAAGAGCAGGGGAAGACGTGCTTGAACGGGTAGAGTTTGCGGAATTCCTCGATGAGCGCGGTGGTCTGCGGCCCCTTCCAGTAGAAGAGCGAAGGCTGGTTCACCATGGTGGTGAGCCGGGCCAGCTCGGCGGCACCCCAGCGCTGCGGCTGGGGCGGCGGCTCATCGACGATCGGCTTGGCGGCGGGGGAGGCGACGGTGCTCATGAGAGGAGTTTACAGGAGGGAACGGAGAATGGGAGATCGGAATATTGCCCACGGAATACACGGAATCGATCCGGAATTGGTCTCCTTTCCGTGTGTTCTGGGTGTTCCGTGGGCCACCAATTTAGCCATCGGAGGGCAGGTATTCGCCGCGGGCGTTCCAGCCGGGGTACCAGGCCTCGAGGGCGGCGAGGGTCTGGCGGGTGTAGTAGTAATGGTTCGGGGGCGGGAAGCGGAAGAGGGTGCGCTCGTCGGCGGTGAAGGAGGCGACCACGGCCTTCCACATCGGGTCGGTGCCGATGTTCGTGTAATGCACGAAGCCCTCGAACGAGTGATCAGCGCGGCCGAGGCCCCAGCCCCAGGTGAAACGCTGCCCGGTGGTGCCGGTGAAGTCGCTGGCGGCGTGAAACGTGTAGTTGTTGAAGATGCAGACGGTGCCGGGCGGGCAGACGAGCGGGACGGCCTTGCTGAGGTCCTTGCCGTCGCGCGTGCGCACGAGGCGCAGGGGGGCGGTTTCGGCCTTCACTTCCTCGAGGTGGATCCAGAAACCGAGCTGGCCGAATTCGCGGTGACTCGTGGACATCGGCAGGAGGGAATTATTGCCGTTGTCGATGTGGCCGGGGTCGTTGCAGACGAAGCCGGGATAGCGGGCGAGCAAGCAGCCGACGCGGGCGTGGACGTCGGGGGTCTTGAGGAAACGCCGGCCGAGCTTGATCAGCTCGGGGTGCAGGTAGAGCTGCGACATGCGCAGGTCCGTGTAGGGATACGGGATGATCAGCGCGCGGTGGGGCGGCGGGTTGGCCTTTACCTCATCCCAAGGCTTGAGCGCGTTGCGCTGGGCGGCCTGGAGGGCGGGCAGCTCGTCGTCGGGGATGAAGCGGGGGAGGATGAGGAAGTTTTCCTCCAGCAACTGCTGGAACTGGGCCTCCGTGATGCGCTGGTGGGGGTGGGTGACGTAGCTTACGGAAGGCATGGGGTGATTTTACAGGAGGGAACGGAGAGAACGGAGGGGGAGAGGCAATAAGGCTTCGGATTTTTTACCACGGATTACACGGAGGACACGGATCAATCCGGAGAGGCATGGATTGGATTCTGATCCGTAAACATCCGCGTATTCCGTGGTAAAAAAAACTCCGGGAGATGGGGGCTTAGCTCCGGCCTCTCCGTTCCCTCCTGTGCAAACGAAACTCAGAGCTTGAAGAAGCGCCGGGCGTTGGCGGCGCCGATGAGGGCTTTGGCGCGGGCGGGGATGCGGGCGCCGCGGAGCTTGTCGGCCTCGCCGCGGGTGGAGAGCAGGGGCGTGCACGTGCCGAGCATGAGCCGGCGGGCGGGAAACTTGGGGAGCATGAGCTCGAGGCAGTTCGTGGTCTCGCAGAAGGAGATCTCGGCGGAGAAGTTCGTGAAGTTGGGCGCGAGCTTCTCGACCTCGCCCTTGTAGATGCCGGCGAAGAGCACGTGGTGCCGCGGGAACCGCCTGAGGAAGCGGGCGAGCTCGGGGACGGGGACACCCTTGATCCGCAGGGCGAAATACTTGTGGCGCTCGTCCTCGAGGCGGACGTTGAGGATAAGCTTCAGCTTGGCGTCGGCGAGCGCGGCCATGAACGGCTCGAGGTGGGCGGCGCCGAGTTGGTAGCGGTGGTAGTTCGGCAGGATCTTCACCGCGCGGAGCGGGGCGGAGTCGCGGCACTCGGCGAGCTGCTCGCGCCAGTTGCGGAGCGCGGGGTTGATCACGGGCACGGGGATCAGCGCGGGTGACCGGCGGACGGCGGCAAAGAGCTTCCGGTTGGCGGGCATCGGCTCGGGCAGGAAGACGGCGCCGAAGTGGGAGACGAGCGCGCGGCGGATGCCGTTGGTGGCGAGGTGGGCGGCGAGCTCCGGGCCGGTGCGGTCCGGCACGGGGGTGAACGGCCACGGGCCCAGGTTGACGTTGGTGTCGATCAGCATGGCGCGGGTCAGTTCAGGTTGAGCTTCAGGAGCCGGGCGGTGTTCGTGAACAGCAGTTTCCGCCGGTCGGCGGCGGAGATGTTCGCGCCGAGGATGCGGCCGATGGTGACGCTGTTTTCCCGGATGGGCAGGTCGGAGCCGTAGAGCACGCGGTCGGCGCCGAGGTGCTCGACGGCGAACTCGATCAGGCCCTCCTCGGGGAAGCCGCCGGAGGTGTCGACGAAGAGGTTGGGGCAGTCCTTGGCCTCGAGCACGCCGCGGAAGCCGATGCCAGTGAGGTGGGCCATGATGATCTGCACGTCGGGGAAGCGCCGGGCGAACAGGGCGGTGTCCTCGGGGTCGCTCTGGTGCTGCCGGTCGCGGATGTTCACGGTGCTCCAGCTGTGCTGGAGGATGGGGAGGTGGAACGTGCGCGCGGCCTTGGCGACGTGGCGCATGGCGGAGTGGGACGCGTTGTTGGCGATCTCGAGCTTGATGCCGCGGAAGCCGGGCTTGGCGGCGCAGCGCTCGGCCTCGGCCATGGTGGCGCGCTCGCCGAGGAGGGGATTGAGGTAGCAGAAGGCCGTGAAGTAGTCGGGAAACATCCGCGCGGCGGTCGCGGTGTCGTTGTTGATCTTGCGCAGCTGCTCGGCGTTGGGCGTGGCGCCGTAGAGGAGCACGTCGCCGAGCACGATCATGTGCACGATGTCATGGCGCCGGCCGTGGTCGACCCAGCGCTGCAGGTGGACCCGGTCGGCGGGGTTGCCGAAAACCGGGTGGGTGTGAACGTCGATGATGCGCATGGTGTCCGGGCCGAGTCGCAAGCAGGCTGCGGGAGAGAAAACGGAGTGACAAGACCGTTCACGGCTCGCACAGTCCGGGTCCCTTTTCATGCCCACGCCACCGCTCGACGACCACGGGATTGAACAACTCCTCTCGCAGCCGACCGCCGGCGCGATCGAGGCGGTCCGCCAGCTCGACGGCGACTACATGGTGCTTGGCGTCGGCGGCAAGATGGGCACGAGCACCGCGGTGATGCTGCGGCGCGCGCTCGATGCGGCCGGGAAGCAGGCGAAGGTTTACGGCGTGTCGCGGTTCAGCCGGCCCGAGGCCAAGGCCGAGCTCGAGAGCTGCGGCGTGCTGGCGCTGTCGTGCGACCTCGCCGACCCGGACCAGGTCGCGAAGCTGCCCGAGGTGGCGAACGTGGAGTACCTCGCGGGCCAGAAATTCGGCACCGACTCGGCGCCGGACGAGACCTGGATCCAGAACACGATCGTGCCGTCCATCGTGGCGAAGAAATTCCGGGCGTCGCGCATCGTCGTGTTTTCCACCGGCTGCGTATACCCGTACACGCCCGTGGGCGGCCGCGGTGCGACGGAGGCGACGCCGGTGGCGTTCATGGGCGAGTACGCGAGCACGTGTGTGGGCCGCGAGCGGGTGTTCACGCACTACGCGCGCAAGTACGGCACGAAGCAGCTGATGTACCGGCTCAATTACTCGACCGAGCTGCGCTACGGCGTGCTGGTGGACATCGGCCAGCGCGTGCTGGCGGGCGAGCCGGTGGACATCACGATGAACGTCTTCAATTTCATCTGGCAGGGCGACGCCTGCGCCCGGGCCATCCAGTGCCTGCAGCACGTGGCGAACCCGCCGAAACTGCTGAACGTGACCGGGCTGGAGAAAGTCACGCTGCGGGATGCGGCCGAGCGCTTCGGGAAGGTTTTTGGCAAGGTGCCGGTGATCACCGGCACGCCGGCGGACGCGGCCTGGCACTCCGATGCGAGCGAATCGGTCCGGCTGTTCGGGCCGACGAGCATGTCGCTGGATAAGCTGATCGCGATGATCGCGAACCACCTGAGCGCCGGCGGCAAACTGCTCGGCAAGCCCACGCACTTCGAAACCCGCGACGGCAAATTCTGACCATGGACCTCCGCGCCCACCTCCTCACCGGCCACGTCATCCCGGCCCAGCCGCTCGCGCTCGACGCGTCGCGGAAGTTCTCCGAGCGCCACCAGCGCGCCATTACCCGCTATTACGTGGCGGCGGGTGTCGGCGGACTCGCCGTCGGCGTGCACTCGACACAGTTCGAGATCCGCGAACCGCAGCACGGACTGTTCAAGCCGGTGCTCGAGCTGGCGGCGCGCACGATTGACGAGGAGCTCAAGAAGGCGCCGCGCCCCTTCATCAAGATTTCCGGCATCTGCGGCCGCACGGAGCAGGCGGTGAAGGAGGCGGAGCTGGCGAAGTCGCTCGGCTACCAGGCGGGCCTGCTGAGCATGGCGGCGTTCAAGAACGACCCGGAGGAAGCGATGATCGCGCACTGCCGGAGCGTGGCGGCGGTCATCCCGGTGATCGGCTTTTACCTGCAACCGGCGGCGGGCGGGCGGCTGCTGGGCTACTCGTTCTGGCGGAAGTTTGCGGAGATCCCGAACGTGGTCGCGATCAAGCTCGCGCCGTTCAACCGCCACCAGACGATCGACGTGATGCGCGCGCTGGCGGAGTCGGGCCGCGACGACATCGCGCTCTACACCGGCAACGACGACAGCATCGTGGTGGACCTCTTCACGCCGTTCACCTTCGAGCGGAACGGCAAAAAGGTGACGCGCACGATCGTCGGCGGCCTGCTGGGCCATTGGGGCGTGTGGACGCAGCGCGCGGTGCAGCTGCTGGAGGAGATCAAGCAGGCGCGCGGCTCGGCCACGCTGGAGAAACGCTGGCTGGAGCGCGCGATTGCCGTGACGGACATGAACGCGGCGCTCTTTGACTCGGCGAACGGCTTCAAGGGGTGCATCCCGGGCATCCTGGAAGTGCTGCGGCGCGGCGGGCTGGTGCCGACGCTCAACTGTTTGAACCCGCACGAAGTGCTCTCGCCCGGCCAGGCCGAGGAGCTCACGCGCGTGGCGAATGCATATCCGGAGCTGACGGACGACGCGTTTGTCGCGGCGAACCGGGACAAGTGGCTCGCATGAGGCGGTTCCACGGAGTTTTCCCGCGAATCACGCAAATGGACGCGAAACTCCTGGTCGATTTCGGGTCGATTCGCGTGATTCGCGGGCGAATATTTATGGATCGTTTATGAATACCCCTACTTCACTCGAGGAACTGCTGGCACAGATGGTGTCGTTTGACACCGTGAATCCGCTCGTGGGCGGGCCGGCGGACGGCGAGGAGAAGCTTGCGGCGCATTTGGAAACCCTCGCGCGCGGTTGGGGGCTGTCGACCCGGCGGGCGGCGGTGCCGGGAAATACCAGCGGCGCGCGCAACCTGATCATCACCTGCGAGCCGGTGCCAGGTGGGGAATGGCTGATGTTCGAGAGCCACCTGGACACGGTGAGCGTCGCGGGCATGACCATCGCGCCGCATGGCGGGAAGATCGAGGGGGGCAGACTTTACGGCCGCGGCGCGTGTGACACGAAGGGCTCGGGCGCGGCGATGCTGTGGGCGATGCGCGAGTATGCGCGCGATGCGCGGCGGCCGCGGAATGCGGCGCTGGTGTTTGCCGTGGACGAGGAAGTCCGGATGACGGGCGCGCAGGGCTTCGCGAAGAACGAGCTGAAGGAATTTCTGCCGAAGCTGCGCGGGGTGATTGTCGGCGAGCCCACGCTGCTCAAGCCGATCGTGGCGCACAACGGGGTGATCCGCTGGCGGACGATCACGCGCGGGCGCGCGGTGCATTCCTCGATCCCCAGCAAGGGCGTTTCCGCGATCTCGGCGATGCTCAAGGTGGTGGAGACGTTCGAGTCGAAGTACGTGCCGACCGTGACCCGCAGCCACCCGCTGACCGGCAGCGCCGCGGCGAGTGTGAACGTGATCCGCGGCGGCGCGGCGGTGAACATCATTCCCGCGTACTGCGAGATCGAGTGCGACCGCCGCACGGTGCCGGGCGAGACCGAGGAAATGATCCTGCGCGAGCGGGACAGCGTCCTGGCGGGTCAGCCCGTCGAGCACGACTCACTCTATGTCGTCCCGTCAATGGACGATGCGCTGGGCCGTGATTTCCACCAGTGGATCAGTCCGGTGCTCACGCGCCACGGCTGCGATGCGACGGGCCGCGGGGCCGCCTACGTCACCGATGCGAGCCACTACGCTGCGGCGGGTGCGCCGAGCATTGTCTTTGGACCGGGTGACCTAGCCCAGGCGCACACGAAGGACGAGTGGGTGGCGCTCGACCAGCTCAACAAGGCGTCGGCGGTATACCTGGATTTGTTGCGGGTGCCGGCTTGAGAGGCTGAGGGAGGTTGGTCTTAAGAACCCAACTATTGGATCAACCGTTGGGCCCTCGGGGCCAAATTTGTTGGGGTGACTGACTCGTCGTGTTCGGGTGCAGGCGATAGAAGATGTAATTTGCGAGCAGCACAGCTCCGGCAGCATATGAGCTGGGTAGATTTCCAAAGCCCACTTGATACCATTGGATTCCTAACCAGAGCGCTACACCTCCGACTGCCCCGACAAACGCCCGGAATATTCTCTTCTGGGTGGAATCGCCCCGAATGACCGCCACAGCGAATAGAAAGGGACAGTAAGTGATGACCGTCGCGGCGAATGGAAGAAAGAGCACTCCTGCTATTCTTGAATAAACCGGGAGATCCCAATGCCACGGTTTCTCGAACCAGAGGACTGGGAGTGCGAGAAATCCCCAGGTTATCAGAAAAGAGATCCCCGGCCGAAAAGGCTTATCGAGATCAATCGGTTTCACTTTGAGAAGCTTACGGTCGCCACGCACCCGGGCGGGAGGGTCGCGATGAGCTTGAAGCCGTCGAAGGTGAACTCGGTCCAAGGCATCGTGGTGACGCGGTTGGGATCGGCGGGTGTGTTGATGTCGGTGAGCGCGGGGGCGGTGAGGATGCGACCCGCCTTCGCCGAGCCTACGGCGGGCTGGCCCGCGAATGTGAGTTCCACGGTGACGGGCTTGGTTGGGTCGGTGTGGGTGAGGGTGACGGTGATGGAGCCGTCGGCGGCGCGGGAAGCGGTGGCGGAGACGCGGGGGTAGGCGCCGTCCTCGTGGGCGCGCATCTGGGGGTCGCCGGTGACGGGCAGGCGGATGGCGTCCTGGTGGGGCGTGTAGAGGTCGAAGACGTGCCAGCTGGGCGTGCGGACCATTTTGTCTTCGAAGGTGAGGATCATCGCGTGGAGCACGTTGATGGCCTGGGCGACGTTGGCCATGGACACGCGCTCGGCGTGGGCGATGAAGAGGTTGAGGGTCAGCGCGGCGAGGACGGCGTCGCGGATGGTCTGCTGCTGGTAGAGTTCGTTGGCGGGATGGCTGGGGTCGTTTTCGTACCACGCGCCCCATTCGTCCACGATGAGCCCGATGCGGCGCTGGGGATCGTGGCGGTCCATGATCGCGGAGTGCTTGGTGAGAAGTTCGTCAAGGAACCAGCTGTGAGCCATGACGCGGTTCCAGTCGGCGGCGTCGAACTTCGTGGCGGGCATCAGCCGGGGGGCCTTCGCGGGCGGCGTCAGGCCGTTCATGTAATAGTGCAGCGAGAGCCCGTCCATCACGGAGCCGTTGAAGCGCGGGTTGATGCACGCACGCATGATGACCTCGGTCCAGGCGTAGTCGTCCACGGCAGGGCCGGTGGCGATGCGGTAGAGCCGGGTTTTTTCGTAGTTGCCGAGGAAGTTCGAGTAGCGGCGGAATTCGTCGGCGTAGTATTCGGGGCGCATCACGCCGCCGCAGCCCCAGCTCTCGTTGCCGACGCCCCAGAAGCGCACGCCGTAGGGTGCGGGATGGCCGTTGGCGGCGCGCTCGTTGGACAGGACGGTGCCGACGGGGGCGTTGAGATATTCCACCCAGTCGCGCATCTCCTGCACGGTGCCGCTGCCGAGGTTGCCGCTGATCACGGGCTCGCAGCCGACCTGCGCGCAGAGATCGAGAAACTCATGCGTGCCGAACGCATTGGTCTCGAGCTGGCCCCAGGTGTCGTTGCGCATCCGCGGGCGCTTGGCGCGCGGACCGATGCCGTTGCGCCAGTGGTAGGCGTCGGCGAAACAGCCACCCGGCCAGCGGAGATTCGGGACCTTGATCGCACGCAGGGCGGCGACGACGTCGGAGCGGAGGCCGCGGACGTTGGGGATGGGCGAGTCCTCGCCGACCCAGATGCCCTCGTACACGCAGCGGCCGAGGTGCTCGGTGAACTGGCCGAAAATGTGGCGGCTGATCTTCGGCCCCGGCTGGTCGGCGGCGACGGAGAGGACGATGCGGTCGGGGTTCATGCGGCGGAGCCCAGGTAGTTGCCGTAGGCGATGGCGAGCACGGCGGCAACGAGCACGGTGAGGGCGAGACCCAGCACGCGCAACGTCCGCGGCCGGCACCCGCGCCATTCGCGCAGGCCGAGCCCGAGGGCGTTGCTGAACGCGACGAGCATGATCATGTGCAGCGCCCAGCTGGAGAAGTCGTAGGCGCCCATCCGCGTGTGGCCGAGACCGTAGAAGAAGAACTGGCAGTACCACAGCGTCCCGCTGAGGGCGGCGAGGAGCCAGTTGGCGCCGAGCGTGGCGGCGCCGCCGGAGGTGTATTCGCCGAGCGAACGGTGGCGGCGGCCGAGGAAGAGGCAGTAGATCGTGGACGTCAGGAACGCGCCGGTGTTGGAGAACAGGTAAATGACGTTGCCCTGGAAGTGTCCGGCGCCGTGGGCCGCGGCGACGTCGGCCACGGGCTGGCCCGCCGCGAGGGCAAAGCTGAAGACCGCGGACAGCACGCCTGCCAGGATGCAAAGCGGCAGGCCGCGGCGCGCCGAGAACGTTGTGGGGGCGTCGCCCTTGGTGAGATCGCCCTCCTTCAGCCAGCCCGACCAGCCGCAGACGGCGATGCCGGCGGTGCCGAGCAGGACGCCGCCCACGATCCAGCTGCCGCCGTGGCCGGCGAGCAGGGAACCCAGGTGGCCGGCGAGCAGCGGGGGCAACAGCGTGCCCAGCACACTCGAGAGCCCGACCGCAAGCGAGTAGGTGAGCGCGAAGCCGATGTGCCGGATGGCGACGCCGAACGCGATGCCGCCAACGCCGTAGAGCGCGCCGAGGGCGAACGACCGCAGCATCGCGGCCTTGGGCGCCTCGGCGAGGACACTGCCGAGCTCGGGAATCGTGAGCACGGCGCCGAGGATGGGCAGCAGGAGCCAGCAGAACGCGGCCTGCGCGAGCCAGTAGGTTTCCCACGACCAGGCGCGGATTTTCTTTTGTGGCGTGTAGCAGAGCGACGCACAGAGACCACCGCAGGCGTGGAACAACGTGCCAGCAATCGGGTTGGAGGCCGGGGGCATGGGGTGGGGGTGGGGAAAGCTAGGCTTGGGTTGGTGCGTTGGTCACCACGAATCCGCCGTCGCCCCATGGGCTATGGCGCGACGAGAGACACTCATTCGACAAGCCCAGGGTCTCCGACGAAATACACGAAAACGGACTTTTGGCGGGAAAACTAGCCTTGGCTCGGGTGGGGCAGCGGGGCAATTGTCGGGGGGTGATGGTTTCCCCTGACTCGGCCCACGGCTAGCGCACAACCCCATCGCGCTTCCCATGCCCCCGAAAGATTTCCTCGCGAACGAGCCGTTCTACCAGCCGCCGCCGCCCACGGGTGACCTGCGGACGATGTTGCGGCGGCGGATTGTGGCGACGGCGCTGGATCAGATTGCCCGGTATGCGGCGGAGCGGAGCCACCTGCGCAAGCCCGCCCAGTGGCGCGCGTACGCGGCGCGGATCCGGCGGCGGTTTGCCGCGGCGGTGGATGCGCCGGGTCTCCGTAGCGCGAAGACCTGGCGGGTGCGACCGGGCACCCGGAAGAACTTTGATGGCTTCAGCATTGAGAACCTCCTGGTCGAGTCGCTGCCCGGGTGCTGGATGAACGTCACGGTGTGGAAGCCGGACCCGAAGCGCTGGCCGTGGCCGTGGCCGGCGGTGGTCACGCCGGTGGGGCACAACGGGAAAAACAACCCCAGCGAGCAGTACCCGCCGCAGGTGTTCGCGGCGAACGGCTACCTGAGCGTGTCGTTTGATCCGCCGGGCTTCGGCGAGAAGACGCGCGGCAACGATCATTTCACCGACGGCGTGCGCGGTTATGTGACGGGTCAGAACCCGCTGGCGTTTTTCCTCGCCGATGCGCTGCGCGCGGTGGACTACGTGCTGTCGCGCCCGGACGTGGATGGGACGGGCGGAGTGGCGATGACGGGCGTGTCGGGCGGCGGGTTCAGCACGGTGTGCTGCGCGATGCTCGATCCGCGGCTGAGCGTGATCGGGCCGTCGTGTTTCGGGCTGCCGGACGAGATGCACCCGATCCGGAACGGTTATGCCGGGTGCCCGGAGACGCTGTGGCGGAACCGGTTTGCCGACGGGCTCGGGTTGGACGACCTGCTGATCGGGGCGCGATTTGTGCCGATGCTGCTGATGGGCGGCCGGCGTGACACGGTGATGACGCCCGGGTTGCTGCGCGAGCTGGCCGGACCCGTGCGGGCGGCCTATGCGGCGGTGGGGCAACCGAAGAAATTCAAGGTGTTCGTCGATGATTGCGGCCACGAATACACGGTGGCGCAGGCGCGGGCGTTCGTGGCGTGGATGCGGCGGTGGCAGACGCCGATTCGCAAAGCGGAGCGGGTGCGGATGCCGCGAAAGCTGCAGTTGCTCGAGGAAAAAGATCTGTGGGGAAATCCGCCGTATGGCCTGAGCATGGCGACGGCGGCGGTGCAGGCGGTGCGGAAACGCCGGCGCGTGCGCGATGCGGCGGTGGCGCGGCGCTCACTGGCGAAATTGATCCCAAATTGGACGAAGCTGCGGAGCCGCGGGCTGCGCGCGCATGCGACGCCGGGATCGCGCATGCCGCTGTGGTTGCACACCTTCCAGGAATTGAGCCTGAGCGACGGCTCGGCGTGGGAATTGCCGGCGACGATGCTGCGTCCGCCGAAAAACGAGGCGGGCGTGCTGGTTTTCTTCGACGACCGCGGCCGCTGGACGGCGCTGCAGCAGTGGGGCTGGCTCAACCGCGCGGCGGGGGTGTTCAGTCGCGGGGGACGCCCTAGGTCCGTGCTGACGGTGGATTTGCCGGGATGGGGCGACACGCGTCCGCTGCCCTCGCCGTATGACGTCGTCGGCTGGGGCGGCGTGGATCACTGGACGGGCTACGTCAGCGCGACCACGGGCGAGTCGGTGATGGCGATGCGGCTCCGCGATGCGGTGCGGGTGATCAATTTTGTGCAGCGCGTATGGAAAATCCGGGGTGCGCGCATCACAGTGGGCGGCTACGGGCTCGGCGCGACGGTGGCGGGGCTGGCGGCGTGTTTGCACGGCGGGCTGGGCGGGGTGCTCCTGCTGGATCCGTTGGCGGAGTTCGCGTCGCTCGCAACCGCACCGAAATCAATCTGGCCCCACGACGCATATTTTCCGGGCATCCTCGGCGCGGCGGACCTGCCGGAGGCGCTCGCGCTGCAGCCGGCGCCGGTGTTGGTGGTGGGGGCGCGCGATGCGGCGGGGCGGACCCTCGGAGCGCGGGCCCGGAAGGTGTTCCGCGGAAAGCACGTCACAGTGCTGCCTGAGCAATTTTCGGGTGCGGTGGAGCCTAAAGTTCTGCAATGGTTGCAGACGGAAGTCTGACCCCATGGCCCCGCTCAAACTCATTGCCTGCGACGTGATGGTGGGTTTGCCGCGCAAGCCGTATCCGCTGTTTCGGCCGGATGCGGAGGATTTGGACCGGGAATTGGCCCGGCTGGAGATTGCGGCGGCGGTGGTCCGTCACCGCCAGTGTATCGAGAACTTTCCGTACTGGGGTAACGACGTGCTCGCGCGCGAGGCGGCGGGACGGGCGAACTGGATCCCGGCGGTCTGCCTGACGCCGGATGGGGCGCCGGATGGTTTTTCGCTCGAGCAGACGATGACCCGGGCGTTGGCGCAGGGCATGCGCGTGGCGTGGATCAGCCCGCGGGAGCACATGTACTCGGCGCGGCCGTGGTGCAGCGGGAAACTTTACGGGGCCTGCAGCGCGGCGCGGCTGCCGCTGCTGGTGGATTACCGGGGCATCACGCTCGATGAGATCGAGGAAATCCTGACAGCGTTCCCGCAATTGCGACTGATCGTGACGCAAGTACCGCGGCTGGGACGTCACCGCTCGCTGTATGCCCTGCTGGAGCGGCATCCGAGCCTGCACCTGTGCCTGAGCAGCGGGTACTCGGTACACGAGGGGATCCCGGACCTGGTGGAGAATTTTGGCCACGCGCGCTTCGTGTGGGGGACGTCGTATCCCGAGGCCGAGGGCGGGGCGTCGGTGGCGTTGCTGACATACGCCCCGATCACCGAGGCCGCGCGGGCGGCGATCGCGCACGGCAACATCGAGCGGCTGCTGGCGGAGGTGAGGCCATGAGCGCACCGGATATTTTCCAGGCGGCCGGCCGTGCCGGAAAGCCGATCACGGGGGAGGTGCTGATTGATACGCACGCACACTTTGGGCACGGACCGGACTTCCCGATCGTGCACCCGACGGCGAAGTCGCTCGTGGCATCAATGGACCGGTTGGGCATCCAGCTCTCCTGCGTGAGCTCGATCCAGGCGATTTTTGGCGACGCGGAGCACGGCAACCAGCTGGTGGCCGACGGGATCAAGGAATTCCCGGATCGGATTTTTGGCTATCTCGTGGTGGATGTCGGCTACCCGGAGAAAGTCGCGGCGCAGCTGGCCGGCGGACGCGCGGCGGGGTTTCGCGGCGTGAAGGTGTGGTCGTATGGCGCACGGCCGGGTCTGCCCTACAATCATCCCAACTACGAACCGGTGTTCGCCTACGCGAACGAGCACGCGATGCCGGTGCTGGCGCATGTGTTCGGGCCGGAACTCGACGAACTGGAGGGCTACATCAAGCGCTACCCGCGCATCCGCTGGCTGCTGGCACACATCGGATCGGCGGAGTTGGAGAAATACATGCGGTTCGCCCGGGAGTATCCGACGGTTTACGTCGAACTGTGCTTGTCAGCGTGTCCCCGCGGGCTGATCGAGCACCTCGTGACAGCGGGGCTGGAGGACAAGATTGTCTGGGGCAGCGACGCCGTGTTTCTGGACCAGGCCTCGCAGCTGGGCCGCGTGCTTTTCGCGCAGATCCCGCCCGAGGCGAAGCGGAAGATCATGGGGTTGAATGCGCGGAAGGTGCTGGGGTTGTAGGGCGGGGGTGGCGAAATCGGTTGGGGCACACGTGTTCGCTGATAGGCCTATAGGTCGTATAGGTCCCATATGTCCTATGGGACCTATGCCCTGACCACAGCGAGGGCGCCGCAGCGCCATTCTGATCGCCTGCGCTACTTCCGGATCCGTTCGAGGGCTTCGCGGACGCCGGCGGAGTCGGGGTACTGGCGGAGGACGGCCTCGAAATGCGGGATGGCTTCCTGCTCGCGGCCGATGGCAACGAGGGCGGTGGCGAGTCCGCTGTGGGCGGCGGCATCGTTGGGGAGGTTGCGCAACGCCCTTTCGAAATGCGGGATGGCCTCGGGGGCCTGGCCGGTGCGGTTGAGGGCCCAGCCCAGTGTGATCTCGATCTCGGCCTGGCCGGGGGCGATCCGGGCGGCGTCCTGCAGGAAGGGCAGGGCGTCAACGGCGCGATCGTCGGCGAGGAGGATGGCGCCGATCCGGTAGGGCGGCTCGGCGAGGTCGGGGCGCAGCTGCCGGGCCAGCAGATACTGGGCGAGGGCCTCGCGCGGCTTGCCCTCCTCCTCGAGTTTGCGGGCCTGGCCGATTGACGCCTCCAAGGCGTGGGGATCGCCGGCGAGGGATTTGAGATAGTAGGCGTTGGACTCGGGGATCCGGCCCTCCTCGCGCAGGGCGGAGCTGATGCGGCGGTAAATATCAAAGCGCCGCGGATGGTCGCCCATCGAGGCGATCATGTGCAGCCCGAGGGTCTCGGTGTTCCGCCAGACGGCGGCCTGCGCGAGGCTCAAGGCCGCGCCGGTGGCGACGGCGCCGGCGGAGACGAGCAGAACCAGGCTGCGCCACGGCCGGCGGGACCAGGCGCGGACGATCACGACGGCCAGACCGACGGACCAAGGCACGGCGGCGAGATAGCTGTAGCGGTCGCTCGTGAAGTGCGGGTGCTCCGTGAGGCCCAGCATGGGGGTGAGCACGAGCAGGTGACACAGCCAGAGCAGCCACAGCCCCGGCCACTGGCGGCGGCGGAGGAAAAGCAACCCGGACAGCAGGACGACCACGGCGAGGCTGAGGACGAACTCAAAATCGCCCGGCGAGAAATCGATCAGCCGGGTGTAGAAGGGCGAAAGGTGGAACGGCAGCAGCGGTTTGCCGAGATAGTAGACCCAGACGTAACACGCCTGCATCAGACGGGGACCGACCCCGAATTCCGTGAGCGAGACGGGCGGCTTCCAGCCGGCCGCGGCCACGTTGGTGCGCGCCCAGAGCGTCAGGCCGAGGATCACGGCGGTGACGGCGAGAAAGGGAAAGTGACGAGTGACGAGTGACCAGAGACGAGCGGGAGTGACCGGTGATATGCCCGGGACCGGCCGCAGCCGGGCCGGCAGGTACCAGTCGAGCACGAGCAGGACGCCGACGTAGCTCAGCGCGAGCGGGTAGGTGAGCAACGACAGTGCGAGAGAGGCGGCGGAGACCCACCGGAAGCGGCGGGCGAGGGCCGAGCCGGGTTCGACCTCAATCGATTTTAAATAGCACCACAGCGAAACGAGAAGGAAGCAGGCGGTCTGGGCGTAGATGCGACCCGAGGCCCAGGCGACGACCTCGACGCGCAGCGGATGCAGCGCCCAGACGAGTGCACCGAGGGTGGCGGCCACCGTGGCGGGTCCGCCACGGGCGTGGTCCTCGCGGGCGAGCCAGATGCGCAGCGCGGATTGGATCACGAAAAAAACCAGGCCGGTGTTGAGCAGGTGGAAGAGCACGTTGCCCAGGTGGGCGGAGTAGGGCGTCAGCCCGAAGAGGTCGTGCTGGACGGTCCAACCCAGCCACGTAAGCGGAAAGTAACGGCGCGAATAAGCCGTATCAGTGAACATCCACCGCAGGTTTTCCCAGGTCAGTCCGCCGAGATGCGGGTTCTGCTGGAGGTTGTAGTCGTCATCCCAGAGCACGAACGAACCGTGGCGGGTGCCGCCGAAAACCGCCCAGACGGCGAGGGCGCAGACGCCGAGCGCGGCCCACGTTTGCCAGCGGGAAGGGGCGGTTTTGCGCGTGGCGGAAGCCATGGGAACGGAGGAAACGCTTTCGCCCGTCGGCAGCGCAAGACCTTTGTCCCGCCATCGCCGGGCCCGCGGCGGGCCGGCCGGGGCGAATCGCTGTGCCTTGAACACCCCATTGCCGGTTCGCCGCGGGCTCCTTAGCGTGAAACCGTGAGCCTCTCCTTCCCACTGGCACCGCGGATGCGCGGCCATTATCCCGGTCAGCACGCATGAAAACTCCGGCCTGCGTCCTGGCGATCAACGGCGGCTCCTCGAGCATCCGGTTCGCTGTGTACGAGGCAGGGCCCGGGCAGCGGATGCGGCTCGCGGGCAAGATTGACCGCATCGGCGGGCGCGGCCCGACGCTGACGGTGACGGCACCGGCGGGAAAAGCGGCGGTTACGCGCCGGCTGGTGGCGCGGGACCACGCCGCGGCGGTGGATTTTCTGCTCGGCTGGCTGGAAACGCAGCCGGGAGACGGTACCTTTGGGTGCGACACGGCCGAGGGTCCGATGGTGCGCGCAATGCCCCGCCCGGCCTATGGGGTATTACCCGATAAAAGGGCGGCGATTTTGCCGGATCCGCGCCCATCTGGCGGATTGTGCGCGGGCCGGGGATGGCCCAGGATTCCGGCATGAAATTCATCCTCGCGGTCGTGGCTTTGGTGGTGGCGGGCGCACTGGGCGCCGCCGAGCCGGTGGTCGCGGCTTCCCCAGCCATCCCGGCCCCGGCCTTTACGCGGACGCTCTACCTCGTCCGTCATGGAAATTATGACGATGCCCGGAAAGGCGACGAGGAAGTGGTCAACGGGCTCACCCCGCTGGGTGTCGCACAAGCCCGGCTGGTGGCCGCGCGCTTGGGCGGCCAGCCCGTCAAGATCACGTCCCTGACCTCCAGCACGATGACCCGGGCGCGGCAGACGGCCGGGGTCGTGAACCAGTCATTGCCCGGCCTGAAGCTGCAGACCACGCCGCTGCTGCGCGAATGCCTGCCGCGGACGTGGCGGACGGAGGTGATGAAAGGTAAGACCACGGCGGAACTGGACGCCGCCGAGGCCCAGCTCAACGCGGCGTTCGCGAAGTATTTTGTCCCGGCCAAGGACGCGGATCAGGCCGACATCCTGGTCTGCCACGGCAATGTCATCCGCTATCTGGTGACCAAGGCCCTCGGCGTGGACACCCGGGCATGGCTGGGGATGTCGGTCGCGCACTGCAGCCTGACGGTCATCCAGGTGAATGCCCAGGGCGGGTGCAAAGTGCTGGCGGTCGGCGACGTCGGCCACATCCCGTCGAATCTCGTCAGCGGACTGGTCAGCGGTCCGGACAAGCAGTTGGTGGTGCCGTGAAGGGCTGAAACCAAAACTCCCTCGCAACCGTAAGGCTGGGAGGGAGTTAAATTGGGTGCAGGGGCTGGATTTGAACCAGCGACCTTCAGGTTATGAGCCTGACGAGCTACCAGGCTGCTCCACCCTGCAACAAAGGGAGGCGCAACGTGCGTCGCACGCCATTGCCTGTCAACGCCTTTTTGGGTTTTACCGCACTTCGCGCTTGCCAGCGGTGCCCGCGATCCGTGTTTTGGACCGCTCTGCCAGTTAGTTCTCATCAACCATAACCTCAGTCACGATCGCAAGGCGGCCCATTGGCCGACCTGTGTTTCGAAAACATAGATCCCATGAACGTCACTCCTAAAGACCTGCTCGATGCCGGCGTGCATTTCGGGCACCAGACCAAGCGTTGGAATCCCCGCTCGAAGCCCTTCGTCTTCGATCACCGCCAGGGCATCTCCATCATCGACCTCGGCAAGACCCATGTGGCCCTCGAGAAGGCCTGCAAGTTTGTCGAGGACACCGTCGGCAACGGCGGCAACATCCTCTTCGTCGGCACCAAGCGCCAGGCCAAGGAAATCATCCGCGAGGCCGCGAGCCTCACCGGCATGCCCGTCTGCGTGGACCGCTGGCTCGGCGGCACCCTGACGAACCACGAGACCGTCAAGAAATCCATCGCCAAGTTCAAGAAGTACCAGGCCATGGAAACCGCGGGCGAACTCGCCAAGTTCTCCTCCAAGGAAGAGGCCGCGATCAAGCGCGAGATGGTCCGCATGCAGCGCAATTTCAGCGGCATCGCCGAAATGGTCGGCCTGCCCTCCGCGATGTTTGTCGTCGACGTGAACCACGAGAAGATCGCCGTCGCCGAGGCCGCCCGCTGCGGCATCCCGTGCGTCGGCCTGGTCGACACGAATTCCGACCCGACCACGCTGAGCCACCCGATTCCCGGCAATGACGACGCGGTGAAGTCCATCCGCATCATCGTCGACGCCATCGTCGCCTCCATCCAGAGCGGTCTCGCCCAGCGCGACCAGCGCCGCGCCGCGCGCGGTGCCGCCGACCTCAAGGGTGTCACGGCCGGTGTCCAGGCCCCCGTGTCCGCCACCGAGGTTGACCTCTCGAAGATCGACCTGCCCGCCGATGTGGTCGCAGTGGTCGAGGGCGACGCCGAGGCCGTCGTGCCCGCGGCCAAGAAGCCCACCCGCGCCAAGAAGGCCCCGGTCAAGGCCGAGTAATCCCCGCACCTCCCTTCATCCTGATTTATTAATGAGCACTCCCATTACCGCTCAAATGGTCAACGACCTGCGCATCGCCACCGGTGCCGGGTTGCTCGACTGCAAGAAGGCCCTCACCGAGGCGGACGGCAACATCGAGGCCGCCACGACGATCCTGCGCAAGAAAGGCGCGGCGTCGGCGGCCAAGAAGGCTGACCGCGCCACCAAGGAAGGCCTGATCGAGAGCTACATCCACGTCGGCGGAAAGGTCGGCGTGCTGCTCGAGGTCAACTGCGAGACGGACTTCGTCGCGCGCAACGACGAGTTCAAGGCGTTCGTGAAGGACGTCTGCCTGCAGATCGCCGCCGCGAGCCCGTTGTACGTTTCCCGCGACCAGGTGCCGGAGGCCGATCTCGCCAAGGAGCGCGAGATCGCCGCGGCGCAGGTCCTCGGCAAGCCGCCCGCGGCCGTGCAGAAGATCGTCGAGGGCAAGCTCGAGAAGTACTTCTCCACCATCTGCCTGCTCGACCAGCCGTTCGTGAAGCTGCCCGAGAAGACGATGAAGGAGATGCTCACCGAGCGCATCGCGAAGACCGGCGAGAACATCCAGCTCCGCCGCTTCACGCGCTACCAGCTCGGCGCCTGAGCCACTCCTGCTTTTTCCCAAGGCGCTCCCGCAACGGAGCGCCTTTTTTGTGCCCGGAATTTTCCACCACGAAATACCCGAAACACCCGAAACCAAGCCTCCGCCCCGGGCCAAATCCGAGGGCATGGTTTTCGGGTGTTTCGTGTTTTTCGTGGTGAAAATCCGGTCCGTGGTTAAGTTCCATCCATGCAAGTCACCCGTCTCCAAGTTGTCGCCCGAGGCCTGACCATCCGCTGCCCCAACTGCGGCGGCAAAACGCTGTTCAAGCCGGGGACGCTGTTCCAGGTGAACGCGGCCTGCCCGGACTGCGGGTTGGTGATTGAGCGGGACGAGGGCAGTTTCCTCGGCGCCGTGGCGCTCAACTTCGGCACGACCGTCGTGGTTTTCCTGGTGCCGGTGCTCCTGCTGTATCTCGGCGGGGTGTTCTCCGGGATGACCGCCTCGATCGTCGCGGGCGTGGGCGCATTCGGTTTCCCGATCCTGTTCTACCGCTCGTCGCGCAGCTGGTGGCTGATGAACTATTATTTCTTTCTCCCGCAGCACCTGCCCGCGAACCTGGGCGCCCAGCGCGTGGGCCAAGATCAGAATATCTGAGCAGGTCGACCCGCCATCACATTGGGCGCTGCATTGAGCGGGGATTTTCCCCGGCGCGCAGGGAGATGTCGGCGCCCTCGCGGCCCAGTTCCAGGCATTCGAACAGGTTGCGCACGCACTGGCCCAGCCGGTCGTGACCGAAGCGGCCGCGCTCAATGTGGTCGACGAGCTTGCGGCCCAGCTCGGCCGCGCGGGCTTGCAGCCGGGTGCTGATCACGGCGGCCGGGTTCTCATCGGCCTCCAGGCAGGGGTCGAGCAGTTCCAGCAGTTGTTCCGCCACCCGCCGGGCCGCGTCCGCCTCGGGCGCGCGATCCGTTTCCCGGTCCGGCAGCAGGAGCACGATACGGCGGGCGATGCGCCCGCCGTGGGGCAGGTTCAAGGCCACGTTGAAAAATGGCCGGTGGTCGCCCTCGGTCATGGTTTAAATCCGGGCACGAAAACCAAGGATGATGGCCCCCGGTGGCGAGCCGATTCTGGCCGGGGCCGGGCGTTACTTTGGCCGTACCGGCACATGCACCTCGTAGTGCTTGAGGAACCAGGGCGTGAAGGGGCCGTTCCAAAAGACCGCATACGCCGGGCCGGCCGGCTGAACGTCCGGGCGGGACGACAACCAAACAAGCAAGGCATCGCGGGTCTCCTCAAAATTCTCCCGGCTGTAGCTGCCCTTTCCGCCCCGGCTCGCCACGGAGCGTGCCGGCACCTCGACCACCTTTACGCTGCCCTCACTGCCGGTCACCTTGGCCCGCTCGCCCTCGGCCACCCAGAAATACATGGCCGCTTGGTCGATCCGGGCCTCGACCGGCGTGGTCATGGCGATGTGCCGCGAGGAGATGTAGTTGAAGAGCGGGCGAAACATCCCGTTGGCTTCCGAGAAATAATTGCCCTTGCCCTCGGTCTGGAGGAGCACCCCGGCCGGCAGGGTCTTCAGCTCGCAGCGTCCGGGTGTGGTGGGAGGAAATGCGGTTTGAGCAGCCATGGAGAGCGGGAGGAGAGAAAAAAGGACCCAGCGAATTAAACCGGAATGCACGGGTTGTAACGTGGCACAGGACGGTGCCGGGGGCAAACGGCGCGGGGGTTTGCTGGATCAAGCATCGGGCCGCAGTGCGGCCTGCAGCCAACGTGCGGGGCAAAACACGAGCCCTCCTTCGTCCCGCCATGCGGGACTGCGGAGGGCAATTTCATTTCGGCGGCCGAAAGAAAACTGGCGGAGAGGGAGGGATTCGAACCCCCGGTACCCTTGCGGGCACGCCTGATTTCGAGTCAGGTACGATAGACCACTCTGCCACCTCTCCGGCTCAGGAAGGGCGAAACGTAGGGCGCGGGCGGGAAAACGAAAGCAGAAAAGCTGGCGGCCGTGATGTCCAACTCGTCCGATGAATCGGCCCGATGACAAGCGGGCAGGCGACAAATTTTCGCCCTGCGTTCAGCTTCTCACCGCCAGGACGCTCGGGCACTATCCTCTGCGCCCAGTGTCAGCGGCATGTCCCGTTGCCGGGGCTTGATATCCGAAGTGGATGAGATATAAACGTTAACCAAACAACATGGCTGTGATCCGTTTAGATAAATTTGTTCTGCCAATGTTGTTAATCTGCCTCGCGGGTCCGCTCCGAGGCCAAACTGGCGGCCTCGTTGCCGATCGCCCGACCTTAAATGCGCTCCTGGGTGGCTCAGGATTCACGGAGACCTTCGGGGGTTACTTCCTCGCCCCGGGCACCGCAATGAATACGGGGGCCAGTTCGCTGGATTCCACGTCGATTATAAACTCGCAGGGACCCAACCTGGTCAGCCCGGGCCTGACTTTCACCGGCACAAGTCTCCAATTTGACGCGGCGGGATGGTACAACGCGGTCTCCAGCGAGCTCCTGTTCAATGGAAATACCATGAACATCACTTTTGCCTCGCCCACGATCGCCTTCGGCTTGGATGTGCGGGATTTCGCGGGTTACAGCAGCACCATGACGGTCACGATTTACGCCCCCAATGACACGACCGTGCTCAATACTTACTCAGGCATCAGCCTCAGCAATCCTGCCGTATTCTTTGGCTACCAGGATCCTGGCGGCATCGGCATGGTGACATTGTCGGGCTCCGGATCGTGGAGTCCGATCATAACCAATCTAACCTTTGTTCCCATTCCCGAGCCGGGGACCGATGGGTTGATGGCCGGCGGTCTGGCGATCATGCTGGCGGTTGCCATGCGCAGGCGGAAGTCGGCGGATTGAAAGGTGAAGCGCGTTGCTTGCCCGCCGACGGGGGGCCGCAACGCACCCGGATCGGTCAGTTCCCAAGCGCGCGCGTGAGGCAGCAAAGTGTTTCCCCCTCAGCCGCATGAGCGGGCCTCGGAAGGGATGGTCAGGCTGTCGGCGGTTGGAAGATTCCGCCCGCCCACAAGCGGCCATCGGGGCAAGGTCTTGGCCTGCCCCGATGGGGAGTATCCGGCAAAGGGCGCCAAGCCACCGGGCGACACCGGCCGGGCCGGTAAGGCGAATCCTTGCGGCCTTAGGACCGGGCCGAGACCTGGATTCCGTCGATGATGTCGCGCGCCTTTTTGCGATTGAGATCATCCGCGCGGCTGCTGGCGGTGAAGAGGTCGATCAGCCACCAGATTCCACACCCGCCACAGGTGATGTATTTCAGGATGCCGAGCGTGATGTCACCGAGCCAAAAGCGATCATAGCCGAATAAGGCGAGAATGACCGCAGTGCCCCGATCCTTTTTGTCGGAGGCGTATTGCTGGTTGAATATCAGTTTTTGGGTGTCCGTGAGCGATTTGGACATTTCCGCTAGTTCTACCGGGGAGACTTCAGCCATGGGATGTAGTATTTAACTGGGTTTGGATTTTTCTCGCACAGGCGAGACGAAGGAAAATTTCCAGGGCGACGAGCACGGTTACGGGCAGAATCAGCCAATTCATGCTGATCGCTTCTTGGACCCGGCCGCGGAGCATGTAAGCCCCGGCCCGGGTAAGCCCGCAGCCAAAACATTCGTGGTGGAAGATGAGCGTCCACAGGCAGGGCAACCCACGGGCTCCATTGCCAGGCTCCACCATCAACCCATACGCGGCCAAGGCAGCCAGACTCAGGACGGACCCAAGATATGGCGCCGAGCGCGAGGCGAAGGTGGTTCCACGGAGCAATTTCATGACAGTAACAGCAAACTCTGGACGTTCTTTTTTAGGCGGCACTCTTCCATTCCTAGGTGGCCTCGTGCCGCGGATTTGATGATTAGCTTTACGTGCTAAGCCACGTAGGTGGGCGAAGTCCTTGCCACGTTTTTCGGGGAGAAAATTCGTAGTTACTGCAGGGTGTATTACTCCGATTTTTCCCCGTCGAACTACACGGGATTGTTGTGGTGGCTTCGTCCGATTGGTTGGCCTTGGCCGTGACCAAAACGTGCCTGCGCCTAAATCACGTCTGGTGACTTTTACGCTGACCCAACCCCCTTCAAATCTTCCCCAGTACGACTCAGCCAATCAGGAGATCGGCGAGAACCGATTCGTCGTGGCCGGCAACGCCGGCGACAGTGCGACGAATGGTCGAAACCGCGGCTGACTCCACCAGAAGTCGAGGGGAGGGACCGCGCGGCAGGCTGATCCGAGACGATTCGGCGTGAAAAAGGCCCCGGATTTCTCCGGGGCCTTGTATTCAAGCGATCGTGATGATGCGGGCTATGATTTCGGCGGGTCGACGTGCTTGTCGGGCCAGGCAGGGATCGGGGGCAGGGTCTGGCGCTGGGTCTTCAGCTCGGTCACGATCTCGCTGATCGCACGGTCGAGCTGCTGGTCCTCGCCCTTGAATTCCCGCGCGGGGTCGTTGTCCACCACGATGTCGGGGTCGACGCCGTGGCCCTCGATGATCCAGCCGGAGCCGTCGCGCGCATAGGGTGCGAACTCGGGCTTCATGAGCGTGCCGCCGTCGGTGAACGGCAGTGAGCCGGCGATGCCGACGACGCCGCCCCAGGAGCGCTTGCCGACGAGCTTGCCGAGGCCGAGCGTCTTGAAGCGGTAGGGGAAGAGGTCGCCGTCGGAGGCGGAGTACTCGTTCATCAGGGTGAGCTTCGGGCCGACGAGCATGTCGCGGGGGTTGGGCGAGGGCGTGCCGTTGCGGCGGAGGTTGATCATCACGAGCTCGCGCTGGAGCCGCTCGATGATCATCGGCGAGACGTTGCCGCCGCCGTTGCCGCGCACGTCCACGATCAGGGCTTCCTTGTCGAGCTGCGGGTAGAAACGGCGGACGAACTCATTGAGTCCCTCGGGACCCATGTCAGGGATGTGGAGGTAGCCGACCTTGCCGCCGGTCTGTTTCGACACGTAGTCGATGTTCCCCTGCACCCAGTTGTCGTAATAGAGCGGCGCCTCGTCGCCGATGGGGATGACGGTCACGTCGTGTGCGCCCTCGTCCACGGGCTTGGCATTGACGCGCAGGACGACCTGCTTGCCGACGGTGCCGACGAGCGCGGAGTAGAGGTTCGCGAGGTCGCGGGTGGGCGCGCCGTTGACGGCGAGGATGTAGTCGCCAGGGCTGACGTTGACGCCGAGCTCGGTGAGGGGGGAGCGGGTCTTGGTCTGCCAGTTTTCACCGTGGAGAATCTTATCGATCCGGTAGGCGCGGCTGGCGGGGTCGCGGGAAACCTCGGCGCCGAGGAGGCCGGTCTTGATGCGCGGGGCCTGGACGCGGTCGCCATCGCCGACGTAGGTGTGGCCGCTGTGGAGCTCGCCGATGAGCTCGCCGAGGAGGTAGGTCAGGTCGTTGCGCGTGGCGACCCAGGGCAGGAGGGCGGCGTATTTGTCATGCTGCGCGGCCCAGCCGACGTTGTGCATGTTGGGCGCGTAGTAGAAGTCGCGCATCTGGCGCCAGCTCTCGTCGTAGATCTGTTTCCACTCGGCGGGCCGGTCGAGGCGGACCTCTAGGCTGGAGAGGTCGAGCTTGGCGTCGGGCTTCAGGTCGATCCGCGCGACGGGCGTATCCGTGAGCGAGAAATCCTTGCCGAGGCGGAGGAGCATCTTCTTGCCGTTGGCGGAGATCTCAAAGCTGTCGAAGTTGCCGAGCTCGGTTTCCTTCTTCGCCTTGAGGTCGTACACGGCGATGACGGAGCGCGTCGCCGCGCCACCGCCGAAGCCTTCGCCACCACCGCCGCCGCCGACGGGGCCGCCGGGCAGGCGCCGGTAGTAAACCTTGTCGCCGACCATGCGGATCGGGCCGTAGTTCGAGGGGGCGATGGGCAGGCCGATCACGCGATCGGCAAGGCCGTCGGCGTCGATTTTGACCACGACGGCTTTCTTGGCGGAGTCCTTCTTCTCGGACTTGTCGGCGGGCTTGTCGTCGGAGGATTTCTTGTCGTCGTCCTTGGCGATGGCGACCTCGTCGCTCTTCGGCGCGAAGGGCGAGGGGGTGTCCTTGGCCAGGGCAACCAGGTAGACGCGCTCCATGTCCTGGTAGGCGTGGTTCCACTCGGTGTCGGAGTAGATCGGCCGGTAGTCGCGGGCGGAGGCGAAGAGCAGCCACTTGCCGTCGTCGCTGAACGCGGGCCGGCTGGAGGCGTAGGAGCTGTCGGCGACGGTGAGGGTCGTCTTGCCGGCGAGGCTGTAGACCATGACCTTCGGCAGGGTGCCCTGCACATTGCGCACCCAGGTGACCCACTGCGAGTCGGGCGACCACGAGTAGTCGAAGATCGGGGCGTCGAGATTTTCCTCGACGAGGCTGACGGCCTTCGTGGCCACGTCCACCCAGCGGAGGCGCTGCTTGCGGTCGCCCCAGAGGATCTTCTTCGAGTCGGGCGACCAGGAGAGATTGAAGTAATACGTGTCGCCACCGGTGGTGAGCTGCACGGCCGGGCTGCGGCCGTCCTGGGCGCGGACGAAGATTTCGTTCTCACCAGTGGCGTCGGAGAGGTAGGCGATCGACTTGCCGTCAGGCGACCACACGGCCGAGCGCTCGTGCACCCCCTGGGTCTGCGTGAGGTTGCGGGTGGGGCCGTTCTTGGCCGGGACGGTGAACACATCGCCGCGGGCGACGACGGTCACGCGCTGGCCGTCGGGGGCGAGGTCGAGGCCCTCGATGAAGCGGGAGACATTGACGAGGGCGGGGCGGGTGGAGACGGAGTCCTCGGCGACAGTGATGGCGACGGGGGCGGATTTGTCCGTGGCGAGGTCGAGGCGCCAGACCTGGCCGCCCTGCTCGAAGACGATGGCGCCGGGCCCGATCGACGGGAACTTCACGTCATATTCCATGAAGTGGGTCAGCTGCTTGGTCTGCTTGGTGGCGAGGTCGTAGCTGAAGAGGTTGGCGCGGGAGGTGCGCTCGGAGACGAAGTAGATTTTGCCGTTGGGCGCCCACATCGGGAAGAGGTCCTGGGCGGGGTTGTTGGTGATGTTCTCCAGCGCGCCGGACTTCAGGTCGAAGATCCAGATGTCGTCGGCCATGCCGCCCTGGTATTGCTTCCACGTGCGGAATTCCCGGAAGACGCGGTTGTAGGCGATCTTGGTGTCATCGGGCGAATAGGAGACGAAGCCGCCGCGCGGCACCGGCAGCTGGGCGGGGACGTCACCGTCGAGGCCGACGGTGTAGAGCTGGCCGATGAACGGGTTGAAGGAGTGCCAGCGCGAGCGGAACACGACCTCGGGCGCGGTATGCCGCCAGCCCATCACGATGTTGTTGGGCCCCATGCGGTCGCTGAGGTCGTCGCGGTCGAGGGTGGCGGAAACGGTGAGGCGCTTCGGCGGGCCGCCGGCGCCGGGCATGACGTAGACCTCGGTGTTGCCGTCGTACTGGGCCGTGAAAGCGAGCTGGGTGCCGTCGGTGGAGAAGCGCGGGAAGATGGCGTAGCCGGGGCCGTCGGTGAGCCGCCGGGCGGTCCCACCCCCGGCGTCGACCGTGTAGAGCTGGCCGGCGTAGGAGAAGACGATGGCCTTGCCGTTGGTGGCGGGGAAGCGGAGCAGCTTGGTAGGGGAGGCCGCGGCCGGGGATTGGGCGGAGGCGAGTTGGACCAACGTGCACGCCAGCAGCGCGCACAGCAAACGGATGGAATTCAACATGTGGGTGATAGTTGTGGGTTTAGGCTCCCTCAAGATACCGGCCCTGCCAAACAAATTGCGGGCCTGAAGGGGTAGGAGAGGAGGTGATTCGCCTGATTAGGGCCGCATTTCGTCGCTTCGGGGTTGAGGTCTGGCGAGGTGGAGAGGTAGTTTTTCGTTTCTACACATATCCCATGCAAAACTCCCCCCGACTGATCAAATCCGCGCTGTGCCTGCTGCTGCCGCTGGCGGCGCTGCTGCCGGCGGCCGCGACCGCAACCACCCTGGCCGAATTCCAGGCCCTGGCGGCAAAAAACCACTCCGTCCTGGCGCTGCCGGTTTACCCGGTCACGCCCGCGGAGATCAAAGCCCTGGTGGACAACACCATCAAGACGTCGAACGCCGCGCTCGATGTCATTGCGCAGCAGGATCCGGCCAAAGCGACGTTCGCCAGCACCTTCTTGGCCTACGACACGGTCGGCTACAACAGCAGTTCCGCCTTCAACGTGGTGGGCACGGTTGCCGAGTCCGCCGTCAGCAAGGACATGCGCGACACGGCGAATGAGATGAACGATGTGCTCAACAACTGGAGCGTCGGCCTCGACTATCGCGAGGATCTCTACCGCGTGCTGAAGGCCTATGCCGACACCAAGCCCGCGCTGGACCGTGAGCAGCAGCGGATGGTGGACGACACCATGCGCGGTTACCGCCGCGCCGGCCTCGCCCTGCCGGCGGCCGAGCGCAAGGAAGTTGAGCGGCTCCGCAAGGATCTCAGCGCGCTGGAGACCCAGTTTGCGGTCAACATCAACGGGGCGCGCGCCCCGCTGGACTTCACCGCCGCCGAACTGGCGGGCATTCCGCCGAGCTTCCTCGAAAGCCCCGGCGTGAAGCAGCCGGACGGCCGCTACCGCGTGATGGCCAACATCACCTGGCACGCCGTCGTGATTGCCGAGAATGTCGACAACGCCGACGTGCGCCTGCGCGTTTTGACGGCCCGCAGCAATCTCGCCCGGGACAAGAACACCCCGGTGCTCGCCAAGCTGGTCGTGCTGCGCGCCGACATTGCCCACCGCCTCGGCTACGCCAACTGGGCCGACTATCGCGTCGAGACCCGCATGGCCAAGACGGGCGCCACGGCCGTGAAATTTGAGGAAGACCTCGTGACGGGGCTCCAGCCGAAGTTTGCCCAGGAGATGGAAACGCTCCGGCAGCTGAAGGCGGCGCAGACGGGCATGGCGGACGCCAAGCTCAATGCGTGGGACATCGGCTACTACACGAACAAGCTGAAAAAGGAGAAGTACGCGGTCGATGGCGAGGCGCTGCGCGTCTACTTCCCGTACCAGCAGACGCTGGAGGGCATGTTTGCCATCTACCAGAGGATCTTCGGGCTCAAGTTTACCGCCGTCGAGCCGCCCTACGTCTGGGCGCCGGGCGTGCAGCTCTATGTGGTGCAGGACGCGGCCACGCTCGCGCCGATGGGGGCATTCTACCTCGACATGTTTCCGCGCGACGGGAAGTTCAACCACTTCGCGTGTTTCCCGCAGAAGGTCGGCGGCGTCCTGGAGACCGGCAGCTATGACCTGCCGGTGGACGCGCTGATGTGCAACTTCCCGGTCCCGACCCCGGGCAAGCCCTCACTGCTGAAGCATGACGATGTGGAGACCCTGTTCCACGAGTTCGGGCACGTGATGCACGGCATGCTCAGCCGTTCGAAATACTACGCGCTGTCCGGCGCCGCGGTACCGCGGGACTTTGTCGAGGCGCCGTCGCAGATGCTGGAGAACTGGGTGTGGGACAAGGCGGTGCTCGACACCTTTGCCGCCGACTACCGCGACCCGGCGAAGAAGATCCCGGCGGAAATCATCAACTCGCTCGTGGCCGCGCGCCAGGCGACGGAAGGCTACTTCAACCGCCGCCAGCTCTCGATCGGCCTGCTCGACCTCAACCTGCACACGCTGTCGGCGGATGACGCCAGGCAGGCGGACATCGTGAAGATCGTGAACGACACCACGGCCCGCGTCTCCATCGCCCCGGCGCCGGACACCTTCTGGGCGGCCTACATCGGGCACCTCGCGGGTTACGACGCCGGATACTACGGCTACCTCTGGGCCAAGGTGATGGCGATCGACATGGCGAGCGCCTTCAAGGCGGCGCCGGGCGGCTTCCTCGACGAGAAGGTCGGCATGCGCCTGCGCAACGAAGTGTATGGCATGGGCAACACGCGCGACGTGGGTGACTCGGTCGAGAAGTTCCTCGGCCGCCCCCGCTCGATGCAGCCGTTCCTGGAATACGTCGGCATCAAGAAGTGACGTAAGTTTTATCCCGCCGCCTGTTCGTCCTGGGGACGGACCGGCGGCTTTTTTGTGCTCCACAAATCGGGCTGGCCTGTTTTTGGCGGGCTCAGATAGGAGTGAAGGCATGCAGAAAACGACGGATCCCCGGGTCGACGCCTACATCGCGAAGTCGGCGGAGTTCGCCCAACCGATCCTGCGGCACCTGCGCGCACTCGTGCACGAGGCGTGTCCGGCGGCGGAGGAGACGATCAAGTGGGGCATGCCGTCGTTCGGCTATCACGGCATCCTGTGCGGCATGGCAGGGTTCAAGGCCCACTGTGCGTTTGGCTTCTGGCGCCGGGGCCTCGCCGAGGAGATCTCCCGGACCGGGGTCAGGGCGGAGCAGGCCATGGGCAGCCTCGGTCGGATCACGAGCCTGCAGGATCTGCCCGGAGACCGGGCACTGCTGGGCTACATCCGCAAGGCGGCGCAGCTGAACGAGGCGGGCGCCCCCGCGCGCCCGAAGCCCAAGCCGAAACCGGTGCTGGCCGTGCCGGCGGACCTGGCGGCGGTGCTAAAGAAAAACGCGAAGGCGGCGAAGGTGTTCAAGGAGTTCACGCCGAGCCCCCGGCGCGACTACATCGAGTGGATCACCAGTGCGAAACGGCCCGAGACGCGGGCGAAGCGGGTCGCCACGACGATCCAGTGGCTCGCGACGGGGAAACGGCGGAACTGGCGGTACGAGCAGTGCTGAGGCGGGCCCGGCCCATCTTTTCCGCGCCATCCGCGGGAAGGTAAATCTCAGGATTTGATTAATGCAGCTCGGGGAAGAACAGCGGGGCGCTGAGCGCCAGGCCATCGCCGACGCTGGTGAATTCACCGCCGTCACGGATCTTGGCGCCGGCGAAACGGCGCGTGAACTCGGAGCGCAGGCTGCGGATGAACGAGGTGCCGCCGGTGAGGAAAACAGTCTCCACACTCGTGGGTGCAATCCGGGCTGAAGCGAGGAACTCATCCAGTTTGCCGGCGATCGCGCCGGTGAGGTCGGCGGAGTTGTGATTGAACTCCGCGAGAGTGAGCTGCTCATCAATGGCGATGCGCGGATGGGTGAAGTGCATCCGGGCGGTATCCTGGGTGGTCAGTGCGATCTTCGCGCCCTCGATCATCTGGAAGAGGGCGAAGCCCTGGTTGTCCTTCACGAGTGACTCGAGCCGCTCGAAGGCGGCGGGGTCGCTGGAGAGGCGGGCGAGGCGCCAGATGAGGTCGAGCTTCGGGGCGTTGCGGAGGAAGACGATCTGGTCCCACTGGCAGATCTGCCGGTGGAGCGTGTCGGGCACCTCCAGCTGCTTGCCCCAACTTTCATAGGTGGCGCCGCGGCCGAAGCGTGGGGTGAGTTTGTGCCACATCGTGGCGGAGTCGTATTTGTTGCCGGCGACAGGGAGGCCACCCGTGGCGAGGATGTCGCCGGCCCGCCCCGTCAATCCTTGGCGGCGCGGGTCGAGCTGCACGACCGTGAAGTCCGAGGTGCCGCCGCCGAAGTCGCCAACGAGGACGCGTTCCGGCGAGCTGATCCGCGCCTCGTAGGCGAAGGCGGCGGCGATGGGCTCGTATTGGAAATGGATCTCCTCGAATCCGGCGAGCCGGGCGGCCATCCGCAGGCGGTCCTGGGCCAGTTCATCCTCGGCCGCGTCGGGGGAAAAGACCGCGGGGCGGCCCATGACGACGCGTTTCACGTCCTGGCGGGTGACTTCGTCCGCCTTCGCCTTCAGGTAGCGGAGGAAAAACGCGATGAGATCCTCCAACTGGTAGGACTGGTTGTTGACGATGGTCTCGGTGAACGTGCGGTTGGGCAGGATGGTCTTGATCGCCTGGAAAAAACGGCCTCGCATCAGGTCCTGCACGTAGCGGAGCTTGGCGGCGTCGCCGATCAGCGGCGGATCACGGCGAAGCGTGTAGGGGAAGTACATGAACGACGACTCCACGCCGGCGATCCGCGGGTCGCGGACGAGGGCGCGTTTTTCGACGTCCCAGATGGTGATGGACGAATTGCTGGTGCCGAAATCGATGCCGTAGACGTAGGTGGACATGGCTTTTCTCCGGGCGAAAAAACGAAGGAAAAGTGCAGGCGGGGAAACAGGGGACACCGCGGTCTCCTGGACAAAAGGTGGAGAAACCACTGACCTCGAGTGCCTTGCACAAGCCTCAAGCGTGTTATGCGCGATTTTTAAGCCGGGCTGGAGGATTGCGTTCAGTGTCCGGCGGCGGTAAAAGAAAGGGTGGCGGTCGCCATTACGTAGGGCGGAAAGGACGCGATGGAGAGCGTTTTAGGGCGGAATCGCAGATCCCGCCAAACCTCCGCAAAACCAGCCGCGGATAGCGCGGATGGACGCGGATAAATTCCGGTCATCCGCGAGTTTCCGCGCGAGGTATTCTAAAACCAAGGCGGGATCAGCGATCCCGCCCTGCCTCAGACCGTCTCCAGCAGCTTGTAGAGGCGGGCGACCATCGGGGTTGCGTCGTCGAGGAGGCCGGCGCTGATCAGCGCGTTGTCGAGGATCTGCTCGGCGACGAGCTTCGCCTTGTCCGGTGACGCGGTGTGCGTCTCAAACAATCGTTTCATCACGGCGGAGCGGGGATTGATCTCGAGGTTCACGCGGAGCGCGGGCTCGGAGCCGTCCTTGTTCATGGCCTTCATCATGCGGCGCATGTGGGGCGACATGAACTTGTCGGCGTTGAGGGCGAGGGCGGGGGAGTCCACGAGGCGGTCGCTGGCCTTCACCTCGGCGACGCGTTCGCCGAGCGTGGTCTTGAGCCACTCGGTGAGGGCCTTGGTGTCGGCCTCGCCGAGGGCACCCTCGGGCTTGGGGAGGTCGGACAGCTTCACATCGGCGTGGTCGGCGGCGGCGAGCTTCTTGCCGTCGAACTCGCGGACGTTGTTCATCACGTACTCGTCCACGGCCTCGTAGCAGAAGAGCACCTCGAGGTTGCGGGCCTTGAAGCCCTCGAGATACGGGCCGCTCTCGATGGCGGCGCGGTTCGGGCCGATGAGGTAATAAATCTCCTTCTGCTCGCTGCCCATGCGGGTGACGTAGTCGCCGAGGCTGGTGGTCTTGCCCTTCTCGGTGAGCGACGACTCGAAGCGGAGCAGCTTCACGAGGGCGTCCTTGTGCGTGTGATCCATGGCGGCGCCTTCCTTGAGGAAGATGCCAAACTCGGCGTAGAACTCCGCGTACGCGTCGGGGCGGTTCTTGGCCTCGTCGTCGAGGAACTTGAGGAAGCGCTTCGTGATGACCTTGTTCAGCTTCTCGATGAGGGCCTTGTCCTGCATCGTCTCGCGCGAGATGTTGAGCGGGAGGTCCTCGCTGTCCACG
>CAIOAO010000081.1 GCA_903855985.1 uncultured Opitutia bacterium | reverse complement strand
TACGACATGGCCTTCAGCGACGCCATCTACGGCAAGGCCCAGCGCTACGTCTCCAGCGACCGCCTCGGCAAGATGCTCGACCACGAGTACGCCCTCCTCGTCGAGCGGCTCGACGGCCAGCGCGGCGACCGCACCGCCTTCTTCGCCTTCGCCGACACCGTCGCCACCAAGAACTTCAAGGGCAACAATGAGGCCCATGGCTGGATGGGCGTCCGCTTCCAGGCCAACCCCCACGAGCCGCCCAGCGACATCATGATCCATGTCCGCATGTGGGATAAGGAAAACATCCTCCAGCAGCAGGCCCTCGGCATCATCGGCGTCAGCCTCATCTACGGCGCGTTCTACTACCGCGACGACCCGCGGCAGCTTATCTCGTCGCTGCTCGACAACCTGAGCGCCGACCGGATCGAGGTGGACATGTGCCAGTTCTCCGGCCCCGCGTTCGCGAACGTGGACAACCGCCTCACTTCCCTCCACCTCGTCCAGTGCGGCCTCACCAACGCCGTCATGTTCGGCCCCGACGGCGGCGTCCTCCAGCCGTCCGAGATCCTCCACCGCAAGGCCATCCTCGTCGAGCGCGGCAGCTTCCGCCCGGTCACGCACGTCAACGTCGACATGCTCCGCTGCGCCTGCGCCCAGTTCGTCCAGGAGCCGCTCGTCAAGGGCAAGGACTTCATCGTGCTCATGGAAATCACCATGCACAACCTGCTCTCCTCCGGGGAGCTCGACCCGAAGGACTTCCTCTCGCGCGTGGACCTGCTCGCCGACATCGGCTTCACCGTCCTGATCTCGAACTACTCCGAGTACTACCGCCTCACCTCGTACTTCCGCCGCTACACCAACGAGATGATCGGCGTCTCGATGGGCATCAACAACCTCCTCGAGATCTTCAATGAGAAGTACTACGAGAACCTGGAGGGCGGCATCCTCGAGAACTTCGGGCGGCTTTTCCGCCAGTCGGTGAAGCTCTACATCTACCCGATGCGGCAGGACGCGTTTGACCGTTATCTGTCGAACGGCGCCTCGCCCGCCCACAAGCCGGCCGACCCGATGGCCCACCTCGCCACCGACGTGCTCATCACCGCGAAAAATCTCAGCGTCGCCCTGCACCTCCGCAACCTCTACGACCACCTGCTCGAGAACCACTACTTGGAGTGCATCGTGGGTTTCAACCCCGACATCCTCGACATCTTCTCCCGCGAGGTCCTCTCCCGCATCAAGGCCCAGGACCCTTCGTGGGAAACCATGGTCCCCGCCCGCGTCGCCGCCGCCATCAAGAAGCGCTACCTCTTCGGCTACTCCGAAAAGTAAGAAGTCAGAAGGAAGAATGCAGAAGTTAAGGGCTCCGGATCGTCGATTCCGGACTTCTTAATTCTTCCATCTTCCTTCTTACTTGGTTCCGTGCTTACCCCCCTCGCGCCTGATCTCTGGGACTACGACGCCCCGCTGACCGTGATCGGCATGCAGCTCGGCCACCGCCTGACGGTCGCCCGCCTCGCCGATGGCACGCTCTGGCTCCACTCGCCCTGCGCCTACTCCGCCGCGCTCGCCGCCGAGCTCGCCGCGCTCGGCCCCGTCGCCCACATCGTCGCACCCAACGCGATGCACGACACCTACCTCGAGGGCTGGTTTCAGGCGTACCCGTCGGCCCGCTTTCACGGCGCCCGTGGGTTTTCCAAATTCCGCCCCGACTTGAAGTTCACTGACGCGCTCGGCGACACGCCCGACGCCGCCTGGGCCGGCACCTTTGACCAGCTCATGGTCCGCGGCATGCCCCGGCTCAACGAGGTCGTCTTTCTCCACCGCGCCAGCCGCACGCTCCTCCTCACCGACCTCGCCTTCAACCTCGGCACCGAGATGCCCTGGCTCAGCCGCGTGATGTTGAAGATTAACGGCTGCTACGACTGCTTCGCCGCCTCGCGCCTTCTGCGCACCACGATCAAGGACCGCGCCGCCCTGCGTACTTCCCTCGACCGGATCTTCGCCTGGGACTTCGACCGCCTCGTCCTCAGCCACGGCCGCAACGTGGACGCCGGCGCCAAGGAACTGCTCCGCGACGCGTACGCGTTCCTCTGAAAGTAAGAGTTAAGAAGGAAGAATGAAGAAGTTGGCCAAGCCAGCCACCTGACGCTTGCGCTCAAAGTCCGATTTCTTCCTTCTTCCCTCTTCCTACTTACTTTTCGAATGAAGTTCTACAAGTACCACGCCCTCGGCAACGACTACATCGTCCTCAATCCCGCTGACTTTCCGACCTGGAAGCCGGCCCCCACGGTCGAGCAGATCCGCGTCGTCTGCCACCGCAACTTCGGCGTCGGCTCCGACGGCATCCTCTGGGGCCCCCTCCCGTCCCAGCAGAGCGAGTTCGGCCTGCGCATCTTCAATCCCGACGGCTCCGAGGCCGAGAAATCCGGCAACGGCCTGCGGATCTTCTCCCGCTTCCTCTGGGACCAGGGCCTCGTCAAGAACCCGACGTTCACTGTCGAGACCCCCGGCGGACACGTGAAGACCGTCATCAAGGACGGCGGCAAGCTCCTCACCATCGAAATGGGCAAGGTCAGCTTCGACAGCGCCAAGATCCCCGTCACCGGTGCCCCGCGCGAGGTCCTCAACGAGAAGATCAGGATCCAGGACCGTGAGTTCACCTTCAACGCCGCCACCATCGGCAACCCGCACTGCGTCATCGTCCTCCCCGAAATCTCCGAGGCCATGGCCCGCAAATACGGCCCCGACCTCGAGGTCCACGCCAACTTCCCGCGCAAGACCAACGTCCAGTTCCTGAAGGTCATTGATCGCAACAACGTTCAGATCGAGATCTGGGAGCGCGGCGCCGGCTACACCCTCGCGTCCGGCAGCAGCTCCAGCGCCTCTGCCGCCGTCGCCCACAAGCTCGGCCTGATCGACAGCAAGGTCACCGTCCATATGCCCGGCGGCCAGATTGGCATCGAAATCGGCCCCGACTTCTCGATCCTCATGACCGGCACCGTGAACAAGGTCGCCGAAGGCACCATGCACCCGGAGCTGTTCTTGGTGAAGGTGTGAGCGCTCAGAGCGCGTTAGTCTTTGCCTCCTAAGCCGGTCAGAATCTGGGATGGGGGAAGACCGACTTCCTCCATCCTAATTCCTAACTCTGAATTTCCGCGTCACCGGTCGTTGTACCAATACGCCGTCACCACCTGCTTCGCCGCTTCTTTCGCGAAGAGCGCCTTGAACGGGAAGCCAAACATGATCCGGAAGTAGTGCCAGTCGCCGTATTTGTCGAATTTCCGCGTTGAGGTGATCGCCCGCGCGCCCGGCGTCCGCATGAACTTTGCCCCGCGCTTCCAGCCGAGTTTCTTCATCCGCCACAGGAAATCCACGTCCTCCGCCACCAGCATCGCTTCCCGGTAGCCGCCGACCGCTGCGAAATCCTCGCGCCGGCAAAACACCACGCCGGTGTCCACGCCCACGACGCGCGTCATCGGCACCATGAACAGCCAGGTCAGCGCGATCCCCAGTGACATCCGTTCCATCCTCACCCCCGTCGCCCCGATCGCACAGCGCCCGGTCTCCATGCAGTCGGCGATCTGGTTGAACGTGTCCGGATGAACGATCGAGTCCGCATCGATGAAACAGAGCACCGCCCCGCGCGCCGCCGCCGCCGCCCCGTTCCGCGCCGCCGCGATCGCCCGTTTCTCCACCTCCGCCACGACGCAGCCCCGTGCCCGCGCGATCTCCGCCGTCGCGTCCGTCGAGCTGTTGTTGCCAATCACGACCTCAATCGCCGCCGCCCCGCCGCGGTAGTTTTTCCGCGCCACGTCCACGCTGTCCAGCAACCGCGGCAGCAGCGCCGCCTCGTTGTAGGCGGGGATGCAGAGGGAAAACGCCGGCGTCATGACGCCGGCAAGTTAGAAGGAAGAAGGAAGAATTAAGAAGTCCGAACCATGGCCGTGAATCCGAACTTTCGTGTCTCTCTTGGTGACACCTCCGAACCTTCCCGCCTTTGCGCTCTTCGCGGTAAAACCTCCCTCCTTCCCTTCCGCACTTCCTCCGCCCACTTCTTCATTCTTCCTTCTTCCTTCTGCCTTCCCGGCCACCTAACGTCAGCGACGTGACCGGGATTATTGCCGACTTCTTCCGCCTCGCAGGGGGCCTCCTCTACTGGAACACCCGGAAATCCTGGTTCCAGCTGCGCCGCGGCCGCTCGCCGTGCCCGTGTCAGAGTCCCAGTGATTCCGGCCGGGCCCTCGAAACCCATTGCGAGGCCTGCCTGCACTGGGCCTCCGCCGCCCGCTTCCGCCGCGTCTGCCCGCTCCTCGTCAAAACCCCGCAGGGCTGGCGCTGCTCGGCCAACACTGCTGACGTCCGCCCGTTCTGGGGCCGCGCCTTCGGCTACTACGGCGGCGCCGTCGCCACCCTCTACCTGACCGCCGTCCTCACCGTCTTCATTTTTCTCCGCGTCGTCGGCTACCCGGTGAACGTCTTCCACGTCGCCTGGCCGCCCGCGTGGCACCGGCTCGGCGAGGCCCGCGGCTGGTTTTTCATGGAAAAGGCCCGGAAGGCTTTCGCCGCCAACCACACCTCCGAGGCCCTTCTCTATCTTTCCAACGCCTACGAGTTCGACCCGTCCAACTACACCGCCGGCCTCACCCTCGCCAAAACCCTCCAGTCCGGCCAGCCCGTCCTCTCCAACCGCGTCTACGAGCGTCTGCTCCACGAGCATCCCGGCCGCCGCGAGGACACCGCCCAGGAATGGTTCCGCGCCTTGCTGGCCCGGGGCGACTTTGAGTCCATCTCCACCCTCGCCCGCGACGAAGTCCTTGCCGCCAGTCCGCACTCCTCCGTCTGGATGCGCGCCCTCATCTTCGCTGCGCGCCAGAGCCACCGCTATGACACCCTTCGCGCCCTGCGCGATTCCCCGGCCCCTGCCGCCCAGGTCTGGCGCCCGCTGCTCGAGACCGAACTCCTGCTCGCCTCCGGCCGCACCGCTGAGGCCCGCTCCCTCCTCACCGCCGGCGATTGGTCCCGCGTACCGGCCTACGGCCTCTACTACCAGGTCAGTGAGCTCACTGAACAAGGCGAGGTCTACGCCGCGCTCGACCTGCTTGGACGCAACGGCGCCACCCTCGATGACGAGACCCGCGTCACGCTCCTGCTCGCCGCCTACGCCCGCCAGGGCGCCCACGCGCCGCTCGAACGGCTCGCGGGCCAGTTGCTCGGGCAAAAACTCACCCTGCCCGTCATCAAGATCCTGTCCGCGCAACTGATCCGCTATCCCGACCAGGCTGTACTCGACCAGCTCCACACCCACTTCCGCGCCGAGCACATTCCCTTCAACACCGACACCGCCGGCGCCGTCTTTTCCCTGCTGTGCGCCGCCGGCGTCAACGCCGACTGGCCCAAGTTCGGCGAACTGCGCGCACTCATCACCGAACACTCCAACTCCAGCACCGCGTTCCTCTCCGCCGTCGAGGCGTTCTTCCGCGGCCGCAGCAGCGCCACGCGCATCACCGCCTTCCTCCCCGCCCTGCCCCTGCCCCTCGAGGTCAATTACGCCCTCATCGCACGGTATCCGGGCTCGAATGTGCCCGCCCTGAGCCCGGCGAAAGGGCCGGCGACCGTGAAACTGAAGCCATGAGCCCCCTGGCCCCTTTCACGCGCCTCCCTCTCGCAGCCAAGCTGAGCGTGCTCCTGCTCGCCGCGCTGACCGCCGCGCTGGGCCTGCTCCTTTGGCCGCACTGGCGGCAAAATCCCGACCTCTCCCACGGGTACTTCATGCCCGTGATCTTCCTGCTCCTCCTGCGTGAAAGCCGCACCGGCACCCTCCGTTTTCTTGGCACGGATCGATCCCCCAGGATCGATCACCCTGCGCAATCCCGCCGGGGCGGGAGCGTCGAATGGGTCGCCCTCACTTCCCAGCTCGCCTGCCTCACCGTCGGCCTCCTCGCCCTCGCCGCCGGCGGACTCTACGCCGCCTCCCTCGGCTGGTCGCACGACCTCGTCGGCTTCACGCTCACGTTCGCCTTCGTCCTCTTCCTGGCCGCGGGGCTGCTCGTATTCTCCTCCGCCTCGAACCGCTTCATTCCTTTCAACTGGAGCGCCGTCACGGCGATCGCGTTGTGGCTGCTCTGCGCGCCCATCCCGCCCGGCACCTACTCGCGGCTCACCCTTGGCCTGCAGCTCATGGTCACGGAGAACGTCCTGCGCTCCCTGCACCTGCTCGGCATCGCCGCCGTCCGCCATGGCAACATTCTCGAACTCGGCTCCGCCTCCGTCGGCATCGAGGAGGCGTGCAGCGGCGTCCGCAGTCTCATCTCCTGCGTCTTCGCCGGCCTGCTCTTCTCCGCCAGCCTCGTCCGCCGCCCGTGGTCCCGCGTGCTGCTCATCGGACTCTCCGCCCCGCTCGCACTGGTGATGAATTTCATCCGCTCGCTCACCCTCACCCTGCTCGCCAACTCCGGCGTCAAGATCGAGGGCTTCTGGCACGACCTCACCGGCTTTGCCGTTCTCGGCGTGACGGCTGCGTTGCTCGTCGGCCTCGCCCTGCTGCTGGAACGGAAGACTGGCGGTCAGCCGTCAGCGGTCGGCGCTCAGCCGCCGGCGCAAACCTCCACGGCTCGGCCCTTGTCGGCCCGGCTCCTCGTCTCCGGCTTGGCTCTCGCCGCCGTCCTGGTCCTTTTCTTCTATGCCAACACCCGCCCGGCGCTTCACCGTGACGCCCCGGTCCCCGATCTCGCCGCCATCCTGCCACCCGCCGCTGAGGGCTGGCAGGTTGAGACCGCCCGCGACCTCTACCAGTTCAGCGGCGTGTTGCACACGGATCATCTCGCCCAGCGCACGTACACGCGGATGACCGACCACGGACCCGAACAGATCATCCTCTATCTCGCCTACTGGCGCCCCGGCCAAGCGTCCGTCAGCCTCGTCTCGTCGCACACCCCCGACGCCTGCTGGCCCGGCTCCGGCTGGGCCGCCGTGCCCGTGGCTGATCCCCGCGTGATCCACACCGTCGGGCACCGCCGACTCGCCGAGGCCGAGTCGCGCTCCTTCCTGAGCGGCGATTTTCCGCAAAACGTCTGGTACTGGCACCTCTACGACGGCCGGCCGATCACCCAGCAAGGCACCAGCTCCCCCGCCGCCCTCCTGCGCCTCGCGTGGCAGTACGGCTTCCGCCATGACGGCGACCAGCTCTTCGTCCGCGTCTCCAGCAACCGCCCCTGGGCCGACCTCGCCCACGAGCCCGTCCTCGAGACGTTCTTCGCCCGCCTGCAACCCCTCGGCCTCTGACTCCCATGCCTTTGTCCCTCACCACCGCGGAAAAGAAGATCCTGACCGTCCTCGCCGTCCTGATCATCCTCGGCCTGATCGGCTACGCCGTCTTGTGATGATTGTCCTTGCGAGGAGTCCCTCAGGGACGACGTGGCAATCCATCCGTGGTCGTTCCATCACGCCTCGCCTCTCGCCCATCACCTGATTTCCATTTGCTTCCCCCGCCCTAATCCCGACCATCCCGGCATCCCAAGCCTCCGGTCACGCGTATGATATCAGAATGTCCACCCTCTCACCTTGCTGGCCCGGTGACTTTCCCGCGACTGCGGGATGGGTGCGCCTTTATGCCCGCATGAACCCGGCCGGCAGCACTCCCGAGGCCGTGGCCGCCGCCGAGCGCGCACACTTCGATGCCGAGCTCATGCGCCGCATGGGCCGCAGCGACCGCGAGGCGTTCGCCCAGCTCTACGACCGTTTCTCCCGCCCGCTCTTCGCCACCGCCCTGCGCATCCTCCACAACTCCGCCGAGGCCGAGGACATCGTCCAGGACGTCTTCCTCGCCCTCTGGGAAAAAGCCGCCGCCTTCGAATCCGGCCGCGGCTCCGCCTTCGCCTGGGCCGTCACCCTCACCCGTAACCGCGCCATTGACCGCGTCCGCATGCGCAAGCGTCGCAGCGAACTTCTCGCTGAGACCACCGCCGAGGACGCCGGCACGCAGCCTTCCGGCGCCGGTCCCGATTCCGCCGACGGCCTCGTGCTCAAGGAACAGGCCGGCGTCGTCCGCGCCGCCGTCGCCGCGCTTCCCGCCGACCAGCAGCGCGCCGTCGAACTCGCCTTCTTCTCCGGCCTTACGCAGCAGGAGATCGCCGAAAAACTCCGCGAACCCCTCGGCACCGTGAAGGCCCGCATCCGCCGCGGCCTGCTCCGGCTCCGCGACACCTTGGGAGGCCGCCATGATTGACGAATCCTTCGAGGAACTCGCCTCCCTCTACGTCCTCGGCCTGCTCGAGGGCGCCGAACTCGCCGCCTTCGAGCAGAAGCTCGCCCGCGACCCCGCGCTCGCCCAGCTCGTGCGCGAACTCCGTGAGTCGTCCGCCCAGCTCGCGTTCACCGCCGCCGACGCCGCCCCTTCGCCCGAGCTGCGCGCCCGCCTGCTCGACCGCCTCGACACCGCCGCCGCCTGGCGCAAGCAGTCCAACGTCCTGCCGTTCCGCACACCCGTCTGGCTCCCGTGGGCCGCCGCCGCGTCCTTCGCCATTGCGTGTGCCTGGCTTGGCCAGCTCTACCTGGGCAGCCGCTTCGAGTCCGCCACGCTGCGCGACCAGCAGGCCCTCGCCGAATTCGAGCTCCGCAGCGCCCGCAACCAGCTCGAGGCCGAGCGCCTCATCGCCGGCCACCAGCTGAGCGCCATGACCGAGCAGCTCGCCGCCCTCGACCGCCAGCTCAAGTCCGAGGGCGACCTCGCCAAGTTCAAGATCTCCACCCTCGCCTCCCTCCTCGGCAACTCCCCGCAGGCCCTCGCCGTCGCCGTCTGGAGTCCCGCCAAGCAGGAGGGCGTCCTCACCGTCGAGAAACTCCCCGCCCTCGCCGACGACAAGGATTACCAGCTCTGGCTCGTGGACCCGCAGTACGCGATCCCGGTGGACGGCGGCGTCTTCCGTGTGGATCCGTCCACGGGTGTCGCCCACGTCACCTTCAAGGCCAACCGCCCGATCCATTCCGTCGCCAAGTTCGCCGTCAGCCTCGAGCGCAAGGGCGGCGTCCCCAAGGCCGAGGGCCCGATGGTGCTGCTCAGCCAGTGAGCGCCGCGCAGCCGGCGCGAAGGCAGAATTAAGCAGGAAGAGTGGAGAAGCCAGACGACTCCCGAGTTCCCACTTGATTGTCATTGCGAGGAGTCCCATCGCGGGGCGACGTGGCAAACCATCTGTTGCTTGGGCTCCCGGCCTTTTCCACCCCTCCGCGCTTCCGCGATCCGGATCGGAACTCCCCTACTTCTTCCTTCTGCCTTCTCACTTCTCACTTTAAGGCATGATTCCGTCATTTCTTAATTCTTCCTTCTTACTTCTTACTTCTTACTTTTTGAATCTTGCCCCTTGTTCCCTCCCCGGGGAACCTGTCCGCCGCATGATCATCAAACCCAAGGTTCGTGGCTTTGTTTGCGTCACCGCCCACCCCACCGGCTGCGCCGCTCATGTCCAAGAG
>CAIOAO010000080.1 GCA_903855985.1 uncultured Opitutia bacterium | reverse complement strand
GCAAAAAGATGATGCGCCAGATGGAAATGATGCAGCGCCAGGGCAAGGGCGGCTTCCCGGGGATGTGAGGCGGCGCGGCGTTGCCGCAGCCGAGCTGTCAGCAGTCAGCGATCAGCCCATAACCCGTGCAGCAAGACAGTCCTCGATTAGCTCATTTCACTAGCTAAGCTGACCGCTGAAAGCTGACCGCTTCCCAAATGTCCCGCGAAACCTGCTACCGCTGCTTCTGGCCCAAGAGCCTGTGCTGGTGTCCCTCCATCCAGGCCATGCCGACGCGGACCAAGTTCGTGTTCCTCATGCACCCGAAGGAATACAAGCAGGAGAAAGCCGCGACCGGCCGGCTCACGCATCTCTGCCTCGCGCACAGTGAAATCCACGTGGGGACGGACTTTGACCGCCACGAGGAGGTGCAGGCGCTGCTCAACGATCCCCGCAACCTGCCCCTGCTCGTCTACCCGGGGGCGGAGGCCCGCAATCTTTCCACCGGCGGACTGAATCCCGCCGAGTTGGGCGACCGTCAGCTGGTGCTTTTCCTCATCGATGCGACCTGGGCCGGGGCGCGCAAGATGCTCCGCCTCAGTCCCAGCCTGCAGCGACTGCCACGGGTCATGTTTACGGCAACGTCCCTGAGCCGCTACGTAATCAAGCAGCAGCCCCAGGCCGGCTGTCTCTCCACCCTCGAGGCAACCCACGAACTGCTCGTCGCGCTCGAGCACGCGGGTCTCGACCGTTATCCCCTGCCCGATCAATTACTCGGGCTCTTTCAACGCATGCAGGACTACCAGATTCGCTGCGCCACCGACCCCGCCCGCACCGGGTACCGGCGAAAACCGTACAGCCAGCCAGATCAACGCACGCCGCACCGCGGCGCCAGTGCGCGGCGCAATCGCTTCATCCCCGAATCCGGCCAGATTCAGCCGGTGAGCACCGCGGAAAACGCGCGCACGTCGCGATAAAATTCGTGCCGCGTCGTGTCTGCGACGCGTTGGCTCAGGCGATGCGGACCACCAGGGTCTGCTCGCCCAGGGTAACCTTGTCGCCTGCTTGCAGCTTTTTCCGTTTTTGCGTTTCGATGACCCCGTTGAGCAGGACCTTGCCCGCGGTGATGGCCAGCTTGGCCTCGCCGCCCGTGGCGGCCAGGCCGCCGAATTTCAGGAATTGGCAGAGTTCGATCGGCACCTCGCGGACGGCGACGGAGCGCGGAGCGCTGTTTTTTTGATCACTCATGGCGGTATCCGGCTCAGACCAGCTTGGCCTGGACGAGTTTGCTCACCGCGCCGAAGTCGATCAACGGCGCCTCGGGACGCTGCTTGAGCGCGCCGATCACCTTGCCCATCTCCTTCTTCGTCGTGGCCCCGGTCTCCTTGATAACCTCGACGACGAGCGCCTCGAGTTTCGCGGGATCCAGGCCCTTCGGCAGGTATTTCTCCAAAATGGCGATCTCGGCGTTGTTGGCCGCCACGAGGTCGGCCCGGCCGCCCTTTTCAAACTCCGTCTTCGCATCAGTGAGGTTCTTGACCGCCTTGCGGAGCGTGGCGGTGGCCAGCGCCTCGTCGATCGGCTTGTTGGTGTCCATCGCGGCGCGCTGAATCGCAGCATCCGCGGTGCGCAGGGCCAGCGCCGTGCCGCTATCGCGGGCTTTCATGGCGAGGATGATGTCGGCGCGGAGGGTTTCGTAGATGGTAGGCATGGCACCAGCGTGCGGGACGATTAGCGCGTGTCGAGACGGCAGGCGGGATTGCACCGGAGAAATCCGGACGACAGACCCGGCGCCCTGTGCTAGGGTATGGCCATGCGAATGACCAATGCCGCCATGTACGCCCGGGTGCTGGCCGGGGACGCGGCCTATAACGGGCGTTTCTTCACCGGGGTCCTGACGACGGGCATCTACTGCCTGCCGGCGTGCAAGGCCCGCAAACCGAAGCCAGGCAACGTCCGCTTCTTCCCGACCTGCGAGACCGCCCGCGAGGCGGGCCTGCGCGCCTGCAAGAAATGCCACCCGGACGACTTTGCACGTGGCGCGGACCCGGTACTGGAGACGATCGAGGCGCTGGTGGCCGAGGTGCGGGCCAAGCCGGAGAATTTCACCGACGCGCGGGCCATCGTGCGCCGCTTGGGCTTTGGGTCCACACGGGTGTTCGAACTTTTCCGACAGCACTACCACACCACGCCGGGCGACCTGCTCCTCCGCGCCCGGTTATCGGCCGCCAAGCACCACCTGCTCGAAAGCGACTCGCCCCTGTCCCGGATCGCCGCCGACGCGGGCTTTGAGTCGATCTCGGTCTTCCATGAAAATTTCCGCCGCCTGAACGGTCTTACCCCGGCCGCGTACCGCGAGCTGCGTGAAGCCCGGACTTTCGATGTGGCCCTGCCCGAGGGCTACCTCCTGCCCTACCTGCGCCGTGCGCTGAGCCGGGACATTCACAGCGTCACGGAACGACTCGCCGGCGATACTTACACCGCCGTGGTTCAACTCAGTGACGGGCCGGCCTTGCTCACCCTGCAGCTCAGCCCGGAAAGCGTCCGCGCCGAAATTTCCCCGGGATCCGCCGTTGAGGCTCATGCTCTCGTCGTGGGCCTGCTCGGACTGGAAGCTGAAGCCGCCGCCTTTGCCCGGCTCGCCAAGAAACTCGGCTTGGGCCGCCTGGTGGCCGGCCGCGTCGAGCTCCGCATCAGCCAGACACCGTCCGTGTTTGACGGGCTCCTCTGGGCGATTATCGGCCAGCAGATCAACTTCACCTTTGCCCGCCTGCTCAAACGCCGGCTGATCGAGCGCAGTTCCGGGGTGCACGCTGACGGACTCTACGCCCCGCCCACACCCGAAGCGGTCGCGGCGCTGGAACCCGCCGATTTGCTGCCACTGCAATTTTCCCGGCAGAAGGCCGATTACGTCATCTCGACCGCCCGCTTGATCGTTGCCGGGAAACTCAACTTGACCGCGCTCCGCACCATGTCCGCCACGCGGATCGAGCGCACCCTGCTGGCCATCCGCGGACTGGGACCCTGGTCAGTCAACTACCTCATGATGCGCTCGCTCGGCCTGCCCGACTGCGTACCGCTGGGGGATACGGGCGTGACCAGCGGGCTGCAAGCGTTGCTCAAACTTGAAGAACGCCCCGACATCGACGCCACCCGCCGGCTCATGGCGGTGTTTTCACCTTATCGCAGCCTCGCTACCACGCAGCTTTGGCAATTCAATCAGCCCCTTCCAACATGAGACAATTCTTCGATACCTTTTCCACCCCGGTGGGTGACTTCTCCATCGCCGTGGATGCCAACGGCTCGGTCATCGCCACCGCCTTCGGCACCCTGCCCGAACTCCGCGAGCGGTTCGCCGCCGATGAGGTCGTGCAGGACCCGGTGCGCGTCGCCGCCGCGCGGGCCGAAGTCACCGCCTATTTCTCCGGCAAGCGCGATGCCTTCACCCTGAAGCTCGCCCCGAGCGGCACTCCGTTCCAGCAAAGCGTCTGGGCCGCCATGCAGCGGATCCCCTTTGGCCAAACGCGGAGCTATGGCGAACTCGCCACGGAGCTCGGCAACCCCGGCGCCTCCCGGGCGGTGGGTCGCGCCAATGCCACGAACCCCATCGCCCTCATCGTGCCGTGTCACCGGGTCATCGGCAGTGACGGTGCCATGACCGGCTTCGCCTTCGGGGAGGATATCAAGCGCTGGCTCCTGGCGCACGAGGCCGCCTCAAGCCCGGCCCTCGTTTAACTTCTCCACCAGCCGCTGCAGCTTGGCGTGGTCCTTCACGCCGGGCGCGGATTCCACGCCGCTGTTCACGTCGACGACGCGGGCGCCGGATTCCCGGATGGCATCCGCGATATTCGACGGATTCAAGCCGCCGGACAGGATCCAGGTTTTTTTCGGATGAGCCCGCCGGTGCCGGGCAAATTTGCTCCAGTCCGCCGTCTCTCCCGTGCCGCCGAATTTCCTGACATGGTAAGTGTCGAAGAGAAAGGTCTGCGCCAGCGGTAGCACGGCCGCAGGCACACTCACCCCGGGCGGGAGTTTCGGTGCGAGCCAGAGCCGGTCGAGTCCCACCGTCTCAGTCCAGCTGGCGATGGTCGTGACCGGCAGGTCATGCCGGAAGTGCAGCTGGAAAAAATCGAAGCCTGCCGCGTTCATCGCCGCGAGCGCCGGCAGCGTGGGTTCGACCGCGACCGCGACCTTGCGGCCCTTGGGCAAGTCCGCGGCGAATGCCGTGAATTTTTCCAGTGCCAGATACCGCGGGGACTCCGGATGCAGGATGAAGCCAAGATATTCCGCCCCGACCTGGGCGGCAAATTCCGCGTCAGTGCGCGTGGTGAGGCCGCAGACTTTGAGCCGGATGCCGTCGGTCATGACTAGAATGCGTTGATACTCGCAATGACATGCTCGAGCTGGGCGTCGGTCAGTTCGGGAAAGATGGGCAGGCTGACACAGGTGGCAGCGGCCTTTTCCGACACCGGAAAGGAGCCCGGGCCATAACCCAGGCTCGCGTAGCATTTCTGCAGGTGCAGCGGCACGGGGTAGATCAGGTCGGTGCCGATCTCATGTTTTGTGAGGTGCTCGCGGAGGGCATCCCGGCGCGGGTGGCGGATGGTGAACTGATGGAAGACGGATTTTCCGTAGCCCGGCTGGTCCGGCAGGCGGACGTCGGCAAGTTTGATCCCGGCGAGGTAACGCGCGGCGATGGCCTGGCGCCGCGCCGTCCACGTCGCGAGGTGCGGAAGCTTGACGTTGAGCAATGCGCCCTGGAAGCCGTCCATGCGGAAGTTGCCGCCGACAATGTCGTGGTAGTAGCGGCGATCCGAACCGTGCACGCGGATGTGGCGGGCTTTGGTCAGCAGTTCCTCGCGTCGCGAGACAAAGGCCCCGCCCTCGCCGCAGCCGCCGAGGTTCTTGGTCGGGTAGAAACTGAACGTGCCGGCATCACCGAAGACGCCCACCGGGGTCCCCTGGTATTTGGCGCCGACCGCCTGGGCGCAGTCCTCAATGACGAAGAGGCCGTGCTGTTTCGCGACGGCCATGATTTCGTCCATCCGCGCTGGCTGGCCAAAGAGGTGAACGACGATGATCCCCTTGGTCCGCGGTGTGATCGCTGCCGCGAGTTTGGCGGGATCAAGGTTGAAGGTGCCCTCCTCGATGTCGGCGAAGACCGGCTTGGCGCCGACGTAATTGATGCCCCACGCCGAGGAGATGAAGGTGAACGGCGCGGTGATGACCTCATCCCCGGGGCCGAAGCCCGCCAGCATGCAGGCGACGTGCAGCGGTGCGGTGCCGCTGTTCATGCCCAGCACGCGGGCATACCCGAGGGTGCTGGCGAAATTCTTCTCAAAGTCCTCCACATCCTTCCCGAGACAGAACCGGGTGGCGTCATAAGTGGCCGCAAGGGCGGCCAGTGCCTCGGTGCGAAGCGCCCGGTGTTGCAGGCTAAGATCGAGAAAAGGAACTTTCATGGGAAGTGACCCAACATGGCCGGCTCATCCGGCGATGGCAATCCGCCAAAGTCCTTTCCAGATCCTGCTCGGCCGCGGGATCCGCGGGAAAAGTTATGCGAGGCGTCGTGGACGGGCGTGGCCGCGGATCACTTCTTGCGCGCGCCCAGCGCCTTCACCGTGGCGGCGACCAGCGGGTCCAAGCCTGGCTGCTTGGCGGTAAAATCAATCGGGAGTCCAACCTTCTTCATCGTCTCGCTGGTCTGAGGTCCGATGCTGCCGGCGAGCGGGCGCTGCGCGTCCTTGGCCAGCTGGAGTGCTCCGGCCTGGTCGGCAAACGACTGCACAGCGGAGGAACTGGCGAACAGGATCGCATCCGCGCCGCGGGCGCGAAAGTCCGCGGCGGCCGGTTCCGCGCCGAGGTCGTTCTTGGTCGTCTGGTAAACCTGGAGGCAATCCACGATGGCGCGGGCTTCCTCGAGTTTCGACACGAGGACTTCGCGATTCTGGTTGCCCGTGACGACCAGGATTTTGGCGTGGTCGAGGCTGCCGGTGGCAATGAGCTCCGCCGCCAGGGCCTCGGCGGTGGCCGTGGCCGGCTGGCATTCCACTTTCAGGTGCAGCGCGGTAACCGCCCGGGCCGTGGCCTCGCCGACACACGCGATGCGGATCAGGCCGAGCGAGCGGATGTCGTCGAACACCCGGAAAAATTCCTCGAAGTAAAAGCGCACGCCGTTCGCACTGGTGAACGCGATCCAGTCGTACCCGCCCAACTCGGGGAAGACCTCGGCGAGATCGTCGTTTTTCACCGACTTGGTGACGCGGATGAGCGGCAGCTCCAGCACCTCGGCCCCGAGGGCGGCGAGCTTGGCGTGCAGCTCGGAATTCTGGTCGCTGGCGCGGGTCAGGACGATGCGCCGTCCGGCAAGGGGGAGCTCGCTCATTTTAGTCCGAGGGAATGGAGGATCCGCGCCGCCGTGGCCGTCGGAGCGTCAAAGTCCGCCGGGGCCAGCGGCAGCCGGCGCAGGCCGGTTTGCTCGTGGAAGAAAAACAGCTCGTGGCCGACGGCATGTACGCCGAAGGCCGTGTGGCAGCCGCCGCCCATCGCGTTTTGGAAGGCCCGCTCGAGGTTGATGCCGCGGGCGGTGGCCGCATCAAACACCGGGGCGAACCGCGCGGCGTCGGCCGTGCGACTTTGGATGGCAATGGCGCCCTGCCCCACGGCCGGGACCATCTGGTCGAACGGCAGCGGTCGGAAATCGAGTCCGGGCCAGCTGGTGAAGCCCAGCCGGTTCAGGCCGGCCGCGGCGAGAATCGTGGCATCGGCGACATGCTGGTCGGCAATCTTGCGCAGGCGGGTGTCCACGTTGCCGCGGATCTCCGAGAATTCCACGTCGGGAAACAGTTTCGCAATCTGCAGCCGGCGGCGGGGGCTGCCCGTGGCGATCGTTTTCGGGGCGGTGAGGCCCGTGCGGATAACCAGCACGTCGCGGGTGTTTTCGCGCGGCATGTAGCCGGCGATGCTGAGGCCGGGCGGCATCTCGCCGGGCAGGTCCTTGGTGCTGTGCACGGCGACATCCGCGTCGCCACGCAGCAGGGCCTGCTCGAGTTCGCCCGTGAAAAGGCCCTTCCCACCCTTCTGCTCGAGCGACCACTCGGTCTGCCGGTCACCGGTGGTGACGAACTTGAGCAGTTCCGCCTCGACGTGGAGCGCGGATCGCAGGTGCGCGGCGACGAGCTCGGTCTGGACGAGGGCGAGCGGGCTTTTACGCGTGGCGATGATGAGTTTGCTCATGGGAAAGAAAAAAGGGGCGCAGAGCAGTGTCTGCGCCCCGGGGAATTTGGCAATCGCGGCGTGTTAGTTGTACGAAGCCTGCACGCCCTTGAGGTTCTTCTTGGACATCCAGGGCATCATGCCGCGGAGGTAGGCGCCGGTCTTCTCGATTTGGTGCTTTTCGCCCTTCTTGAGCAGCGCGTTGTACTTCTTCAGGCCGCCCTTGTACTCCTTGACCCATTCGCGGGTGAACTGGCCCGACTGAATCTCCTTCAGGATCTTCTTCATCTCGACCTTTGTCTTCTTGTTCACGATGCGCGGGCCGCGGGTGATGTCGCCGTACTTGGCGGTCTCGGAAATCGAGAAACGCATGCCGGCGATGCCGCTCTCGTACATGAGGTCGCAGATGAGCTTCAGCTCGTGGAGACACTCGAAGTACGCCATCTCGGGCTGGTAACCGGCCTCGACCAGGGTCTCAAAGCCCGCCTGCACGAGGGCGCTGGCGCCGCCGCAGAGCACGGCCTGTTCGCCGAAGAGATCGGTCTCGGCCTCTTCCTTAAAGGTGGTCTGGAGCACGCCGGCCCGGGTCGAGCCGATGCCCGTGGCCCAGGCGAGCGCCTGCTTCTTGGCGGTCTTGGACTTGTCCTGCGCGACGGCGATCAAGGCCGGCATGCCCTTGCCCTCGGCAT
>CAIOAO010000079.1 GCA_903855985.1 uncultured Opitutia bacterium | reverse complement strand
CTCGATCTGGACCAGGGCCCCGTCCTTCAGCTTGCGGCTGATGGCGGCGTAGCTGCCGGACACGACCTCGTCGCCGGCCTTCACGCCGCTCTTCACCTCGATGAGGGTGTTGTCGGCGATGCCGGTTTCCACCTTCTGGGCCTTCACCTTGTTGCCGTTGCGGATGAAGACGATGCGCTGGAGCTTGCCGGCGTCGCGCCGGGCCTGCTCGCGCTCGGCGACGAGCTCGAGCTCGTTGCCGGACTTTTCCTGGGCGTCCTTGGCGTTCTTCTTCTGCAATTCCTCCGTGGTCAGGCCGCCCGCGGCGCGGACGGTGACGCTCTGGATCGGGACCGCGACGACGTTCTCGACGGTCTGGGTGGCGATGTCGGCGGTGGCGCTCATGCCGGGGCGCAGGTTGACGTTGTGGTCGCTGATGCGGATCTTGACCTGGAAATTCGAGACCTCGTCGGCGTTGGTGACCTGGGTCGAGGCGCCGGTGGCGGACGAGTTCTGCGCGGAGCTGCTGATCTCGGTCACGACGCCCGAAAACGTGCGGCCGGGATAGGCGTCGATCGAGATGGTGGCGTGGTCGCCGTTCTTCACGTTGACGATGTCGTTCTCATTCACCTTCACGCGCACCTCCATGCTGCCGAGATCGGCGACGCGCATGATCTCGGTGCCGGCAAAGGAGCCGGTGCCGACCACGCGTTCACCGACCTCGCTGCCGAGGGCGCTGATGGCGCCGTCCATCGGCGAATAGATGATGGTCTTGTTGAGCAGGTCGCGCGCCTGGGAAAGCGCCCCCTCGGTGCGGCGGATCTGCGCCAGGGCATTGTCTTGGTTGGCCTCGGCGACCTCGAGGTTGGTCTTGGCGGCCGAAAAATCGGAGTCGGACATCAGCTGCTTGCCGAACAGGTCGTTGGTGCGCTTGAAGTCATCCTGGGCCTTGATGAGCTGGGACTTGGCCTGCACCGCGTTGGCCTTGGCGGCGACGAGGTTGGCCTCCTGCTGCTCGACCTGGGACTGGTAGGTGTCGGGCCGGATCTTCACGAGCAGGTCGCCCTTCTTCACCGTGGCGCCCTCCTTGAAGGGCAGCTCGATGATTTCACCCGGGGCCTCGGTGGAAATCTTCACCTCGACCTCCGGCTGGACCTTGCCGGTCGCCGTCACGAGCTGGGTGATCGTCTTGATGACGGCTTTCTCCGTCGTGACCATGGTGCCGGTCTCCTGGTTCTGGCCCTTGAGATAGGCGCCGAGGCTGAGGAGCACGACCAGCGCGATGCTGCCGATGATGATCCACTTGGTCTTGGATTTCTTTTTCACGACCACCGGGGTGGTGGCGGATTTGGAGGCGGGGGCCGGGTTCATAGAGGTCAGGGTGTGCAGTTAAAGGGTGCGAGGGTCAGGAACTCACGCCGCCATGGCAAGCGGATGCGCCTCGTCCGGAAAATAAGCGTGGAGGGGCCCACAACGACCCCTCCACACAACACAACTGACTACTACGAACGAGAGTGGAAAAACCGGGCCGGCCCGAAAAGAAAACGCGTTGGCGATGAAGCGCGGCCCCTTTGCGACCAAAGGGCGGCGGGCATCGTTCAAGGCGGTGGCGGGGCGGACAGGTGCTGGCATGTCACGACAACACCGCGGGTGGGGTCAAAGTTACACGATTTTTTGATGAGCGGGCGGCCCGGGGGATGGGCGGGACGCCGGGATGGGCGGGCAAAGGGATGGGCCCGATCGGGTTGTAGGTCCCGATGTCGGCGCCCGACAGGCTGTTGGTGATTTCACGACGACCAGGCCTGCGACGAATGACGGGCGCCGGCAGGTTTATCCGCGCCCGAGCCCACCCCGGTGACGACGCCCATGCATCAACCGGGCCCAGCCACCGCCGCCTTCTGGGCCTCCAGCCACCGCGCACACTTTTCCAGCCCGCCGAAGGGATAGAGGTGGAAGCGGTTGGTCCCCTTCACCGCGGCGACAAACGCCTCCGGTTTGTTCGACATCAGCAGCCGCGCGAAGCTGAAACCCTGCTTCGCCAGCACGTCTTTCGCGGCGCTGACGCCGCAGATCTGGGCAAACTTCAGTAGCGTCTTCAGCGACGCCGGGCCCGCCACGCCGACCGCCACGGTCTCGGTGATGCCGGCGGCACGGAGGCTGGCGATATACTCGCTGACGTTCTCCGGCGAAAAACTCCACTGGGTCACGATCTCCACCTTGAGCTTGGCGGCGTGCAGGAACTCCAGCTTTTGCTCCAGGCTCCGCCGCGAATCCGGGTCGGACGGATTGCCCTCCGGGTGACCCGCCACGGCGACTTCGGTCAGCCCCGCCCGCGCAAAGGCATCCGTGCGGAGCACGTCGAGCGTCTGCGAGAACGGGCCGGCCGGCTGGCTCGTCCCACCCGCCAGCAGCAGCGCCTTGCGGATGCCGAAGCGGCGCACACCGCCGAGGAACTCGTCCAGCTGCGCCGCGCTCTTGAATTCGCGGGCGGCCAGGTGGGGTACCGGCGTGAAGCCGAGCGAGGCGATGGTTTCAATCGCCGCGAGGATGTCCCGGGGTTCCGACCCCGGGATCATCGTCACGAAGATCTCGTCCACCAGCCCGCGGAACACCGACACTTGGTCGGCGTGCGCGGGAATTACCTCCAGGCTCCAGCGGTGCGGCGAAGGGGCCGTCATCATTTCGCTTCCGGGCCCGGCCGCGAAAGGTGCACCGTCGCCCGGACTTCCGTCTGGACGTGGCGTTCGACCGAGGGCTTGGCGGTGCCGCCGTTGGGTTCGCCCCAGACGACACTGACCTCGGAGCCTTCCACCGCCGCGTCGCGGTCGATCATCGCGAGGGAGAACCAGGCGCGGACGTTGGAGGTGTAGACGTTGTAGGTCGAGAGGCCGACGAGCTTCCCGGCCTTCGTCACGCGGTCGAAGGGCAGCGTCGAATACATCGCACCCGGCATCTCCAGATGCTTGTAACGGTCACCCGTCGAGAGCGCGCTGCCGTAAACCTTGAGGATGTCCTCCTTGTTCCAGACCAGCCAGACCTTCTCGCGGTGGGGCTGCGCGGCGATCGCCTCGAGCGCCGGGCGACCGATGAAGGTATGGTCGAACTTGACGTGCTTCCCGTAGCCGAGATCCCACGGCGTCTGGTAATAATCCTCGATGCGGTCGGAGACAAAACTGCCGCCGAGGGAGGCGTTGGCCTCGAAACCGTTCGCCGGGAGCCACTCGCGGTAGGCCTTCAGGGACGGGCTGAAAATCGCCGGCATGGGCGACGGAATCCAACCAGACTCGGGCGAGACGGTCGAATAGGCGCGTGCACCCACCAGGCGGAGGCCGAGGCCCGCGCCGGCGGCAACGATCGCGTTGCGCACGTCGTCGCCGAACTCGGACGGCCCAAAGAGCTCAAAGCCCTGCGTGCGGGCCATGCCGTGGCCGAGGGCGTTGATCTTGTGGCCGGCGATCGTGAGGTCGGTGATGTTGAAGAACTTCACTTCCGGCACGGGTCCGCCGATGGCCTTCGCCATGATGGCCATGGCATTCGGGCCCTGGATCTGGAAGCGGAAGGTCTTGCGCCGGCCCTGGTTCGCGACCGTGCGGTCGTCGCGGGTGACGGTGACGTTGTATTTTCCCTTCTCCACGTTGTAGGCGACCCAGTGCGGGACCGAGGGACGGCCGCTGATGTTCACCTTGTCCTTGGCCAGGCCGAAGAGGATCGCATCACCGATAACGTAGCCCTCGGGATTGCAGCACACGATCTGCTTGGCCTTGCCCGGCCCAAAGCCGGCGAAGCTGTTGACCGCGAGATCGGAGAGCAGGCGCATCAGGTCCGGCCCCTCGAAATAGATGTCGGTCATGTGGAGCGACAGGTCGAAGAGCGCAGCCGATTTCGACCAGGCCTCCTGCTCGTCCCGCCAGTTGGTAAATTCCGGCTGGATTGGGAACACATAGCCGCCGACCGGCGCGTTGCGGAGCATCTCGACCGGGTTCTTCCAGGCCTGCAGTTTTTGTTCGAGGGATTTCATTTTATGGGAAAAGGGGCGTGGGTTGGGGCGCGGGGTTTACCCGTGCCGGTTGAAGGACAGCGCGGCGCCGACGATGCCGGCCTCGTTGAGGAATTTCGCGGGCACGATCTTCGCGCGGGTCTGGAGATAAGGGAAATACTTCCGGCTCTTGGCGCTCACGCCACCGCCGATGATGATCAGTTCGGGCCAGAGGATTTGCTCCAGGCTGCGGATGTACTCGCCGAGTTCCTGCCCCCACTTCGCCCACGACAGTTCGCGGCGCTTGCGGGCGGCGGCGGAGACGAAACGCTCGGCGGACTTGCCCTTGATCTGCAGGTGCCCGAATTCGCAGGGCACCACCAGGCCGTGGTAGCAGAGCGAGGAGCCGATGCCGGTGCCGAGGGTGAGCAGCAGGGTCTTGCCCTTGAAGTTCCGGCCCGCGCCAAACCGCATTTCGGCCAGGGCCGCGGCCGCGGCATCGTTGGTCAGCGTCACCGGGCACTTCGTCGCCTGCGCAAACAGCTTCCCGCCGTCGCAGCCGATGAACTTCCGGTGAAGATTCGCCGAGGTCAGGATGTGCGAGCCGTGGATCACACCCGGGAACCCGACGCCGATGGGCCCGCGCCATTTGAAATAGTGCGCAATTTCCGCGACCTGCTTCGCCATCGCCGCGGGGGTGACCACCTTCGGGGTCTCGATCCGGCAGCGTTCCGCCAGCAGCCGGCCGGTGGCCAGGTCCACGGGTGCGCCTTTCAACGCGGAGCCGCCGATGTCGATGCCGAGAATTTTCATGGAGGCCAAAACGCTAGGGGCGCCGAAGCGCTACTGGCAATGCCCGGTTCCTTCCGGACCGTGGGCGTGGCCGTGGCTGAGTTCCGCCGCGGTCGCCGGGCGCGCCGTGACGAGCTCGACCTCAAACGTCAGGTCCACGCCCGCCAGCGGGTGATTCGCATCGAGGGTCACCTCGTCGCCGTCGATCGCGACCACCGTGACCACCGGCGCGTACTGGTCCTCGCCGGCCTGGAACTGATCGCCCACGCGCAGCTCGCCCGCCACCGGCAGCAGGGCGCGTTTTACCTTCTGGATCTGGGCCGGATCGGGCGCGCCGTACGCCTCGGCGGCGGGCACTTGGACGTTGAGCTTCGCCCCCGCCTCCGCCGTGCGCAGCCGCTGGTCAAGTCCGTCAATGATCTGCCCCGCGCCCTCGAGATAAGTGATGGGTTCGCGCCCCGCGGAGGCATCCACCACGCGACCCGCCGGGTCGCGCAGCGTGTAGTGGAAGGTGACGACGCGGGCGCTCATGAGCCAAGTACCAAGCGGCAAGTATCAAGTGACAAGTATCAAGTAACACGGAATGCCGGCATTTCTTGGTCCTTGAAACCTGCCCCTTGTCACAGGCGCGCGGCCTCGCCGCGCGCCTTACGTTTCCTGCCGCAGGATCTCCAGCGGCGGGTGGTCCACGATGCCGCGGTTGGCAATCAGGCCGGTGAGAAGTGTGACCGCGACCGCCGCGGCCATCGAGCCCAGCAGCGCCAGCACCGGCACCGACACGGCCGCCTTGAACACAAATTTCGCGAGCAGGGCGTTGCCCAGCACCGCGAGGCCGCCGCCGGTCAGGGTCGCGAGCACGCCAAGCACGGCGTATTCGACCAGCTGGATCGACCGGAGCTGCCGGCGTGTCGCGCCGAGCGTGCGCAGCAGCACGGTCTCACGGATGCGCTGGAAGCGTCCGGACAGGATCGCCCCGGCCAGCACCACCACCCCGGTCACGACAGTGAAGCCCGCCATGAAGGTGATCACAAACGCCACCTTCGCGAAGATGCCGTCGAAGGTCTGCAGGATGAGCGCGAGATCGATCGCGGAGATGCCGGGCAGCGCCTTGGCCACCGCCTGCTGCGCCCGCGCGGCATCCGCCGGCGTGGCCGCGCGCACGGCGACCGCAAAGGTCTTCGGCGCCGGTTCCAGCACGCCCTCGGGGAACAGGATGAAGAAATTCGGCTGCATGCGCTGCCATTCGACCGTCCGCAGGCTCGCCACGTAGGTCTTCAGCGGCACGCCCTGCACATCGAAGACGACCTCGTCCCCGAGGGTGATCTGCAGGTCCTTCGCCAGGCCCTCCTCGACGGAAATCGGCACGCGCGTTTCGCCGGGTTGGACGCGGCCGATCCATTCCCCGGAGGAAATTTTCTCCGTGGCGTCGGGCTGGCCGCGGTAACTGGAGCGATACTCCCGCGTGAGCGTCCAGGCCGGGATTTTGCCGCGGTCCCGCGCGTCCTTGGCCGCATTGCGGCCGGCGCCCGGGGGGCCGGACGCCCCACCCTCAGGCCGCGCCATGACCTTGTCCTCATCCTTTAACAGCTCCGTCACCGGCCGGCCCTTGAGCGTCTCGAGCTTCATTGTGACAATCGGCGCCGACACGAGGACCGGGGTGCCGTTGTCCGCGAGGATCTGCTGGAGCTTCGGGAACTGGTCGTCCTGCACGTCGAAGAACATCAGGTTGGGCCGCGCCCCGGCGCCCACGCCCATGATCTTGTCGAGCAAGGTCGCGCGCACGAGCACGAGGCTGAGCATGAGGAATGTCCCCAGTCCGAGTGAAAGCAGCAGCAGCACCGTGCGGTTGTTGGGCCGGTGGAGGTTGGCGAGACCCTGGCGCACGACATAGGTAAGCGGCTGGCGCGGCACAAACTTCTTAGCCGCCCACGCCACCAGCTTGGCCATGCCGCCGAGCAACCCAAAGCCTAGCGCCATCATGAGCGTGAAACCCAGCCCGGTCTGCCAGTGCCCCGTCTGCAGGATCGCGAAGCCCAGCACCGCCGCCGCAATCGCGACGTAGAGGATCGGCGTGAGCGGATCGAGGCCGGGATTTTCGCCGAGGGCCGAACGCAGCGCCACCAAGGGCGACACGCGCCGCACGGCGAGCAGGGGCAGCAGGGTGAACAGCACGCAAATCACGAGCCCCGCCGCCGCGCCCTTCGCGAGCGAGGCCCACGAGATGAACAGTTGCACCTCGAACGGCAGGAAATCCTTCAGCACCACGGGCAGGATGAACTGCACCGCCACTCCCAGCGCCGCGCCCAGCACCGAGCCGATCACCCCGAGCCCGATGCCCTGCACGAGGTAGATCGCAAATCCCGTCCGGCCGCTAGCGCCCAGGCAGCGCAGTACCGCGACGGTCGTGATCTTCTGCTTGATGTAGACGTGGATCGCGCTCGCCACGCCCACCGCCCCGAGGAACAACGCGACAAAACCGACCAGGCTCAGGAAGGAATACACGTCCTTCAGCGTCGTTCCGAGCTGGCGCTTGCGCTCCTCGACCGTGTCGAACTGGTAGCGCGTGCCCTTGAATTTCTCCCTCATCGCCTTCACCAGCGCATCCGCATCGGTTGTCGCCGGCAGCCGGAAGTGCACGCGGTGACGCGCAAAGCCGTCCTTCTTCAGCAGCCCGGTGCCCGCCAGGGCCGCGGGCGAGAGATACACCCGCGGCGAAAACAGCGCCACGATCGCGGCGTCGCCCGGGATCTTTTTCAGCGCCCCCACGACCTTGAAGGTGCTCGGGCCCAGTTTCACCTCGTCCCCCACCTCGACGCCATACTGCACCAGCAGGGTCTCCTCGAGCACGACGGACTGGTTGTCCACCAGCCGCGCGAGCGCGTCCGCCGGCGTGGTGACGGCGCTGCCGTAGAAGGGGAAATTGCCCTCCATCGCGACCACCTGCACGAGCTTCCGCTCGCCGGGCCGCTTGATGAAATAAAGCTGCGAGGTGAACGCCACCTCGGTCGCCACCTCGCCCCCGAGGCTGCGGAAATACTTCAGGGTCGCCGCGTCGAACGGCTTGCGCGACGTGACGGCGAGATCGGAGCCGAGCAGGGTCTTGGTCTGCAGCTCGACCGTCCGGCGGAGATTGTCCCCGAGCGAGCCGATCCCGGTGAGCGCGGCGATCCCGAGGACAATGGACAGCGAAAACAGCGCCAGCCGCCGCCGCGAAGCCCGCGAGTCCCGCCAGGCCATCTTCAGGATGAAATTCATGAGGAGTGCCCGCGAATCACGCGAACGAACGCGAAAGAAGACCGGTCGACCCTCAGTGCTTCGAACGGGCAATGCGCCTGTACTCGAGTTTGGGATAGTGACCGAAATTTGCGAGCAACCCCAGCTCGTAGCCGGTGGCATTGAGATAATTTAGAACCTGCGCAACATGTTCGTCGGCGAGTTTCTCGACTGCCTTGAGTTCGAGGATGATCTTGTCGAAGCACACGAAATCCGGCCGGTAGTTTTGTTTCAGCGACACTCCTTTGTATGTCAGTGGCTGTGACATCTGCGGGTGGACGGGAATAGTCTGCAGCCCAAACTCGATTTCCATGCACTCCTGGTAGACCGGCTCCAGAAAGCCGCAGCCCTTGTCGGTATACACCTCGAAACACGCCCCCATGATTTTGTAGCTCTCGTCGGGGTAAATCAGTTCGCCCATGGTCTTTCATCTGATGATTCGCGTCGTTTCGCGTGTTTCGCGGGCAAATCCGTTACTAAACCGTCTCGTCGCTGATGACTGCTCCGCCTTTGAGGCGGATCACCCGGGCGCATTTTTTCGCGAGTTCCAGGTCGTGCGTGACCAGCACCAGCGTCGTCCCGCGCTCGCGATTGAGGTTGAAGATGAGCTCCACCATCAGGGCCGCCGTGTCGCCGTCGAGGTTGCCGGTCGGCTCGTCGCAGAACAAAATCTTCGGCCGGTTCATGAACGCCCGCGCGAGCGCCACGCGCTGCTGCTCGCCACCGGAGAGCTGCACCGGGTAGTGCTCGCAGCGCTCGCCCAGCCCCACCCGCGCCAGCAGCGCGCGGGCCTCGGCCTCGCGGCTGGAATCGCCCGCCAGTTCGACCGGGACGAGCACGTTCTCGAGCGCGGTCAGCGTCGGGATGAGCTGGAAATTCTGGAATACAAAGCCGACATGCGCGTTGCGCACCAGCGCCCGCGCGTCCTCATCCATTTCACCGATCGCCTCGCCCGCCACGCTCACCGTGCCGCTGGTCGGCCGGTCGAGCCCGGCGCAGAGGCCGAGCAGCGTGGTCTTGCCGCTGCCGCTCGGACCAACGATCGCCACGCTCGCGCCCGCCGCGAGTTCGAAGCTCACCTCGTGCAGCACCGTCAGCGGACCCCCGGCCGTGCGGTAGGTTTTGGTCAGCCGCTCCACTTTCAGCATGGTAGGTCCGCTCATAAAAGAATCTGGCCACGAAACACGCGAATCGGCACGAAAGCTAGTTCAAGCGGTCGATTTACGACATGAGCACGCGTTTTGCCCTGACGTCCCTTTGCTGCCTCGCCCTCGCGGCCGTTTCGCTCCGCGCGGCGGAGCCGCGCACCGTGGTGTTTTTCGGCGACAGCCTGACGGCGGGCTACGGGCTGGATGATCCGGCCAGCGAGGCCTACCCCGCGCTGCTCCACGAGAAAATCACGGCGGCGAAACTGCCGTGGCGTGTCGTCAATGCCGGCCTAAGTGGCGAGACCTCCGCCGGCGGACTCCGCCGGGTGGATTGTATTTTGCGCCAGCCGCTGGACATGTTCGTGCTCGCGCTCGGTGCCAACGACGGCCTGCGCGGCATCGACCCGGCTGTTTCCTCGGCCAACCTGCAGGGCATCATCGACCGGGTGCGGGCAAAATATCCCACCGCAAAAATCGTGCGGCTCGGCCTGCAGATGCCGCCGAATTACGGCGAGGAATACACCCGCTTGTTTGCCGCGATGTATCCGGTACTCGCAGCCAAAGAGCATCTTACGCTTATCCCCTTCCTGCTCGAGGGCATCGGCGGCCGGCCCGAGCTTAACCAACCCGACGGCATGCACCCCACCGCCCAAGG
>CAIOAO010000078.1 GCA_903855985.1 uncultured Opitutia bacterium | reverse complement strand
GACGACGAGCGGGAGGCCGAGAACGTAGCGGGCGATGGCGGCGAGGACGCGGCCCTTGGATTGGCCGGACGCGGGCGGGGTATTGGATTCCATATTTTTGGGGTGATGTGTTTTTCCGGCCGTTCAGCAGAACATCCGGACAACGTCCGGTATCGTGCGGGTGTCGGGTCGGATTGCAACCGGGCTGAAGCCGGCCTGGTTGACCCATGGTTGCCATCGTTTGCCGCCCGCCCCAGGGTCGGCACATGAATTTCCTCTCCATTGCGGCCGTCCTTGGTTTCAGCCTGGTTTCGACGGTTTCCGCCCAGTCCAGCCCGGCAGCCGTGGCGCCCGCGCCGGCGGCGGCGGATCCGATCAAGGTGCTCGTTGGCCGGCTCGGGCTGGACCGCTACAAGGCGACGATCAAGGGGCTCACGCAGTTTGGCGACCGCCGGCAGGGCACCGACCGCAACCGCGCGGCGACCGACTGGATCGAGGCGCAGCTCAAGGCCTACGGCTACACCAATACCCAGCGGATCAAGTATGACTATTTTCCGACCGACCCGCGCCGGCCGAGCGGTCCGCCCATCGCCAACCGCCCGGATGCGGCGCAGGGCGGCGGACGCTACCGCGGGGTGATTGCGCCCACCGGCGTGAACAACGACCCGCTCCGCCAGACCGATGTGAAACTCCGCGTGCTCAACGCGCAGCCGGGTGACGTGGGTCTGCGTGAGGAGGTTTATTGCACGAAGGTCGGCACGACGCATCCGGAGGCGATGTACATCATCGGTGCTCACATGGATGGCCACGGCTGGGGTGAGGCGGCGAACGACGACGGCTCCGGCACTGCGCTGGTCATGGAACTGGCGCGCGTCCTGGCGTCACCGGACGTCAAGACGGAGTACTCGATCCGCTTTGTGATCTGGAACAACGAGGAGACGGGGCTCAACGGCGCCTATGCCTACGTCGCGCAGCGCGCGGCGCTGCAGGGTCGGGAGGACCCGGTGGGTTCCGGCCAATATCCCGAGCCGCGCTGGCTGGGCATGATCCAGCACGACATGATGCTGTTCGACCACGGGATGCCGCGGGCGGACGGCACCGTGGCGAAGGAGCAGCGGGCCGAGGCGGATGTGAACATCGAGTTCCAGTCGAAGGCGAAGTTCGCCGCGACTGCACAGCAACTCGCGTGGGCCCTGGCCGATGCGAACGAGGCCTACGCCACGGATTACCCCGCGACGGTCGGCCAGCACATGACCAACACGGACAGCACCTCCTTCATGGACCTGGTGCCGGCGGTCAGCCTGCGCGAAAACGAGCGCGGCCGCGAAATCGGCGCCGGCTCGGATCCACACTGGCACCAGCCGACGGACTTGTACGCGACCTTTGACGACAAGGATTTCCGCCTCGGCCTGAATGCCGCGCAGACCACGCTCGGCGCGGTCGCGCGGCTGACCGGCGCCACGCTGGTCAAATAACCGCGGAGCGAGGGAGTTCACCCGGCGGGCTAGGGTTAGACCCCATAGCTGGCCGCGGGCGGCCTGGGTTATTCTCGGGCATGCCCCTTATCAACGTAGTCCTCACTCTGGTCGTGGTCGGTGTCGTCCTGTGGCTGATCAACACCTACATCCCGATGCAGGGAACGATCAAAACGATCCTCAACTGGGTCGTGGTTATCTGCGTGATCATCTGGCTGCTCTACGGCTTCGGGGTCATCAACAGCGGTGGCAACGTCCATATGCCGATGGTAAAGTAAGTCCGGGTCCGGTGCGTGTGGGGGAATGTCACCCGATAAGTGACATTGTGCGAACCGCGGCAGGCTCAAGGGGCGAGGGCGGGGACGGGGTCGCCGGTTTTTTTGCCGGGGCGCACCGCCAGGTTGTTGGTCATCACGTAGACGATCATGGCCGCCAGCAGGAAAACGAACGCGATCCAGAAGAACAGGCTGTGGTGCATCCGTTTCCAGTAAGGACCGTGCGGCGGATGCTCGGCGGCGTGGGCGCCGCCATGTTGCTGGAATTTGGGATCGTTCATGGGTCACGGCACAGACACCGCCCGGCGCGGGAGGTCTCCGGCAATCGGATCCCATGCTCCTGGCCGTCAAGATGACCGGGTCTCGCCGGGGTACGCGCTCTCCGCCGCTGCAACGCTTCGCCGGCGAAAACGGGATGGACGGGGCGCACGGCGCCAAACATGTTGGCGGCATGAACGCATTCACGTGGTGGCACGACGCGATTTCCCGGCGCGGGACGCAGGCGGCCCAACGCTTCCTCCCGGTCGCCTCCTCTCGCATGAAGACCCGGATTTTATCCTGGCTGGTGCTCGGTTGCCTCGCGGGTGCGGGAGCCTGGGCCGCGCCGCTGCCCGGCCGGACGCCGCACATTGACGATACCGTTCACCTGCTGCCGCCGATCCCGGGGGACCAGGATGCGCTGGAGGCCAAGCTGGCGGAATTCGAGGCGCGCAGCGGGATCAAGATCCTCGTGGAATTCCGCGAGCGGTCCCCGGCCGCCGACGAGGACAAGGTGCCCGGGGCCTACATGCGCGCGCTGTCCGGCCGGGAAGGCACGCTCCAGCGCGGCGTGCTGGTGGTTTATTTTGCGGCCGACTCCGACTGGCGGATCTGGATCGGCGACGAACTGACGGCGCGCTTTGCCGGCAAGCCCGGCACGGTGCCGCAGCTGACCGCGAGCGGCGCGATCCACGAGGTGAAGGAGGCGCTGCTGACCGCCGCGAGCGAGCGGGCGGATGCGGGCTTCGCGGCGTTGAAAAAGAATCTGCCGGGTGACGAGATGCCCTCCCCGGACCTCAAGCTGCGCCTGCAAGCCGAGGCACTGATCGACGGGCTGATCGCGAAATTCAGCCGGAAGTAGGCGCGGGGTCATCCGGCCCGACTTTGGCGGCGAGCCTGAGTCATGCGTTCGCGGAGTCCGCCGGCCTGGAGGAAGTCCCGCTCCATGCGGCGAATCTGTTGGTCCAGGAGGAAGTTAGCCTGGTGGATCAGGCAGAGTGCGATGTTGGCGACGACGGCGGGTGGGCGGGTTTCGGCATAGGTCCTATAGGTCTCATAGGACACATGGGACTTATGTCCGAGCCTCCGGACAAAGAGCGCTTCCTTGGATTCTTTTGCCCAGACCGGGTGATGCCGCACGCGGAGGTAGTCTTCATAATCGGCCAACAGTTCCTCGAGGCTGGAGCGGGCGACGTTGGTGAGCTTGATCTCCGTCTCTTTCGAAGTGCCGGATGCTTTGCAGCCTTCGATAATGTTTTGTTTCCCGGAGCGGGCGGCCTGGACCATCTGGTAGATGGTGCGATTGCCTTTCGAGAGGAACCGCTCGCAGAAACGGTACGTCAGATCGTAGATGGCCTCGGCTTTCTGGTAGGAGAGCAGTTCACGGTAGTTGCCGTGGGCGGGGATAAAGCCGGAGGAGGGCATGGCAATAGGACGCATAGGTCTCATACGACCTATGGGACCCATCCTGAGGCAGGCCCGCTGTTACATAAGCGCAACGACCTCGCACTTGATCCCGCGCGGAGTCCTGATCTCCGAAACCACCCTCCCATTCGCCCGGCGCTCGTGGCGGACCTCGATCGGGCCGCGGGGAGTCGGGTAACTGCCCTCGACCCAGCGCAGGTTTCCCAACTGGGGCGCGACCTGCACTCTCGTGCAGCCGGGCGCAAGGGGACGGACCCCCAGGACGTACTCGCTCAGCCACGCGGTCGGGCCGCTCGCCCAGCCATGGCAGAGGCTGTGGCGGAAGCCCTCGTAGCAGTACGCGCCATGGTCGCCATGGAGGTCCTTCTCGCCGCGCTTGGGCAGTTCGTCGATGCGGCCCGAGCCCTTGAGCCAGTCCAGGTTGAAGTCCTCCCAGAAGGTCGTGGCCCCGCGGTCGAGCATGCCGCCCCAGTAGGTGCGGATGAGCTTCAACGCCGTGGCGATGTCGCCGGCGCGCCCCAGGGCGTTGAGCACGTAATAGCCGTAGAAGGTGGAAACACCCTGCGCCCCACCGGGTTTCAGGATCGCCTGGGCCGCGTCCCGCGCGTCGCGCTGGCCGGCCAGCACCTGCAGCGCGGCGCCGGATTTGGAGCCGTGGGGATCGAGCACGAGTGGCCGGGCCCGCGCCGCGGCACGCTGGCATAGCCGGGCGGTGGCGGAGTCGCCAAGCGCGCGGGCGAGCCGCTGGCCCGCGTCGAGCGTCAGCACGAGCAGCGCCTGCAGGCCGGCGGTCACGCCCGGCTGGTTGGCCGACGACGGCCAGTCGAGAAAGCGCATGCCGTCGATCTGTTCGCGTCCATCGGCACCGACCAGCGCGGCCAGCCGGGCGAGCAGCGCGCGGAGATACGGGCCCTGCGCGCGGAGATAGGCGCGGTCGCCGTGGTGCAGCCACCATTGCTCGTGGATCAGCACCCACCACATCGAGTAGCTGCTGATGCCGTTCATCCACTGGTCGGCGGGGGTGCGGTCGCGGGTGAAGTCCAGGCTGCGCGGCACGACGTCGTTGAACCCGAACACGGCGTTGATCGTGGACACCTCGGGATGCATGTCGCCGATCCAGACGAGCCGGTCGCGTTTGATGCCGTCCCACAGGTATTCCTGCATGTTCAACTGCACGGTGTACGCACCGGTCTGCCAGATGCGGTTGAGCCGCGGGTCGCTGCAGCGGAAGGCGCCCGGTTGGGGCAGGTCGCGCACGACGAGCACGGCGCGCACCTGCACGAGCGACACCGGCTGCTGCGGATCGAGGGCGTCGAGGCGGACGAAGCGAAAACCACTCGGGCCGACGCGGATCTTGCCCATCCAGGGCAGCAGAATGCGCTCGTCGCGCCAGGCGTGGTCGTTTTGGGAACCCTTCGTGCCGGGCTCGCTCATCGCCTCGGAGGCGGATTCGCCGAAGCGCACCCGGACGGGCGTGTCCCGCTTGTCGTCGCGACCCGGCGCAAAGAGCTCGATGTAACCGTGAAGCTCCGTCCCGAAGTCGAGCAGCACACCGGCGGGGCCGTGGCGGACCGAGGCAGTGAGGGTGCAAGGCGGCACGGCCTCGCTCAGGCCGATCTGCCCGGGGGCCGGGGTGAGCAACCGCCGGGCCTGAGTCACGCCGACGGCACTTTGCCAAAGGATCCGGGTGGGCGGGCGATTGAATTCGCTGAGGGGTGAACGCTCCCCCAGCAGGGCCGCGCGGGATGTGGGCTCCTCGCTACCGGTCCGGATTTTCCCGTGACGGCTCATGGCGACTTTTTGGAGAACTGCCGGTTCAGCCAATTCAAGGGCAGATCGATGTTGAAATACAGGACGAGTTCCTTGCCCGACTTGGGTTCCTTGACCTGCATCTGATCGAACTGGCTGCCGTCGTGGGTCACGAGGGCCTGGCCCATGACTCTCAGGCCGAGGACGCGGAGTACGGCATATTCCTCCTCCACGGTGATCACCTTGAAGGCGCTCGCGAAATCCCGGCCGTCGCCGCTGTCCAGGATGGAATCCACCAGGCTCATCCACTGCTGGCGGGTTTTTTCGGCGTTGGGGAGGTTACCTGATTCCCGGTAAGCGGCGGCCAGGATGATCAGCAGGTTGATGTCGTATTTGAACGCGGTCAGGCCCTTCTGGCACTCGGCAATCGCGCCGGCGAAGTCGCTTTTTTCCAGCAGGGCCGAGGCGCGCTTCTGGAAATCCCGGTTCGTGGTGTCGTAGGGTTTGTACTCCGCCGAGTTCGCATAGGCGAGACGCTGCCCGGTCGCGACCTTGGCGCGGGCTTCCCGTTCCGCCTGGGCCGGCGGCGCATCCTGGGCGGCCAGGGAGACCGTCAGCAACGCACCGACCAGGGACAGGGAGAGCAGGGTGGTTTTCATGGGAAAGCGGATTGGCGCCGCAAGGGCCTGAGGCTTATCCCACCCAGGCGCGGGCGTTGTAGAACAGCTTCATCCAGGGCGAGTCTTCACCCCATTCCGGCGGGTGCCAGCTCATCGCCGAGGTGCGAAAGACGCGCTCGGGGTGGGGCATCAGGATCGTCACGCGGCCGGTGGTGGTCGTGAGCGCGGTCATGCCGAGCGGCGAGCCGTTCGGGTTGAGCGGATACTGCTCGGTGACCTCGTGCCGGTTGTTGACGAACCGCGCGGTCACGAGGCCGGAGTCCGAGCACTTTTTCGCCGCCGCGGGGCTGGCAAACTCGGTGTAGCCCTCGCCGTGGGCGGTGCAGATCGGGATGACGCTGCCTTCCATGCCGGCGAACAGGAGGCTGGGGCTTTTTTCGATCTTCACCGACACGAACCGGCCCTCGTAGCGCTCGGACTGGTTTTGCACGAAGCGCGGCCAGAGCTCGGCGCCGGGGATGATGGACTTGAGGTTGCTCATCATCTGGCAGCCGTTGCACACGCCGAGGGCAAAGGTGTCCTCGCGCTGGAAGAAGGCGGTAAACTCCGCGAGCGCGTGCGGGTGGAACAACGCGCTCTTGGCCCAGCCCTCGCCGGCGCCGAGCACGTCACCGTAGCTGAACCCGCCGCAGGCCGCGAGGCCGCGGAAGTTTTGCAAGGAGACCCGGCCGCTGAGGATATCGGTCATGTGGACATCCACGGCCTTGAAACCGGCACGGTCGAACGCGGCGGCCATCTCAATTTCGCCGTTCACACCCTGCTCGCGCAGGATGGCGATCGGGGGCTTGGCCTTTGCGGCTTTAGTGGGTTTCGGGGTGAAATCAAAAGTGACCACCGGCGTGATCCCGGGATCGCCCTGGTCGAGCTTCAGCTGGTACTCCGACTCCGCGCAGGCGGGATTGTCGCGCAGGGTGGAGATGCGGCGGGTGACGTCGGACCAGAGCGCGCGGAGCGTCGTGAGGCTTTCGTTGAGGATTTCCTGGCCGGCGCGGCGGATGCGCAGCGCGTAGTGCGGGTTGAGGGTGCCGAGGCGCGTGGTGCAGGACTTGAAGCCATGCTGGCGCAGCAGGAGATAAACGTCGTCGAGGTCGGATTCGCGGATTTGGAGCACCGCGCCCAGTTCCTCGCTGAACAGCGCGGAGAAGGCGTTGTGGCCCGCGGGGATCTCGAGGTCCACGCCGACATGGCCGGCGAACGCCATTTCGACGACCGTGGCGAGCAGGCCGCCGTCGGAGCGGTCGTGGTAGGCGAGAAGCTTCTTGTCGCAGCCCAGCTGCTGGATGGCGTTCCAGAAATTCTTCAGGTCCGTGGGCTGGTCCACATCCGGCGGGGCCTCGCCGGTTTGTGAGACAACCTGCGCGAGAATCGATCCGCCGAGGCGGTTCTGCCCGCGGCCGAGGTCGATCAGCAACAGCACCGAGTCCTCGACCTGTTGCAGCTGCGGCGTGAGCGAGAGCCGGATGTCGGTGACGGGGGCGAAGGCGGAGATGATGAGGGAGACGGGCGCGGTGACGCGGCGGTGGTCGCCGGCGGCGTCCTTCCACGCCGTGCTCATGCTCATCGAATCCTTGCCGACGGGAATCGTGATGCCGAGGGCGGGGCAGAGTTCCATGCCGACGGCGCGCACGGCGGCGTAGAGGTCGGCGCCGTCGCCGGGGATGGCGGGGGCGGCCATCCAGTTGGCGGACAGGTTGACCTTGCCGATGTCGCCGACCTGGGCGGCGGCAAGATTCGTGAGCGCCTCGCCGACGGCGAGGCGGGCGGACGCGGCGGCGGAATTAATGGCGACGGGCGTGCGTTCACCCATGGCCATGGCCTCGCCGGTGTAGACGTCGAAGGCGGTGGCGGTGACGGCACAGTCGGCGACGGGCACCTGCCACGGGCCGACCATCTGGTCGCGGCAGATCAGCCCGCCGAGCGTGCGGTCGCCGATGGAGATGAGGAAGGTCTTGTCGGCGACGGTCGGGTGGGACAAGACGCGGCTGACCGCGTCTTTGAGGGATAAGGTCGAAAGGTTTAAGGGGGTGAGAGCACGGGCGAGCGTCGTGTCCGTGCGGTGCATCTTCGGCGGCTTGCCGAGGAGGACCTCGAGGGGCAGGTCGATGGGCGTGGTCTGGAAATGGGCGTCCTCGAGGACGAGCTGCTTTTCCTCCGTCGCCTCGCCAACGACGGCGAACGGGCAGCGCTCGCGTTCGCAGAGCTGCTGGAAGACGGCGAGGCGCGCGGCGGGGACGGCGAGGACGTACCGTTCCTGCGACTCGTTGCACCAGATCTCGAGCGGGCTCATGCCGGGCTCGTCGTTCGGGACGGCGCGAAGCTGAAAGCGTCCGCCGCGGCCGGCATCGTTGACGAGCTCGGGCAGGGCGTTGGAGATGCCGCCGGCGCCGACGTCGTGGATGAAGGAGATGGGGTTTTCGTCGCCGAGGGCCCAGCAGCGGTCGATGACCTCCTGGCAGCGGCGCTCCATCTCGGCGTTGTCGCGCTGCACGCTGGCAAAATCGAGGTCCTCGTTGCCCGAACCGCTGGCCATCGAACTGGCTGCACCGCCGCCGAGGCCGATGAGCATGGCGGGGCCGCCGAGGACGATGAGTTTGTCACCGGGATCGATGACGCCCTTCTTGACGTGACCCGGGGCGATATTGCCGAGGCCGCCAGCGAGCATGATGGGCTTGTGGTAGCCGCGGAGCTCGGTGGCGGGCTTAGTGCCCGGAATTTTTTCACGCGGAGGCGCAGCGAGCGCAGAGTTTCCGGAAGATGAGGACTTGGAGTTAGAGCCCTCTGCATTCTTTGCGTCCTCTGCGTGAGACAATCTGGCTGCTGCGGCCGGCACTTCGGCCTCAAAGGTTCTGAAGTACCCGTTGATATTCGGCCGGCCGAACTCGTTGTTGAAGGCGGCGCCGCCGAGCGGGCCGTCAATCATGATGTCGAGGGCGGAGACGATGCGGCCGGGTTTGCCGAAGTCCTTTTCCCAGGGCTGGACGGCGCCGGGGAGACGGAGGTTTGAGACGGTGAAGCCGGTGAGGCCGGCCTTGGGCTTGGCCCCGCGGCCGGTGGCGCCCTCGTCGCGGATTTCGCCGCCGGAGCCGGTGGCGGCGCCGGGGAACGGGGAGATGGCGGTGGGGTGGTTGTGCGTCTCGACCTTGCAGAGGATGTGGATGTCCCCGGGATGCGCGGCGTATTCGTTGGTCTTCGGGTCGGTGTAGAAGCGCCCGCCGGGCGAGCCGGTGAAGACGGCGGAGTTGTCCTTGTAGGCGGAGAGGATGCCGTCGCTGTGCAACTGGTAGGTGTTGCGGATCATCTGGAACAGCGACTTGGCCTGCGCCTGGCCGTCGATGTCCCAGCTGGCGTTGAAGATCTTGTGGCGGCAGTGCTCGGAGTTGGCCTGCGCGAACATCATCAGCTCGATGTCGTTGGGATCGCGGCCGAGGGTCGTGAACGCCGTGACGAGGTAGTCGATCTCATCCTCGGCGAGGGCGAGCCCGAGGGACGCATTGGCGGCGGTGAGCGCGGCGCGACCCTGCGCCAGCACCGGCACGCTGGTCATCGGGCGCGGAGCCTCGTGACGGAAGAGGATTTCGCAGGCGGCGAGGTCGCCGAAAACGACCTGAGTCATCCGGTCGTGGAGCTTGGCGGCGAGACCCGTCTCCGGGCTCACGGCGGTGGCCTCGGTTCCCAAGGCCACCGTGTACTCGATGACGCGCTCGATCCGCTTGATCTTGGCCAGGCCGCAGATGTGGGCGATGTCGGTGGCCTTGGAGGACCACGGGGAGATGGTGCCGGGGCGGGGGGCGACGACCTGGACGAGGCCGGTGACGGGTGCGGCGGCGCGACTGGGGCCGTAGGTGAGCAGTTTCTCGAGGACGGTGCGCTCGGCGGCGGTCAGGTCGCCCGTAAGCTCGATCACATGGACGAATTCCGCGCTGAGGGCGCGGGCGGGCAGGGCGGCGGCAGTGAGATCCTGGAGGAGCTTGGCGAGGCGGAAGGGCGAGAGGGCAGGTGAGCCGCGGAGGATCAGCATGGGCGAGGCGGTCATGTTTCGCGACATCCCCGGCGCGGTCAAGAAGGCTGAAAGTGATTCGCCTGCGGGTATAAAACGGGGCTCGTGGAAAAAGCCGTTGACGATTCAACGGGCGTACATGAAATCCGGGGCTTGAGGACAAACGCCGACTCATCGCCCTCCACGAAAAAGCCGGGATTGTACCCCGGCCTGCGGACATGAGCGACAAGATCACCCACGAATGCGGCATCGCCCTCGTGCGGTTGCTCAAGCCGCTGTCCTACTACCAGGAGAAATATGGGTCGCCGCTGTGGGGCTTCACCAAGCTATTCCTGCTTATGGAGAAGCAGCACAACCGCGGCCAGGACGGCGCGGGCGTGGCCTGCGTCAAACTCGACGTCCCGGCGGGCGAGGCGTTCATGTTCCGCGAGCGCAGCGTCAAATCCAACCCGCTCGACAAGATCTTCAAGCTGCTGCTCGCCCAGTACAACGACAAGGTCGCGGCCGGCGTCATCCACCCGGAGTTTGCGGACACGGTGAAGCAGTCGTTCGACTTTGGCGGCGAGCTGTTCCTCGGCCACCTGCGCTACGGCACCAGCGGCGGTTACAACCTCTCGTCCTGCCACCCGTTTTTCCGCCGCAGCCCGTGGCCGACGCGCAATCTCGCCCTCTGCGGCAATTTCAACCTGACCAACACCAGCGAACTCAACCACTCGCTGACCGACATGGGCCAGCACCCGATCTACGCGACGGACACGCAGGCGGTGCTGGAGAAGATCGGCTTCTTCCTCGATGAGGAGCACGAGGAGATCTACCGCGAGTTGCGGTCGAAAGGCCTGCCCGGCGCCGAGATCTCGCGCCGGATCAGCGAGGACCTCGACCTGACCCGCGTCTTCACGCGCGCCGCCAAAAAATGGGACGGCGGCTATACCATCGCGGGGCTGATCGGCAACGGCGACGCCTTCGTGGCGCGCGATCCCTCGGGCATCCGGCCCTGCTTCTGGTTCCAGAACGACGAGTTCATCGCCTTCGCCTCGGAACGCGCGCCGCTCATGACGGTGTTCGACCTCGCGGTCGAGCAGGTCAAGGAGGTCGACCCGGGCCATGTCGTCGTGATGAAGAAGAACGGCGCGGTCTCGTCGAAGGCGTTCACCGCCCCGCTGCCGCGCGCCTCGTGCTCGTTTGAGCGCATTTATTTTTCCCGCGGCAACGACCTCGACATCTACCGCGAGCGCCAGGCGCTGGGCGGCGGGCTCGCGGACCAGGTCATCAAGTCCATCGGCCACGACTGGGCGAAGACGGTGTTTGGCTTCATCCCCAACACGGCCGAGGTCGCGTACTACGGCCTGATGTCCGCATTGCGCACGAAACGCCGCGACGAGGTGAAGTCGGCGATTCTGGCGGCACAGGCCAAAGGCCAGCTGAACGAGGCGCTGCTCGACGAGCTCATCCTGCGCAACTGGCCGCGCGGCGAGAAGGTCGTGAGCAAGGACATCAAGATCCGGACGTTCATCGGGCAGGAATCGATGCGCAACCAGCTCGCGAGCCACGTTTACGACATCACCTACGGCTCGGTGAACCCCGGGGACAACCTGGTGTGTGTGGACGACTCGATCGTGCGCGGCACGACGCTGCGCAAGTCCATCCTCCGCATCCTCGCGCGGCTCAACCCGCGGAAGATCGTCATCGTCTCGACCGCCCCGCAGATCCGCTACCCGGACTGCTACGGCATCGACATGTCGGAGCTGGGCAAATTCATCGCGTTCGAGGCCACGGTCGAGCTGCTGAAGGAGCGCGGCCAGGGGGCGATCCTCGAGGAAACGTATGCGCTGTGCCGGGCGGAAATCGAGCGCGGCGGCACCGTGAACCACGTGCGGAAGCTCTACGAGCCGTTCACGCCGGAGCAGATCTCCGCGAAGATCGTCGAGCGTGTGCGGCCGAAGGGCATCGAGTGGCAGGGCGAGATCGAGATCATCTTCCAGACGATCGAGCACCTGCATGCCGCCGTGCCCGCGCACACCGGCGACTGGTATTTCACCGGCAAGTACCCCACACCCGGCGGCTACCGCGTGGTGAACCAGGCGTATGTGAACTACTTCGAGAAGAGCGAAGGGCGGAGCTACTGATGATTTTCGAATTACGAATTTCGAATTTCGATTTCCGGCCTGACGGCAGCGAGCCCGCCCGCCACGGGGTTTTGCCGCCGAAGCGAAATTCGAAATTCGAAATTCGAAAATTGCCATGAGTCTTTCCTACGAATCCTCCGGGGTGAATTACGACCAGCTCGACGCGTTCAAGCGCGCGTGCCAGCAGGCCGCCAAGACGACCGCGGGGCTGCTGAAGGACCACGGTTACGCCGAGCCGGCGTCCACCCGCGGTGAGAGCGCCTACCTGATGGAGGCGGCGGACCACTACCTCGCGCACGTCGAGGAGGGGCTCGGCACCAAGAACCTCGTGGCCGACGCGGTCTACGCGGCCACCGGCAAGAATTTCTACCGCGAGATCGCGATCGATACCGTGGCCACGATCGTGAACGACCTCGCGACCTGCGGCGCGCTGCCGATCTCGGTGGCGATGCACGCGGCGGTGGGGGAGTCGGCGTGGTTCGCCGACGCGCAGCGGATGCAATCGCTGGTGGACGGCTGGGCCGAGGGCTGCCGGCAGGCGGGCGCGGTCTGGGGCGGCGGCGAGACGCCGACGCTGCGCGGAATCGTCAACGCCGAGACCATCGTGCTCGCGGGTTCGGCCATCGGGAAGATTGAGCCGAAGAGCCTGCGCATCACCGGCGAGGTGCGCGACGGCGACAGCATCATTTTCCTCGCGAGTTCCGGCGTGCAGACAAACGGGCTGAGCCTCTGCCGGATGATCGCGGATAAGTTGCCGCAAGGTTACCAGACTCCGATCGGTTGCGGTGACAGCCGCAGCTATGGTGAGGCGCTGCTGGCGCCGTCGGTGATCTACGTGGCGTTTGTGCGCGAATGCCAGCGCCGCGGGCTGAAGCTCAATTACGTCTCGCACGTCACCGGCCACGGCTGGCGCAAGCTCATGCGACTCGAGGAGCCGTTCGTCTACGAGATCACGTCGCCGCGTCCGGCGCCGGCGCTGTTCCAGTTTCTGGAAAAGTCCGGCCCAATTGACCGGCGCGAGATGTACGCGACGTTCAACATGGGCATCGGGTTCGCGGCGTATGTGGACCCGAAGTCCGCTGATGCCGTCCTCGCGGCCGCCAAGGCGTCCGGTTACGACGCCTGGCTGGCGGGCCGCGTGAAAAAGGAAGGCACGCGCAAGGCGGTGGTCGTGCCCTCGCTCGGGATCACCTTCGAGGGCGACACCCTGCAGGTGCGCTGAGGGCGGGCCGTCGCGCGCCTAGGCGGAATAGCACTCGAGGTACTTCAACCCGGTCCCGGTGTTGAAGAGGACGATAGATTCGTCGGGGCGGACCTGGCCCGCGGTGAGCAGTTGCTTCAGCGCAGCGTAGCAGGCGGCGCCTTCCGGAGCGGGGAAGACACCCTCGGCGGCGCCGACCTCCTTGGTGCACGCGATCATCTCGTCGTCGCTGACGGCGAGCGCGCCGCCGCCGGATTTCCGGAGCAGGTCGAGCATGATGAAGTCGCCGATGGCCTTCGGCACGCGCAGGCCGGACGCTTTCGTGTGCGCGCCGAGGTGCTCGGTGGCGAATTTCTCCTTCGCGGCAAAGGCGCGGACGATCGGCTGGCAGCCGTCGGCCTGGACGGAAAACATCCGCGGGCGCTTTGGCCCGATCCAGCCAAGCTGCTCCAGTTCATCGAACGCCTTCCACATGCCGACGAGGCCGGTGCCGCCGCCGGTGGGATAAAGGATGACGTCGGGCAGCGTCCAATTGAGCTGTTCGGCGAGCTCGTAGCCGAGGGTCTTCTTGCCCTCGACGCGGTACGGCTCCTTGAGCGTGGACATGTCGAACCAGCCGGCGGCGGCCTTGCGTTTGGCGACTTCGGCGCCGCAGTCGGTGATAAGGCCGTCAATCAAGGTGACGAATGCGCCCATCTGCTGGCACTCGATGACGTTGGCGCGGGGCGTATCACGCGGCATGAAGATGTGCGCCTCCATCCCACAGCGGGCGGCGTACGCGGCGAGGGCGCCGGCGGCGTTACCGGCGGACGGGGCGGCGAGTTTCTTCAGGCCGAACTGTTTCGCCATCGAGACGGCGGTGCTCATGCCGCGGGCCTTGAAGCTGCCGGTGGGATTCTGGGCCTCGTCCTTGATGAAGAGCTTTTTCAACCCGTGCTTCGCGCCCAGTCGCGGGGCGGGCAGGAGCGGGGTGAAGCCCTCGCCGAGGGTGACGATGTCGGCGTCGTTGCGGACTGGCAGCACCTCACGGTAGCGCCAGAGGGTTTTTCCGCGGGTGCGGAGCGAGTCCTTGGTCAGCGTGCGCCCGGCGGCGGCGAGATCATAGTGGGCGTACAGCGGCTTGCCGCAGGCGGTGCAGACGTTCTGCGGGACGGCGGCGTCGTGGCGCTGGCCGCAGGCGGTGCAGGAGAGATGCGTAAGATGCACGGGCCCGAGCAAAGACCGCGCGTCGCCGGGTGCAACGATGGAGCGGCTGGCGCATGTCAGTTGGCGACCCGGATGGGCAGGATGACGAAGGGCAGGTTCGCATGGAAGAAACGTCGCTGGAGCAGAAACGCGGTATGGTTGTGCAGCCAGCGCGTGAGCCGGGTTTCGCGGGCGAAGTGGAGCTGGCCGGCAAAGAAGACGTGGTTGGGAAATCGCGCGGCGGTCCGGCCGGCGAGCGTCATGATCTCACCGGTGACATCGTGGCCGATGGCGGTGACGGCGGTGGCGCCGTAGCCGTGGGCGCGGGCCCAGGCGACGTAGCGCTCGGTGTCGTCGGCCGCGTGGTGCCGGAGGGCATCCAGTTCGGCGGAGCCCTTGAAATTGCCGGCGTCGACGGCGCCGACCCGCAGGAAGACGAGGTTGTGGAACGTGGCGCCGAACATACGCGGCACGTGCAGCGCGGTGTGGAGGCCGAGCCCGTTGTAGCCGTTGACGAGGATGACGGCGGTGCGGGCCGCCGGGTCGAGGCTGGGCTCCGCCGTCGCCCGGGTCCACGCCGGCACGTCGCCGGGTTTGGGCGGGCCGCCCTCGGCGGCGAGGATCTCCCGGTCGGCGACCTCGACGATGACGTCGAGCCGCTTGAGCTGTTGGTGGACGTGCCGGTAGTGCCGCTGGATCGCAAAGGCCGCGGAGACCAGCAGCGCGGTGACCAGCAGCGTCGCCCAGCCGCCCTCGAAGAATTTCACGGCCGTGAGGGAGATCAGGATGAACAGCGTGAGGCCGAGGCCGAAGCCGTTGATGGCGAGCTTGCGGCGCCAGGCGGGCGCGGTGGCGCGCTCGCGCCACCAGTGGCGCACCATGCCGAGTTGCGAGAGCGAGAACGTGATGAAGACGTTGATGGAATAGAGCACGACCAGCAGCCCGACCGAGCCGCGCGAGACGACCATCATGAGGAAGGCCGCGCCGCCCATGAGCAGGATGCCGTTCTGTGTGACAAAGCGGTCGCTCAGGTTGGCGAAACGAGTCGGGAACCACTTGTCCAGTGCCATGCTGGCGAGCACGCGCGGGCCATCGAGGAAGCCGGCTTGGGCGGCGATGAGCAGCAGGGCGGCCTCGGCGGCGAGCGTCACGAACACAAAGGTCACGCCGGTGGCGTGGGGCCATGCGGCCGTCATGCCCTCGAAGAGGACGGCGTTGAGGGTTTTGCCCTCCTGGGGAGAAACGCGGTAGAGCAGGTAGCAGAGCAGCAGGCCCGCGACGGTGACCGCGAGGGAGGTGCCCATGTAAACCATCGTGCGCCGGCCCGTCTGGACGCGCGGTTCGCGGAGGATGGGCAGGCCGTTGCTGACGGCCTCGATGCCGGTGTACGTGCCGGCGCCCAAGCTGTACGACTTGAGGAGCACGGCGAGCAGGCCGAACCAGCCGAGCTGGGCGCTGACGGTATGGACCTCGTGCACCGTGGTCGTGGCGATGCCGCCCAGGTCGGAGGCGTGGGTGGCAATGGCATAGAGGATCGCAAAGGCGTGCGTGCCGACGAACAGGAAAAAGACGGGCACCCAGATCAGGACGGATTCCTTCACCCCGCGCAGGTTGAGGAGGGTCAGCACGACCACGCTGGCGAAATCGAAGGGCAGTTTCCAAGCCTGCCACCCGGGCGGAAACAAACTGAACAAGGCATCGCCGCCGCTCGCGACCGAGATGGTGATGGTAAGCACGTAGTCGATGAGCAGCGCGCTGCCCGACACGACGCCGGCGGCGGGCGAGAGGAGTTTGCTGGCCACGAGGTAGCCGCCACCGCCCGTCGGGAACAGGGCGATGATCTGTGAGTAGCTGGCGCAAATCGCCACGATGGTGACGACGGAGGCGAGCGCGACGAAGAGGCTCAGGTGCACGTTGGCGCCGAGGGCCTTGAAGGTCTCCTCCGGGCCGTAGCACGACGAGGACAGGCCGTCCGCGCCGAGGCCGACCCACGCGAAGACGGCGATGAGCGAGACCTTGTGGAAAAGATCGCGATCCGCGAGTGAGCGGCCACGTCCGAACAGCAATGCTTTGATCGAACCGAGAATCCCCGACGCTGGCATGTGACAAACCTCCGACGTGCGCATGCCGCCCGGACGGTGTTCCCGTCCCGGCGTGCGTGCGCGGTTGTAGTGGGGAGACCGTGGGGACTCCGCCGAAGCGGGCCCTAGTGGATCACCCTTCCCATTGCCGACGAGGTTAGCTGACGGGCTTGGTCCTAGGAAGTGACCTTGGCCGCGGTTGCCCGCAGCCGTGCGCCCCGTCCGCCGCGGAGTGCGCGACGGAAATTGGTTCCCCCGTGAAAACGCCGAGGAAGCGGCGTTGCCTTAGGCGGTGAAAGAACGAGCGCGGACGATGCAGCATCGCCCCCGGCAATCAAGGATCCCGACTACGCAGCTGACGCAACTCGCGCTGGATGGGCCGGATGGCGGTGATTTTATCCCCGGTTGGGGCGGTTGGGGCCGGGTCTGTGGCGTTGACGCTGCTTGGGTGGGCGGGCAACTCTCGTTCACCCCATGCGCCCCGTTGTGCAAATCTCGCTCGATCTCACAGATATCGAAGAGGCGCTGGCGACGGCGACCATGGCGCGGCGGGCGGGGGTGGACTGGCTGGAAGCGGGCACACCGCTGATCCTGGCGGAGGGGCTGCACGGCGTGCGGGCGTTGAGCGAACGGTTTCCCGGCGTGTCGATCGTGGCGGATTTGAAGACGATGGACGGCGGTTATCTCGAGGCGCAGATGATGGCCGCGGCCGGGGCGACGCATGTGGTCGTCATGGCGCGGGCGCATCCGGAAACGATCAAGTGCGTGGTCAAGGCCGGGCGCGACCACGGCATCAAGGTGATGGGCGACAATCTCGGCTGCCCCGACATGGTGGCGGGGGCGAAGCTGATGGAGGATCTCGGCTGCGATTTTGTGGTGCACCACATCGGCTACGACGAGCGCCGCGGAATCGCGGCCGGCGGTCACCGGATGCCGAGTCCACTCGACCAGCTGCGCGAGGTGGTGCACGCGGTGAACATCCCGGTGCAGGCGGTGGGCGGGCTGACCCTGGAGCAGGCGGTGCGAACGCCGGAGTACGGGGCACCGCTGGTCGTCATCGGGGCGCCGCTGGCGGTGGACGCCGATGCGTTCCGGACGGCGGATGGCAATCTCGAGGGCACGTTGCGGCTGATCTGCCAGAAGGTGCATGGCTACGGCGACGTGCGGGTCGGGAAAAACCAATCATGAAAAGCGCTGCTGTCGTAAATTTTTCCTCCGAACCCCACAGCGTGGAAATCCGGGAGTTCGACCGGCCGGAACCGGGTGCCGAGGACATCGTCCTCGCAGTCGAGGCCGTGGGCGTGTGCGGGAGTGACTTGCACCAGTGGACGAGCACGCACAGCTGGAAGGTGAATTACCCGGTGGTGCTCGGGCATGAGTTTGGCGGCCGGATCGCGGCCGTGGGCAGCACGGTGAAGGGTTGGAAGGAAGGCGACCGCGTGGTGAGCGAGACGGCGGCGGTGATTGACCCGGACAGCCCGCTGAGCCGCGAGGGCCTCTACAATCTCGACCCGACGCGGCGGGGTTTTGGTTATGGCGTGGACGGGGCGATGACGAAATTCGTGCGCGTGCCCGCGCGGTGCCTGCATCGCGTGCCGGACGGACTTGCGATGGAGCAGGCGGCGCTGACGGAGCCATGCTGCGTGGCGTTCAATGCCGTCGTGAACAACGCGAAGGTGCGGCCCGGCGACCGCGTCGTGGTGCTGGGACCCGGACCGATCGGGATTTTGTGCGCGGCGATGGCGCGGCTGGCGGGGGCGCAGGTGGCGCTCGTCGGGCTGGAGCGTGACAAGGCGCGGCTCGAGGTGGCGAAGGCCTACGGTTGCGAAGTGATTATCGGCGACGCGACCGCGTGGGCAAAGGCGCGCGACGGGCTGGGCGTGGATGGCGTGATTGATGCGGCGGGCGCGTCGGCAGCGCTGCGCATCGCGATGGAACTCGTCCGGCCAAACGGCTGGATCAGCAAGGTGGGCTGGGGCCCGCAGCCGCTGGGATTTTCGCTCGATCCGCTGGTGCAGAAAAACATCACGCTGCAGGGCAGCTTCAGCCACAACTGGCCGGTGTGGGAGCGGGTGCTCGCGCTGCTCGGGTCGGGCCAGCTCGATGTGCGCCCGATCATGGGCGGCATCTGGGCGCTCGAGTCGTGGCACGAGGCCTTCGAGAAAATGCACTCGGGGCAGATCGTGAAGGCCGTGCTCCGGCCGGCTTGAACCTTTCCTTCCATGTCCCAACACAAAGCCACGATTGATTGGAAGCGCAGCGGGCCCGATTTTTTGAAGGGGCGCTATACGCGCGAACATACCTGGACGTTTGATGGCGGCCTGACGGTGGCGGCGTCGCCGTCGCCCGCCGTCGTGCCGGTGCCGTGGTCGAATCCGGCGAACGTGGATCCGGAGGAGGCGTTCGTCGCCTCGATCTCGAGCTGCCACATGCTCACGTGGCTGTTTCTGGCCGCGCGGGCGGGTTATGAGGTGGAGAGCTACCGCGACGAGGCGGTCGGGGTGTTGACGAAGAACGAAAAGGGCGTGCCGTGGGTCAGCTCCGTGGCACTCAATCCGGTCATCGTCTACGCCGGAGAAAAGCGGCCCGATGCGGCCGAGGACGCCCGGCTGCACCACCTGGCGCACGAACAGTGCTTCATTGCGAACTCGGTCAAAACGCTGGTCACGGTGGGACCGGCGCCGCTGGCCCACTGACCACGGCGGAGAACATTTTCATGCGACTGAAAAACAAAGTCATCATTGTCACGGGTGCGACGACTGGGATCGGCCGGGCGATCGCGGAGCGCAGCGTGGCCGAGGGCGCAAAGGTGCTGGTGCACGGCATCAACCGCTCCGAGGGTGAGGAACTGGTGAAAAAGCTCGGCCCGGCAGCGGCGCTGCACCTTGACGACCTGGTTGATCCGGCGACGCCGGGGCGCATTGCGGCGGCGGCGCTGGCAGCGTTCGGGCGGATTGACGCGGTGGTGAACAACGCGGCGATTGTGCCCCGCACGACAATCGAGACGACGACGGTGGAGATGTTCGAGCGCACGATGGCGATCAATGTCCGCGCACCGATTTTCCTGATCCAGGCGGCGTTCGCGCAGCTGAAGGCGAACCAGGGCTGCGTGCTGAACATCGGGTCGGTTAACGCGCTCAGCGGCGAGGCGACGTTTTTGGATTACAGCACGTCGAAGGGCGCGTTGCAGACACTGTCCCGCAACCTCGCCAACGCCCACGGCACGGACCGGGTGCGCGTGAATCACCTCAACATCGGCTGGGTGCTCACGCCGCGCGAGAAGGAGACGCAGCGGGCCCAGGGCGCACCGGACGACTGGTTCACGAAGGTGCCCGCGATGTACGCACCGTCGGGCAAGCTCATCGCGCCCGAGGAGATTGCGGCGGCGGCGGTGTACTGGCTTGGCGACGAGTCACGTCCGATCTCCGGCTCGGTGCTGGAGCTGGAGCAGTTCTCGATCTGGGGGCGGAACCCGGTGAAGACCTGAGCCGGAATTATTTTAAGGGGGAAGCCAGGAAGCCAGGAATCCGAAGCTGCATCCAAACATTCCGTTCCTGGTTTCCTGGCTTCCCCCTTAAAACATCCGATGCCCAAACTTGCCGCATTTCCGAAGGCCTACATCCGTCCGCTCTGTAAAGATGGCACGATGACGCTGCGCGAGTGGGTGGACCTGGCGGCGCCGCTCGGGCTGGACGGGCTCGAGTATTACAGCGGGTTTCACGAGCTGGCGGACCCGGCGCGCTGGGCCGAGGCCCGGCGGACCGTGGAAAGCCGCGGGTTGGTGATCCCGATGCTCTGTTGCTCGCCCGATTTCTCGCACCCCGACGCGGCTTTCCGCCGGATGGAGATCGAGAAGGAGAAGACCTGGATCCGCATGGCGGCGACGCTGGGGGCGGGGTACTGCCGGGTGCTGTCGGGCCAACGCCGGCCCGAGTTGTCCCGGGAGCAGGGGCTCGCTTTGGTGGCGGCGTGCATTGAGGCGTGCCTGCCTGAGGCGGAGGCGTGCGGGGTGACGCTGGTGATCGAGAACCACTACAAGGACCACTTTAGCAACTATCCGGAGTTTGCGCAGAACATGGACGAGGTCTGCGACCTGGTCGGGCTCATCCGCCATCCGCGCT
>CAIOAO010000077.1 GCA_903855985.1 uncultured Opitutia bacterium | reverse complement strand
TCAACTTACAGGCCAAACACCGTGCCATGAGCCGGTTGCCGATCTGCCCACCGCAAATGACCGCCCACGAGCGATGGGGTTATCCCGCACGGCACCGTTTCGCAGGATTTTTTCGGTTGGTGAAAGAGGCCGTGTTCGTGGTCCTGGCCATCGCGGCGCGGTCCCAGACTGCAGTCTATTGGAATTTCAGCGGAGGTTCGGGTGCGCCCCTGTCGCTTTCCGCCAACGTCACGGTGCCGGTGGATCTCTTCGGCAACAATGAACAGCCCGGCAATAATCCCCTGTTCAACTCGGTGAGCTCTTCGTTCGGTTACTCGGGCATCAACGGGCCATCCTCCGGGGTGCACAACGCCTCGATCGGCGTCGTGACCGGTCCGCTCGATCCGGTCACCTCGACGTACTTCGAATTCACCATCGCCCCGGCCTCCGGCTATTCACTCACGGCCACGGACCTGCAGGTCGGCACCTGGAGCAACTTGAAGGGCCCGCAAACCCTCACGTTACTGGCCAGCATCGATAGTTTCACCACGTTCACCACGCTGGGGTCGGTCACCGCGTTGCCGACCACCTCCACCTGGACCCTGGTCACCCTCTCCTCTTTCTCCTACTTGGCGGCGACCGACGTGCCCATCACCTTCCGGCTGTATGGCTCGGATGGCATTGGCGGCGTCACCACCTCCAACTGGCGCATCGATGACCTGACCTTCGGCATCACCGCCGCCGTGCCGGAGCCTTCCACCTCTGCGATGCTGCTGGTGGGTGGCTTGCTGCTCGGTGCCCGGGTCCTGCGCCGCCGCAGGCTCAAGGTTGCCTGAGTCGAAGCGCCCCGGCCGGGCAACGTCAGCACTTTAGTTTTTGCCTGCCACCCGGCGCGGCCCCAGTGTCGGCCCCATGTCCACGTTTCTCTCCGACCGGCGCGCGCGGATCGCGACGGCACTCACGCTCGGCGATGCGATCCTGCTGGTCGGCGCCGGCGAACCCGTGCCGCTGCCCGAGGGCAGCGACCAGACCTACCCTTTCCGCTCGCACGCCGAGTACTACTACCTCACCGCCGAGGAATGCCCGGGCGGGGTCGTCGCCTTCGATCCGCGCGACGGCGCCGGCGGCTGGGTCTCTTTCGTCCCCGATGTCACCGAGGGCGAACGCGTCTGGGAGGGCCGAGCACAACTCCCCGGCGCCTCCATCGCCACCCTCGAGCCGTGGCTCACCACCCGCCGCGGCCGGCCGATTGTGATGCTGGGCGCACCCTTGCGCGGCGTTCTAGCCGACGAGGCCCGCAGCCTCCAAGCCCGGGAACAGCTGAAGCACGCCCGCCGGCTGAAGGACGCCACCGAAATCGCCCTGCTGCGCCGCACCGCCGTCGCCACCGCCGCGGGTTATGAACAGATGCGGGCCAGCCTGCGCCCCGGTGTCACCGAGCGCGCCCTGCAGATCGAACTCGAGACCGGCTTTTTCCGCGCCGGCGGCGACCGGCCCGGCTACGGCAGCATCGTCGGACTCGGCGCCAACTCCGCCATCCTGCACTCCACGCCCAGTTCGCGCGCCGCGGTCGCGGGGGATTTTCTCCTCGTGGATGCCGGCGTCGAGATCGGGCGCTACATGAGTGACGTCACGCGTACCTACGTCGTGGGAACGCCCTCCGCCTTCCAGCGCGACCTCTACCAAATCGTCCTCGCCGTCGAGGAGCGCGCCCTCGCGCGCTGCGTGCCGGGCGCGGAATGGCGCGAAGTCCACGTAGCCGCCGCCATCGAGCTGACCGCCGGCCTCGTCAGCCTGGGCGTGATGCGCGGCGCAGCCGAATCCCTCGTCGAGCAGGAGGCGCACACCTTGTTTTTCCCGCACGGTCTCGGCCACATGGTCGGCCTCGGCGTGCGCGATGGCAGCGGGATGGAGCCGGGCCGCACCAAGTCCCCCCGCGCCAGCCTTTCGACCCTGCGCATGGACCTCCCCCTCCGGCCGGGCTATGTCGTCACGGTTGAACCCGGCCTCTACTTCATCCCCGCCCTGCTCAACGACCCGCAGCGCCGCGCGCGCTTCCGCGACGCCGTCAACTGGCCGCTGGTCGAGTCGCACCTCTCGCTCGGCGGTGTGCGGATCGAGGACAACGTGCTGGTGACCGCCGGCGCCCCCGAGAACCTCACCGCCGCGATCCCGAAGGCGTTATAATAACGATTTTGCCCACGGTACACCCGGATTACCCGGCAGCGGGCAGAGGCCGGTAATCGGCCCCGGCTGCGATGGTTCGGGCAGGGTCTTTATTCCGTGTCTTCCGGGTGTTCCGTGGGCAGAAATTTTCCGTGGACAAGCCCCGGGTTCCTGCTCTCCCTTGGACCCTCATGGAGCAGCCCACCGAGAAATTCACCTCCCCCCTCAGCCTCGTCGTCGACGTCGTGCTGATGGTCCTGTTTTTCGCCTATCTTTTCAGCGTGCTGAAGTCGCACGTGCCCTCGGGCAACCCGAAGATGATCATCCTCTGGGCCGCCCTCGCCGCCTCCTGCCTGACCGGCGTGTTCTGGCTCGCCCTGCAGATGTTCCGCGTGGTGTTCCGCGCCTACCGCGCCGCGAACAAGTAACGCGGGCCAGGTCGGGTGCCGGGCGGGGTCGCATCACCCCGCCTTTTTCATGCCCGGAGCCGGGCTGCTTATGACACACGGCGCGAGCGTGACGCCCGCCCGACATTTCTGGCTGCACGGTTGACAGCCCCCGCCGCAAAGCTATGCCGTTTCACTCTGCGCGCCCGCTCCGGGCCGATGATTTTTAACCGCGAAATCCACCATTCCATGGCCGCCAAATCCAAAGCTAAGAAAGTCCCTGCGAAGAAAAAATCCGCCCCCAAGGCGCTCAAATACGTCTACTCGTGGGGCGCCGGCAAGGCCGACGGCCACGGGGGCATGAAGCCCCTCCTCGGCGGCAAGGGCGCCAACCTCGCCGAGATGACCCGCATCGGCCTCCCCGTGCCCCCCGGCTTCACCGTCACCACCGAGGTCTGCACCTACTACTACGCCAACAAGCGCACGTACCCGAAGTCCCTCCAGGCCCAGATGGAGGCCGGCATCGCCAACATGGCGCAGAGCATGGGCACGACGTTCGGCGCCACCACCGGCACCCCGCTGCTCGGCGCCGGCCGCGCCGGCGCCCGCGACTCCATGCCGGGCATGATGGACACCATCCTCAACCTCGGCCTCAACGACCAGACCGTCCTCGCCCTCGCCGCCGCAACGAAGAACGAGCGCTTCGCCTGGGACTGCTACCGCCGCTTCATCCAGATGTACGGTGACGTCGTCCTCGGCGTGCAGAAGAAAGAAGGCGAAGACCACGAGCCGTTCGAGACCGTCATCGAGGGTTTCAAGCACGAGACCTACCACCAGGACATCGTGGACAGCGAACTCACCGCCGCCGACCAGCAGGAGCTCGTCAAGCGCTTCAAGGCCCTCGACAAGGACCGCACCGGCCACGTGTTCCCCAACGACCCGTGGGACCAGCTCCGCGGCGCCGCCGGCGCCGTCTTCGGCTC
>CAIOAO010000076.1 GCA_903855985.1 uncultured Opitutia bacterium | reverse complement strand
GAACCACCGGGCATACTGTTTCAGCTGGTCAGCGCGGCAGGTTGCCGGCGAATCCAGTCCCTCGGCGTTCTTGACCGGGCTGAAATCATCGGCCCGCAGGGTCTCGATAACCACCGGCGAATGGGCAAAGGGAAGTGCATCGAACACGAACAGCTCGAACTTGATCCCGTTGGGCTTGGCCGGCTTGACCGGAGCCCCGCTGGCATCGATCGCCGGGATTTTCTTATCGGCTCGGTGGAATGGCAGGGCGACTCCCTCTCCCCCGGCGGCCATCCGGCGGGCAAACTCCCGGTCGATCACATGGATCGCGATGCTGCCGGCGAGATACCGCAGCGTCCCATCCGCCAGCGACTCCCGCTGCAGAGCGAGCGGCATGTCGCTGTATTCGATCACGCAGGTCCGGCCCCCGCGCACGCAGAAGAGCCCGACCTTCTCCTCAGCATAGGCCCTCGGCACCATCTTGCTCGACATCTCGGAGCGACGCAGGAGGTGGAAGCCGAGGAAGGCAGGGTCGATGCAACGCACGACTGGGTTATCCACTTGGAAGTAGCTGAGCGTATCGACACCCTCGCGGGCCATCAGATCAAGGGCACCGCTCCGGTGCAGTGCGCGGAAGGATCCACCGTGGCCATCCGGGCTGAGCGCGATGGAGCTCCGCGACTCCAACAGGATCTTGCCCGAGAAATCGACCGCGGGCATCCGGCCCTGCCGGAAGAAGTGCACCCTCGACGGCTCAAGGCCGAAATGGCCGTGCTCACGGAAAAACGACTCCGTGGCCTCGTGATTGGCATGACTGGTCATGATGAACCAGTGGAGCGGACGACCGGAGCGGCGGCCAGCGGCGACGATTTTTTCGGCAAAAATCTGGAAGAGTGATTTCGCCTGCACCGGGGTGACGGCAAATGTGCCTTTGGGGCCGTCGTAGCCCAGCCGGGTCCCCTGCCCGCCTGCCACCGTGAAGGCAGCTACGCGTCCGGCCCGCAACGCGGCTTCACCCGCCGCCTCGGCCGCCTGCCAGTCGACTGCCGCACCGCCGTGCTCCGGACGTTTTTCATAGTGAGCCGGCAACAAATCTGACCAGTCGGCTGCCGACGAGCCAGCGGCCGGTTGCACTAGCGTGCGCGTCAGGGTGGCAATCTCCGTCAAATCGATTTCCCCGGCCTGCTCCAGCAGCTGCGTCCGCTCCGGCGGGGTCAATTGATCCCAAAAGGCGAAGACGTGCCCTTGTCCGGCGGCTTGGAAAGTTTTGATAAGATTTTCGTCGGTCATCGGAAAGTGGGCTTGGGGGGCTGGGTCTCAGGGTTTGCGCGTGTCCTCGAAGCGGAAGATGAACTCCTGGCCGCGGATATAGCCAAGTTTGCGGCGGATGACGGCTTCCACCACCTCAGGATCATGGCGGAGCTCGTCGAGGTACTTCTGCTGGGAGTCGAGCTTGGCCTGGGCTTCGTTCAGCCGTCGCTGGTTGGCTGCCTCCTGCGCCCGAAGTACGGACAGGTCGCGGTGCATCTGGAGGAAGAAGATACCCGCCCACACCGCCACCGCGAGGAAAAGCGCGACGAACATGCCGGAGATGACCTTGTGCCAGTTCACCCGCGGAGGATAAGCCCGCGGGACGTGTCCCTAGCAACTTTTTTTGGCATCATGGCCTGTAACACCGGACGGAATTTTCGTGCGTTTTAATGGCGGCCCCGGATACTCGGCGCCCGATGTACCAGAGCTATTACGGTTTTACGGAGATGCCGTTCCACATCACTCCGGACCCGAAATTCCTCTACCTCAGCTCCACCCACCAGGAGGCG
>CAIOAO010000075.1 GCA_903855985.1 uncultured Opitutia bacterium | reverse complement strand
GGCATCGAGGAGCATAACAACTACGCCGTCGATTTCTTCGAGGCCACGAAGGTCATCAAGGCCACCCTCCCTGGCGCCAAGGTCAGCGGCGGCGTCTCCAACGTCTCGTTCTCCTTCCGCGGCAACAACCCGGTCCGCGAGGCGATCCACACCGTCTTCCTCTACCACGCGATCCGCGCCGGCCTCGACATGGCCATCGTCAACGCCGGCATGCTCGGCGTCTACGAGGAGATCCCGCCCGACCTCCTGCTCCTGGTCGAGGACGTCCTCCTCAACCGCCGCCCCGACGCCACCGAGCGCCTCGTCACCCACGCCGAGGAAATCAAGGCCAAGGAGGCCGCCGCCAAGAGCGACGCTGGATCAATCGGAAATCAAAATTCGAAAATCGAAAATACCGACGTCTGGCGTCGCCTCTCTGTCGAGGAACGCCTGTCACACGCACTGGTCAAGGGCATCGACACCTTCATCGAGGCCGACACCGAGGAGGCCCGCCTCCTCACCGCCAAGTACCCGCGCCCGCTCAATATCATCGAGGGTCCGCTCATGGCCGGCATGCGCGTCGTGGGCGACCTGTTCGGCTCCGGCAAGATGTTCCTCCCCCAAGTCGTGAAGTCCGCCCGCGTGATGAAAAAGTCCGTCGCCTACCTCACGCCGTTCATGGAGGAGGAAAAACGCCTCCATATCGCCGGCGGCGGGACCGCCCAGCCCCAGGGCCGCATCGTCATGGCCACCGTCAAGGGCGACGTCCACGACATCGGCAAGAACATCGTCGGCGTCGTCCTCGCGTGTAACAACTACGAGGTCATCGACCTCGGCGTGATGGTGCCCTGCGACAAGATCCTCGCCACCGCGAAGGAGAAGCAGGCCGACGTCATCGGCCTCTCCGGCCTCATCACCCCGTCCCTCGACGAAATGGTCCACGTCGCCAAGGAGATGAAGCGCACCGGCTGCACGCTCCCGCTGCTCATCGGCGGCGCCACCACCAGCGCCGCGCACACCGCGGTGAAAGTTTCGCCCGAATACGCCGAGCCCGTCATCCATGTCCTCGACGCCTCCCGCGTCATCGGCGTCGTCTCCGCGCTGATGAATCCCGCCAGCAAGCCGGCGTTCGCCGCGGAGAACCGCGAGAAGCAGGACCGCCAGCGCACCGAGTTCGCCGACCGCCGCAACACCCGGAAACTCCTCCCCCTCGCCGAGGCCCGCGCCCGCCGCCAGCCCACCGATTGGGCGACCGTCGACATCCCCAAGCCCGAGTTCCTCGGCACTCGCGTCTATACGAGCGGGCGAGGTCCTGGGTCAGAGGTCATTGGTCAGGGGTCGTCAACCTATCGCCCATCACCCATCGCCCATTACCTTGAACTCAGCGCCATCGCTGAGTTCATCGACTGGTCCCCGTTTTTCTCCGCCTGGGAACTGCACGGCCGCTTCCCCGACATCCTGACCGACGCCGTCGTCGGCGTGGAAGCCACCAAGCTGTACGCCGACGCGCAGGCGATGCTCGCCCGCATCGTCCAGGAGCGACGCTACACCGCCAAGGCCGTCATCGGCTTCTGGCCCGCGAACTCCGTGGGCGACAGTGTCGAAGTCTATGCCGACGAGTCGCGCTCGCGCGTGCTCCAGACCTTCCCCTTCCTCCGCCAGCAGAACGAAAAACCCGCCGGCCAGTTCCAGCACTGCCTCGCCGACTTCATCGCGCCGAAGGATTCCGGCCGGATCGACTATCTCGGCGGCTTCGCCGTCACGAGCGGACACGGGGTCGAGGAGTTCGCGAAGGAGTTTGAGGCGAAGCACGACGACTATTCCGCGATCATGGCCAAGGCCCTGGGCGACCGGCTCGCCGAGGCCCTCGCCGAGCTCATGCACAAGCAGGCCCGCGAGTTCTCCGGCTACGGCAAAACCGAGAACCTCGAGATGAAGGACATCATCCGCGAGAAATACCGCGGCGTCCGCCCGGCGCCGGGCTACCCCGCCTGCCCCGACCACCAGGCCAAGCCACCCCTGTTCGAGCTCCTCGCCGCCGAGGCCACCACGGGCATCCGCCTCACCGAGAGCTACGCCATGTTTCCCGCCAGCAGCGTCAGCGGGTGGTATTTCAACCACCCCGAGTCCAAATATTTCGCGGTGGGCAAACTCGGCAAAGACCAGGTCGAGGATTACGCCGTCCGCCTGGGCCAGCCCGCCGCCGAATCAGAAAAGTGGTTGGCTCCGTATTTGGATTATTAGCGTAGGTCGGGCTCCGCCCTGGCCACGCCGAAATTCCGCGCAACGGGACGAAGGCGGGCCACTCGCCGCTTGCCCACCCCCGCCGACCGCGTTCACTCGTCCCACCACGCCATGCGGTTCGCCTTCCTCTGCCTTTCCCTGACCGCTTGTCTCGCGGGCACCCACCCGTGCCTCGCCGCGGATTTCGAGGCTGACGCCAAGGTCTGGTCCGAGCAGCACGCCTCCAACCTGGAGGATGCCGCCAAGCTCAGCGCCGAGGGTTATCCCACCGACGGCAACCAGATCCTCCTCACCCTCGCCGAGGAGGACGGCGGTCCCGTGGCGGCATTCGTGATCGCCAACGCGCTCTACGGTTCCGACCCGGCCTCGTCCTACCGGCTGCACCTGCGCGCGCAATCCGCGCTGCCCGATGAACCCGCCGTCGCCCTCGGGGTCGCGCTGGAACAGCACCGCCGGGGCGAGTATGCCGCGGCCAGCGCCAACTACCGGCGCGTGCTGGCCACCGGGAAGCTCGCCCATTTCTCCGCCCTGCTGGCGGACTGCCTGGTCCGCACCGGCCAGCTGAAGGCCGCCGTCGCCGCCTGGAACCGGGCGGATCCGGTGCGGCACCACACCGAGGTCGATTATGCGATCTGCGCCGTCTACGGCCCGCTCCTGCCGACCCAGCGCCGCGGGGACCTGATCGCCCAGATCGAGAAGGGTGACCTGACCAAGCTGACCAACCTGATCCTGCTCGACCTCGCCTTCGATACCGACTGGTGGAACGCCAAGATCTATGAGGATGGCCTGAATCGCGACCTGAAGCGCGCCGCCGAATTGCTGGGCCGCAAGGACGCGCGCTACGTGGCGCTGGCACTCTACGCCAAACTGACCCGGGCCACGGAAAAAAAGGCCAGCGACATCCAGAAGGCGCTCCAGGACGCCAAACTCGTCATCGGCCCCGGCGCGGAGCTGCCCGCCGACTCGCAGGTCGCCCGCGCCCTGTGTGAACTCGCGGTCACAGCCAAGCTCATCACCCCGGCCGAACTCTGGGCCGCCTATGAAACCCCGCTGCGGGCCCGCGTGGAGAGCCAGGACCGCGACGCCCTCCACTTGCTGTGCTGGCTCGCCGCCGCCAATCGCAACCCCGTCCTGACCGACCTCGACCGCCAGGGCTGGGAAGAATGGAACGACCCGGCGTTTGCCTCGAGCTACCTGGTGGACCTTTTCCGGGAAAAGAAAGTCACCTCGCCCCGCGACTCGCAGCTGCTCGCCGCGATGGCCATCGCACCCGACAACGCGACGCTGTGTAATCTGCGGATCGCCCTGGCCGGCGATGACGTGACCAACGACTTCATCGTGGACGCCATCAAGGCCGAGTTTCGCAAGCTCTCCTTCGGCGAGACCCAGCGCGACTCCTCCCGCCTCAACAACCTGTTCGACGTGCTGGGCAAGCGGCTCTGAGCCCCTCCCGCCGGTCACGCCGCCCGCATGGCCGCATTCCACCCGACCCCCGGCCACCCGCGCACCCGGACCGTAGGCAGTTTTGCAGAGCTGGCCGCCGCTTCCTTTACCGCCGGCGTGAATGCGCTCTGCTGGACGCGGACGCTGCCCGGGGACTTTGCCGAGGTCGTGACCCGGCTGGGTGACGGCGAAGGCGTCGTGCCACTCGACGAATCCCGGCTCCACGCCCTCCCGCTGACGCCCGCCGGACGGGCGGCGCGCGACTGCATGCTCGCAGATCTGGCGCTGCTCCGCGCGCACGACCTGACCCCCGAGCTGAACTGCATCCATAGCTACGCCCGCGACGACGCGCGCGCCGCCGTGCCGACCGATGTCTATTCGTTCCACGCCGACAGTGCGACGGTCGAGTCGGCCACCTGGCTCTGCACCTACCACGGCCCGGCTTCGGAAGGCCTGCGCAACGAGGACGCCCTCCGCCGCGTCGAGGATCCCGCCACCCGGACCGCGCTACTCCGCGAGTATGGCGGCGCGGACGACGCCGGTTTTCGCGCGTTCCTGCGCGATCAGCACTACGACCTGCACTACGCCGCGCTGCCGGGGGCGCGTCCCTATGCCTTCGGCCTCGGCCACCTTTGGCGCATCGCCGTCGACTGGCCTGGCAGCGCCGTCCCGCCCTGCATCCACCGCGCCCCGCCCACCGGCCCCGGCGACCCGCCGCGCCTGCTGCTGATCAGCTGAGCCGCTTCGAGGGTTTCTGCCTTCGCCCCATGGGTCCCATGCTCCCGCCGGGACCGGATTTGCGCGCCGGGACCGGCCCCGCCCACCACTCCCGGGTTGTAAGTCGGAAAAAATAAACCAGTTTTTCCGGATGCCGATCACCCGCACCTGTCCGGACGAGACCCGCCGTCTCGCCGTCCAGACTCTCGCGGAGAATCGCGTCGCCGTCTTCATCGTTTGTTACCACGCCGAGCGCCACATCGACGAGGTGCTGGGGCGCATCCCGGACTGGGTCGGCCGCCAGCTCGCCGAGGTGTTTGTCATCGATGACAGCTCCCGCGACGGCACCGTGCAGAAGGCGGTGGCGGCCCAGTGGGCCGGCGCGCCGCTGAAAATTTTCCAGACCCCGTACAACCAGGGCTACGGCGGCAACCAGCGCCTCGGCTACCACTACGCACTCGCCCAGGGCTTCGACGTCGTCGTGCTGCTGCACGGCGACGGGCAGTACGCGCCGGAGTTTTTGCCGGACCTGCTGGCGGAATACTCCCGCCCCTCCGGCGCGGACGCCGTGTATGGCAGCCGCTTCCTGACGAAATGGGGCGCGCTCAAGGGCGGCATGCCCCTCTACAAATTCACCGGCAACCGGATCCTCACCTGGGCGCAGAACCGCCTGATCGGCACGCGCCTCAGCGAGTTGCACAGCGGCTACCGGTCCTACCGCACGGCCGCACTGCGGCGGGTGCCCTACGCGGCCAACAGCCTGGGCTTCGATTTTGACTCGGACATCATCATCCAGTTTCATGCCGCCGGCCTCACGATCCGGGAGGTCGCCATCCCGACCTACTACGGCGACGAGATCTGCCGCGTGAACGGGATGAAGTACGCGTGGGCCTGCATGGTGGCCGCGCTGCAATACCGGCTGATGCAGGCCGAGATCTTCTACAACCCGAAGTTCGACATCCCCAACCGCGCGCGGAAGTACACCGTCAAGCAGGCGCCCACGAGCCTCCACCATTTCATCCGCCACCTGCCGCTGGTCCCGGGTTCCGAGCTGCTCGACCTCGGGGGCGGCGACGGCAGCGCGGCAGGCCTGGCCCACGCGGAACGCGGCGTGAACCTCATGGTGGTGGACCAGCTCACCACCGTGGATGACGAACTGGGGCGGCGCGCCGCGAGCCAGTCCAATCTCCGCCGCGTGCCGGCGAACCTCGACGGGGACTGGCCCGCGGCAACCGGCGCGCGGGCGTTCGACACGGTCTTCGTCCTCGACGTGCTTGAGCACATGCTGACGCCCGAGCGCACCGCCCAGCAGATCTTCGCCGTCATGAAGCCCGGCGCCAAACTCTACGCCAGCACGGGCAACATTTCCTTCTGGGTGATCCGCAGCATGCACCTGATCGGCCAGTTCAACTACGGGCGGCGCGGCATCCTCGATCTCACCCACACCCGACTCTTCACCGTGCGCTCGTTCCAGCGCCTGCTGCGCAACGCCGGTTTCCAGGTGGACCGGGTCCGCTGCTTCGGCCCGCCCCTTGCCGACCTCGGCACCGAAGGCTCGAAGCTCCTCAAGCTGCTCGACTGGGTGTCCGCCAAACTGGCGAAACTCTGGCCGGGGATGTTCGGCTACCAGATCCTGATCGAGGCGACGCGGCCGGACTCCATCGAGACGCTCGTGGAAAAAAACCTTTGTGGACCAGCGGGGACGCACCGACGCGGCCGCCCCCGGCAGAATGGTTTGATCCGACCAAGGCCCTCCGACTTTCCACCCGCCTTTCGCCACCCACCCAACTCCCGTGGCCGCAATTTTCCTAACCGACGTAGGGGTGACCCTGGCCGCCGCGTGGCTGCTGGTGTGCGCCGGCGGACACGCGAAACACGGTTTCCTTGAGGCGGGCATCGCGTGGCTCTGGTCGCTGCTCGCGCTGGCCGCGGGCGCGGGGGTGATCCTCGGCGTCACCGGCGGCTTTGGCGCCCCGGGTTTCCTCGTTTTTCACAGCGGGCTGCTGGGTGCGCTGTTGGTGGTGCGGCGTTCGCACCTCGCGGCCGACCGGGAACTCCTGGGCCGCGCGGTGGGGCAGGTCCGGCAGTTTTTCGCCACCCCGGGCTGCGACCGTCTGATCGCCGCGGGACTGCTGGTCGTCTTGCTGGCGCTGACCGTGATCGCGGCCCTTGCCCAACCCGCGGTGCTGGATGCGCTGACCTATCACCTGCCCCGAATCGGCGCCTGGCTGCAGGATGGCCGGGTTCATGTGCTGGCCACCACCGACGCGCGCCTGAACTTCGTGGCCGACATCCCGGATATCGTCTGGGCCTGGCTGGCCGGCGGTGTGAGCGCGGGGTTCCGGCTGGTCGTCCTCGCGCAGGCGCTCACGGGTCTCCTCGCGGTCGGCGCGACCATCGGACTTGCGCGCCAGTCGGGCCTGAGCCGGGGGGCGTCGCTGCTCGCCGGCGGGCTGTTGCTTGGCATGGCCAATGTCGTGGTGCAGTTCACCGCGGCGCAGACCGACCTGTTTGCCACCGGGATTTTTGCGGCGTCGTTTTACCTGTGGCTCGCCGCCCTGCGGCGCGGCGAAGTCTCCTGGCTCGGCGCGTTGGGCGCCGGTTTCGCCCTCGGCGCGAAAGGGACGCTGTTCTACCTGGCGCCCGGCGCGCTGCTCTGGGTCGGCTGGCTGGCCTGGCAGCATCGCCTGCCCTGGGCAAAGTGGCAGCGGACCCTGCTGGCCGGGTTGCTGGGGATCGGGCTGTTTGCGCTGCCGTCCTACCTGCGCAACTGGCAGGCCTATGGTGGCTTCCTCGGGCCGGCAGCGTGGGTGAAGAAACACCACCAGGGCTTCGACTCGGTTTCCGGCCAGCTGCACAAACTCCAGTGGAACCTCACCGCTTCGCTCGCGCAAAATCTCGAGCCGCAATCGCAGCCGGACGCGCTGCGGGCCCTCTCGCTCGGGACCGCCCGGGCCCTCGTCCGGACCCTGCCGGTGGCCGATCCCTACACGTTGGACGGCATGGATCGCCGGGCCGTGCTGGGGCAGATCCTGCAGCGCACCGAACCCGACGCCGATGCGGTGTCGTTTGGCCTGGTGACACTCCTGCTGTTTTCCCTCGGGGTAATTTTTTGCGTGATCCGCTGGCGGCAGTCGGCGGCGCGCCAGATGGCGGTGTGGGCCGCCGGCGCGTTGGGTTTCCTGCTGTTTTTCCATTTCATGCAGCAGTGGCACCAATATGCCTTCCGCTATCTCGTGCTCGCGTCGCCGTGGGTGGCGCTAGTCTCGGCGTGGGGCATCGAGCAGCTGGGCCCGTCCTGGCGCCGGGCGGTCTGGCTGCTGGCCGGCTTCGCGACCCTGGATATCGGCTGGCACGTCACGATGCACACGCACCAGGCCGGATGGAAAGCCGTCGTCAGCCCGGAACGCTCGCTGAGTTACTTCGTGGCCCAGGGCTGGCGGGAATGGTCGCAACAACTCGATCATCCCGAAGCGCCCTTGCTGCTCGCCTTGTCGCAGGAGCGGCCGATCGGGGCATTCTACCGGCAGTCGCCCGCGCGCCCAGTCGAGTTCATGGCCGAACCGGAGAGCGGCGCGGCCACGGCGGAGGCAATCCTGCATGGCCGACCGGGCTGGTTGATCGTGAACGCGGGTCGGCTGCTCGGCCGCGAGGGTCGCGTCGCCGCCAGCGTCTGGCTGTTTAAGGATGACGAGAACAACCCCGTCAGCCTCGCCGCCTACCGGTTGCTCGCGCCGGGAGAGAAACCAACCCCGATTGTCTACCGGCAAAAGCGCACGATCACCGCCGGGGTCCTCACCTACGATCTGCTGGTGAAAACCACGGAACACCCGGCGGTCCGCCTGCTGCTCACCAACCCCGGTCCGACCGAGCGCGGTTATGCGTGGTGCACTCCGCTCGCGCGGGTGCGCGGCCGGCTGGCGGCCGGCACGCGGGTTCTCCTCGAGCTGCCCATGCCGGGGGACACCGTGGGTGAGATCCTGGTCGTCTTTGACCCGGCCGGAGCAGCGGCCGCGAATGACCCGGCTCCGACGGTTGAATTTCAGCCCTGACGACTCCGGGCGCGTTCGCCGCAACGGGTAGTTACCGCCGTGTTAGCCGGCCGGCGCCCGCCAGACCATCGTCCAGAAATGCGGCAGCCGGTGGAAGTCCTGCATCTTGGGATGCCGGGTGATGACCTCGCGTTTAGGGAGCGGCTCGTCGAAGTGCTCCAGCACCAGCCCCGCCGCCATGAACGCCGCCATGTACGCCGAGAGCGGGCGGTGCCAGTTGACGATATTCATCCCGGCCCACTCGGCCTTCACCGCGCGCTCGACCATGTAGTTGTCCATGGTCCAGTGCCGCTTGTGGCCGTCCTCGTCCCGCGCCCAGTACAGCGTACTCGCGGTCGAGAAACTGTTCAGGTTCGCGGCCACGAGGCGCCCGCCCGGCCGCAGCACGCGCGCCTTCTCGCGGATCGCAGTACGGTAATCCGGGATGTCCACCAGGGACACATAGCTGACCACGAGGTCCACGCTCGCATCCGGCAGCGGCAGCGCCTCCGCCCCGGCCTCGTGAAACACGGCGCCCGGCTGCAGTCGGCGCGCCTCGGCGATCAGTTCCACCGTCGGGTCGATGCCGATGGTGCGCGCGCCGCGCGCCGCGAGCATGCGGCAAAAACGCCCCTCGCCGCAGCCGGCGTCGAGCACGTCCAGCCCGCGCACCTCGCCGCACAGGCCGAGCATCACCTCGTCCAGCAGCAGCACGCGGTTGGGATCGCCCTGCTCCATGAGGCGCAGCCACGAGCCCGACGATCTGCTCCAGCCATTGTCCGCGGGGTTGCTCATCCCGCCGAGCCAACGTCCCGCCCCACCCGGGCGCAATCCCAACCTCGGGCGGGCGGCTCAGCCGCCGAAGAGCTGGTGCCAGACCACCGGGATGTTTTCCCAGAACACCAGCAGCACGCCCATCAGCGAGCCGCAGGCAATGATGCCCGACGCCACGGGGAAATTGTACAGGTCGGCACGCTCCGGGTGCTTGCGCTCCATGAACCAGCCGGCCAGCGCCCCGAGGAAAAAGAGCAGGCCGTAGTACCAGTGGAACGTCCAGGACAGGCCGATCCCGGAGGCGGACGGCATCCACTTCGCCTGGCGCGGAAACCACTTGGGCAGGAGCGTGAGCAGCACGCCCACGAGGCCGCCAATGCCGATGGACCACACCTTGATCGGTTCCAGCGACTCAAAGCCCTTGCTCAGCGCCAAGGCCACGACCCGCCACGCCTGCGCCGCCGGCGCCGGAAACTGGTCGGAGCCCAGCACGCTCGCAGTGGGTACCATCACGCGGAACGCCAGCACCGTGGCCACCGTGCCGATGAAGATGCCGCTGAACTGGGCGATGAACTGCTTCCGGGGATTCGCCCCGAGGAGATAGCCGCTCTTGAGGTCGGAAAGCAGGTCGGCGGAGGAGATGGCGGCGCTCGAGGTGATGTTCGCGCTCATGAGGTTGATGTTCATGTTGCCGGGGTTGAGCCCGCCGAAGATCAGCTGCGTCACCTTCCCCATCGCGCCGGTCGGGGTCGTGTCCGTCTCGCCGGTCACCCGGCAGGCCACCAGGGAGAGGAAAAACGACAGCAGGACGGCGAGCACGCTCTCCCACACCGGCATGTTGAAACTCACCTTGGCGAGCCAGCTCAGTGCCACCAGCGAGACGGCCTGGCCGATGAAGAACCATGACATTGGCGCCTCGAGCCGTTCCATCTCCCCGGCCGCCACGGCCGGGCCCCCGAAGAGGCCGCGCAGGCCACTGAACGCCTTGGCGATCGCGCGCCATTGCATGAAGAACGCGAGCAGGCCGGAGGTCACCATGCACGACACCCCGCCCCACAGCGTCCACTGGACCACCGCCCGGTAACCCTCGCCGACAATCACGCCCTGCGCCTGCATGATGGGTACGAACACCACCCAGCAGAGCGTGCCCCCGAGGAAAATGCTTCCCGCCGCGCGCATCCCCATCAGCGTGCCGGCCGCGATGAAAATGGGGTCCCACACGAAGGTCACCGTGCGCCCGATCCAGGCCGGCCCAAAGAGAACCGCGTCCATCCGGTCCACCAGCGTGCCCAGCCCGAACGGCTCCAGCCGCTTGCTGACCAGCCGCAACCCGTCCGTCCAGAACTGGCTCACCGCCGCAAACACCGCCGCATAGGAGAGCGCCCGGGCGGATTGCGCCGCCCGTTTGCCCTTCGAATACAGCGCCCGCAGCGTCTCCGCCGTGGCGATGCCGGTGGGAAACCGCAGCTGCTCGACATTGATCATCTGGCGCTTCATCGGGATCGCCATCGTCACGCCGAGGACCGCGAGAAAGAAAACCCACGCCAGCGTCAGCCCGAGCGGCAGCGCCTGGTTGTTGATCATGAAGTACGCCGCAAACGCCGACACCAGCGTCGAGCCGGTGGAGTAGCCGGCGGAGCTGGAGGTGGACTGCATGCAGTTGTTCTCGAGGATCGTCATCGGCGTCTTCGCGAAGCCGAGGCGGAGAAACACGGACCAGACTGCATACGACACGATGCAGGCGGTGATGGTGACGCCAAAGCCCCAGCCGGACTTCAGGCCGATGTAGAGGTTGGTCAGCGAGAGGACGCCGCCGAGCACGGTGCCCATGAGCACCGCCCGCCACGTGAGCTGGACCATGGTATCCCCCCGGCCCCGATAAACCTTCTCCAGCCACTGTTGCTCAATCTCCTCCGGCGTGCCTTGGAAACCTTCCACGTAGAGTGGCTGGTCGTAATTCGCCTCGGCTGCCGGCGGGGTGGGAACACGAGCTTCGGGTTTGGCCATAAAGTTTCCGGGTCAGTCCGCCGGCCGCCGGCGGAGGAGCGAGGCCCGGGACGCGGGCGGGGTCGGGGGGCAGGCGGCGGCAATCTGCCAGCCAGCTCCGCCAATCATAAGGGTCCCGACCATGGCTGAGCAAAGCCGACCCCCGGCACGCAGTTCAAGGGGGAAGTGACTGCATTCCTTCCTCGCGGGGGGCGCCGTACTCCCGGCCTCACGCCCTCGTCTTCACGTGGTGGGCGTGGGCCCGCCCACGTTCTCCCAGCCGCCAAAGAGATCCTCCCAGTGCGCCGCGATCGCCGCCTGCTCGCCGGCCGGGATCGTGGCGGCAAACGGCAGCTGCTCCGCCACCGCCATCGCCGCGGTGAAATCCGCCACCGCGCCGAGCGACGCCGCCATGAGGCGCGGATCCACCCGGCTGAGATCGTCATCCGGCCGGTGGTGAAAAAAGCGCCCGGCCGTGCAGTTGAACCGCATCAGCGTCAGCGCCGGCACGCCCGCCGCCACGAACGGGAAATGATCCGCATACGGCAGCACGCCGTACTCGCGCCGCACCTGCTGGCCGTGGGTTTGAAAATAGGCGGGCAGCAGCGCATCCAGCTCCCGCGGCCCGCTGCCCCAGAGCGTGTTCCAGCCGAGCAGCGAGCCAAAGCTGTCAAAGTTGAACAGGCAGCAGCCCCGCGCCGCGAGTTCCGCGCGATGCCGCCGCACGTAATGCGAACTGCCCACCGACAGCTGCTCCTCCGCGCCAAACGAGATCAGGCGGATGGTCCGCCGCCGCGGCAGCGGGGCCAGCACCCGCGCCAGTTCCAGCAGCCCCGCCGTGGCCGAGCCGTTGTCGTCCGCGCCGACCGAGTTCGCCTGGGTGTCATGATGGCCGCCGAGAAACAGGATCCCCGCCGCCGGGTCCGAGCCCGGCAGCTCCGCCACGATGTTCGCCGACTCCGCCGGGCGCATGCCGCCCACAATCCGCAGCCGCGCCCGGGTCGCCCCGCGTTCGCGCCAGCGCCAGGCATCAAGGTAGGCCACATTCAGCGTGGGCACTGCCCCGCAGGCGCGGGCGTAGGCCGGAAAAATCGCATCCGCCAGCGGCAGCGCGCCCGGGTAGCGCACATCCACCATCAGCACGCCCGCCGGCGCCGCCGCCATCAGCCGCCGGTAGTTTTCCCGCGATTCAATGTGGCAGCCGAGGTGCAGCACGATGCTCCCGCGCAGCTCCGCCCCGAGGTCCGGCCGCTGGTAACCGGTGGGCCCGTCAAAAAACACCAGCGGCGCCTCGCGCCACGCACCGTCGGTGCCGGGGGTGTTGACGAAGGCCAGGCCGCCCGCGTCGTGCCACGCCCCGTCGAAAAACACCTGCAGCTGTTCCTCGCGGACTTCGCGCGTCTGGACCGGGAAAACCTCCCGGTGAACGCGGGCACCCGCCACGGTAAATTCCTGCACGAGGTAGTCCGCCGCCGCCGCCTCGCCCGCCCCGCCCGCGAGCCGCACCCCGATGGTCTCGGTCAGGTGGCGGAGATGACGGGTCAGATGCTCGGGTTTGATCGGCTGCATGGGTCGGGGTATAAATGTCCCCGCATCCACGCGCGGTCCGCGCCGAATGACAAGCGCGCGCACAACCCCGTCAAATGGCGGTAAATTCAGGGCCGAATGCCGCCGGAATTTTCATGGGGTTTTTGCACAACAAAGTTCGTTTTCGTCCGTCTTAGAAACATGCTCACTCCCATGCCAACCTCGAACCCAACCGCGCCCGCCGCGCCGCCCGTCCGGCCCCTGCACATCCTCTACGCCGACGACATGCCCGAGCTGCGCAATCTCATGCGCGACATGCTCGCCCGCCAGGGTCACAGTGTTGAAACCGTGGACGGCGGCGACACCGCCCTCCTCCGCCTGAAAGAGGCCAACCACGACTTCGACCTGATCGTCACCGACCATCACATGCCCGGCGTCAACGGCCTCGATCTCGTGCGGCTCACGCGGCAGACGCCCTATCCGGGGAAGATCGTCGTCTTCAGCTCCGAGCTGAGCAACGAAGTGCATGAGCAGTACCGGAAATTCGCGGTGGATGCGATCCTGCCCAAGCCGATTTTCCCGTCCACGTTTCGCCAGACGCTGGAGCGGTTGTTTGCCCCGGGGCCGCCCGCAAAAACGGAACCCGACCACCCCGGCGCCACGCCGCTGGCAGTCCATGCCTGAGCGAAAAAGTGGAATTTACGGGTAGGATGATATCCCTGGAAATACCGCGTTTTATGGAATAACTTATGACCCGGACTCCCCGGGCCTGTTTTTCTTATATACCTATTGGCAACGGTTTAGACATTGCCTTGGAGTTTGCAGTGGGTTGCCTCCGCGTCGCCCCTCGGCGGCCCTTCCAGCCCGCATGCTGTTTAACTCGCTTACCTTTGTCGTCTTTTTCGCCCTGGTGCTGAGCGCCTACTGGACGATGCGGTCCTGGACCGCGCGCAAGAATCTGCTGCTGGTCGCCAGCTATATTTTCTACGGGGCGTGGAATCCGCCGTTCGCGCTGCTGCTGTTCGCCACCTCCGCCCTCGATTTCTACCTCGGCGCCCGCATCGCCGCCGCCGGAAGTCCCCGGGCGCGCCGGGCCTGGATGATCACCAGCGTGACCGTCAACCTCAGCAGCCTGGGCTTCTTCAAGTACGGCAACTTCCTGCTCACCAACTTCGAGTGGACGCTGTCCAAGTACGGCGTCGCCTACCACGCGCCGCAGTTTGATGTCTTCCTGCCGATCGGCATCTCGTTCTACACCTTCCACTCGCTGTCCTACACCCTCGATGTGTACCGCAAGGTGTGCGAGCCCACGAAGTCGCTGCGGGACTTCACGCTCGCCGTCTCGTTTTTCCCGCAGCTCGTCGCCGGCCCGATCGTGCGCGCGGCGGATTTCCTGCCCCAGCTGGTCACCGCCCCGGGCTTGAAGCGCGGGCAGTTCTACTGGGGCCTGCTGCTGATGACCCTCGGCATGTTCGAGAAGATCGTCCTCGCCGACACGATGCTCGCCGACACCGCCGATACCGTCTTCGGCTACGGTGGTCCGCTGCAGGCCCTCGACGCGTGGGCCGGCGTGCTGGCCTTCTCGGGCCAGATCTTCTTCGACTTCGCCGGCTACTCCACCTGCGCCATCGGCGCGGCGCTCTGCCTCGGCTTCCACCTGAAGGACAACTTCCGCTTTCCGTATGCCGCGGTCGGTTTCTCCGACTTCTGGCGGCGCTGGCACATCTCGCTCTCCACGTTCCTGCGCGACTTCCTCTACATCCCGCTCGGCGGCAACCGTTCCGGCCCCGTGCGCGCCGCGATCAACCTGATGATCGTCATGTTCATCGGCGGCCTCTGGCACGGCGCCGCCTGGACGTTCGCGGTGTGGGGCCTGATCCACGGCGTGCTGCTGGTCATCGAGCGGCTCGTCAAGGCCGTGACCAAGGACGCGGCCTGGACCGAGGCCTTCATGACCCGGCTCCTCGTGGGACTGTTCACCTACGCCGCGGTCTGCTTTGCCTGGGTGTTTTTCCGCGCGGCGGATTTTTCAACCGCAGCCCGGATCGTCTCCGCGATGGCCGGCCGGATCCCCTCCGGGGTCGGCGCCGCGCTCCTGCCCACCCTGTCGCTCTGGAAGGTTGGTGTCGTCATCGGCGGCCTGCTGCTTGCGCACCGGGCATTGCGCGACACCTCGATCGAGGCGGTGGTCACCCGGATGCCGCGCTGGCTGGTGACCGCACTCTGGACGCTCATGCTCGGCGCCATCATTCTCACGCAAGGAAACGGCCATGCCTTCATCTACTTCCAATTTTGATTTTGTCCGGCCTGTCCCGGACCTGCCGTGGCGCGGCATCCTCCTGGCCGTCACCCTCCTGACCGCGGTGGCCGCCGTCGCCTGGGAAATCCGCGTGCGCGCCTGGGGTTATGTCGCGACCTACACGGACGACTCGGACCTGTGGGCCGACCGGCGGGGCACCGTGAAACCGGATTCGATCGTGATCATCGGCGACTCACGCGCGCTGTTTGACTCGGACCTGAACACCCTGGAACAGGGCCTCGGGCAGCGCCCGGTGCAGCTCGCCCTCGTCGGCAGCTGCGCCTACCCGATCCTCGAGAACCTGGCCAACGACGAGAGTTTCCACGGCACCGTCATCAGCAGCCTGCTCCCCATGATCTGGCTGGCCCCCCCGCCGGCCCCGCCCTACCAGAAATCCGTCCGCGCCCTCCATCGCTACCGCAGCCGGACCCTGGCGCAGCGTTCCAGTCATTATATCGGCCTGTGGCTCGAGGGGCACATCGCATTCCTGAACGATGACGACCTCACGCTCGAGGCCCTGCTGGACCACCTGCCGGTCCACAACCGCGCCGACGCGCAGATTCCGCCCCCCGGTCCGCCGTATTTTGCGAACATGGACCTCGACCGGCGCAACTGGATGATCGACCAAGCCGTGCACCCGGGCAAGTTGCAGGACCGCGTGAAGTTTGGCTGGCCGCCGCTCTTCACGCCGCCGCCCCCGCCGAGCTATGTGCCGAAGGAGGCCTTCCTGGCCGGCGTCGGCAAGGCGATCGAGGCCCGCTTCGGCGACACCGCCGCCGCGGTGAAGAAAATCCGCGCCCGGGGCGGCAAGGTGGTCTTCGTCCGCTACCCGTTCAACGGCCCGCTGAAGGAGCTCGAGGACAAGGCGACGCCCCGCGCGGGTCCGTGGAGCCGGATTCTGAAGGAGTCTGGTGCACCCGGCATCTATTTCGAGGACTACCCGGAACTCGCCGGCTTCATTTGCCCGGAATGGTCGCATCTCTCGGCGCCGGATTCTGTCGAGTTCACCAAGCGGCTCGTGCCGCATCTGAAACAGGCGCTGGCGACGCCCTGACGCAGCGCCGCCGCCGGAAACTCCGGCGGCGGGCGGTTGAAGGCGAACGGCGCGGGGCGCCGGAGATTTACAGCGAGGCGAGGACGTTGACGGAAACCGCCACCTGACCGTCGTCCGAAGTGACGATGTTGATGGTGTCACCGACCTTGATGTCGCCACTGCCGATCGAGGCACTGCCCTTCGCATAGGTCGTGGCGCTGGTGATCGTGACGGTCCGGCCATCCACGGTCAGCGTGGTGGTGGTCTTGGCGGCGAGCTTGCCACTGATGTTCCTGGTCAGCCGGTTGTCGGGCTTGACCTGGGCCGGCGCGGCCGGGTCCACGGCCGGCGTTTGCGCCGAGACGGACACGGCGGTGAGGGCAGAGGCGAGGAGCAGGCCGAACACGGCCGGCTTGAGCGGATGGTTTTTCATGGTGAGGGGGGAGGTGGGGCTGGGCCGGTTCACTTGACCGTGATTTTATTTTCGACGTCGTGCACGCCCCTGATGCCGCGGGCGATCTGCGCCGCGCGCGAGCGCTGCTCGGAGGTGTCGACGAAGCCGCTCAGCAGGACCGTGCCCTTGAACGTCTCGACGGAGACATCGAAGGCCTTGACGGTTTCATCATGGATGAACGCCGCCTTCACCTTGGCGGTGATGGTGCTGTCATCGACGAATTCGCCGGTGCTTTCCTTGGTCGGCGTGGCCGCACAGCCGGTCTGCAGGGAGACCAGGCCCAGGCTGCTGCCGCAGAGGACCACCAGCGCGCATACCTTGAGGGAGGATTTGAGGGAGTTCATGCCCTCTTAGTATCGCCAAACCGCCCCCGGTTCGCGGCCGGGGCGAAATTTCCGCATTTCCGGGTGCCGGCCCAGCCTTGCCAATTACCCCGGTGGGGCCAACGCTTGACCCTCTAGACAACCTTCCAACCCACCCCTTACTCCCATGGCTAAACCGTCGATTTTTCCGTCCCTGAGCCTGACTCTGGTGACCCTCCTCACTGCCGGCCTGGGCCTCACGGCCCCGTTGTCCGCCGCCACTCCCGCCGCCGCCCCCACCCCCGTGACCGCCAATCCCCTCCTGACCGAGAGCACCCTGCCTTATTACCTGCCGCCGTTCGACCTGATCAAGGAGGAGCACTACACGCCGGCCTTCGAGGAAGGCATGGCGCAGCAGCTGAAGGAAGTCGCCGCCATCGCGGACAACGCCGAGGCCCCGACCTTCGAGAACACCATCGTCGCCCTCGAGCGCTCGGGCCAGTTGCTCAACCGCGTTGACGCCATTTTTTCCAACCTGACCGGCGCGAACTCCAACCCCGCGCTGGAGGCCATTGACAGCGCCATGGCCCCCCGGCTGGCGGCCCATGAGGACGCCATCAAGCTGAAAAGCGCGCTCTTCGCGCGGATCCAGACCCTCTATGATGCGCGCAAGGACCTGGGGCTGAACCGCGAGTCGCTCTGGCTGCTGGAGCGCTACCACCTCGATTACGTCCGCGCCGGCGCCAAGCTCTCCGAGGCCGACAAGACCAAGCTCAAGGCGCTCAACGCCCAGATCGCCACGCTCCAGACCACCTTCTCGCAGCAGGTCCAGAAGGAGAAAAACGCCGACGCCCTGGTCGTCGACACCAAGGCCGAGCTCGCCGGCCTGTCCGACACCGAGATGGCCGCCGCCGCCGCGAAGGCCGCCAAGGACCACCCGGGCAAGTACCTGCTCCCCCTCCTCAACACCAGCGGCCAGCCCGCCCTCGCCTCGCTGCAAAACCGCGCGGTGCGCGAGCGCCTCATGGCCGCCTCCCTCGCCCGCGGCAGCCACGGCGGGTCGAATGACAACCGCGCGCTCGTCTCCCAGCTCGTTCGCGCCCGCGCCGAGCGCGCCGCCCTTCTGGGTTACGCCACCCATGCGGATTACCAGCTGGAGGACCAGACCGCGAAGTCCGTCAAGACCATCAACAAGCTCCTCGCCGACCTCGCCCCGGCCGCCGTGGCCAATGCCCGCCGCGAGGCCGCCGAGATGCAGGCCATCATCGACCGGGAAAAGGGCGGCTTCACCCTCGGCGCCGCCGACTGGGCCCTCTACACCGAGAAGGTCCGTGCGTCCAAGTACGCCTTCGATGAGTCCCAGCTCCGGCCTTATTTCGAGCTGAACCACGTGCTCATCGACGGCGTGTTCTTCGCCGCCCACCAGCTCTACGGCCTCAGCTTCAAGGAACGCCATGACCTGCCGGTTTATCATCCGGATGTGCGGGTGTTCGAGGTCTTCAACGCCGACGGCTCGCCGCTCGCGCTGATCCTCATCGACTACTACGCCCGCCCCTCCAAGCGCGGCGGGGCGTGGATGAACGCGTACGTCTCCCAGTCCGAGCTGCTCGGCGTGAAGCCCGTCGTCGCGAACCACCTCAACATCCCGAAGCCGGCGGACGGCCAGCCCACGCTGCTCACCGCCGACGAGGTCAAGACCGCGTTTCACGAGTTCGGCCACGCGCTGCACGGCATGTTCTCCCACGTGAAGTACCCGCGGTTCAGCGGCACGCGCGTCCCGCGCGACTTCGTCGAGTTCCCCTCGCAGGCGAACGAGATGTGGCGCTTCTGGCCCGAGGTGCTGCAGCACTACGCGAAGCACTACCAGACCGGCGAGCCCATGCCCGCCGTCCTGCTGGAGAAGCTCCTCTCCACGCAAAAATTCAACCAGGGCCACGAAACCACCGAACAGCTGGCCGCCACGCTGCTCGACCAGGCCTGGTACCAGCTCAAGGCCGACCAGGTGCCCGGACCCGACGGTGTTCTGGCATTTGAAGCCGCCACCCTGCGCCGGGTCGGCATGGACTTCGCCCCCGTGCCCCCCCGCTACCGCACCACCTACTTCTCCCACGCCTTCGCCGGCGGCTATTCCGCGGGCTATTATTCGTACCTCTGGAGCGAGGTGCTCGCCGCCGACACGACGGAGTGGTTCAAGCTGCACGGCGGCCTCACGCGCGCCAACGGCGACCGCTTCCGCAGCACGCTGCTGTCCCGCGGCGGCAGCCAGGACGCCATGAGCCTGTTCATCAACTTCACCGGCGGCGAACCCCAGCTCGAACCCCTCCTCCAGAAGCGCGGACTGGAACAGCCCCCGGGCGAGAAAAAGTCCTCCGATTACGACGGCTGAGTTCCCCGCCCCCACTCCCATGAAAAAATCCCTTCTCCTCGGCACCGCGGCGCTGCTCGTCGTTTTCACCGGCTGCAACCGCTCCGGCGTCATTGACGCCACCAGCCCCGCCGGCCCGGCCGCCACCGGCAGCGCGGTCCACAAATCGCCCGCCCCGGCCCGCATCGGCCGAGGGAAGGAAGTGAACATCCAGGATTTCGTGGTGCCGGGCAAAACCACCATCTTCGACTTCACCAGCGAGTACTGCCCGCCCTGCCGCGCCATCGCGCCGTTGCTCCACAAGCTTCACGCCGACCGCGCCGATGTCGTCGTGGTCGAGGTGGATCTCAACCGCCCCGGCGTGCAGGGAATCGACTGGGCCTCCCCTCTGGCCCGGCAGTACCAGATGACCTCCATCCCGGCGTTCAAGGTTTACGGTCCCAACGGCCGGCTGCAGGCCGAGGGTGATGATGCCTACCAGCTGGTCCGCAATATGTTGAGGTAAGCTTTTCCCTCCTGCCACGGCGGGAGGGAACTCTGCGGCAAGCGGCTGTCTGTCGGGGGGGCGCTTTTCCGGCGCCACCGCGCCATGCCTTCCGCCACGACCCGCCGCTCCGCCCCCCAGCTGGCCAAAACCGGCGGCGGACAGCTGCTGCAGTTCTTCCTGCGCGGACTCATCGTCATCGTCCCCGTCGCCCTCACGCTCTCCATCGTCTACTGGGCCTTCGAGAAGGTGGACGGCATCCTGCGTCCCTTCGTACCCACCCGCGGCATGGGCCTGCTCCTCATCCTCGTACTGGTCGTGTCCGTGGGCTGGTTCAGCTCGTTCTTCCTGATCAAGCGGATCTACCGCCTGGTGGATGGCTGGCTGGAACGCATGCCGGTCATCAATTTCATCTATGCCTCCACGCGCGATTTCCTCGAGGCCTTCGCCGGCAAAAAGCGCCGCTTCACCCACGCCGTCCTCGTCAATGTCCTCGCCGAGGAGGTCTGGCTCGTCGGTTTCCTCACCGATGAGAACCTCGAGGAATTCAAGCTCGGGGAAAAATACGTCTCCGTCTACGTCCCCCAGGCATATAACGTCGCCGGCCAGCTCTACCTCGTGAAACGCGACCGCGTCCGCCCCATCGACCACCTGTCCTCCGCCGACGTCATGAAGTACGCCGTCTCCGGCGGCGCCGTGGAACTCGTGACCGCCAGCAAGCCCGCCGCCGCGGTTTAACCCGGGCGCGCGCCCCGACAAAGGGATGGAACCCGCCGGCCGGGCCCGTAGTCTCATGTTTCCTCCCATGCTCCCCACCGGCCGGCTTTTCCTCGTCCTGCTCTGCGGCTGCGTCGCGCTGGTGGCCCGCGCCGCCTCCGACGTGCGTTTCTCCGCCACCCTCAACCCGGATCTGCGCGACCGGACCGGCCTCAGCCAGCTGACCTCCGACAACGTCGCCGTGATTGATGGGCTCGTCCGCCAGGACGAAGCCGCAAGCAAGTTCAAGGACAACGCCGTGGATCACACCCGGTTCTCCCAGCGGCGCACCACCCGCGAGCGGGATATTTCCGGACTCAACCGGCTGACCCCGGACGAGATTTCTTTGCTGGATAACCTCATCGGTTACCGCATCACCGGCATCGCGCCGGCGTCCTCGGCCGCCACGGCCACGATCACCTCGACGGCCGGCACCGCGGTCAAACCCAACCTGTCCACCGCCAAGCTCGATATCCACGGCGAGATCGGCTTCACCTACGGCTGGGGCAAGGGCGGCAGTTTCAGCGGCGGCGACATCATCCTGACCTACGATGACCCCGCCGGCCGCTATGGTGTGCTTGTCGGTTACTCCGAGTATGAGGGCAAGGGGCTGTCCCCCTGTACTTTCCCGGGCTACGGCCCGTATCGCCTCTACCCCGGCGCCATGCCGTTCACGCGCTGACCCGGGGTGAGGTACGTGACCGCCCAGCTTGGGCCTCGTCACTGCTGACACCCTCGCGTCTCGACTCGGCCGTACCCGCGTCCACGCTTCGCAGTTCATGCCCTGGCGTTACGTACTTGTTTTCATCGGTGTCTTCGCGAGCTCGACCGCGGTCATCATGATCCGGCTGAGCCATACGCATCCGGCGGTACTCGGCGCCCTGCGGCTGCTCATCGCCGCCGCCCTGCTGGCCCCGCTGTACTGGAACGCCCGGCGGAAACACCAGGCAGTCTATACCCGCGAGCACCGTGGACGCACCCTGCTGCCGGCCACCCTGCTGGCCGTCCACCTGATCTCATGGGGCTACGGTTCGCGCCTGACCCCCGTGGCGTCCGCCAGCCTCATCGCCAACCTCGTGCCGATCGCCCTGCCGTTTTTCCTGCACTACCTCGTCAAGGAGCACATCAACCGCACGGAGGTCATCGGCACGGCCCTCGCCCTCGGCGGCGTCGTGGCGCTCACCCTCCCAGGACTCCTCGGCAGCGGCACGGGAATTTTAGGTAACGTCATTTGCTTCGGCTCCATGATTGCGGCCGCCGGCTATGTCGCCCTCGGCCGGCGCAACCGCGATTTCCCCTCCCTCTGGCTCTATGTCGTCCCCGTCTATCTGCAGGCCGGGCTCATCAGCCTCGTGATTTCCCTGCCGTGGCTCGGCACCTTTGCCTTCGGGTCGGGCCGGGAATGGCTGCTGATGTTCGGGCTCGCCTGTATCCCAACCATCCTCGGCCACTCGATGATCAACTACGGCGTGCGCCACCTGCGCGGCCAGGTCGTGAGCCTCTGCAATGTCACCCAGTTCATCTTCGCCACCGTGATGGGCTTCCTCGTTTTCCGCGAATCGCCGAGTCCGCTCTTCTACGCCGCCAGCACCCTCGTCGTCGCCGGCATCGCACTCGTGGTCTTCTCCGCCCCCACGCCGCTCCCCCCGGATGTGGAATAGGCCAGATTGTCTTTCTGATCCCATCCTGGCCGCAGAAAATCCAGTTGGTTATCATCGCCACCCGGACTAAATCATCCAAGCAGCTGACCACGGCCTTCTTCCTTCTTCCTTCTTCCTTCTTCCTTCTGCCTTCCGCCCCATGCCCATCCCCCGCCGCCAGTTCCTCCGCACCAGTCTCGGCCTGGGCGCCCTCCTTGCCCTGCGTGGCACCGGCCGCGCCGCCGACCTGATCGCGCCGACCTCCGTCACCGCGCCCCGCGGCCTGCTCTTCGACGCCGCCGACCTGCCCCGCCTCCGCGCCAACGTGCAGCGCCCGGAATTCCGTGCGTTCTGGACGTTCATGACCCAGGTGGATTTCGCCGCGGAGGAAAAATTCCTGAACCACGAGCTGCATTTCGCGAACCACGTCGTGGATATGTCCCGCGCCCAGGTCATCATGCAGCGCTCGGCGTTCGTGCATCTCCTGTTTCCCGATGCCCGGCATCTCGCCCTGGCGCGCACGGCCCTCGCCAAAATCCTGGGCTATCCGCGCTGGGACTGGCTGCGTGACAGCCAGCAGCGCCCGGTTGGCGTCATGCGCGGCGGCGGCACCTGCATCGCCCTCGCCCTCGCCGCCGAATGGCTCGCGGCCGACCTGAGCCCCGCGGAACAGGCCGCCATCACCGAGCGCATGGGCACCGAAGGCGCCCCGGCCCAATACCGCGGGCTGCACGACATGACCCACCACACCGAGGTCGGTCCGTGGAGCCTCGAGCCCGGCGAGGAGGGCCTGCCGCCCATGGCAGTGGACCACTGGCCCCGCATCCTCGACGACACCAACCTCCGCATCACCTGCACCGCCGGCCTCGCCGCCGCGACCTGTCACCTGTGGGGCCGCCACCCGGACGCGCCCAAGTGGCTCGAGATGACCCGCAGCAGCCTGCAGCTTTACGCGTCCCGCCTGCCCAAGGACGGCTCATTCCCCGAGGGCATCGGCTACTGGGACTACACGTTCACCCACTACACCCTGGCCCTTGAACTCCTGCGGCGGAAACTCGGCGTGGATGAGCGCGCGCTGGTGGATTTTCCCGCGCAGGGCCGCTACGCCCTCGAGATGAGCATGCCGACCGCCGGCCATCCCGACGACTGCATCAGCATCGGCGATGCCGCCACCGCCGCCGGGGCCGTGCCCCTGATGTGGATCGCCCGCGAGTTCCGCGATACCGGCGCCCAATACCTTGCGCTCCAGCCGGGCGCGGTCCGCGCCAGCTGGCTGAGCTGCCTGGCTGCCATCTGGTATGACCCAGCCGTGCCCGCCAAACTGCCGGCGACCGCCCGGCTCGACCGCCAGACCGACTTGGGGATCATCATCTCCCGCACCGGCTGGGAAGAGCAGGACACCGTCGTGACCCTCCGCAGCGGCCGCCCGGTCAATCACGAGCATGCCGACCGCAACAGCGTCATTTTCAAGGCCCACGGCGAGCGGCTCTTCAATGATCCGCTGCACGCCAATTACTCGACGAAGGAGCCGAAATGGCTCCTCCGCCAGACCGAGGCCCACACCGCCGTGCTGATCAACGGCCAGGGCCATATCTACCACGACGGCCGCGACGGGGTGAATTCCTCGACCGCCGACGCCGCGATCCAGGACTACCGCACCGGGCTCAACTGGATGGCCGTCACCAGTGACGCGGCCGATGCCTACCACCGCGCCGGCCTGCCGGCGAAGCTGGTGCAGCGCACGCTGGTTTACGTGAAGCCCGACGTGCTCGTGATTTTTGACCGCATCTTCCTGACCGACCCGCTGCCCGTGTCGGCCCGCTTCCAAGTGTTCAACGAGGATGGCGCCGGCCAGGTCTCCGTCGAAGGCGCGATTTTCACGATTACCCGCCCCCACGCCACGTTGCGCGCCCGGGTCGTCACCGCCACCCCCAGCACGCTGGCCACCGGCAAACTCGCGCTGCCCGAAAGCGGCGGGGTCTATCCTTTTGCCGAAATCCGCTCCGCCGCGGCGCTCGAGCACTCGCTGCTCACCGTCTGCACCGCCGCGCCCGAGGGTGAGGGGCATGGCAATCTCCACGTGACCACCGCTGAGGGCGCCTGGGATATCACGGGCACGCATCGCGGGCAGAACGTGGTGGTGCGACTCATTGCCGCGGGCAAGGGCGCCCCGGTCATCGTGCTCTGAACCCGGCCCCGGCGGACGCGACTTCGTGGCATGGCCTCCCTACCCGTCGTCAAAATCTGCTGCATCAAGTCTGTCGCCGAGGCGCGCAGCGCCATCGCGCACGGCGCCTCCGCCCTCGGGCTCGTTTCCTCCATGCCGAGCGGCCCGGGCATGATCGGGGAAAACCTCATCGCCGAGATCGCCCCCACCGTGCCACCGGCCGTGGCCATGTTTCTCCTCACCGCACTCACCGACACCGACGCCATCATCGCCCAGCACCGCCGCTGCCGGACGACGACGATCCAGCTCGTGGACGCCCTCACCCGCGGCACGCATCGCGACCTCCGCCGCGCACTGCCCGGGATCAAGCTCGTCCAGGTCATCCACGTGCGCGGCGAGGAATCCGTCGCCGAAGCCGCCGCCGCCGCGCCGGACGTTGATTTCATCCAGCTCGACTCCGGCAACCCCAGCCTCGCCGTGAAGGAACTCGGTGGCACCGGCCGCACGCACAACTGGGCGGTGTCGCGCCGGATCGTCGAAACGTGCGGCCGGCCCGTCTTCCTCGCCGGCGGGCTGCGCCCCGATAACCTCGCCGCCGCCCACGTGCAGGTCGGGCCGCACGGCTTCGACCTCTGCAGCAGCGTCCGCACGAATGACGTGCTCGACGAAACCAAGCTCGCCGCGTTTTTCGCGGCGGTCCGCGCCCTGAAATAATCAACCGGCGGGCCCGATTTACCTTCGCAAGGCGGGGCGGCCGCGCTTGGCTCGCACTCGTTCTCTCGAGCTTCCCCGCTTAAAGCTTAACGCTTACCGCTCTCTCATCCCATGCACGTCTTCCATCTCTCACCCCGTGGACGCGACTCGGCTCCCGGCACCGTCACCCGCCCCTGGGCCACGCTGGCCGGCGCCCGCAATAACCTGCGCCAGCTCCGCGCCGCCGGCAAGCTGACCGACCCCGTCACCGTCCAGGTGCACGCCGGCCGCTACGAGCAGGCTGAGACCGTCCACTTTGACCACACCGACTCGCACACGCGCTTCGCCGCCGCGCCCGGCGCTTCGCCGGTGTTCGACGGCGCCGAGCAGCTCACCGGCTGGAAGGTGGGCACACGCAACGGCCGGACCGAGTGGACCCTTGACCTGCCCGACGTCATGGCCGGCAAGCGCTACTTCCGCTCGCTCTTCGTCAACGGCCGCCGCGCGCCCCGCGCCCGCCTGCCCAAGTTCTCGCCCGACGCCGCCGGCGTCAAAAACGTCCTGCACATCGGCGAAATCCTCGAGCCGGAGAAGACCGGGCTCTTCGACGGGCGCGACACCTTCAAGCCCAAGCCCGGCGACGTCTCGCCCGCGTGGGCGTCGCTCCCGGACGCCGAGTACGTGCTCCTGCACTACTGGATCGAGGAACGCCTGCCGAAGCCCGCGCTGAACCCGCGGACCGGCTGGCTGACCTTCGCGCGCCGCTCCGCGTTCTGCCTCTATGAGGCGTACGTCAATTCCGCCGGCGGCCGCGACTATGCCCGCTACTACATCGACAACCTCTTCGAGGCGCTCACCGAGCCCGGCGAGTGGTACCTGAGCCGCGAGACCGGCCGGCTTTATTATCTGCCCCGCCCCGGCGAGACGCCCGCCAACACCGCCATTTTCGCGCCGCGCCTGCATACTTTTGTGCGGGCCAGCGGGCTCCTGTACGCCGAGACCGGCGACCGCATTGACGTGCATGGCACGCGCCACGTGCGCGGCCTGGAATTTTCCGGGCTCACATTCCGCCACGCCGACTGGTATTCGCCGGTGGCCGAGACGCACATCCCCACCCACGCCATGATCGAGGGCCTCGACCAGCCGATCGGCGGCAGCCCGCAGGCCGCCATCGCGGTGCCGGGCGCCGTCGTTTTCCGGGCCGCGCGCAACTGCGCGGTGACCGACTGCACCGTCGAGCGCGCGGGCTTCTACGGGGTTGAGTTCGGCCCGGGCTGCCGCGACTGCTCCGCGGTCGGCAACGAGCTGCATGACCTCGGCGCCGGCGGCATCCGCGCGCACGGCGCGGACCTCGACAACCTGGCCGAGCGCCGCACCGGCAACCTCCGCATCACCGACAACCACGTCCACCACATCGGCCGCATCTTTCACCAAGGCATCGGCGTGCTGCTGGGCAACGCCGCCGACTGCGTCGTGGCGCACAACCACATCCACGACACCTGCTACACCGGGATTTCTGTCGGCTGGACGTGGGGTTTCCGCGACACGATCAGCTGCAACAACCGGATCGAGCACAACCACATCCACCACATCGGTGCCGGCATCCTGAGCGACATGGGTGGCATCTACACGCTCGGCATCCAGCCCGGCACCGTCCTGCGCGGCAACCACCTGCACGACATCTACTCGCACGACTACGGCGGCTGGGGCGTGTACCTCGACGAGGGCAGCTCGTACATCCTCGTGGAGCACAATCTCGTCCACGACACCAAGGATGCGCCGTTCAACATCCACTACGGCCACGAGAACATCGTCCGGAACAACATCTTCGCGCGCGGCAAAAACGCCCTCTGCTCCGTCTCGCGCATCGAACCCGGCCATTTCAGCGCCAGTTTCTGCACCAACATCCTGCTCGGCCCCAGCGCGTCGCTCTACAAGGGCGGCTACAAGGGCAACATCGCCGCCGGCGCCCTCGTCGCCAACGCGAACTGCCTCTGGTTCCCGGACGGCCCGCTCGCGCCGAGCCTCAACCCCGAGACCCACCTCAAGGAGGGCAACCCGCACAAGCTCAGCTTTACCGCGTGGAAAAAGGCCGGACACGACCAGCTCTCGATCGTCGCCGACCCAAAGCTCACCGAGGGCAAAAAGACCTGGCGGCTCGCGAAAAACTCCCCCGCCCTGAAGCTCGGCTTCGTGCCCTACGACTGGTCGAAATCCGGCGTCAGGCCGAAGGCCAGGCGCGTCGCCTACGTTTAAGCCGGTCCGCCCGCCATGCGTTTCATTCACCATCTCTCGCTGCCGTCCCGGGACTTGAAGCGCTCGGCCGCATTCTACGACCCGGTGATGAAGGCGCTGGGCTACAAGCGGGTGTACACCAACGAAAGGTTTATCGGCTACGGCCTCGTCAAAAACCAGGACCAGTTCGCCCTCCGGCTGCGCAAGCGGGAGAAGATCATGTCCGGTGACGGCTTCCACATCGCCTTCGTCGCCCGCTCGCGGAAGGCCGTGGATGCCTTCTACCGGGCCGCGCTGAAGCACGGCGGCAAGGACAACGGCGGCTCGGGCCTGAATCCGGAGTACGGCAAGAATTACTACGCCGCCTTCGTCTTCGACCCCGACGGCTACCGCATCGAAGCCGTCATCAACGGCCGGGTTTGAATCGTCCAATCCGGATCGTGGAAGCGCGGAGGGACGAAAACGCGGAGAACCGGAACAGCAGTCTAAGCCGGAAGCCAGGAGTAATTCATCGGGGTCGCTTGTTCCTGGTTTCATGGCTTCCGGCTTAGCCCCCGTGCCTGGCATTTCGTCTTCATCGTGTTTTCGCGCTTCCGCTCCTCCGCGTTTCCGCGATTATGCCGCTCCCTTGACTCCTGCTCTTCCCACTCTCCGCGACCGGCTCATCCGCTGGGCGAACCAAAACTCCGGCAGCGACAATCTCCCCGGCCTCGCCGCGATGCTCGGCCTGCTCGAGGCCGACTTTGCCGCCCTGCCCGGCGTGACGACCGAGCGGGTCCCGTGCGCCAACACCGCCGCGCAGGCCCTCCGCGTACGCTACCGGCCGGAAGCCCCGCACCAGGTGCTGCTCAGCGGGCACTTCGACACTGTCTACAGCGCGGATAATCCGTTCCAGCGCTGCGAACTCGTGGATGACCGCACGCTCCGCGGACCCGGCGTGACCGACATGAAGGGCGGGCTCGTCGTGATGCTCGCCGCGCTGCAGTCCTACCTCGCGTCCACCCCACCCGCCACCCTCGGCTTCGAGGTGCTGCTCACCCCCGACGAGGAAACCGGTTCCTTCGGCAGCGCGGCCCTGTTCGCGGAGGCGGCGAAGCGGCACCGGCTCGGGCTGGTCTTCGAGCCCGCCCGGCCCAACGGCAACCTCGTGCAATCGCGCAAGGGCACCGGCAATTTTGTCGCCACCGCCCGTGGCCGTGCCGGCCATGCCGGCAAGTCCCCCAGCGATGCCCGCAACGCCATTGCCGCCCTCGCGGAATTCCTGGTCGGCGCCCATCGCATCCCCGCGGAAATGCCGGGCGTCCTGCTCAACATCGGTCTCATCCGCGGTGGCAGCGAGGCCACCAATGTTGTGCCCGACTTCGCCCAAGCCCTGCTCGACGTGCGCATTACACGCACGGTGGAGCGTGACGCCGTCCTCGCGCGCCTCGCCGAGCTCGCGGCCCCCATCAACACCCGCGAGGGCCTGCGGATCGAGATCACCGGCAGCTTCAACCGGCCGCCCAAGGAGTGCGGGCCGGTCGAGGAAACCGTGTTCGCCGCCTACCAGCAGTGCGGCCGGGAACTCGGTCTCGCCCCGTTTTCGTGGGTCCATGCCGGCGGCGGCTCCGACGGCAACCTGCTGTCCGCGGCCGGGCTCCCGAATCTCGACGGCCTCGGCGTCATCGGCGACCACCTGCACAGCGACCGCGAATTCTGCATCCTGCCCAGCCTCGTGGAGCGCGCGCAGCTCTGCGCCCTGTTCCTGCGCAAACTGGCCGAGGGAAAGATTGGCGGGCTGTAAGGCGGGGTCACTGACCCCGCCCTACCAAAACCTCACTGCGTCTGCGAATCCCACGCCTTGCCGGCGGGCTTCACGTCCTTGTAGCGCACCTTGAAGGTCGGGTTGCTCGCGGCGAGCTTCAGGAAGGTGTCGAGAGGCACGATCTCCGGCTTTTCCTCGAGGCCGTTCATGATGCTGATCACGCGCTTGAGGCTGTTCGATTCGCGCACGTGGATGAGCATGTAGTACGGCCGCACCGGATTCAGCCGGGCCAGCTCGTCGAGGTCGGCGATGGCGCTGGCCACGGGCCGGTGCTCGTCGAGGTAGTAATCGTACGACATCATTGCCTGGCCGTTGCGGACGTCGAAGGTGTGCGCGGCGGCGTAGCCGTTGATGAAACCGATTACGCCGGGGGCGCCGGCGTAATACTCATCCACCACGTGTTTCGGCAGATCAAAATAGCCGATCGGGATGCCGCGGTCGGTGTGGTCCATGATGCCGACCGTGTGCTGGTCCATCAGCGGCATCAGTGCGTTCATCTCCTGCATCAGGCCCGGGAAACGGTCCGCCGGCACCGCGGCCGGGTACATGTAGCCCGACTGGCCGCCGATGAAGTAGTCGTTCGGGGTCTTGTCCTTGGTGAACATCTCCATCGCCGCCGGATACCACTTGGCGCCGTCCACGCCGACCTCCCAGTTGTAGGGAATCGAGCCGCGTTCGGGCTCGGTCCAGGCGCCGATGCCCATGCTGTCGGACTGCACGAGGCACACGTAGAATTTCTTCTCCGCGGTCACCACGCTGTCGCGCGTGACGTGGTTGTTGTTGGTCAGCTTGAAGCCCGGCGAGAAGCCGATCTGGCTCATGAAGGTGCCGTTGGGGAAGGTGTTCAGGCCGATCGCCTTGAGGCCGAAGCCGGACGTCAGCGTGATCCACTGGCCCTCCGTGTCCTTCGCATACGAGTGCCAGCCCATGATCCACGCCGTCGGCTTGAGCTGGGCGAGCAGCTCCTTGTGAAAGGCGAGTTCCTCCTTGTCCTTCGGGTTGGCCGAGAGATCGGTGACGAACGCGCCGAAGGCGATCGCGAGGTCCGCCACGCCGGGCTCCATGCTGTTGCCCGCCACGCCGCCCATCCAGATGATGTAGTCGCGGCTGCAGTCCTTCCAATATTTGTCGTAGGCCCAGCGGTAGATCTGGAGGTCGGTCTGGCCGGTGAACTGTCCGCGGAAGTCCGCCAGCGGCTTCAGCCCGTGCTTCTCGGCGAGCGGGATGAGATCCTCGTTGACCACGACCGCGCGCAGTACGCCGGCGGCGGTGAGGGCGACGTTGATCGAGGCACGGACGTGCTTGTCCCAGACCACATATCCCTTCGCAAAGGGCGCCAGCTCCTTGAGCGCCGCGTCCACCGTGTCGAGCCGGGTGAACTTCACGCCGTACTTCGTGGCGTAAAAATCCTTCAGCGGGTTGAAGTCATGAAAATGCCAGGTCTCGGGGTACTCGATGTACACGCGCGGGGCGTCGGTGTTGGCGAGACCCTGCAGCGCGATGAGCAGCAGGTTTTCCGCAAGGGCGGCGGGCGCGCCGGGCTTGGCGGGATTGATCTCCCAGTTGTCCTTCACCGGGATGAGAAAGGCGGTCTTCGGCGCGGGGCCGCTCACGCCGGGCACGGCGCGGAGGGCCGGCGCGAGCATCGCGGCGGCAAGCGTGAAGAGGGCGAGGAGCTTGAAAGTGTTTTTCATGGCGGGGGCGGGCGGGTTCAGGCGCGGGTGAAGATGTAGACCAGGGCTTCGTCGCGGGTGGAGCGGAGCTCGTAGAGTTTCAGCGTCTTCCCGTCCGCCGAGAGGCGGTACTCGTCGTAGATGTGGACCGCATGGTCGCCCTGCTGCGCCTCGATGAAGAGGTTGGTCTCCAGCTTCAGCACGCGGCCGCCGTCGAGCCACTCGCCCGTGACGTGCTTCTGGTGGTCACCGCCGATGTAGACATTGGTGTACCAGGTATCGAGCCAGTAGCCCACGGGGCCGGGCGTGACGGTCTTGCCGTCGGTCTTCACCGTGGTGGTGTCGCCGGCCTTGCGGTCGGCGCCCCAGGCGAGGTTGCGGGTCAGGACCGTGGTGTCGCCGGTCACCGTGATGGTGAGGGACTCCTTGTCCCACGGGCGGATCGGCGTGCTGCGGGCAACGTCAAGCGTCCACGTGCCGGCAAACTGGGCGGATACCGCGTCGGCGCGGAGGGAAAGGCCGGAACCCAGCACGAGGCCGAGGCAGGCAAGGAACAGGTGGCGGAATTTCATGGAAGGAAACCAGTGATGGCTGCGCCCAACCTTGGCGCTTTTGACCGCAAGACAAGCCGCGCAGAAAATCTTCCCATGAATTATCACCCCGGGCCCCACTTGCGCCCGGAAGGAAAGTGGATTCCCTTGACGGATGAACCGCTGGATCGCCTTGGGCCTGTTCCTGCTCGCCGCCTTCACCGCCTCCGCGATCGGCGGATACGCGACGTTTGAATCGGTCCGCACCTGGTATCCCACGCTCGTCAAACCGTCGTGGAATCCCCCGGCCGCCATCTTTGGCCCCGTGTGGACCCTCCTCTACCTGCTGATGAGCATTGCCGCGTGGCGCGTCTGGCTGCGCCGCGAACAGACGGGCGCCCGCCCCGCCCTGCGGCTGTTCTTCGTGAGCCTCGCCCTGAATGCGCTGTGGTCCGTGCTGTTCTTCGGGCTGCACCGCCCCGGCCTGGCGTTGCTCGAAGTCGTGCTGTTCTGGGGCACGCTGGTCCTGATCCAGTTGCGTTTTGCCCGGCTCGACCGGGTCGCAGGCTGGCTGTGGGCACCCTACGTGGCGTGGGTGAGTTTCGCGACCGTGCTGAACGCCGCCATCTGGCGCCTCAACCCCTGACCGGCACCACGTAGAAAAACACCGCCGCCCAGTGGCAGGCGCTGCCCGCCAGCACCCAGAGGTGCCACACGGCGTGGTGATACGGCAGGCGTTTCCAGAGGTAGAAAACCGCCCCACCCGTGTAGCAAAAGCCGCCCGCCAGCAGCAGCCAGAAGCCTTCGCGCGGCAACAGCACCAGCAGCGGGCGCAGCACCGTCAGGACCAGCCAGCCCATCGCGATATAGACGAGCGTCGAGCCCACCTTAAACCGGCCGGCAAACCAGAACTTCAGCGCAATCCCCGCGACCGCCAGTCCCCAGATCACGCCAAACAGGGTCCAGCCCCACGGACCGCGGAGCGTGACGAGCAGGAAGGGGGTGTAGGAGCCCGCGATCAGCAGGAAAATCGCCGCGTGGTCGAACTTGCGCAGCACGTGCTTCACCGCGACGGAGCGGAAGCTGTGGTAGAGCGTGGACGCCGTGTAGAGCGCGACGAGCGTGACGCCGAAGATCGTGGTACCCGTGATCAGCCACGCATCGCCGTGCAGGCTGGAGAACGTCGTCAGCAGCACCAGCCCCGCCAGGCTCAGCACGATGCCGATGCCATGCGTGACGCAGTTCGCCAGCTCCTCTCCCGGCGTGTAGGTGTCAACCGCGGCCATGGATTCAGCATCAGGCGATGGCGAGGAAGCGCGAGGCGGAAGTCGTGACCCTGCTCACGGGTTCCGGCTCACCGGGTCGCCGGGCGTCTGGTAGTGCGTCGGATAGGTTTTTGCGTCGGCCGCGAGCTTCAGGAAAACATCGAGGGGCACCACCTCGACCGGCTCGCTGAGGGAGTGGAAGATGGCCGCCACCTTCTCGATCGGGTTGCGCTCCCGGATGTGCAGGAGCAGGAAATACGGGCGCGCGGGATTGAGCTGGATGAGCTCCTCCAGGTCCGCCGCGGCGTCCTTCACCGTGCGGTTCACATCGAGGTAATAGTCGTAGCTGATCAGCGGCTTGCCGTCGCGCAGGTCGTAGGTGCGTGCGGTGCCGTAGCCGTTGATGAAGCCGATCGCATCGGGAAACTCGTGGTAATAGCGGTCCACGACCTCCTTCGGCAGGTCGGTGTTGCCGACGTGCCGGTTGCCCTCGGAGTAGTCCATCAGCTCCATCACGCGCAGGTCGAGCTGGCTCATGAGCGAGCGCGCGTCCTTCATCAGGGCCGGGAATTTGTCCGCGGGAATCGACTTCGGGTACATGTAGCCCGGCCCGCCGAGACCCGCGATGAAGTAGTCGTTCGGCGTGCGGTCCTCATAGAAATACTGCAGGGCGGGCGCGTTCATCCAGGCCCAGTTCATCGTCACCTGCCAGGTGTACGGGATCTGGCCGCGGCCGGGCTTGGTCCACGCGCCGATGCCCATCGAGTCGGTCGCCACCGCGCAGACGTAGACCTTCTTCTCCGCGTGCAACTTCGCGTCCGGGGCGACGTGGTGGTTGTTGGTGAACTTGAAATCAGCCGTCAGCGGAATCTGGCTGGTGAAGGAGACGTTCGGCAGGTTGTGCAGGCCCTCCATCTTCAGGCCGTAGTTGCCCACGAGCGTGGTGTGCTGGCCCTCGGTGTCCTTGCCGTAGGAATGCCAGCCGACGACGATGCTGTGCGGGTTCTGCCCGCCGAGGATTTTGCGCTCGAGCGCAAGTTCCGCGGGATGCTTCGGGTTCGCCGACAGGTCGCTGAAAAACGCCCGTTCCATGACGCCGAAGTCCGCAATGCCCGGCTGCATCTCAACGCCCGCATGGCCGCCGAGCAGCACGTAATAGTCCCGGGAGCACCGCGCCCAGTAGTGATCGTAAGCCCACTGGTAGATCTCCGCCTCGGACTGGCCGCTAAACCGCCCGCGCAGGTCGGCGAGCGGCTTCAGGCCGTGTTTTTCCGCGAGCGGGATGAGCTCCTCGCTGACGACCAGCGCGTCCTCCACACCCGCGATCGTGAAGGCCACGATGAGCGAGGAGCGGACCTTTCGGTCCCATACGACGTAGCCCTTGGTGCACTTCGAAAACCGCGTGAGCGCCGCATCGGCATCGTCCTGCGCCAGCCGGTCAAATTTCACGCCATGGCGTTTTTCCAGGAATCCCTCCAGCGGACGCGCAATTTCCCACTGCCAGTCCTTCGGGTACTCGAGGTAGAGGCAGGGATGGCCGCGATTCGCGAGGCCCTGCAGCGAGATCAGCAGCGCGTGCACCGGGACGTCCCCGTCCATCCGCCAGTTGTCCGAGAGCGGGATGATCGTCGCCGTGGCCGGGGCGTGGGCGACCTTCGGCGGGATGGGCTGGGCGCGGGCGATGGAAGGCAGCAACAAGCCGGTGAGAAGGAGGGCGAGGGCAAGGAATCGGTCGGCGCGCATGGGAGGGGTGAATGGGTTCATTCGGCGTTGCCCTTCGCGACCTTCGCGTCGGTGGCGGCATCGGTCACGCGGTGGAAGACATACACGACGGGGTCGTTGCGCGTGCTGCGCAGCTCGATGAGGGTGAGCTGGGCGCCGTTGGCCGACACCTTGTAATCGCTGAGGATGTTCACTGCGCGCTCGCCCTGCTGCGTGGCGAGCACGAGGTCGGAGCTCAGCCGCAGCATGCGGCCGCCGTCCATCAGGGTGGCGTGGATCCGCTTGGTCTTGTCGCCGCCGATGTACGCTCCGAGGTGGCGGTTGTCGGGCCACCACTCCACCGGCACGGCGTTGACCGCTTGGGTGAGATTGAGCGGCATGACCTCATCAAACGTCCGCCGGCCCGCCGTCCAATGGCGCACGAGGGTGACGCGGGGGCCGTCCACGGTTATGACGAGCTGCAGCGCGCCCCAGGAGCTGAGCTCGGTGCTGCGGGCGGGGTCGTAACGCCAGGTACCGGCGAGGAGATGGGCGTCCGGTTCGGCCGCGGACAGGCGGGGCAGAAACCCCGTGACGATCAGGACAAGGCAGAGGAGTCGGCGCATGGCAAAGCCACACCAAGGTCTCCCCCGCCCGTTTATCAAACCGAATATTTCCGAAATCCGTGTCCTGAACGTAACCGGGCCCACCACCTCAAACCGGCCGGCAGGTGAAGGTCGTCTGCAGGTCGAACGCCTTGGCCTGGTTCAGCCGGCACTCGAGGTGCCAGACCGGCTGCAGGCGGAAATCGATCGAGTCCTCGCGCTGGGTAATCGTGTCGGCCCACGGTGCCCGCAGGGTCAGCTCCCACCCGGGCAGTTTCAGCACCGCTTCCCGGCCGCGGATCTCCCACGGACCGCGCGTATGCAGGTGGAAGGCGAGCGTGGTCGGCGTGAGCAGTTCGCCACGGTCGCAGACGGTAAATTCCTCGACCGTATCGGCCGTGATCTCGCGCGTGCAGCGGGCCATGACCCCGCGCCAGACGTGCGCGAGGTCGATCTGCGCCTGCAGCCGCCGCTCATCGCCCTGGCCCGCCGGGATCGTCGCCTCGATCACGCCGGCCTGGTTGAAGTAAACCCCGTCCGCCGTCACCGGCGAAAGCGTGTTGTGCAGCTCCGTGCGCTTGAGGGTGTAGGACCGCAGGTCGTCGTACCGCACCTGTCCGCGGTCGAGCAGCACCGGCGTCCGGTCGAGTTCGAGCAGGAACGCCCCCTTGTCGAAGTGGGTGTGCGAGGCCTTCGCCTTCGCCCCGACCAGGTGCAGCCGCACTGAGCGCCCCGCGGGCGTCCGGCGGAGGCTCGTCAGGTGGCCGGTGTGCGCCAGCCGTGCGAAGTTTGGCACGATCGCCTCCGGCGGGGCCAGTTTTCCCGGGCCGGCGATGAAGGAGAACACGCCCTCAAAGAAATACTGGTCATAATACCCCGCCGGCCGGCGCTGCATCAGGCAGGCCGCCACCACGCGGGAATAAACTTCGCCCGGGAAAATCGCCGCCAGCATCGGGATCGTGTCGCCCACGACGAGGTCGATGGTGTTGTCGCCTTCCGTCAGAACCCGCCCCGGCTCCATTGCCGACAGCGCCGCCACGAAGCCGCCCGTCTGCGCAAAGGCCGCCGGCAGCAGCGTCCGCACATCCACGTTGCGCGCCCGCGCATAGGCGAGGAAACCCGGCAGCACGGCGTGCAGCGTGATGGAAAAATACCCCAGCCCCTCATCCGTGCCGCCGTCGGGGAGCAGGTAGTTTTCCATGCCGGCGCGCATGTCCGCCAGCGCGAGTTCCGTGTGCGGTTTCATCCGCGGCCAGACGGTCTCCAGGTAGAGTCCCGCCAGCAGCCGCGCGCGGCAGAACCACGGGCCCTGGTTCATGGTGAAGACGTAGTCCCACTTCATCATGTCGCGCTCGATCACGCTGACGCCCTTGTCCCACAGCACCTGCTGCGCGAGCACGCGGGCCCGGGGGGTCAGCGCAAAGTCATACCAGTCGAGCAGCAGCGCCGCCGCCGTGGTCGCCTGCTCCTCGTTGAAGCAGCGCTGGTCCCAGACGCTGCCGCGCACCCGGCTCTCCGCCGACTGCGCCCAGGAGGTCGTATGCAGCAGGCACATCAGGTAGCGCAGCGCGTGAAACCCCATCGCGCGGTCGCCGTTCACCAGTCCGACAAAACCCAGAATCACCGGCTCCGCGAAATACGTCGTCCGGCCCTTTTCGCGCGCCCGGATGTACCGCTGGTCCGTCTGCGGCAGATAGTCATCGAGGTCCGCCTCCGGCCGCCGCGCCAGATACTGCTTCGCGCGTTCCTCCAGCAGGGCCCAATGCTTGTCCCAGTACGGCGCCGTGCGTTTCTCCCGCAGCGCCGGCAGGTCGCTCTCGTTGAACAACAGCCCGCGCGCCAGCTTCACCGCCGGCCACGACGCGGGCGGCAGGATCAGGCCCGCCCACTGGCCGTCGTACTGCGGACGCGCGGCGATGAGTTCGGCGACGAGGCTCGACTGCGCCACACCCCACCATTGCAGGCTCGTCATGACATGACCGCCCGAACTGGCCGTAAAACCGCAGCGGATCGCTTCCACCGGGCGGTGCCCAAGCGGAAACGTGGCTTCATCCCGACTGCCGATTCCCACCACGGGCGCGCCGAGCGAAGTCCACTGGCCGCCGCGGCAGGCCTCAAACGTGAGGCTCACCTCCGGTGGCAGCACATGGCAGAAGACGAACTGGTCGAAGCGCTCCGGCAGGCCGGCCAAGGGAAACTCGAGCTGCACCGCCAGCGTGCCCGGCCTGGCCGTGTCCCACGATACCTTCACCCCGTCCCAGCCGAAGTCCCGCTTCAGCACCGTCGCCGACCCCGGCACCACCTTGAGCGGTAAATGCTCCGAGATGATCGGGTCGTTGAACGGCGCGAACATCGACTCCGCCGGGGTGAGCTCGAACAGCTGCGTCTGGGACATGGGGAAACTATCGGGGCCAGCACGGCGCGGCGGCAATCCAAACCCGGCTTCGTCGCCCGGGCGCAGTCCAGCTGCGCTCCCGGCGCCAGCAAGAAGGGCCTCAGCCCTTTCCCGCTTCCTCGTTGCTGACGGGCTTGAAGTTCGGGCGGCCGTAACGGGTGGTCGGGATCGGGCCGTAGGGGTTGAGTTTGAACTCATCCACACCGCGGCAGAGGTAGACCTTGAAGTTCGGGTTCACCGCCATGTCGTTCTTCACGTTCGTGCCGGAATAGCGGATGGTCAGGCCCGCGCGGCGGCGGTCGGAGGGGTTCGCCGGGGAACCGTGGATCGCGCGGTCGTCGTGCAGCGAGCACTCGCCGGCCTTGAGGCGGAACTGCACGGCGTTGTCCGCCTTGAAGTCCGAGCCGTCCTCGAGCTCGAGCGTGAGCACCGACGAGGTCTGCGTGGAACGCTTGTGCTTGATGATGCCGCCGCGGTGCGAGCCGGGGAGCAGCTTCATGCCGCCGTTGACCTCGTCGACGTCGTCGAACGCCAGCCACACCGTGACGGAATTGTGCGGCGCCATCGGCCAGTAGTAGGCGTCCTGGTGCCAGCCGACGGTGGAGGCGTTATGCGGCTCCTTGATGAAGAAATTGCTGGCCCAGAAATAGAAATTCGCGCCGAGGATGCCCTCGACGAGGTCGAGGATCTTCGGGTTCATCGCGATCTCGTAGAGGTAGGTGCTCGTCTCGTGCCATTCGCGGATGTCCTTGGACGACTCGCCCGGCTTGAGCAGCGCGAGCAGGTTGGGCAGCTCGGCGTTGATCTTCGCCATCTCCGCCGGCGTGTAGATGGGCGGCAGGCCGAGCAGGTAGCCGTTCTCGTGGTAGAATTTCTGCTGGTCCGCGGAAAGGTGGTAGGAATTGGTCAGGGTGGGCATAAAGGGGGAAATCAGGGGATAAGGTCGGGGCGGTTGGACCGGAGGTCCAGGAAGGGCAAAGGAACAGGGTAACCCGGAAGCGGGCAACTGGCGTTCAGATTTTTCGGTGGAAATGTATAGAATATTATGGCTCCTTTAAAAACCTGAACCCCAGTCCAGACCGATGAAAGTCCTGCGCGATCCCCAGATCATCAGCGGTTTCCTCTACGACAGCCCAGTGGACGAGCTGCCGGCGCTGACACATTGCGGCGAGGCGTTGTGCTGCCGCGGACACCACCGGAAGCCGCACTCGCACCCGGCGTTTGAATTCCTCTACCTCGCCCGCGGCCGGGCCTCCTGGCGGGCGGGCGGGGAGGTCACGACGATGGCGATGGGTGACCTTTACATTGCCTACCCGGGCGAGAAGCACGGCACCGGGCCCCTGCCGAACCCGGAAAACCACCATCTCTGGGTCGGCCTGAAGCTTGACCGGCTGGGGCCCGCCGCCCACCGGCTCGCGGTGGAGCTGCGGCACAGTCGCGTGCGGTCGCTGACCGGCTGCCCGGAGGTCGAGCCGGTACTGCGCGGCCTTGTCGCCCAGGTCGTGGCCCACCATCCGCAGCGCCAGGAGGCGGTCACGGCCTACCTCGAGTTGTTCATCACCCTGGTGACCCAGCGGCTGAGGGCCGGCGAACGCCGCCCGCCCGCGCCCTCCGCCCTGCCCTACTCCTATGCCGTGCAGCGTGCGGTCACCTACATGGAGCAGCAACTCGACCGCCGGCTGCCCCTGCGCGATCTCGCGGCCATGGCGACGGCGCGGAGCGTGCCACACTTTTGCGCGCAATTCCGCCGGGAGGTCGGGGTGAGTCCGGCGGCGTATCACCTCCAGCTGCGCCTCGACGCGGCGCGGCTCACGCTGCGGCAGCCGGGCTTCGACGTGACGAAGACCGCGCAGTTGCACGGCTTCAGCTCCTCGCAGCATTTCAGCACCCTGTTTCGCCGGGCCTATGGCCTGACTCCCCGCGCGTGGCGGCAGGCGGCGGGCAGCAAAACGCCCGCGACCTTGCGGCGGCGGGCGGTGGCCTGAGTAGCGGGTGCGTCAGGCTTTGCGGGACTTGGCGCGGGCCCGACCCTTGGCCGGGGCGGCCGTGTCCGGGATACTGGCGGGCCAGCGGCGGAAGACGGAGAAATTTGGCTTGGTCTTGTCGTAGGTTTCCCGGCGGCGGGCGTATTCCGCGTAGTCGGTGACCTGCTGCGGCTTTTTCGCGCTGCTCACGAGGAAGTCCGCCTCGGGCGGATAGCAGGCGATGTTGCCCTTCTTGTAGAATTCCGCGTCGGCATTGCCCTCGGCGTCAATGGTCTTGGGCCAGAGGCCGACATTGCTCGGCGCCTCGACCGACTGGAAACGCAGGTCGATGCTCCACCGGATGTGGTCGGAATAATTCGGCGTGGAGCAGTGCGGCGTGCGGTTGGTCATGAAGACCACGCCGCCCTTGGGACAGGCCGCCGTGATGGCGCGGCGCGGATCGTCGGGCAAATTCTCGTCCTTGATCACGAGGAAGCCGGCGTTGCCGCCGGTGTGGTGCATGACCACCTTGCCCCGGTGCGTGCGCGGGAGGATCTGCATGCAGCCGTTTTCCACGGTCGCGTCCACCAGGGGCACCCAGCACGTGATGATCATCTGCTGGTCGCAGTGCGACGCGTAGTAGCCGCTGTCCTGGTGCCACGGGACGATGCCCCGGCCCAGCTTGGGCAGCTTCGGGCGGACGCGGTAGACGGAGGAGGCGACGATTTCCTTGGTCCCCAGCAGCGCGCCCACCGCCGCCATCAGCTTCCGGTGCGAGATCACCTCGAACATTTCCGGCGCGTGAAAGCCGCCGCCGCGCAGGCCCTCGAGGTAGCGGATGACGGCATTGCCGTTCTCCTCGGAGTCCCGGTGGATCGCGGCCAGGCGCTTGTCGAAACCGAGCCGGGAGTGGAGATTCTTCAGCTTGCCGGCGGCCTTGAGCTCGCGGGCCTTCTTGGAGATTGCCTGGTGGAGCGCCTTCCGCAGCGGCTCCAGTTCGGACGGGTTGAAGACATTCGGCGCAATCAGATAGCCCTCCTCGTGGAAAAACTGGACTTGCTGGGGGGTGAGGGGCTTCGACTTGGGGGCGGGTTTCATCGGGGACACAGTCTCGCAGTTTTCCTCCGCCAAGGCAATGGCCCGCCGTCACCATTGGTGGTAAATAATCATCTATCAAAGGTGATGGGCCATGGGTGATGGGCGATTGGTCCCGGATGGGGAGAGCGGCCTCGACGGCGCGGCGACAACCTCTAGCGTTCAGCCATGGATCGTTTCGCGGGTAAGGTCGTCTGGATCACCGGGGCGTCGTCGGGCATTGGCGAGGCGCTGGCCGCCGCGTTCGCGCGCGAGGGGGCGCGGCTCGTGCTCTTCAGCCGGCGGGCGGATGAACTGGAGCGAGTGCGCCGGACGCTCGCGCGACCCGCCGAGCATTTCTGCCTGCCGCTGGATCTGGCGCAAAGCGGCACCTTCCCCGCCCTGACCGCCCAGGCTTTGGAGAAATTCGGCCGGGTGGACATCCTGGTGAATAATGGCGGCGTCAGCCAGCGGGCCCTCGCCGCGGACATCCTGCTTGAGGTCGAGCGCACGATGATGGAGGTGAATTATTTCGGCACCGTCGCCCTCACGAAGGCCGTGCTGCCCGCCATGCTCGCGCGCGGCGCCGGCCACGTGGTCGTGATCAGCAGCGTGATGGGCTACATCGGCACGCCGGGCCGTTCGACCTATGCGGCGTCGAAACACGCGCTGCATGGTTACTTCGATTCCCTCCGCGCCGAGGTCTGGCGGGCGGGATTGAAGGTCACCCTGGTCTGCCCCGGCTATGTGCGGACCAAGGTGTCGGACAACGCGCTGGGCGCCCGCGGGGAAAAACACGGGGTGACGGACGCCACGCACCAGCGTGGCATCACCGCCGAGCGCTGCGCGGAGGCTACCCTGCGCGCCATCGTCCGCGGGAAAGAGGAAATTTCCGTCGGCGGACCCGAGACCTGGGCCATCACGCTCAAACGTTTCCTGCCCGGCGTGTTTTCCCGTATGGTCCGGCGGATGAAGTTTACCGGGTCGAGGTAGGTCGGGTCGAAGGTCCGCCCCGTGCAGGGAATACCTTCCCGCGGATTTCGCGGATGAACGCGGATGAGGAAATTTATCCGCGCCGATCCGCGCAATCCGTGGGAAAGGTTGCGGGAATTGACCAGTACGGGTCGACGACCCCGCCCTGCCTCACGCGAAGCTGCCGCCGCGCTTGATCCCCATCGCCTTGCGGCGGCGGTTGCGGTCGGTGGCGGCCTTGCGCTCGTAACCGCTGCGCCGGTGTTCGGCGAGCGGGTCGGCGGGCAGGCCACTGGCCTTGCGCCAGGCGGCCATCGCGGGGGCGACGTCGGTGAAAAACGCCTTCTTCAGGATGAGCTCGGCGTCGATCACGCTGTTCTTCGCCTGGGCGGCGCGCAGGGCGTCGTGGTCCACGAGCGCGGCCTTCGCGTAGAGTTCCTGCGCCATGACGACGGTCTGGATCATCGCCTCAACCTTGGCCTTCTCGTTGTGGCACTGGTCGATCATGTAGGCGATCTTCGGCATGCGGCCGCGGTCGGAGGCGAAGAAATGGATTTCGTGGAAGATGCGGAAGATCTGGTACGGGTCGATCGAGCCGAGCGTGAGGTCGTCGTCGGCGTACTTGCGGTCGTTGAAGTGGAAGCCGCCTAGCATGTCCTCGTCGAGGAGCCAGGCGACGATCTGCTCGATGTTCGTCGCGTTGTAGTGGTGACCGGTGTCAACGAGCACCTTGGCGCGCGGACCGGCCTTCTTGGAGTAGAGGTAGGCCATGCCCCAGTCGGCGATGTCGGTGGCGTAGAAGGCGGGCTCGAAGGGCTTGTACTCGACGAGCATGGTCTGCTTCGGGCCGAGCTTCTTGTGCAGCGCCTTGAGGCTCTCCTCGAAGTAGCCCTTGCGCTCGCGGATGCTGCCCTGCCCCGGGTAATTCGTGCCGTCCGCAAACCACAGGGAAAGATACTCGCTGCCAACGGCCTTCATGATGGCGACGGAGTCGAAGCAGTGCTGCAGCGCCTGCTGGCGGATCTTCGGGTCGTTGTTGCCGAAGGAGCCCCACTTGTAGCACTGGTCCTGGAAGACGTTGGGGTTGATCGCGCCCAGCTTGATGCCGTGTTTGCGCGCGAGCTTGACGACCTTCTTCGGGTCCTCGCCCGGGGTGAAGTCCCACAGCACGTGCGTGGCGACGGTGGGGCAGCAGCCGGTGACGGCGTGCACCTGGCCGGCATCCGCCAGCTTGTCGTTCATGTCGATCGCGGCGGCGTCCTGGAAGAACTTGCCGAAGCGGGTGCCCGTGTCGGCAAAGCCCCACGAGGGCGTTTCCACTTCAAATGAGCTGAGCGCCTCAACGGCGCGGCGGAGGAGTTTCGGGGTCATTGGGAAGGGAGTTTGTGTTAAGGCAAACGGAGGTTGTCAGCCGCGAAATTCCCCGTTCGAGTGAAATTTCTTATGTGCGACGCCTGCCTGCAATTCGGCTCCCCCTGGCTGCCCACCCTGCACGGCGGCCGGAAGCGGCCGGTGGCCAAGGCGGTACTGGGGTTGCGGGTGAAGAAGCCCGCCAGGAAGAAGAAAACGTAGGTCGGGCTTTGCGCCCGGTCTAGGACTCGGACGGACGACCCACCTTCAGCAGCGCGAAGCCAAACAGCGCCAGCGCCGCGCAGACCGCGACAAACCAGTCGCCGTGCTCGGTGTAGAAACTGTACCGCCCAACCCAGCGGGCGTCGCGCGTGACGTTCAGCGTCTTGGTGCCGCGGAAATAAATACTGCCGTCGTCGTTCACCAGCGTCGCCCGGATGCTGCCAAATTCGTCGATCCAGCCGCTCCAGCCGCCGTTGCCGTCGCGCAGCACGGGCCGGCGGGTCTCCACGGCGCGGAGCACGGAGTTGGCCGCGTGCTGGTAGGCCGCGCCGCCTTCCCCGAACCACGCGTTGTTGGTCAGCACCACCAACACATCGGAACCGGCCAGCGTGCTCGCGCGGGCGAGCGCCGGGTAAATGTCCTCGTAACAGATGAGCGGGCCAAAGGTCAGCGCCCCGCGGCTCAGCGGCACGACCAGCGGCGAGGAATCGATCCCCGTCGCGAAGTCATCGCCGATCGGCACGAATTTCGTGATCCAGCCCAGCACCGGCCGCAACGGCACATATTCGCCGAACGGCACGAGGTGGCGCTTGGCGTAGTAGGACGATTGCACGCCAAAGGCCGGGTCCACGACAAAGGCGCCGTTGTACCACTGCTCATTGGCCTCGTGCGGATGCTCGATGGCCACCGAGCCGAGCAGCAGTGGCGCCTTCGCCGTCTGCGCGAGCGTCTCGACAAAGGCGCGCGCGTTCGCGTCGCCCCGCACCGCCCACGGCGTCGTCGCCTCGGGCCAGAGGATGAGGTCGGGCCGCGTCGCTGCGGCCGCCGAGGTGGTCTGCTGCAGCACCGCGAGGATGCCGGGGCCCTTCGCCGGGTCCCATTTCACGTCCTGCGGGATGTAGGGCTGCACGAACCCCACCCGCGCCACCGGCACGGTGAAGCGGACGCGGTTGAACGCCTCCTGCACATGGATGCTCAGGCACACCAGCAGCAGGAACATCGCGAGGAAGAACTCCTGGCTGCGCTTGCGCAGGCCCGTCTCGCCCTCGCGAAACAGCCGGTGCGCGTAGGCGCCAAAGCCGATGTTCACCGCGACCAGCACAAACGACACGCCGTAAGCCCCCGTGTAGGACGCGACCTGCAGGATGCTCGCACGCTGCCACTGGCTCGCGGCGAGCGGCAGCCAGGGAAATCCGCCGAGGAACCAGGTGCGCGTCCACTCGACGAGCACCCAGACGCCCGCCAGCCCGAGCAGCGCGAGCAGCCGCACCATCGTCGGCCGGCCCAGCATCCGCGGCAGCGTCCACCACGCAGCCAGGTACCAGAGACCGATCCACGCGCCGACGACCGGTCCGAGCAGGATCAGCCCGAACCAGGTCACGTTGTGCAGCCAGCCAAGGATGATCGTCCAGGCCACGGCCTGCGCGGCGATCATCGTCCACGCGTAAACCTTGAAGCGCGGCCGCGTGTACGCCCAGAAAATCCCCGGCACGAGCATCGCGTAGGCGGCCTCGGGGATCTTGTACGGCGGAAAGGAGACCACCGCCAAAACCACGGTGAACACCAGCACGACCCCGGCCGCGACCCACTCCGACTGGCGTTCCCAGAAGGTCGGGACGACGGCGTACGGGTCGGCGGCGGGCGGGTTATCGGACATGAGGGAAGGCACCCGCGGCGACGCGCTCAGGCGCCGTGGCAGTTCTTGTACTTCTTGCCGCTGCCGCAGGGGCACGGATCGTTGCGGCCGACCTTCGGGGCCTCGCGGCGCACGGTGACCTTGGGCAACTGGATCTCCGGCTCGGCGGGCGCGGAGCTGGTGCCGCCGGACGAGACCGTCGTCGTGATTTGCTGGGCCGCGGGGGCGTCGGACGGGCCGACGGCCTTGGCGGTGCGGCTGAGCAGCGCCAGCATGTTCTCGAACGACTCGAGGTTCGACGCGCTGCGGAACAGGCCGGTGCAGATCTGGAGCCGCACGTTGTTCATGAGCTCCTCAAAGAAGCGGTAGGCCTCCGACTTGTACTCCACGAGCGGATCCTTCTGGCCGTAGCTGCGCAGGCCGATGCTCTTCCGCAGGTCCTCCATCTCGGTGAGATGCTCCTGCCAGTGGTGGTCAATGGCGTTGATGACGACGTAGCGCTCGAGCGAGCCGAGCGCGTCGGGAATCTCGGCGGACTCCTTCACGGCGTAGGCCTTGTTGATGCGCTCCAGCAGCAGCGCGGTCAGCGCGACGGGATCGGTGCCCGTCAGCTCGTTCACGTGGATGCTGATGGGAAAATGCGAATTCAGCCAGCCGACGAGGCTCTCGACCGCGGTCTGCTCGGCCCCGCCCTTTTCGCCGAAGCCGGCGACCCCGAGGCGGACGAGCAGTTCCTCCTCGATCTGCTCGAAGATGATCGTCTTCGGGCGGTCGGCGTGGATGGCGGCGTTGCGGATGCCGTAGACGACCTCGCGCTGCTGGTTGAGCACGTCGTCGTACTGCAGCAGGCGCTTGCGGATGGAGTAATTCTGCTGCTCGACCTTCTTCTGGGCCGACTCGATCGAGCGGTTGAGCCAGGGATGCTCGAGCTCCTCGCCCTCCTTCATCGAACCCTCCATCAGGCGGGACGCGAGGTTGCCCTGCAGGAAGAGGCGCATGAGGTCGTCCTCGAGCGAGAGGAAGAACTTGGTCAGGCCGGGATCGCCCTGGCGCGAGCAGCGGCCGCGCAGCTGGCGGTCGATGCGGCGGGACTCGTGGCGCTCGGTGCCGACGACGTAGAGGCCGCCGGTGACGGTCGTCGCGGGCGTGAGCCGCAGGCCGATCGCCTCGTCGCTGTTGGAGTCGTAGCGCTTGGTCTCGCCGGTCTTGGGCTCGGTGAGCGTGTAGAGCAGCGGGTGTTCCTTGCGTTTTTCCAGGTCGGGATGCGGTTCGGAAGTGACTTTGAACCGCACGCCCTCGCCGAGTTTGATGTCGGTGCCGCGGCCCGCCATGTTGGTGGCGATCGTGACGGCGCCGCGCTGTCCGGCGCGGGAGACGATCTCGGATTCCTGCTGGTGGAACTTGGCGTTGAGGACGGTGTGGATGACGCCGGCGCGCTTGAGCATGCGCGACAGGACCTCGGACGACTCGACGCTCACCGTGCCGACGAGCACGGGCTGGCCGCGCTTGTTGGCCGACTCGATCTCGCGGACGACGGCGTTGAACTTGTCGCGGCGGGTCTTGAAAATGGAATCATTCCGGTCGATGCGGATGCAGGGCTGGTTGGTCGGGATGACCTGCACGCCGAGCCGGTAGATGTCGTTGAACTCGGTCGCCTCCGTCTCCGCGGTGCCGGTCATGCCGGCCAGCTTCTCGTACATGCGGAAGTAGTTCTGGATCGTGATCGTCGCGTAGGTGCGCGTCTCGCGCTCGATCATGACATTCTCCTTCGCCTCCACAGCCTGGTGCAGGCCGTCGGACCAACGGCGGCCGGGCATGACGCGGCCGGTGTTCTCGTCGACAATCATCACCTTGCCCTCCTGCACGACATACTCGACGTCGCGCTCGTAGAGTGAATAGGCGCGGAGCAGCTGGGAAATGGCGTGGATATCCTCGGACACCTCGGCGTAGCGGGTCTGCGCGGCGAGTTTCTTCGCCTCGCGCTGCTCGGGGGTCATGGACGCGTCCTTGTCGAGGTCGATGAACTCGGTGGCGAGGTCGGGCAGGACGAACGCGTCGGGGTTGTCCGGGCGGAGCGTGGTGCGGCCGATTTCGGTGAGGTCGGCCTGGTGCTGGCGCTCGTCGATGACGTAGAACAGGTCTTCCTTGAGCCGGTAGACCTCCTCCTTGTTGAGGTCGGAGTTCATCTCCGTCTCGGTCTTGTCGAGGAGCTTGCGCCACTCGGGCGTCTCCATGAGGCGGAGCAGCAGCTTGTTCTTCGGGTGGCCCATCTTCACCTGCAGGAGCTTGCGGGCGGCGAGCTGCTTATCGTCGTCGGTGGCGCTGGGTTTCTCGAGGATTTCCTTGGCCTCGGAGACGATGCGGTTGCAGAGGCGGGTCTGGTCGTTGACCAGGCGGTCCACGGGCGGCTTGATGCGCGTGAAGGGCTGTTCGCGCTCGATGGGCGCCGGGCCGGAGATGATCAGGGGCGTGCGGGCCTCGTCCACCAGGATGGAGTCGATTTCGTCCACGATGCAGTACCAATGGTCGCGCTGGACCTGGTCTTCCTTGCGCGTGGCCATGCCGTTGTCGCGCAGGTAGTCGAAGCCGAACTCGCTCGCGGTGCCGTAGGTGATGTCGCGGCCGTACATCTCGCGGCGGACGTCGGGCGCCATCTGCTGCTGGATGCAGCCGACGGACACGCCGAGGAAGGTGTAGAGGTGGCCCATCCACTCGGAGTCACGGCGGGCGAGGTAGTCGTTGACGGTGACGAGCTGGGTGTTCCGGCCGTTGAGGGAATTCAGGTAGAGCGGCAGCGTGGAAACGAGGGTCTTGCCCTCGCCCGTGGCCATTTCGGCGATGCGGCCCTGGTGGATGGCCATGCCGCCGATGAGCTGGACGTCAAAATGCACCATGTCCCACGTGAGCTCGTGGTCGCAAACCATGATCGGGCGGCCGACCAGGCGGCGGGCGGCGCTTTTAACCGTGGCGAAGGCTTCCGGGAGGATCTGGTCGAGGGTTTCGCCGGCTTTCAGGCGGGCGCGGAACTCATCTGTCTTGGCGCGAAGCTGTTCGTCGGACAGCGCCTGGTAGCTTAATTCCAGCTCGTTGATGCGCGCGACGGTGGGCCGGGCTTTCTCCAGGAATTTTTTATAGTGCCGGCCGGCAAAGCGTTTGAACAGAAAGGAAAACATGAAGGGTCAGACCATAGGTGCCGGGGGGGGGCTTGGCAAATGACAAATGCCCCCCTGTCTCGTACGGGTCTTGCTTAGCGGGGGTCATGGCTGTTTCCCCCGCCCCCACCAATTCGTCTTGCCCGCCCGGGTCCGGGTCGGGTCTGCTGCCGACCGTGCTATCCGGCTACGCCACCGAAGGCTTTTTCGACGAAATGTTCCTGCCCGACGGGACCCTGCGGCCCCATTATCGGAAATTCGTCTCCCGCTTCGGCACCATCCCGCGGGCGGAGCTGGACGCCAAGCGCGGGGCGATCGACGCCCTGTTCCTGCGGCAAGGCATCACCTTCAACGTTTATGGCGATTCCCAGGGCACCGAGCGCATCTTCCCTTTCGACCTCCTGCCGCGCGTCATCCCCGCCGCCGAATGGGAAAAACTCGAGGCCGGGCTCATCCAGCGCATCACCGCGCTGAACCTCTTCCTCCACGACATTTACCACGAGCAGCGGATCCTGAAGGACGGGGTCATCCCGCCTTATTACGTGTTGTCGGCCAAGCACTTCCGACGTGAGTTCGTCAATTTCCGGGTGCCGGGTGACATCTACATCCATGTCTGCGGCTCGGACCTGATCCGGGGGGCGGACGGTGGCTACATGGTGTTGGAGGACAATGCCCGCTGCCCATCGGGCGTGAGCTACATGCTGGAGAACCGGCGGGCGATGCGGCGGACGTTTCCGGGTTTCTTCGACGGCACCGGCGTGCGGCCGGTGGACAACTACCCTGCCGAGCTTTACGAGGTCCTGCGGCATATCGCGCCGGCCGGCGTGGCCGACCCGACCGTGGTGCTGCTCACCCCCGGGCCGTACAATTCCGCCTATTTCGAGCACACGTACCTCGCCCGCCAGATGGGCATCGAGATCGTGGAGGGACGCGACCTCGTGGTCCGCGACCAGCGGGTCTACACGCGCACGACCAAGGGCCAGCAGCCGGTGCACGTCATCTACCGGCGCATTGATGATGATTTTCTCGACCCGACGGTTTTCCGCGCCGATTCCGCCCTCGGCGTGCCCGGCCTGATCCATGCGTACCGCGCCGGCAATGTCTCGCTCGCCAACTCCATCGGCACCGGCCTGGCCGACGACAAGGTGATGTATTATTTCGTCCCGCGCATCATCAAGTACTACCTCGACCAGGAGCCGCTCATCCCGAACGTCCCGACGTACCTCGCCAGCGAGGAAAAGGACCGCGGCTACATCCTGGACAACCTCGACAAGCTCGTCGTGAAGTCCGCCAACGAGGCCGGCGGCTACGGCATGCTGATGGGCCCGCACTCCACCAAGGCCGAGTGCGAGGCCTTCCGCGAAAAAATCGTGGCCGACCCGCGCAATTTCATCGCCCAGCCGATGATCTCCCTCTCGCGCCATCCCACGTTCATCGAGGAGACCAACCACTGCGAAGGCCGCCACGTCGACCTGCGCCCCTACATCCTCTACGGCCAGAAAACCACCGTCATCCCCGGCGGCCTCACCCGCGTCGCGCTCCGCCGCGGCTCCCTCGTCGTCAACTCCTCCCAGGGCGGCGGGAGCAAGGACACCTGGGTCCTCTACGCCGACGAATAACTCCCATGCTCAGCCGCGTCGCCAACAGCCTTTACTGGATGAACCGCTACCTCGAGCGCGCCGACAACACGGCGCGCCTGGTGGATGTGAATCTCCAACTCCTCCTCGACCACCGGGCCCTCGATGAAAAGACCCTCGCCGGCCACTGGATTCCCATCGTCCAGAGCGCCGGCGACGAGAACCTCTTCACCTCGCTGCACGCGCGCGCGACGGGCAAGACGGTGACGGAGTTCCTGGTCTTCCAGCCGGAGAACACCAACTCGATCCTCGCCGCCGTTTCCCAGGCCCGCGAAAACGCCCGCATGGTGCGCGACCAGATCACCAGCGAGGTCTGGGAGGAGATCAACCGGCTCTACCTCTTCCTCCGCTCGCCGGCCGCCCGGCAGCGGCTCGACTCGAGCCCGATTGAGTTTTTCCAGGAAATCAAGACGAGCTCCCTCTACCTGCAGGGCCTCACCAACGCCACCGTCCTCCGCAACGAGGGCTGGCTCTTCCAGCAGGTGGGCAAATACCTCGAGCGCGCCGACAAGACCTCGCGCATCCTCGACGTGCGCCACGCCTCCCTCCCCGCCCGCGGCGAGCCCGTGCCCGTTTCGCAGGCCGGGGCCCTGGAGTGGGCCGCGGTGCTGCGCTCGTGCAGCGCGTGGGACGCCTACAAGTCCATCCACGGCGCCGACGTCCAGCCCGCGCTCGTCGCCGAGTTCCTGCTGCTGTCCCCGGACTTCCCCCGCTCCGTGCGCTTCTGCGTGCAGTGGGTCAACACCCTGCTCCGCGGCATCTCCGGCGTCGCCGCCGACCGTTTTTCCAACGACGCCGAGAAGCTCGCCGGCCGGCTGCTTGCCGAGCTGCAGTTCAGCACCTCCGAAGAAATCATCGATGCCGGCCTGCACACCTACATCGACCAGCTGCAGACCAAGCTCAACGACATCGGCGGCGCGCTGTTCCAGGCCTACATCTTCCAGACCTTCCTCACGCCGGACAACGAGCAGCTCCAGCAGCAGGAAGAGCAGCAGCAGCAGGCGGCGGGAGCCGTCACCGGCCGATGAAACTCCAGGTTTTCCACCGGACCCACTACGACTACGCCGCGCCGGTGCGGGACAGCTTCAACGAGGCCCGCCTGCAGCCGACCAACGCCGAGGACCAGATCTGCCACAGCTTCCTGCTGAAGGTGCTCCCCGCCACCCGGCTCAGCCATTACCTCGATTTCCAGCTCAACTTTGTCCACCTGTTCGACCTCACCGAACCCCACAAGTCGCTGACCATCGAGGCGACCTCCATCGTGTCCACCCCGGCCGGCAAGCTGCTGATGGCGGACCATCCCTCGACGCCGCTGGCGGAGATGGAGAAAGCCTGCGGCCAGCTGGACCGTTGCCATGATTTCCTGCAATCGAGCCGGTTCGTCGAACCGGGCCCGGACACGTGGCGCCTGGGACTCGATGCGGCCGTCGGCCTGACCGAAACCTGGCAGGTGGCCCAGGCCGTGATGAATTACATTCACCGCGACTTCACCTACATGCCCGCCGCCACGCACGTGCACACGCACATGCGCGACGTCCTGCGCACGGAGCGCGGCGTCTGCCAGGATTTCGCCCATGTGATGCTGGGCATCCTCCGTTCGCTTCGCATCCCAAGCCGCTACGTCAGCGGCTACCTCTACAACGGCCCCGCCGATCAGCTGCGCGGCGCCCAGGCGAGCCATGCGTGGGTCGAGGTGTACCTGCCCGGTTCCGGCTGGCACGGCCTTGACCCCACCAACAATTGCCAGCCCGACGAACGTTACGTGCGGATCGGTGTGGGCCGCGACTACGCCGACGTCACCCCGATCAAGGGCACCTATCGCGGCACCGGCGAACGCAAGATGTCGGTGGACGTACAGGTGACCGCGCTCGACCCGGTGCCGGTGGGCTGAGGTGGATTCCGCTCGCGCGCAACGCTGCCCGCCAGCGGGCCACCCACGTTAAACCCGGCCGCGGAAATAGCCGATGGTGCGCTTGAGGCCTTCCTCCAGCTCCACCTTCGGCGTCCACTTCAGGACTTTCTTCGCCAGCGTGATGTCGGGGCGGCGCTGCTTCGGGTCGTCGGCCGGCAGCGGCTTGTGGACGATCTTCGATTTGCCACCCACCAGCTTCACCGTGAGCTCGGCCAGCTGCAGCATGGAGAACTCGCCGGGATTCCCGAGGTTCATGGGGCCGACAATTTCCGTCTGCGCCATGAAACGGACAAAGCCCTCGATCAGGTCGTCCACGTAGCAGAACGAGCGCGTCTGCGAGCCGTCGCCGTAGATCGTGATGTCCTCACCGCGCAGCGCCTGCACGATGAAGTTCGAGACGACGCGGCCGTCGGCCTCGTGCATGCGCGGGCCGTAGGTGTTGAAGATGCGGACGACGCGAATATCCACCTTGTTCTCGCGGTGGTAGTCGAAGAACAGCGTCTCGGCGCAGCGCTTGCCCTCGTCGTAGCACGAGCGTTTGCCGATGGGATTCACGTTGCCCCAGTAACTCTCGGGTTGCGGGTGCACCTGCGGGTCGCCGTAGACCTCCGAGGTCGAGGCCTGGAAGACGCGGGCCTTGAGCCGCTTCGCGAGCCCGAGGCAGTTGATCGAGCCCATCACGGACGTCTTGATGGTCTTGATCGGGTTGTACTGGTAGTGCGGCGGCGACGCGGGACAGGCGAGATTGTAGATCTGGTCCACCTCGTACTTGAACGGGTCGATCACGTCGTGCCGCACGAACTCGAAGTTGGCGTTGGCGAGCAGGTGCTCGATGTTGGACTTGCGGCCCGTGAAGAGGTTGTCGATGCACACGACCTCGTGCCCGTCCTTGAGGAGCCGTTCGCAGAGATGGGAGCCGAGAAAGCCGGCGCCGCCGGTGACGAGAATGCGCATGGGGAAGTTAGGGCCGAGTGAGAGGGAAACTGCCGGGATTGGCGAGTACGGGAATTACGCCGCGGGGTCAGGCGGAACCCGCCAGCCGCGCCGCCGCGCCCGCCTCGTAGCGCGCAATCCAGGCAACGTGCCATGACGCATAATCGCCGGCCTCGATATGCGCCCGGGCCTGGGCCATCAGGTCGAGGTAGAAATGCAGGTTGTGCAGCGTGAGCAGGGTGCAGCTGAGGATTTCGCCGGCCAGCGTCAGGTGCCGCAGGTAAGCGCGGGAAAAATTCCGGCAGGTGTAATTGTCCAGGCCCTCGACAATCGGCCGGGGGTCGGTGCGGAACTGCTCGTTGCGCAGGTTCAACGGGCCGTCCGGCGTGAAGACCAGGCCGTTGCGCGCCACGCGGGAGGGCAGCACGCAGTCAAACATATCCACGCCCAGCGCGACCATCTTCAGCAGCTGCGGCGGCGTGCCGAGGCCCATGGTGTAGCGCGGCTTGTGGATCGGCAGGAACGGCGTCGTTGCCCCCACCTGTTTCAGCATCTCCGGCTCAGGCTCACCCACGCTCACCCCGCCGACCGCGTAGCCCGGAAAATCCAACGCGGAGAGGGACTCCGCCGCCTCGCGCCGGAGGTCATCAAAGGTCGAGCCCTGCACGATCGCAAACACATGGTGCCCCGCGGCCAGGAAACCGCTGTCGGTCGCGATCTGCTTGCACTGCCGCGCCCAGCGGTCACTGCGCGCCACGGCCAGGGCGCACGCGTCGCGCTCGCACGGCCAGGGCGGACACTCGTCCAAAACCATCGCGATGTCGCTGCCGAGGTTCTGCTGGATGCCCATGACCTCCTTCGGCCCGAGAAAGAGCTTCGCGCCGTCGAGATGCGACTGGAACGCCACGCCGTCCTCCCGCACGTCGCGCAGCTTAGCCAACGAAAAGACCTGGAAACCGCCGCTATCCGTCAGGATGGGCCCGTCCCAGCCCATAAATTTGTGCAATCCGCCCAGTTCCCGGATCAGCTCCGACCCGGGGCGTAGATTCAGGTGATAGGTGTTGCCCAGGATGATCTGTGAGCCGATCTCGCGCAGGTGCGCCGGCGTGAGTGACTTGACCGTGCCTTGCGTGCCCACCGGCATGAAAATCGGGGTCTCGATGACCCCGTGCCGCGTCTGCAGCCGACCCCGCCGGGCGGCGGTGGCCGTATCGGTCTTAAGCAATTGAAAGTGATTGGCCATCAGCGTGCTCCACCTTACCCGCATGCTTGACCCCCCTGTCAATCTTGGGTAGATTGACCGAAGTGCTGCTCGTCATCGACAACTACGATTCGTTCACCTTCAACCTCGTCCAATACTTCGGTCAACTGGGCGTGGCGCAGCGCGTTTTTCGCAATAACGAGATCACTCCCGCCGAGGCCCTGGCCCTCAATCCCGACCGGGTCCTGCTCTCTCCCGGCCCGTGCTCACCCGGCGAGGCCGGCGTGACCCTCGACATCATCAAGGCGTTTGCCGGCGTGAAGCCCATCCTCGGCGTCTGCCTCGGCCACCAGTCCATCGGCCATTATTTTGGCGGCAAGGTCGTCCGCGCCGGCCGCCTCATGCACGGCAAGACCTCGCCCATCCAGCACCGGAATACCGACCTCTTCCACGGCCTGCCCCAGGGCTTCGCCGCCACGCGCTACCACTCGCTCCTCGTCGAGCGCGCCACCTTCCCGGCCGAGCTCGAAATCACCGCCGAGACCGCCGAGGGCGAGGTCATGGGCCTGCGCCACAGGAAGTTGCCCATCTGGGGCGTCCAGTTCCACCCGGAGTCCATCGCCACCGAAAGTGGAATGAACATCCTGAAAAATTTCCTGTCGCTGAACTGAACCACCATGCGCTGCCCCAAATGCACTTCCATTGAGGACAAAGTCACCGACTCCCGCATCAGCCGGGAAGGCTCGACCATCCGCCGCCGCCGCGAGTGCCTCGAGTGCGGCCACCGTTACAGCACGACCGAGAGCCTGGTCCGCGACGGCATGGTCGTGATCAAGCGCGATGGCCGCCGCGAGGAGTTCTCCCGCGAGAAGCTGGTCCACGCCGTGCGGGCCGCCTGTCACAAGCGCCCCGTCGATGCCGAGCAGATCACCATGCTGATCGAGGACGTGATCGACATGCTCGATGCCCAGTTTGAGAACGAGATTCCCTCGGGCGCCATCGGCGACGCCGTGATGCAACGGCTGCGGACGGTTGACCAGGTCGCCTACGTCCGCTTCGCCAGCGTCTACAAGGAGTTCCGCGACGTGGCGGAGTTCATGCAGGAAATCAGCACGCTCGCGAAGAAGACGAAATGACCCGCGACCGCGCCGACCTGCGCCGGCTGCATTTCGTCAACGCGCTGTTTGCCCACGCCACGGGCCACGACCTCTACTTGGCGGAGCAGATCAAGGGCGCCATCACGTTCAGCCTGGCCGACCTCGCCGCGCAGACCGCCGCCCACCCGGAGTTCAACGCGAAGTTCGACGCCGAGTTCAACGCCGCCGCCGCGCTGCTGCTCGCCAAGCTCTTCGCCCATCTGCCGCGCCGGGGGTTTTTCCACTGGGACGCCGCCCTGACGCCCGCCGCCGCCACCCCGCTCTTCGCCCGCGCCGAGCTGATGGCCGGCCTGAAGCAGCTGGCCACCTATCGCGAGTCCACCCTGCTCGTGACCAACCTGCGCCCCGCGCTCATCCCGCCGCAAAAACGGGCCACGCCGCGCCGCCGCCGCGACTACGAGGAGGCCCTCGCCTTCATCCAGGACCTCACCGCCGCCCGCACGACCCGCTCGGCCAACCTGCAGTTGCTGTTTCTCTGATTTCGTTAGAATCCACCCATGTCCAAGACCATTTTCCAGCGCATCATTGACCGCGACATCCCGGCCACCATTGAGCACGAGGATGAGCAGTGTATCGTCATCCGCGACATTGACCCCAAGGCGCCCGTCCACCTCCTGATCATCCCGAAGCAGCCGATCGTTCGCATCAGCGAGACCACGGCGGCCGATGAGGCCGTGCTCGGCCACTTGCTCGTCGTGGCGAAACTCGTGGCGAAGAAACTCCAGCTTGCCCCGGGCTTCCGCCTCGTGATCAACAACGGCCCCCAGGCCGGCGAGGCCGTGCCCCACCTCCATGTTCACCTGCTGGCCGGCCGCCAGCTGAACTGGCCCCCGGGCTGAACTGGGCAGATCCCGCGCGGCCTAAGCTTGAATGCCGGCCTCGCGTCCGCTTGGTATGGCGGTCACCCCACCTATGAAGCTTTCCCCCACCCAGGTTGAGCAATTCCGCCGCCGCGGCTATGTCGTCGTCCCTGGATTCTTCGACGCGCAGGAGACGGCCGCGCTCCAGGCCGACATCGCCCGGCTGAAGCGCAACGGCTTCCTCCGCAACGTCGCCACCGCCGGCGACGGGAAGACGCCCACGAACGAGAAGGTGAACCTCCAGCTCTGCCCGGCTAATTTCTACAGCACGCTTATCCGCGCCCTGCCATTCGCGCCCAAGGTCATCACCGCCGTCACCCAGTTGCTCGGCCCCGAGATTACGCTGCACCTCGACCAGATTTTCCTGAAGCCCGGCAAAACCGGCATGGGCACCGCCTGGCACCAGGACAACGCCTACTTCAAGATCCCCAAGCCCCTGCGCGGCACCGCCATGTGGATCGCGATTCACGACGCCACCGTGGCCAACGGCACGCTGCGCGTGGTGCCCAACGCCTGGGAATCCCTCCTGCCCCACGAGCGCGACGGCAACAGCGACCACCACATCCGCTGCTCGCCCGACGAGTCCAAGGCGGAGCACATCGAGCTGAAGGCCGGCGGCGTGATTTTCTTTTGCTACGGCACGCCCCATGCCACCGGGGACAACCAGACCGAGACCGAGCGCGCCGGGCTCGCCTACCATTTCCTGTGCGAGGACCAGACCGACGAGGCGTTTTACTCCACCGGCCGCATCGGCAACCCGCGCCCGCGCCTCACCGGACCGCGCGCCACCGGCGGGCTCGAGGAATACGGCAGCGTGATCACCGGCACGTGGGAGACCGAGGTCGCCCGGGCGGCCACGCCCCAGAAGAAGTAAGCGCGACTAGCGCTACCGCGGATTAAACGATCTCCCGGTAATCCCGGTCCGGCAGCGGTGCCAGCGGGGCGCCGGGGAGCGTCTGGTACCAGTACGCCACCGACGCGAGGTCATCCTGCAGCGCGTGGTAACGCGCCTTGGGGAAGCCCAGGTCACGCCAGCCCAGCGCCTGCATCGTGACGCGGAAATCCTTCTTGAAAAACACCGGGTCCTGCAGGTGGAAGCGGTACAGCGTCATCCGGGCTCCGGTCTCCCGGGACTTTCCCACGACGTGCTGAAACCCGAAGTACGGCCCCGAGAAATTATTCTCATCGAAGCACCACGCGCCGCCGAAGTAATCCTCCGTGCCCGTGCCGCAGATCGTCGGCCATTCCTTGTCCCCGTCGAGGTACATCTTGATCTCGCCCTCCCCCCACCAGCCCGAGGTGTTCTGCTGCCAGCTCATGAATGTGCCGACGTAGTGGCCGTGGCCGCGGACGCCATCGAGGATGGTGTAGACGTCCTTGTAGGCCACCGGGTTGGTGCGGCGGAACTGCGCGTGAAAGTACAGGCAGTCGTCCGGCACCGGCTCGAGCGTGTAGTTGAAGGTGTAGAAAAAGTGCGGGATGTCCGCCAGGGAGTCGTTCTGCACCGTGATCCGGGCGTGCTTCCGGAACGGCATCGGGAAAAAGCAGTTCATCCCGCCCTTGGGATTCACGTTGATCGCGAGCGAGCTGATGTTCTGGTCGCGATTCCACGACTGGCACATGAAGTCGCCGATCGGGCATTCCACCGAGGGGTGTTTCTGCCCGTCCCAGTAAATCCGGATGATGACCTGCCGGCGGATTTTCTGGTCGAAGGTGATCCACATGTGCCGGATCACGCCCGGGCCCTCGTGGTCCATCAGCGTCACCGTCTCGCCGGACTTGATCGGCAGGCAGGGGGAAATCTTCCAGCCCCGGCCGAGGTGGATCGCCTGCTCCCACGCGCCCGGGGTGAGCGAGGTTTTCTTCGTCGCCATGCCGCCGGCGCCCTTCTTGCCCTGGAAATTTTCCGCGGACAGCGAGCGCGACTCGGCCTGGCGTTTGTGAAACAGCGTGGAGAGATCAATCGAGGTATTCATGGGGTGGGATGAAAACTAGGTGCGGGCTTCAAACGCGCCGTCCGCACGCTTGGCGATCAGCCGCTTGAGTTCGAGCAGCATCAGCGTCGCGGAAAGCCGGTCGGCGGGCAAACCCGTTTGTGCCGTCAGCGCATCGGGCGTCAGCTCGGCGCCACCGCGGAAACACGCGAACACCGCCGCCTCATCCGCCGTCAGCCGGCCGCCCGGCGTGACCGGCGCCCCCGGTTTGTCCGGGATCGGCGACGGGCGCAGGCCGTCGAGGTAATTGAGCTCCGAGAGGATGTCATCGACACTCGTCATCAGGGTCGCCCCGTCGCGGATAAGCTGGTGGCAGCCGGCGCTGGTCGTCTGGTCGATGCGCCCCGGGACCGCGTAAATCAGCCGGCCCTGCTCGCCCGCAAAGCGCGCGGTGATCATCGCCCCGCCGTCCACGTCCGTCTCCACCACGATCGTCGCCTCACACATGCCGGCGACCACGCGGTTGCGCATGGGAAAACTCTGCCGGTCGGCGCGACGGCCGAACGGAAACTCCGACAGGATCGCGCCCTCCGCCTCGATCTGGCGGTAGAGGGCGAGGTTTTCCGGCGGATAAATGATGTCGATCCCGCAGCCGAGCACCGCGGCGGTCTTGCCCCCGACCGAGAGCGCGCCCTCGTGGGCCGCGGTGTCGATGCCACGCGCAAGCCCGCTCACGATGCAAAAACCGAGCCGCGCCAGCTCGATGCCGAAACGTTTGGCGGTCGCCTGCCCGTACAGGGTCGAGCGCCGGCTGCCGACGATGGAAATGCACGGGGCGCCGAACTCGTAGCCACCCTTCCGGTAGAGCCCAATGGGCGGGTCGTTGATTTCCTTGAGCAGCTTTGGGTAGGCCGCATCGCGCGTGGTGATGAACGTCGTGGCCGCCTTCGCCATCCGCTCCTCCTCGCGCGCGAGGTCGAAGTGCTCGCGCCACCCGGCGATGGTCGCGCTGATCGCAGGGCCGACCCCTTTCACGGACTCGAGTTTCCTCGGGCCGACGGTGAAGACCCCGCGCGGGTCGCCACCGAGTTCCTCCAGCAGGCGGTTGAGCGTGATCGGGCCGATATTTGGCAGCGCGTTCAGGACCAGAAAGGCCTGCTGCTCGGTCAGCTCGCTGCTCATGGGTCAGGACCTCAGGGCGGCCGGCAGGAAATCCAGCAGCTGAGTCGTCTGCACCGCGGTCTGGCCATGCGCCCGGGCCAGGTGATCCGCCGCCAAACCGTGCCAAACCACCCCCCGGCACACCGCCAGCAAGGGCTCCCCGGGGGTCTGCGCGAGCAGGCCGCCGACCAAGCCGGACAACAGATCACCGCTCCCACCGCGCGCCAGCACCGGGCCGCCGCAGAAACTGTGATAAACCGTGGTGCCGTCACTCACGCGGGTGACCGGACCCTTGAGCGCGACGATCGCGCGGCGCTTCCGGCCAAACGCCCGCAGCTCCGTCTTGCCGGCGATCCTCAAAAACTCCCCGGCGTGCGGAGTCAGCACGAGCGGCGCCTTCGCGGCTTGCACGATGTCCGGCTGCAGCGCGTCCGCGTCCAGCAGCACCGGCAGCCGGACGGTTTTCACGATATCCGTGACCAGGGCCAAAGTCTCCGCCTCACGTCCGATGCCGGGCCCGATAACCAGCGCCGTGGCCCGGGCGAGCTTCGCCTGCAGCAAGGCCCGGCCTTCCAGCGCGAGCCCGCCGGCCGCAGTTTCCGGCCAGCCCACCCACATCGCCTCGGGCGCCCGCGCTGCAAACGCCGGCGCGAGCGATTCCGGTACAAACGCCGTCACCAGACCCGCCCCGCTGCGCAACGCCGCCAGCACGGACATCAGCACCGCGCCCGGATAGCTGCGTGAACCACCCAGCACGAGCAGATGCCCTTGGCTGCGTTTGTCGCTCGACGGAGGACGCAGCCCCGCCAACGGGGCGAGCAGCGCCGGCGTGAGCGCGCGGTCGGTCCCACGTTCGGTCCCGTTAAAAAATTCCAGATCGAGATAACGCACCCGCCCAGCTCTCGGATCCGTGAGCACCGGCGTCTTCACGCTGCCGGTCGCATAGGTAAAATCGGCCGAGAATTTTCCCGCACTCGGCAAATCTACCGCCGCCCGCAGGCGGATCGGCAACGCATTCACCCGGGCCAGCTGCGCCGACACCGCCGCCCCGGCGGGCGGGCGGAATTGGAAGCCGAAAACCCCGTCGAGGCAGAGGTCGTAACCATGGGCCAGTCCGTCCGCCGAGATCACGCTCAGCCGAGGGCCCGCAGTTTGCACCAGCGCCCGGTAGGCCCGCGCCGCGAGCGGGCGCAGGTCGCGCTCCCCCAGGACAAAAAGGACATCCGCGAGCGCCGCCGGGTAACGATCGAGCAGGGTCTGCGCCGCCAGCAGCGCGTCGCCGCCATTATGCCCCTTGCCCACAAGTACGAGGAGGCGGCTGGTGGCCGGGAATCCGCCGATCTCCTGAAAGTCCTGCAGGACCGCCGCTGCGACCGCGTGGCCGGCCTGTAGCATCGCGGGCCATTCCCTGGCTTCATCGCCGCCGAAACGCTTCGTCTCAAACCGCAACGCCTCAGCGCAGGTGAGGATCGGATGGCTGGCGGTGATCATGTTCACGATTTGCCATCACTGGGCTTGGCCGGGGGCGTGACCGGCTCAAACCGGCCATGTTCCAGCCATTCGCGCCGCATGGCCTCGGTCTCGGTGAATTGCAGCGGCATCGGGCCCTTCAGGCCGTGGTTCAGCACCGGCCGGGTCAGCCGCGGAATGGAGCGGAAGTAAAGGGCCTCCCCGCTGCGCAGCACTTCGTAGCAGATCGAGTAGCTCTTTTTGTCCACGTCCCAGAGCGCGACTTCCGTCAGGTCATTGTCCCACACGGCGAAACGGCCCCACTCGGCAAACACCGCCTCGATCTCCGTGGTGGCCGGACGCAACAGCTGCACCGTCAGGGATTGGGTCGGGGACGGCGCCGCGGTTTTTTCCGCGCGGGGCAGCGCCCACACAAACAGCGCGCCGAGCACAAAACCCAGGGTCACCCACGAGGGCGTCTTGGAGAGCCGCGGCGCCGAGGGCGGGTACACTTTGGCGGGCTCATCCATGGCATAACCCGATCAGGCCCGGATGATCGCCGCGACGGCCATGGCATGCGACTCGGTGTGCGAGAGGGTGACCATCACGTGCGTCGCACCCACCGCCGCGAGGAGGGCCTGGCCCTTCTCGTCGAGCCGCACCAGCGGCTGGTTGCGCGGGCCGTGGTAGATCGAGACCGACCGCCAGCCGAGCTCGGCGCCGATGCCCGTCGTGAAACATTTCGAAACCGCCTCCTTCGCGGCGAACCGCGCGGCGTAATGCTTGTGCGGATGGGCCATGCCGGAGCAATAGGCCCGCTCCTCGTCGGTGAACACCCGCTCGAGAAACCGTGGCCCCTGGCGCTCCAGCACGCCGCGCACGCGCTCGACCTCGATCAGGTCGGCGCCGAGGCCGACCAGCACGCCGCCGGGCGGAAGGGAGATATTCAGGCCTGAGCTCATGCGCACATGCGGGTTTTCATCTCGCGCACCGCTTCCTCGATCCCGGTGAACAGCGCGCGGCTGATGATGCTGTGGCCGATGTTGAGCTCGTGCAGGTGCGGCAGCGTGCGCACTTCCGCAATATTGACGTAATTGATACCGTGGCCGGCGTTGACCGTGAGGCCGAGCTCGTGGGCGCGTACGCAGCCCAGCCGCAGCCGCTGGAATTCCTTCGCGCGCTTCGGGCCGAAGTACGCGTTGGCGTAGGCCCCGGTGTGCAGCTCGACGATCGGCGCACCCAGCTTGGCCGCCAGTTCGATCTGGGCCTCGTCGGGGTCGATAAAGAGGCTCGTCTGGATGCCCGCCGCCGTCATCGCGTCAATGCAGGCCCGCACGGCCTTGCGGTTGCCCACCACGTCGAGGCCGCCCTCGGTGGTGATTTCCTGCCGGCTTTCCGGGACCACGCAGACCGTCTCCGGCTTCAATTTCAGGGCGAAGGCCGTCATCGCCGGCGTGCAGGCCATCTCGAGGTTGAGGCGCGTGGCGATGCCCTCACGCAGCCGCCAGACGTCGCGTTCCTGGATGTGCCGTCGGTCCTCGCGGAGGTGGACAGTGATGCCATCCGCACCCGCGCGTTCACCCAGCAGGGCCAGGGTGATCGGATCCGGCTCCACCGCCCCGCCCGTGGTGGCCGCGGCCTCCCGATAGCGCGCCTCGCGCACGGTGGCACAGTGGTCGATGTTCAGGCCGAGGAGAATCATGGGACAGAGGTTTGACGCCATTAAACGGCTGGTGATTCTCCAATGCAAAAGCGAAATGACCCCCGAACCCCTCCCTGCGCCCGCATCCGCCCCCGCCCCCGCCCGGCCGCCCGCGAAACCGGAAAACCTGCTGGTCAATCTGGCCTTCAACGTCGCGATCCCGGCGGTGCTGATGGCGCAGTTGAGCAAGGAAAACCGGCTCGGCCCGGTCTGGGGCCTGGTGGTCGCCCTGCTCTTTCCTCTCGGCTACGGTCTCTACGATTTTGTCGTGCGGCGGAAGACCAACGTGCTCTCGGTCCTCGGCACCGTGGGCGTGCTGGTCAGCGGCATCTTCGGCATCCTGAAACTCGGCGGATTCTGGTTCGCGGTGAAGGATGCGGCGATTCCCTCGCTGATCGGCGTGGCCCTGCTGGCGACCATGCGCTCGCGGGAGCCGCTGATCAAAACGATCTTCTACAACGACACCGTAATGGACGTGCCGCGCATCGAGGCCACCCTGCGGGATCGCGGCACGCAGAGCGGGTTCATCTCGCTCCTGCAGCGCTGCAGCCTGCTGATCGCGCTGGCGTTCTTCCTGAGCGGCGGGCTGGGTTTTCTGCTCGCGCGCTACCTGCTCAAGAGCCCGGGCGGCACCCCCGAGTTCAATGCCGAGCTGGCCAAGATGCACTGGCTGAGCGTGCCGGTCATCATGGTGCCCGTCATGGCCATGATGATGGTCGCGCTCTGGCAGCTCATCCGCGGGCTGCGCGGGCTGACCGGGCTGACGACCGATGAGATTTTCAAGGCGGAGCCGGAGAAAAAGCCGGCGGCCTGATCGGAATTGCCGGGCGGAGCAATCTAACCCCGCGCCGCCTCAACCCCGCTGTGCCATGGGCAGGTAATCCCGCTTCACGGGGCCGGAGTAGATCTGCCGGGGGCGGTAAATGCGGCCCTTCGGGTTCGCCGCCACCTCGCGCCAGTTGGCGATCCAGCCGGGCGACCGGCCGATGGCAAACATGACCGTGAACATGTTCACGGGGATGCCGAGGGCGCGCATGATGATGCCGCTGTAGAAGTCCACGTTGGGGTAGAGCTTCCGCGAGAGGAAGTAATCGTCCTTGAGCGCGGCCTGCTCGAGGTTCTTCGCGATGGCGAGGAGCGGGTCGTTGATGCCGAGCTTGTTGAGGACGTCGTCACAGGCCTTGGCGATGATCTTGGCGCGCGGGTCGAAGTTCTTGTACACGGCGTGGCCGAAGCCCATCAGGCGGTTGCTCTTGCTGCCGGATTTCGCCGCGGCGATGAAGCGGGTGCCGTCGTCATGCTCGTCGTGGATGGACTGCAGCATCTGCACCACCGCGGTGTTGGCGCCGCCGTGCAGCGGGCCGGAAAGCGCGCAGATGCCGGCGGAAAGCGAGGTGAAGAGATTGGCGGCGCTCGACCCCACCATGCGCACCGTCGAGGTGCTGCAGTTCTGCTCGTGGTCGGCGTGGAGCAGCAGGAGCGTGTTCAACGCGCGGGAGACCTCCGGCGCCGGCACGAAGTCCTTGTAGAGCTCCGAGAACATCATGTGGAGGAAGTTGTCGCAGAACGGCACGTCCTTCGGCGGATTGTAGGGCAACCCGTGCTGGTAGCGGTAGATCATCGCCCCGAGCGTGCGGATCTTCGAGATGGCCATGGCGGCGGCCAGATCGAAGTTCTTCAGGTCGTTCTCGAAGTTGTTCGTCGCGAGGTGCGGGTGGTACGCGGCGAGCGCGGCGACGAGCGACGACAGCATGGCCATCGGCGGCGCGTCCTTCGGGTAGCCCTGGAGGATTGCCTGCATCTGCGGCTCGATCGCGGCGTGCTGCCGGAGGAGGTCGCCAAAGGCCTTGCGCTGGGCGGCATTCGGCAGCTCGCCGTAAATGACGAGGTAGGCCGTCTCGCCGAAATTGCTGTTCTGGGCCAGCTGGTCGATCGGGTAGCCGCGGTGGCGGAGGATGCCGTTGTCGCCGTCGAGGTAGGTGATGCCGCTCTCGCAGGAGCCGGTGTTGCCGTAACCCTGGTCGTAGGCGATGTGGCCGGTAGTCGCGCGCAGCGTGCGGGTGTCGATGGCCTTCTCCCCCTCGGTCCCGACAATCACGGGCAGGGTGTATTCCTTGTCGTCGAGCTTGAGCTGCGCGGTCGTGGCCATGGTCAGCTTAACCAAGCCGAATCCATGCCGCTTGCAAAGCAAAGTTGCCCGGTTTGCCCCCGCATGACGCGAAATTAGCCGGCAGCAACCCGGCTGTAAGAAGATTAGCCGCCTGCCATCAGGCCTTCGCCGCCACCCCGGCAAAGTTCCGGTAGACCTGCAGGCCCTTGGCCTGGCTCTTCTCCGGGTGGAACTGCGTGGCAAAGCAGCGGCCGCGCGCAATCGCCGCACAGAACGGGCCGCCATAGTCGCACTCCGCCAGCACCAGTCCGGGGTCGGACGGCACGCAGTAATAGCTGTGCACAAAATAAAAGGCCTCGCCCTCGTTCGCCAGGCCGGCCGCCAGCGGGGAATTGGGCTGGGTGAAGCGCACGGTGTTCCAGCCCATGTGCGGGATCTTGAACTCCGGCGGGCGGCGGAACTTGACGACCCGGCCGGGGAAAATGCCGAGGCCGGTGACGTTGGACTCCTCGGAGTGCTCAAACAGCGCCTGCATGCCCAGACAGACGCCGAGGAACGGCCGGTCGGCGGCAATCCAGTCGCGGACCGCGTCCGCGAGCCCGGTCGCACGCAGCGAAGCCACACAGTCCCGCAGCGCGCCGACGCCGGGCAGCACGAGCCCGGTGGCCCCGCTGGCCGCGACCTCGGCGGGTGTGCGCACCACCCGCGGCTCCGCGCCGACGGCCTCGAGGGCCTTCGTGACGCTGCGGAGATTGCAGATGCCGTTGTCGATGACCGCGATCATGGCGTGGGTGGGAAGTCGAGGTGACGGAAAGGAGGGAAGCAAGCCGGCTCGCTCCCCCGCCCTTCACCCCGACCCGCCGGTTAAATCGTTCCCTTGGTCGAGGGCAGCAGGTCGGCGGCGCGGGGCTCGATGGCCGTGGCCATGTCGAGCGCGCGGGCGAGGCACTTGAAGATCGCCTCGGCCACGTGGTGCGGCTCCTCGCCGTAGACCAGCTGGACGTGCAGGTTCGCCCCGAGCGCGTTGCTGAACGCGCGGCAGAATTCCTTCACGAGGATGATGTTGAAATCGCGCACGAACATCGTCGGCGCGTCGGCGGAATAGACCAGGTGCGGGCGGCCGCCGACATCGATGGCGATGCGGGCGAGCGACTCATCCATGGGCAGCAGAAAAAAGCCGTAGCGCTTGATGCCGACCTTGTCGCCCAGGGCCTCCTTGAAGGCCTGGCCGAGCACGAGGCCGACGTCCTCAACGGTGTGATGGTAATCCACGTCGGTGTCGCCCTTCGCCTTCACGGTGAGGTCGAACAGGCCGTGCTTCGCGAAGAGCGTGAGCATGTGGTCGAAGAACGGCACGCCGGTGTCGATCTTGCCCAGGCCGCGGCCGTCCACCGCGAGGGTGAGCGCGATGTCGGTCTCGGCCGTCTTGCGGGTGACAGTCGCTACGCGAGAGGTGTTTTTAGCCATGCGTCGAGGGATTCGTTGAGGGCGGACATTTCGCCATCGGTGCCCACGGTGATGCGGAGGAACGAGGCGGTCAAGGCGTGGCTCGGGAAGTGGCGGACCAGCACCTTGCGGCGGCAGAGGAAGTCATAGGCGGACTGGGCGACCGCCGGCCCGCTTTCACCGCGGGCGTTCTTCGGCTCGGTGAAGATGAAATTCGCCTGCGACGGGTAGGTGAACCAGCCGCGCGGGCCGGCGAACCGCGCCAGGTTGGCGTCGCGTGTGGCCTTCACCTTGGCGATCAGCGCCTCGTAGTAGGCCGGATCCCCCAGGGCGGCGAGCGCGGCGGCCTGCGAGAGGCGGTTGACGTTGTAGCTGTCACGCACGCGGTCGAGCAGGCCGATGAGTTCGGGCTGCGCCAGGGCGTAGCCGACGCGGATGCCGGCGAGCGCATAGGCCTTGGACAGCGTGCGCACGATCACGAGGTTCGGGAACCGCGCGAGCAACGGCACGGCGTTCTCCGACGCGAAGGGCACGTAGGCCTCGTCCACGACCAGGATGCCGCGGAACGTGGCCAGGATGCGCTCGAGGTCGGCGTTGGTGAAGGCCACGCCCGTGGGCGCGTTCGGTGACGTGAGGAAGAACGCCTTGGCCGTCGAGGCCGCGATCTTTTCAAACGGCAGCCGCATCGAGCGGTCGAACCCGATCACCTCGCTGCGGCCGTCCTGGATCGCGACCAGCACGGGATAGAGCGAGTAGCTCGGGAACAGGAAGCCGGCGGCGGCGGCCGGGGAACAAAAGAGCCGGACCAGGAGGTTGAGGATATCGTCGGAGCCGTTGCCGATGCAGACGTTCTCCTCGCGCAGGCCGTGCAGTTGAGCGACGGCGGCGCGCAGCGGGCTGCTCTTCGGGTTGGGATAAAGCCGGAGCGAGGAACCGTCGGCACCGATTTCCTGGCGCAGAGCCTCGGCGACGCGCGGGCTGGGCGGATAGGGACACTCGTTGGTGTTGAGCTTTACCCAGCCGGGTTCCGTCGGCTGGAGACCGGGCGTATAAGCGTGCAGCGAAGCAACGTGCGGCAGCGCGAGCTGCGTCAGCGGGGAGGACGGCATGACGCGCTTATTTTTTGACCGTGCGGATCTTCACCGACCGCCCGTGCGCATCGAGTTTCTCCATCGTTGCGAAGGCCGCCACGATGGGCTCGGCCTTGCGGACGCTGCCGCGGCTGTAGCCCGTGAGGCTGGTGCGCCGCATGAAGTCCGCCACGCGCAACCCGCTGAAGAACCGGCCCGCGCGCCCGGTGGGCAGCACGTGGCTCGGACCCGCGGTGAAGTCGCCGAGGGCCGTGGGGGTAAAGTTGCCGAGCATGATCGCGCCCGCGGTCGTGATGGTCCGCGTCAGCACCTTGGCGGCGGAATCCTTCACCAGCAGCTCGAGATGCTCGGGGGCGATGTAGTTCGCGACCTCGGCGGCCTGCGCGAGGGTCTTGACCTCGACGGCCAGGAAACCCTCGGCGAGCACGCGCGCCATCTTCTCGGAGCGCGACAGGAGGTGCAGCTGCTTTTCCATCTCGGCGACGATGTCGGCGATGATCTTGGTCGAGGTGGCGACGAGAAAGACCTTCTCCCGGCCGGAACCGTGCTCGGCTTGGGCGAGCAGGTCGGCGGCGGCAAAATCCGCGCGCGCGGTCTCGTCGGCAATGACCATCAGCTCGCTCGGACCCGGCAGCGAGTCCACGCCGACGGTGCCAAATACCTGGCGCTTGGCCTCGCAGACGAAGGCGTTGCCGGGGCCAAAGACCTTGTCGACCGCGGGGATGGTCGTCGTGCCATACGCCATGGCGCCGATGGCGTGCACGCCGCCGATCTTGTAGACCTCCTCCACACCGACGAGGTGCAGGGCGGCCAGCAGGCCGTCGGCGATCTTGCCGGAGGAATTGGACGGCGTGAACACGGCGATCTCCGGGCAGCCGGCGATCTTGGCGAGGGTGGCGGTCATCAGCACGCTGGAGACCAGCGGGACCTGGCCGCCGGGCACGTAAAGGCCAACGCGGCGGATGGGGTCGAATTTCTCGCCCACCGTGGCGCCGTGCTTGTTTTTCGCGGTCCAGGGCTGCGGCAGGCCGCGGCGGTTGAAGGCGATGATGCTCTCGTGGGCGGCAACCAGCGCCTTGCGCTCGGCGGCGGGCAGGCGCTTTGCGGCGGCGGTGATTTCGGCCGGCTTCACCCGGAAGTCGCGGGCCTGCAGCTTGGCGCCGTCAAATTTCGCGGCGTAATAACCGACGGCCTCGTCCCCGCGTTCATAAACGGCGGTGAGGATGGCGGCGACGCCCGCGGAGAGTTCGCGGGAGACGAGGCTGCCGCGGCAGAAGGCGGCCAGGTCCTCGGTAAAAGTCCGGGAGGTGATGGAGAGGGTGCGCACGGGAAAGGGTAGCGGTGGAAAGTGATTTACCGGGTAAACGAGGGAATCGCAAACTGGCTGGCCGGGAAGGTTTCGTTCACGGTGATCGTGTCAAAGGTGATGGTGACGGTCTGCTCCTTGCCGTCGGCGCTCTTGATGGAATTGGTGATTTTCCGCGGGAACCGGATGCCATTGACCATGATTTCGCCCTGCTCGCGGATGGAGCTGCCATTTTCGGTCTCGGTGAGCATCAGCCGGCCGCTGGCGACGGCGAAGTAGCGGTAGAAAATCAGGTAGGGGGAGTGGATGAAGGCGATCTTCCGGCAGGCGACGCCCTCCAGCGTGACGGGACCCTGGTCAACCACGCTGCCGCCCGCCTGTTCCAAGCCGCGGTAGAAGGCGAGGTTCTCCCAGACAATGGCCCGCTGCCGCTTGATCTGGTCCGTGGGGAGCAGTTGCAGACGCCAGCGGGTGGGATCCTTGGCATCCTGGATCTTCTGCCAGCCATCGTAGTCATCGAGCGCACTCGTATCCGAGATGCTGGCGGTGGTGCGAACCGTGCGCTGGCGGTAGGGTGCCTGAAAAATGATCTCCACCCCGACGGTCAGCGGCTTGGTGGCGTCCGCCCCCACGGGCGCGAGCATTGAGCCGGTGTAATGCACCGATTTGACCGCATTGAGCGCCGCCTCGGACCCCAGGTAGGCCCGGGCCTTGGCGATGATTGCGGGCTCGGCTTGCACGGCCGCAACCGGCACGAAGGCAAGGGCCAGCAGCGCGACAAACCGGCGGGAAGACAGGGTGAGCATGACGAACCCCAGGTTGGACTAAAGTTCGCCCCGAGGAAAGCCCGGTTCCGGCTTATTCCCACTCGATGGTGGCGGGAGGCTTGGAGCTAATATCTAGCACCACGCGACTTACACCACGGACTTCATTGGTGATGCGGCTGGAAATCTTCTGCAGGAGGTCGTACGGCAGCTTCGCCCAATCCGCCGTCATTGCATCGATGCTTTCGACGATCCGCAGCGCCACGACGTAGTCATAGGTCCGTTCGTCGCCGAACACACCCACGGTCTTTACCGGCAGGAACACGGCGAATGACTGCCAGACCTTCCAGTAAAAGCCGGACTTCATCATCTCGTCCTGCAGCACGAAGTCCGCATTGCGGAGAATCTCGAGCTTGTCGGCCGTGATGTCGCCCATCACGCGCACGCCGAGGCCCGGGCCGGGGAACGGCTGGCGCCAGACGACTTCCTTGGGCAGGCCGAGGGCGGCGCCAACCTGGCGGACCTCGTCCTTGAAGAGTTCGCGCAGCGGCTCGATGAGCTTGAGCTTCATGCGCTCGGGCAGGCCGCCGACGTTGTGGTGGGTCTTGATCAGCGAGGCGGGATTGTTGCCGATGGACACGCTCTCAATCACGTCGGGGTAAAGCGTGCCCTGGCCCAGGAACTCGGCGTGGCCGATGGACTTGAGGGACTGCTCGAAGACCGCCACGAAGGTGCGGCCGATGATCTTCCGCTTCTGCTCGGGCTCGGTGACCCCCTTGAGCCGGCGGAGGAAGAGCTTCGACGCGTCCACCACGCGCAGGTCGATCTTGAAATTTCGCTTATAGAGCGCCTCGACGTAGTTGCGCTCGTCCTTGCGAAGGAGGCCGTTGTCCACAAACACGCAGGTCAGTTGCTTGCCGATGGCCTTGTGGAGCAGCGCCGCGGCGACGGAGGAGTCGACGCCGCCGGAAAGCCCGAGGAGGACGCGCCCCTTCCCCACCTTGGCCCGGATGTCGGCGACGGCGTGCGCGATGAAATCCTTCGTCGTCCAGTCCTGCCGCGCCCGGCAGATGCCGACGAGGAAGTTGCGGATCATGTCGACGCCCCGCTCGGTGTGGAACACCTCGGGGTGAAACTGGATGCCGTAGAACCGCCGCTTGGTATCCTCGATGCCGGCGAACGGCGAGTTCTCGGAAATCGCCGTGGCCTTGAAGCCCGGCGGCAGCTTCGTGAGCTTGTCGCCGTGTGAGTTCCAGATGCGGAGACGGCGCGGCAGGCCGGCGAAGAGTTTGCCGGGCTGCTTGATCGTGAGGTGGCCGTGGCCGTATTCGCGCTCCTTGCTCAGCGCGACCTTGCCGCCGAGGAAGTGGCCCATGAGCTGCACGCCGTAACAAATTCCGAGCACCGGCACGCCCAGCTCAAAGATCGCCGGGTCCGGATGCGGCGCGGTCTTCGCGTAGACACTCTGCGGTCCGCCGGAAAGGATGATGCCGACGACGCCGTCCTCGCGCAGTTTCGCCGCGGGCGTGGCGAAGTGGTAGATCTTCGAGTAAACCTGGCACTCGCGGATGCGCCGCGCAATGACCTGCGTGAGCTGGGAACCGAAGTCGAGAACGGCGATGGTTTGGGGCATGGGCGGCCGGAAAAACGAATAAACGGACAACAAACCGGAGGCGTGTCAATGGCCCGCTCCGGCCTTCTCGGCGCGACTGGGAACGGCCGCGAGCCCGGCGGTCAGAATTTGAGCCGGGTGTTCTCGTGGGCGCAGCGCGGGCATTTTGCGAGTTCGGACCCGTTCGGCGCGGTGTAGAGGGCGTCGCAGCGGATGCAGTGGAAGGTCGTCTTACGGCGCTCGACCTCGAAGCGGGCATGGTCGCGCCGGTCGTAATAAAACCACACGCCGAGGAACACCGCGGCCAGCAGCGTGCAGTAAACCACGACGGCGGGAGTCAGCTCGAGCATGGCGAAAGGGCTAAATGAAAAACGCGCCGAAGGAAACCTTCGACGCGTTGGAATGGGGAGCGGAGCGGCTCAGGCCTTGGTCTCCGGCGTGGCCTCGGCGGCCGGGGCGGCCGTCACGGCTTCGGCCTTGGGGGCCTTGGCCTTCTTGGCCTTGGCGGCCTTCTTGCCCTTCGACTTCTTGTAGCCGGTGTCGTCCGCCTTCACGAACTCGATGAGCGCGAGCTCCGCGGCGTCGCCGAGGCGCTGGGCTCCGAGCTTGTAGATGCGGGTGTAGCCGCCGCTGCGGTTCGTGAACTCCTTGTGCTTCTCATTGAAGAGGAGCGTCAGGGCGGTCTCGTCGCGGACGTCGGAATGGGCCAGGCGGCGGAGGTGGAGCGCGTCCTTCGGGTCGGTCTTGGCCGCGGCCTGCTTGGCCTTGGTGATGACCTTCTCGATGAAGGGACGCAGGGCCTTGGCCTTGGTCAGGGTGGTCTTGATGCGGCCGTGGGTGATGAGCGAGGCGGCGAGATTGGACATCATCGCCCGGCGGTGCTCGACGGTTACGCCCAGGGAAGCGTGGTGTTTGTTGTGACGCATTGGATT
>CAIOAO010000074.1 GCA_903855985.1 uncultured Opitutia bacterium | reverse complement strand
CTTCCATCCCTGGCGCCGGTCAGGCCCGCCGAGCCGGGCCTTCCCTCCGCCAGGGATGGACAACCAGCGTCAGTCGTATCAACATCAACCAATCGCCCAGACCGACTCTAGGGATGGACCGAAAAGAGGGATCCACTCAGGCCCGGTCGCCCCAGACGGCCCACGCCGGCAGGCCGGGCCGCACCATGGCTGCGGGCAGCCGCACCGTGCCCGTCATCTGGCCCAGGTAGCCGTCACCGAGGATCACGACGGGATTGCGGTAGCGGAAGGACAGCGCAAACGCCTCCGCCGTGAGGTCGAGCATCTCCTGCGGCGTGCTCGGTGCGAGGACGATGGCGCGGGTGTTCCCGTGGCCGAGGCCGCGGCAGGCCAGCTTGATGTCGGCCTGCTCGGGGGCGATGTTACCGAGCCCGGGACCGCCGCGCATGATGTTGACGAAGACGCCCGGGACCTCGGCGCCGATCATGTAGCTGATGCCCTCCAGCATCAGGCTGAAGCCGGGGCTGCTGGTGAAAGTCATGCAGGGCAGACCCGCGCCGCCGGCGCCGTACATCATGTTGACCGCGGCGACCTCGCTCACCGCCTGGACAAAGGAGCCGTTGAGCTTCGGCAGGATCCGGGCCATCAGCTCGGCGCCCTCGGTGCTCGGCGTGATGGGATAGCCAAAGACGTGGCGGCAGCCGGCGAGCAGCGCGCCGATGGCGGCGGCGTAGGTGCCCTTGAGCACCATCGGCTCGCACGCCGGGAGGGCGATGCGGTCGTCGGGCAGGTCACCCTCGGAGTGGTTGGGCACGCATTTTTCGCCGAACAGTTTGGCGGGATCCTCCAGCACAAAGTCGCCCTCGGGGCCCGGCCGGTCGGTCTCGAGGCGCAGGCCGTAGGGCTCGGGGCAGGCCTGCAGGCAGAGGGAGCAGCCGTTGCAGTTTTCCAGGTGCAGCTCGACCGGCACGAGGCCGGTCGCGGAATTGAGGGCGGTGCCCGGCGTGATGCAGTGGCGCGGGCAGGCCTCGATGCAACGCAGGCAGCCCTTGCAATACTGCGGCTCAAGGAAGGGTTTGGGGCGGAGAAGGGCGGACATGGCGGGGGCCGGGCCGGGCCGGGGTTGGACTGACGCCATGATAGCCGAACCCGGGCGCTCAACTGCGCATGGCTTGGCGGAGAGTGCGCAGGACTTGGGCCCGGCATTTACTCCAGATGGCGTATGGCTGTGACCGGCCCGTTCGCCGTGACTGCCGCTGCCGCCGAGACCGCGCCGGACGCGGCCAAAATCACTCCGCCCAGGGGTCGAACAGCACCTTGATCGCGGTTTTGTTTTTCAACCGTTCCACTCCCTCCACGTAGCGCGTGAACGGCAGCGTGCAGGACACGAGGGGTGAGAGATCCAGTTTTCCCGCCCGGATGAACCGCAGCGCGGTTTCCGCCGCGGCCCGGTTGTGGTCGCCGTAACCCATCACGGTCACGCCCGGTCCCCACATGTGGCGCGGTTCATACGCCACGGGCTCCCGCATCACGCCGAAGTTCGTCACGCACCGGCGGGTGCGGTCGAGCAGGAAGCTGATCGCCGGCGGCAAACCCGTGCAGTCAATCGCATCGTCCAGCGCCCGCGGGCCCTTGCGGTCGGCCTTCCAGGCGTTCGCATCCGGCGCACACACCCGGTTCGCACCCAGCTGGCGCGCCAGCGCCCGGCGTTCCGGCACCATGTCAATGCCCACCACTTCGCGCGCGCCGTGTGCCCGCGCCATTTGCACGGCAAGCAGACCCGCCGGCCCGAGCCCGGCGATACCCACGCGCCGCCCGGCCACGCCCCCAAGCTGGGCAAGCCGTTGAAAGGAAACCTCCACGCACATCGCCAGCTCCAGCGAAGCAATCTGCGCGGGCGCCAGGTTCGCGGGCACCTTCAGCAGCGCCCGCTCGGGAAACGCGTTGTACTGCGCATAAAATCCCGACCGGGCCTCGCCCGTGTCCTGCCATGCCGCCACCCGCAGGCCGACCTTGAGGGCCTTCACGCCGCGGCCCACGGCCACGACTTCACCCATCGCCTCATGGCCCGGCGCGCCCGGGGTGTACGGATAGGTGAGCTTCATGCCCGGGAACATCGGCTGGCCGCCGAGGATGTGCATGTCCCAGTGCGGACACGTCGTCACCCCGAGCACCTTCACCAGCACCTCGCCGGTCGCGGGCTTGGGGATCGGTGCGTCCACCCAGGACGCCACCCCGGGCTTTTTAATCACGAGCGTTTTCATGGTCGGGTGCATGGTAAATTCCTCAGGCCCGGGACGCCGGCCAGTCGAGCACGACGCCGAGCACCGGCTCGCGTTTCGTTGTAATCAGCGCCCACGCCTCCGCGGCCCGCTCGACCGGCAGGCGGTGGGAGATGCAACCCAGCGTCTCCAGCCGGCCTTCCGCGATCCAGCGCATCGTCTCGTCCAGCCGCGCCTGGGTCCAGCCCGACACCAGATCGAAGGAAATCTCGTGATTGCGGAACTGCTGGAGCGCCTGCAGCAGGTTCGTCTCCCCGGCCCGCGGATAAAATCCGGCAATCACCATGTGCCCGTTGCGTTGCATCTGCGGCAGCCAGTCCGACAGCGCGCGCTGGCTCCCCGCCGTCTCCACCAAAACCTGCACCGGTCCGAGGCCCAGCGCCTGCGTCGCCGCCACGCCGTTGTCCGTCCCGGCCAAAATCGTCCGCCCGTACTTCTGAAACCGCGCCAGCCGGTCCGCGTGGCGCCCAATCATGACCACTTTCGCCCCGCGGTTCGCCAGCGTCTGCCCGGCCCACTGCCCCACCAGCCCGTCGCCCATCACGATCGCGGTTTCACCCGGCTGCACGGGTGAACGTGACCCGCAGTTGTAGCCAACCTGCGCAAGCACCAGCCCGGAGTAAGCCACCGGGTCGAGTCCCGGCGGCAGGGGCATCAGGGAACGTTGTTCGCACACCGACGGCGACACGTGGCCGGCATACTTGTTTTCAAACATCCCGCTGACCCGGCTCACCGTGGCAAACACCCAGTCACCCGGCGCAAAGCGCGTCACCGCGGGGCCCACCGAGCGCACGCGCCCGACTTTCTGGTAGCCCGCCACCATCGGGAACGGCGCCGGGTCGCCCGGTTGCCACGCCACGTCCCCGGACAGCCGCTCGCCCCGCAGAAACGACCCCTCGGTGCCGTTGCTGATCCACGAGTGATGCACCTCCACCACCACGTCCTCCGGTCCCGGCTCCGGGCACTCGATCTCGCGATACACGACCTGGTTGCGGGCGGTAAATACAACGGCGTGGCTTTTCATGGGGCGGGTCAGGGGAAACCTTCGGCAGTCACCCAGCCACCCACCGCGATGTCAAACCCGGCGGACCGAAGCCTGATTTTAAAGGGGAAGCCAGGAAGCCAGGAGTTCGATCACCGGGACCCCCTGCCCGGCTCCTGGCTTCCCCTTTAATATATTCCGTAGCCCGAAAGTTCGATCTTCGCGCGCTTCGCGACCTTCGCGGTAAAATATCCGGTGGCGCCCTACTTGCTTCCCAGCGCCGCGATCGCCTCGAACGCCCCCGGGTTATCAATGCTCGTGATGTCGCCCGCCGGCTGGCCGAGAAACACCCGGAGCATCGCCGCGCGCACGATCTTCCCGCTGCGCGTCTTGGGCAGCGCGGGGATCACATAGACGTTCTTCGGCGCCAGCGGCTTGCCGAGTTGCTTGGCGACCTGTGCCACCAGCTCCTTCTCGGTCGCGGTCTGCCCCGGCTTTAACACCACAAAACACACCAGCGCCGTCCCCTTGAGCTCGTCCGGCACGCCGATCACCGCCGCCTCGCTCACCGCGGGATGCGTCGTGAGCGCGCCTTCCACCTCGCCCGGACCCACACGTTTGCCGGCGACCTTCATGGTGTCGTCGGTGCGGCCGAACAAGAACCACTGCCCGTCCTCATCCACCTTGGCCCAGTCGCCGTGATACCACACGCCGAGAAATTTCTGGAAATACGTCTCCAGGTACCGCGCATCATCGTGCAGGAAACTTTTCGTCATCGACGGCGCCGGCTGGCGGCAGACCAGGTGCCCCATCGTCCCGCGCGGCGCCGGCTGGCCTTCATCCGTGAACGCGGCGACGTCCATCCCGAGACTCGGCCCGCCAACCGAACACGCCTTGAGCGGAGTCAGCGGCGTCGGCGAAAGATGGCAGCCCACGATCTCCGTGCCGCCCGAAATATTGATCACCGGGCACCGTTTCTGCCCGACGTTTTCGAAATACCAGAGATAGCTCGCCTCGTCCCAGACCTCGCCCGTCGAGCCAAGCACGCGCAGTTTTGCCAGGTTGTAACCCGCCGGGCCGCGTCCGTCCGTCCCGCGCATCAGCAGCCGGATGAGCGTGGGCGAGCAGCCGAGCGTGACGACGCCGTGCTTCGCGCAGATTTCCCAGATCCGGTCGCCCGTCGGGTAATTCGGCGCACCGTCGAACAGCACGATCGGCGTGCGGTACAGCAGGCAGCCGATGATTTCCCACGGACCCATCATCCAGCCGATGTCCGTGACCCAGAAGAACGGCTCGCCCGGCTGCACGTTGAACGCATAGCGCAGCTCCTTGCCCATCTGCGCGAGGCAGCCCGCCTGCGTGTGCACCGTGCCCTTCGGCCGGCCGGTCGTGCCGCTGGTGTAAATGATCAGACACGGATCCTCCGCCGCGGTGGGCTCGCAGGCCGCCAGCGGCGTGCCCGTGCCCAGAAACGCCTCCCAGTCCGCCGTATCCACCCACACGGTGCGGGTGAGCGACGGCACCTTGGCGGCCGCCGCCCGCGCGATCGTCGCAGTGTCCGTGGCCTTGCCCCGGCGCGTGAGTGTGCCGCACGCAAACAGGATTTTTGCCTCACACGACGCCAGCCGCTCGCGCAGTGCGTCCTCGCCGTAACCGCAGAAAATCGGGACGAACCGCGCGCCGAGCTTCATCGTCGCAAACAGCACCACCACCGTCGGCACCTGCATCGGCGCGTAGAGGCCGACACTGTCCCCCGCCTTCACGCCCGCGGCGCGCAGCGCGCCCGCGCAGCGGTTCACCAGCCCGGAGAGCTCGGCAAACGTGACCCGGCGCGACTCCTCCGCCCGGCCGGAATCGGATTCATAAAACAGCGCCGTCTCCCCGCCGTGACCGTCGCGCACATGGCGGTCCACGCAGTTGTGCGCGACATTGACCTGCCCGCCGAGAAACCACTGCGTCCAGGGAAACCCGCGCGACTCGTCCTTCACCGCAGTGTAGGACTGCGTCCACTCGACCCCGCTGTCTTTCATCGCCGCGTCCCAGAACCAGCCCGTGTCGCGCACCGAGGCCGCGTGCAGCTCGTCCAGGGTCGCGTGACCGTGCTTCGCCATGAACCGCGCCACGTGTGAATCGCGGGTCCAGGCGTGGTGCTCGGGGCGCCAAATGAAGGGGGACATCTTAATTCACCACGAAGGCCACCAAGGACAGAAAGCACGAGCCGATTTCCATCTTCGTGAACTTCGTGTGCTTCGTGGTTAAACCAGCTCCACACACACCGCCAGGCCCTCGCCGCCGCCGATGCAGATCGCGGCGACGCCGCGCTTGAGCCCGCGCTCCTTCAGCGCCGCCAGCAAAGTGACCACGATCCGCGCGCCGCTCGCGCCAATGGGATGGCCCAGTGAAATCGCCCCGCCACGCACGTTGATTTTGTCGTGCGGGACGCCGAGCTCCTGCATGAACGCCATCGGCACCACCGCAAAGGCCTCGTTGACCTCCCAGAGATCCACGTCGCTGACCTTCCAGCCGGCCCGCGCCAGCGCGGTTTGCGTGGCGACCACGGGCGCCGTCGTGAACCAGAGCGGGTCCTGGGCGTGGCCGCCAAAGGCCACGATCCGCGCAAGGGGCTTGAGCTTTTTCGCCTTGGCCGTGTCCGCCGTCGCCAGCACCAGGGCGGCCGCGCCGTCGTTGATCGTGGACGCGTTGGCCGGGGTGATCGTGCCGGCTTTATCGAAGACGGGTTTCAGCGTGGGCACCTTGTCGTATTTCACCTTCGCCGGGCCCTCGTCCTGCTCGACCTTGGTGACGCCACCCTTCGCGTCGGTGATTTCAACCGGGGTGATTTCCGCCGCAAAACGCCCGTCCTTCTGCGCGGCGTTGGCGCGTTGGAAAGACGCAATAGCGTAGGCATCCTGCTGCTCGCGCGTGAAGTTGTACTTCGCCGCGCATTTCTCCGCGCAGCTGCCCATGTGGATGTTGTTATACGGGTCCCAAAGCCCATCGAGGATGAGCGAGTCAATAACCTGCTGGTTACCGAGCCGGTAACCGTCGCGCGCCTTCGGCAGCAGGTACGGCGCGGCGCTCATGTTCTCCATGCCGCCCGCCACCACCAGCGTGGCCGCATCCAGCGCGAGCGCGTGGGCACCCTGCATGATCGCCTGCAGGCCGGAGCCGCAGACCTTGTGAATCGTCACCGCGCGCGCCGAGTGCGGGAGCCCCGCCGCCAACGCCGCCTGCCGCGCGGGGGCCTGGCCCTGCCCGGCTTGGAGCACGTTGCCCAGCAACACGTCGCTCACCTCCGCCGGTGCGACGCCGGCCTGCGCGAGCGCGCCCTTGATCGCGGACGCGCCCAGCCGGGACGCGGGCACGCCGGCGAGGGCGCCTTGGAATGAGCCGAGCGGGGTGCGCGTGGCGGAAAGGATGACGATCTCGGGGGAGGACATGGGGAAAGGGGTTAATCCGGGCGCTCGAGCGAGAACGTGTCGCGGGTGGTGGTGTAATCATCTCCGCCCAGTCGGCCGACGAGGTCGAGCTTGCGTGCGTCGGGCCGGCCGTCGGCGCCCAGCACGTCGTCGGAAATATGCGCGGCCAGGATGCGGCCGAAGATGACATGCGCCGCCAGCGGCCCCTCCCCGATGTTCACGATCCGGTCGAGCCGGCACTCGAACGCCACCGGCGCCGCCGCCACCCGCGGTGGGCGGACGAGGTCGGACGGCGTGGACGCGATGCCAAATTTTTCAAACTCGCTCTCGCCGTACGGCAGCAGCGCCGCACAGGCGTTCATCTGCTCCGCCAGCCGGTGAGGCACCAGGTTGATCACGAACTCCGGCACGGCCTCGATGTTGCGCACCGTATCCTTCTTCTGGCCCTGCCGGTTGTTGACCGGGCAGAACATCAGCGTCGGCGGATTCGCGCACACCCCCTGGAAAAAACTGAAGGGCGCGAGGTTGGTTTTACCCTCCGCCGAAATCGTCGAGGCCCAGGCAATGGGACGCGGCATGATGGTGGTGACCATCCATTGATAAGCCTCGCGCGCGGCGAGCGTGGTAAAATCGAGTCGCATGGGAGAGTGGGCTTAATGGTTCACGTGGATCGGGCTTTATGCCCGACCTCCGGGGGCAAACTAGCTGCCCGGAGAATAAAAGAGGGAAGCCAGGAAGCCACGAAAGACCAATCCGTTCTGATTCCTGGTTTCATGGCTTCCCCCCTAAAAAAGCTCGTTTCCTGCTCAGCCCAGCCAGCTCAGCGGGTAGTTGGGATCGTCCATCGCCAGCGCCTCCGGCGTCAGCTGCAGCGGATACTGGGTGTCGAACATCACCGCGAGTTCCTCCGTGCGCTGCGCATCAAAGCTCTTGAGCGTGGTGCCCGGGTGCGGGCCGTGCGGGATGCCCTGCGGGTGCAGCGTGAACGACCCCGGCTCCATGCCTTGCTTTCCGCACTTCGCTCCCGGTTAGGTGTCCCTCCTTCCCCACCGCGCTTTCCGACCATGGCCCGAATCCTGATCATTGACGACGACGACACGCTCCGCGGCATCATCGCGAAGAGCCTCACCCACGCCGGCCACACGGTCACCCAGGCCAACAACGGCCGCAAGGGTGTCGCCCAGTTCAAGGCCAGTCCCACCGACCTCGTCGTCACCGACCTGGTGATGCCCGAGCAGGAGGGCATGGAAACCATCAAGATTCTCCACCGCGATTTTCCGAACCTCCCCGTGATCGCCATGTCGGGCGGCTTGGACGGTTCCCCGCTGTACCTCGATCTCACGCGCCGGCTCGGCGCGCGGATCACGCTGACCAAGCCCTTCACCCTCCAGCAGCTCAAGACCGCGATCGACGAGATTCTCGCCACCCTGCCGCCGTCCACGGGTGACGCCCCCGCCAGTCCGGCTCCCGGCGCCTAAGGCGCGAGGCGCTTTGGAAAGATACAGGTCCTCTACGACCTATGGGACGCATGGGTCCTGTGCCGGGTCACAGGCAGTTTAAGCTGTTTGGAGTATGGCCGGCGGCAATCGCGGCTGCTACGATGCGTCATCGGGACCGGTCCCGTCCGCTCCATGCCTTCCACCCCCACCGCGGCGCCCCCGGCGAACCCCCCGCCGGATGGCCATGATCCCCGCTGTATTCCCCACAAGCTGACGCAGCCGCTGCCGGTCGGCGACGCCTGCGTTTATCCCGTCTACTCCCCGGAAGAGCACGACGTCTGGCGCACCCTGTACGCGCGGATGGCGGAACTGCTGCCCGGCCGCGCCGCGGATGAATTCCTCACCGGCCTGGCCGCCCTCGGCCTCGACCGCGAAAAGATTCCCGCGCTCACGGCGGTGTCCCGGCAGCTGCACCGCGCCACGGGCTGGCAGATCGCGCGCACGCCCGGCCTGCTCGATGCCCACGATTTCTTCGGGTACCTCGCGCGGCGGATTTTCCCGTGCACCGACTACATCCGCGGCCGCCACGAGCTCGATTACACGCCTGCGCCGGACTGCTTTCATGACATTTTCGGCCACACGCCGATGATCATGCACCCGCGCTTCGCGGATTTCTACCAGCGGATCGGCCAGGCCGCGCTCGCGTGCCGGGATCCGGCGCTCGAGGAGCAGCTCACGCGCCTCTACTGGTTCACCGTGGAGTTCGGCCTCGTGCGGAATCCCGGCGGCCTGCGCATCTACGGCAACGGCATCATCTCCAGCGCGGGCGAAACCCTCCACTCGCTCACCGACCGCGTCGAGCAACGCCCCTTCGTCCCGGAAAAAACCGCGCTCCAGCCCTACGACATCTGGCATTTCCAGGACGTGCTCTGGGTCGTGGACTCGTTTGACCGCCTCGAGTCGGAGTTCGTCCGCTGGGCGAAGGCGCACGGGTTGTTGTAGGTCGGGCTCGCCCGGCGCTGCCCGCGCGGTTGAAGGCCGCAGTCAAAGTTGCCTGGCCCGGGCAGCCGGAAGCTGCCGGATTTCAGCCTTTCAACTTTCAGCCCCCAACTTTCAACTGCACCGCCCCCATGTCCGCCCCCTGCCCTGAGCCCGTCGAACAGGCCGCCATCTCCGCCCGCACGCTCCGCCTGACCCTTGCCGCCGCGTTTCTCGGCTGGATGTTTGACGGGTTGGAAATGGGGCTCTTCCCGCTCGTGGCGCGGCCCGCCCTGCTCCAGATGCAGGGCGGCGCGGTCAATGACGCCTTTGTCGGCCACTGGATGGGCATCATCACCGCGGCCTTCCTGCTCGGCGCCGCGGTGGGCGGGCTGGCCTTCGGCTGGCTGGGCGACCGCGTGGGCCGCGTGCGGGCGCTGAGCCTGAGCGTGCTGACCTATTCCGTGTTCACCGGCCTGGCCTATTTTGCCTCGTCGCCGGAATATCTCGCCGTCACGCGTTTCTGCGCCGCCCTCGGCATGGGCGGCGAGTGGTCGCTCGGCGTCGCACTGGTGATGGAAGTGTGGCCGGAGAAAGCCCGCCCGATGCTGGCCGGCATCATCGGCGCGGCGGCCAACGTCGGTTTCGCCCTCATCGCCATCGTCGGCCTGTTTTTCTCCGTGACCGTCAACTCGTGGCGCTGGGTCGTCCTCGTCGGCGCGCTGCCGGCTTTCCTGACGCTGCTCATCCGCCAGTTTGTGCCCGAGTCGGAGAAATGGAAACACGCCGCCGCCACCGCGCCCGCGCGGCCCGTGCGGGAAATCTTCTCCCCGGGGCTGCGCCGCGTGACGCTGCTCGCCACGGGGCTCACCGCGATCGTGCTCATTGGCACGTGGGGCACCGTGCAGTGGATCCCGTTGTGGGCCGACCAGCTCACCGGCGGCGCGCAGCCGCAGGCCAAAGCCTGGACCGGCCTGGTCGCCGGGCTCGGTGCCATCTGCGGCTGTCTCGCTGGCGCGTGGGCGGGCGGCCGCTTTGGCCGCCGCATCACCTATTTTGGCATGTGCCTCGGCTCGTTCGTGAGCTGCGCGCTGCTGTTTCGCGGCGGGCTGGGCTATGGGCCGGGTTTCCTCGCCCTGACGTTCCTGGTCGGCGCGATGACGGCGTCGTTCTTCGGCTGGCTGCCGCTGTACCTGCCGGAGCTTTTCCCCACGCGCGTGCGCGCCACCGCGCAGGGCCTCGCCTACAACGCCGGCCGCGTGCTCGCCGCGGCGGGCGCGCTGCAGATGGGCGCGCTGATGCGCCAGTTCAACGGCAGTTACGCGCGCGCCGGCGCCGTCATCACCCTCGTGTACGTCATCGGCCTCGGGCTCATCTGGCTCGCCCCCGAGACCAAGGGCCGGACCCTGCCGGAGTAACCACACCGCCCCTGCCGCCCGCCCAGCGGGCCCAACCCATCATGAAACCCACCACGCTGCTTTCGCCCACCGCCGCCGGCCTCTGCTCCCTGCTCGCGCCGGTGGAAAACGTCGCCCACGGCATCGTCAGCCGGGCCGTGCTCACCACGCCGGCGCTGCGGCTGACGCTGTTCCATTTCGCCGCGGGCCAGGAACTGTCCGAGCACACCAGCAAGGCCCGCGCACTCGTGCAGGTCCTGAGCGGCACCTGCCGGTTCACGGTGGGCGCGGACGAACACACCCTCCGGACCGGCGACCTGCTCCACCTGCCCCCGGGTGCACCGCACTCCCTCACGGCGACCGAGCCGTTTTCCATGCTGCTGACGCAGGTGACCGAGCTGGCGGCGGGATAATCAACCGGCGAGACTCAAGCTGCATGGAAAACCCCGCCGACCTGAAACAGTGGCGCCAGGACCAGCGGGCGGCGCTGCTGGCCCGCCGCCAAGCGAGCACGCCCGGGGAGCGCGCGGTCTGGAACGACGCGATCACCACTTGGCTTGAGACCGGGTTCCCGCTGCTGCGCGGCCTGGTCGTCGGCTTCTGCTGGCCCTACAAGGGCGAGGTGGATCCGCGGCCGCTGATTCACCAGTTGCGGGAGCACGGCACCCGCGTGGTGCTGCCCGCGGTCATCGCCAAGGGCCAGCCGCTGGAGTTTCGCGAATGGTGGCCCGGCGCCCCGATGAAAGCGGGATCGCTGGGCATTCCCATGCCCGAGGGCACGCCTGTGCTGCTGCCCGACGCCGTGCTCGTCCCGGCCGTTGGTTTCAGCGAACAGGGCTGGCGGTTGGGTTATGGCGGCGGGTATTTCGACCGCACCCTGGCGACCCTGGCGCCGCAGCCGCTCAAGATCTGCCTCGCGCATGAACTGTCCCGGATCCCCACGATCCACGCGCAGCCCCATGACATTCCGATGGATTTCGTCGTCACCGAGGCCGGCATCCACGCCGTCGAAGCGGAATCCATGCGCCGGATCGACGCCGCGGCGTGTGCCCTGCGCGCAACTCAGATTGCCACCGCCCGCGGCCTGCCCCGCCGGCAGAAATAACCGGCATGAGCATCCCCCCTCCCGTCTCCTCGTTGTTCGACCGCATCGGCGGGCGTACATCGCTGTTGGAGTTGCTGCGGTATTTTTATGCCGATGTGCGCCAGCAGACCGAGATCGGGCCGATCTTCACCGCGCACATCTCGGACTGGCCGGCTCATTTGGAAAAAATCGCCGACTTCTGGTCGGGCGTCACCGGCGGTCCGGCCCGGTACGGCGGCGGGATGCCCATGAAGCATTTTCCCCTCGGCCTGGAGGAACGGCACTTTGCCGCGTGGCTGGGCCTGTGGGCGCGGCATTGTCGCGCCCGGCTCGCGCCGGCCGAAGCGGCCGAAATGATCACCGTCGCCGAAACCATCGGCCAGCGCCTGCGTCAGATGATCGCCCTCGATGCGGCCCACCGGCCGGCCCGGCCGGACGCTCCTTAAACCGGCCAGACGCGGGGGTTCTCGGTGTCGTTGTTGAGGACGTCGCCGAGCTTCGCGGCCTTGAACAGGCGGTCGGGCATGATGTTCTGCTGGCCGTTGAAGGTGCTGCCGTCCGGCATGTAGCCGGCAGTCATCGCCCGGCGGCGGCCGTTGGTCATGTTCGCGCCGGCGCCGTGCGCCGTCAGGCCGTTGTGAAACACGCATCCGCCCGCCGCCACCGGCGTCGCCACGGTACCCATGGCCTTGAACTGCGGGTAAACATTGAAGAGGTCGGCGATGTTCTCGCCGATGCCGGAGTTGCGGTAATCCGCGATCTGCTGCGAGCCCGGCACGTAATAGAGGCAGCCATTCTCCAGCGTGGCGTTGTCGAGCGCGATCCAGATGCTGATGGCATCGCGGGAGAAGAATGACCAATACGGGTCGTCGAGATGCCAGCCGGTGGGATTGCCAAACGGTTCCTTGATGAGCGCCTGGTCGTGCCACAGCCGCATCGCCGGCACCCCCGCCAGCTCGCACACCATGCGGCCGATCTCCGGCCCGAGCATGAAGCGTTTGATGACGGGGCTGATCTTCCAGAGATTCAGCTTCTGCGTGAACACGCGGTCGTAATAACCGTCGCCGTCCTCCCCCGTGTGCTCGCCGCCCGCGACCTTCTTCTTGCCGAGCGCCGCCACCGCCTCATCCACCGCGGCCCGCAGTTCCGTGAGCTCGGCCTTGGTCAGCAGGTTTTCGTGCACCGCAAAACCTTCGCGGCGGTAATGCTCAATCTGCTGCGTGTTCAGGTGGGTGTTCATGACCGCGGAGCCTTGGCGCGCCGACCCACGGCCGGCAATGAGATTGCCACGGGCCCAGCGGAACCAACCCACGGCCGGAGGGTGACGGATTGCCTGACAAAGTCCAAAACGCCCGGGGGTGGCGGGGGGGGATGCCACCGGGGATCGCGGGCAAAACACTCTGGCGTGCCCCGCCAGCTTTCCTCATCCTGGCCAGTTCATGTCTGAAAATTCGCCTGTTTTGACTCCTCATGAAGCCCCGTGGCGCGCCGGGCTGCGGGCGGCGCGCGCCAATCTCGTCCCCGGCCTCATCTTGCAGTCAGTCGCCTTGGCGCTGGTGCTGGCGTACTACTGGCACCCGCCGACCCGCGCAGTGTTCGAGCAACTGACCGCGCTGCGCGGACGAACCGGGCTGTTGTTTCCCGTCCTCGCAACCGCCCTCTGCGGCGGGGTTCTGCCGTTCGTCTACCTCCGCCTCAACCCGGCGACGCGCGCCGGTTACACATGGAAAAGTTTTGTGTTCTTCACCCTGTTCTGGGCCGCCAAGGGATTGGAACTGGACTACTGGTACCGGTTTCTTGCCTGGAGCGTGGGCAACGATACCCAGGTGCGGACGGTCGCCATCAAGGTGTTCCTCGACCAGGCCGTCTATTGCCCCATCTGGGCCGTGGTCGTCACGGTCTTGGCCTATGCCTGGCATGCGGCGGGTTTCCGCTGGGCGCCGCTGCGGGCGGATTTTCGCGCCGGGCACTGGTACCGACGGCACATCCTGCCCTCCCTGCTGGCCAACCTCGGACTCTGGGTGCCGCTCACCTGCCTGATCTACGCGCTGCCGCTGTCCTTGCAGCTCCCGCTTTTCGATCTTGTGCTCGTGTTCTACACGCTGCTCATCGCGCATATCACCCGGCGGGCGTGAAGTGTAATTTTTCCACCGCGGGTTGAGGTGAATAAATGCGAGCCCGGATTGTCCCTCTGGGCGGTTCAAGAAATGACCCATTTGCCGCCTGACATCCGCGCTGATTCGCATTCTTTCGTGGGAAAAATCACCCGGGATGAAATCCACTGCTTCTTACTTTCCTCTTACAATTGCCTGCTTGCGTGACTTTGCGGGGAATCTTTGCGTTGACCCCCGCCTCTCACCATTCTCTCCACCATGAAGTTGCCCCGACTGTTCAGCCTTTGCGTCCTCAGCCTCGCCTCGTTGCTCCCGCTTTCCCGGGCCGCGGATTCCCACGTGAAGGCTGCGCTGGTCGCCGCTGACGCCTCCATCCAGCCCGGCAAACCCTTCACGGTCGCCCTGCGCTTCGTGCACGACCCGCACTGGCACACCTACTGGACCAACCCCGGCACCGGCTTGTCCACCACGCTGGCGTGGCATCTGCCCCCGGGATTTACCGCCAGCGACATCCAGTGGCCCGCGCCCCATCTGCTGAAGGACGGCTCCGGCGGCATCATCGGCAACGGCTACGAGGCGGAACTCTTTCTCCCGGTCACGATCACCCCGCCCGCCGATCTCAAGCCCGACACCACCGTCGAGCTTTCCGCCGACGCCAACTGGCTGATGTGCGACGAACTCTGCGTCCCCGGTGAGGCCACCGTGAAACTCTCCCTGCCCGTCGCCGCCGGCGCGCCCGCGCCCGACGCCAAGTGGGGCGAAAAGGTCCGCGCCACCGTCGCCGGCCTGCCCCGCGCCGAGGCCGGCTGGAATGTCACCGCCTCGCGCGACGCCAAGAACGTCACGATCACAGTGGCGCCGACCGGCGCCTCAGCCGCCGGTCGTCCTGAGCCTGTCGAAAGGCCCCTCCCCAAGAACCTCTACTTCTTCTCCGACGACAACCTCACCGCTTTCGACCAGCCGCAAACCGCCACCGACGATGGCCGCGGACACTACACGGTCACCGTTCCCCTGGCGGCCGATGCGCCGAAGGACGCGACGAAACTCCTCGGCGTTCTCACCTCCGAATCCGGCTGGCTCGCCGACGGCTCCCTCCGCGGCCTCCGTGTGGACGTCCCGCTCGCTGCCACCACGGCACCCCTCACCGTCAAGCCCCTCACCTCGCCGAAGCCGGGCGTCGGCGGGTCACCCACGACCCCGCCGCCCGCCAGTAGTCTCGGCGGCACCCTCCTGCTCGCCCTCGTCGGCGGCATGATCCTGAACCTGATGCCCTGCGTCTTCCCGGTGCTGGGCATCAAGATCCTCGGTTTCGTCAACCAGTCCGGTCACGAGCGCGGCAAGGTCATTGCGCACGGCCTGATGTTCGCCCTCGGCGTGCTGCTCTCGTTTTGGACCCTCGCCGGCGTCCTCGCCATCCTCCGCGCCGGCGGCAGCCACCTCGGCTGGGGCTTCCAGCTGCAGTCGCCCGCCTTCGTCTTTGTCCTCGCCGCCGCGATGCTGGTGTTCGGCATGAACATGAGCGGCGTGTTTGAAATCGGCCTCAGCGCCACCTCCGTCGGCGGCGAACTCCAGACCAAGTCCGGCCTTGCCGGCTCGTTCTTCACCGGCGTGCTCGCCACCGTCGTCGCGACGCCCTGCTCGGCCCCCTTCCTCGCCCCCGCCCTCGGGGCGGCGCTGGCGCTCTCCACCCTGGAGTCTTTCGCCATCTTCACCGCCATCGCGGTCGGACTGTCGCTGCCCTACCTGATGCTCTCGATTTTCCCCGCCGCGGTGAAGGTGTTGCCCCGGCCCGGCGCGTGGATGGAAACGTTCAAGCAGTTCATGGCCTTCCCGCTCTATGCCACGGTCGGCTACCTGATCTGGGTGCTCGCCGGCCAGACCGGGGATGAGACCTTCCAGAACGTGCTGTTCGGCCTCGTGCTCATCGCGATGGGCGTGTGGGTCTACGGCCGGTGGAACGCCCCCGGCGCCTCCGCCGGACGCGCCCGGTTCGGCGTGATCGGCCTGCTCGTCCTGCTCGCCGCCGGCAGCTGGCTCGGCTGGCCGCAGAACGCCGCCGCCAAGAGTGCCGCCGCGTCCGCCTCCGGTGCGCCCGAGGTCGTTTGGGAAAAATGGAGCCCCGAAACCGTCGCGAAGCTGCGCGCCGAGAACCGGATCGTCTACGTGGACTTCACCGCCCGCTGGTGTGCGACCTGCCAGGCGAACAAGAAGCTCGTGTTCCACAACGACGAGGTGCTGAAGAAGTTCAAGGCCCTGAACATCGTCACCCTCCGCGGCGACTGGACCAACCAGGACCCCGCGATCACCGCCGAACTCGCGAAGTACCAGCGCAGCGCCGTCCCCTTCAACCTCATCTGGAAGCCCGGCCAGGACGCCCCCACAATCCTCCCCGAGCTCCTCACCCCCGGCATCGTCCTCGACGCGCTGAAGACGCCGTGATTGCCAGCGGCAACGCCGCGGCCATGATGCGCCCATGCTGAAAGCTGACCGCTGACAGCTGATCGCTTCATCCCCATGGCCTTGGAACTCCGACCCAACTGCGAGTGCTGCGACCGCAATCTTCAGCCCGACTCGAAGGAAGCCTACATCTGCACCTTCGAGTGCACGTTCTGTCTCGCGTGCGCCACGAACAAACTCCGCTTCATCTGCCCCAACTGTGGCGGTGAACTCGTCCGCCGGCCGGTTCGCCCGGCCGCCAAGCTGATGAAGAGCCCGGCATCGACCGTTCGCGTGATTCGCAGTGAACCCTGTCCGACGCGCTAAAGCGGTCGGCCTTGCCATTTTCAGCGTGCGCCCGTGACCGCTTCCGGGCATCCGCTTCTGGCGTGAAAAACCCCGATCACACGCGCGCCGTCGGCCAGCTGCTCATCGCGGCCCTGCTGTGGAGCCTCGCCGGCGTGCTGATCAAGGGGCTCGAATGGCCGGCGCTGGCCGTCTCGGGCGGGCGCGGGATCATCGCGGCGCTCTTCCTCGTCGCCACGACCCGAGGGCTAAAATTCACCTGGTCCCGCGTGCAGGTGGGCGCCGCCCTCGCCTACGCGTCGTGCACGGTCACGTTTGTCATCGCCAACAAGCTCACGACCGCCGCCAACGCCATCCTGCTCCAGTACACCGCGCCCATTTGGGTCGCCCTGCTCGGCGCGTGGCTGCTCCACGAGCGGCCGTCGCGCGCCGACAAGTGGGCGATCGTCGTCGCGCTGGGCGGCATGAGCCTGTTTTTCGCCAACGAACTCCGGTGGATCAGCGTCCTCGGCAACCTCGTCGGCACCTTCAGCGGTATCAGCTTCGCCGTGTGCGTGATGCTCCTCCGCAAGCAGAAGGACGGATCCGCCGTCGAATCCATCATCCTCGGCAACCTCCTCGCGTTCGCCATCGGCCTGCCCGCCCTCGTTACCGCCCCCGCCCTGCCCGCGCGGGGCTGGGGCCTGTTGTTCGTTCTCGGCGTCGTGCAGCTCGGGCTGTCGTACCGGTTCTACGCCAAGGCCATCAAACACGTCACCGCCCTCGAGGCCGTGATCATCCCGGTCATCGAGCCGATCATCAACCCGCTCTGGGTGCTGCTGTGCTTCGGGGAACGCCCCGGCCTGCTCGCGCTGCTCGGCGGCACGCTCGTGCTCGGGGCGGTCACCTTCCGCGCCGTCGCCGCCATCCGCACGCCGCGGCTGCCCGTGCCGCTGGGGGAAAAGTAACCTATTGGGTTACGTTGGATCGGAACGTCGGTCGCGAGTTCGATCGCGTCTGGGTTCCCGGGCGCCTGCCAGCCGACGACTGACCCAACCGTCACGCCTTCTCCTGCGGCCAGAACTGGATCAGTGCGTTCGCCGCAAGGATGAGGGCTCCGCCCACGAGCAGCGTCACCGTGATCGGCTGGTTCGGATAATCGATCCCCACGAGGCGTGAGAACTGCGCCGGGATGAACACCTCCGCCAGTGCCGCCACCACCGGACCGAAGCTGTAGAGCAGCCCGGCCTCCGTCGCCGTGATAAAGCGCTGCCAGTGGTTGATCAGCACAAACGGCGCCGCCGTGCCCAGCACCGTCGCCGCGACCATGAGCGCGAGCCAGCCCGGGGACGTGAACGGCGTGACCAGGTGCGCCGGCTCACGCACCACGGCCACGCTCACCACCGCAAACATCACCCCCTCGATCATGAACATGCCCGTCGAGGTGCACTCGGCGCGGTTGCCCGCAAACGCCGGCCAGTTCAGCGAGCAGAGGAGCAGCGAGAAAAACACCGTCGAGAGCAGCACCTCCGCCTCGCCGCGGCCGATGCGGAACGTGTGCCAGTCAAATTTCGCCAGCACCGCCATGCCCGCCAGCACGAGTCCGATGGCGCCCACCATGGTCCAGGTGGGCCGCTTGCGATGCACCAGCGCCAGCCAGAGCGGGATCAGGATGACATAGAACTGGCTGAGAAACGCCGTGGTCGCCGCGGACGTGCGCTGCAGGCCGTCGGTCTGCAGCATGCAACCCAAAAACGACATCACCGCCATGAATACCGCCTGCTTCCATTCCGTCCGGGTCAGCTGCAGCGCGCGGCCGCGAAACCACGCGATCAGGCAGAGCGTGCCGAGGGCAAACCGCGGGACGAGATTGTGCGCCGCGATGAACCACGTGCTCTCCCCGGTCGCAAACGGCAGCTGGGACAGCACCGAGGCCTTGAAGAGCACAAAGCTCCCGCCGGTGAACACCGTGATCACACTCAGCACCGCCAAGGCGGTCGTATGCCGCGCCGGGGGTTTCATGCGGGGGCCGGCGCGCGCCGGGGCTTCAGCTGGATCAACCCGTTCGCCAGCGTGATCAGCCCGCCGCCGACCAGCAGGTTCACGCCGAGGGTTTCATTCCGGTAATCCAGCCCGCCCCAGAGCGAAAACCATGCCGGCAGGATCAGCGCCAGCATCGCCGTGAACACCGGCTCGGAGCAGTACAGCAGGCCCGCCTCCGTCGTCGTGATGAACGGCTGCCACTTGTTCATGATGGTGAACGCCGCGAGCGTGCAGACCGTCGTCAGGATCAGCGTGAAGCCCAGCCACGTCGGGTCGCTCCACAGCGCCAGCATGGGCGCGCCCACCGGCGCCAGCGCGAGCGACATCACGCCTGATCCGGCGGCCAGCACGGCAAACATCAGCGTGGTGACGGGCAGCGCGCGGTTGGCGGTAAACTCGGGCCGGCCCAGCCACAGGATCTGGCCCATGTAGAAAACGGAACTGATCAGCGTCTCCAGTTCGCCGCGCCCGAGTTTAAGATCATGCCAGTCGAGCCGCGCCAGCACCGCCATGCCCGCCAGCGCCAGCGCGCCGCACAGCCACACGATCCACGACGGACTCCGCCGCGCACGCAGCGCCAGCCAGGCCGGGATCATGATGCAGTAGAACTGGGTGAGAAACGCGGACGTGGAGGCCGAGATGAACTGCAGCCCGTCGTTCTGGAAGATCATCCCCGCCGTCGCGAAGACCCCCAACCCGAGGCCCTGCCGGAGCTCGCTGCGGGTCAGCGTGCGCAGGGCCTGGAAGCAGATCGCCCCGAGCACCAGTACGCCGAACGTGAACCGCGGCAGCAGCGTGGAGGCGGTGATGAACCAGGAGCTGCCGCCGGGCACGAGGCGCTCCTGCAGGAGCACGAGCGACTTGATCAGCGGGAAGCTCACCCCCCACAGCAGATTGCCCAGCAGCAGCATCCAGATGGCCTGGCGGTGTTGCGCGGGAGTGGTGGTGGTCATGGAAAACCGCGCAGCGTGGGCAACCCGTCCGCCGCCGCCAAGCGAATTGGCTCCTTACACCGGCCGCGGATCCTGGCCCCGGCGCGCCATCGCAAACTTGCCGAGAGCGATGCGCAGCTCGGGCATCGTCACCGGCTTGATCAGGTAATCGTTGGCCCCGAGGGCGAGCGCCTGCTCCCGCAGCGTGGTGCGCGCATCGGCGGTCAGGGCGGCGATCCAGACGTTCTTCATCGCCCCGCCGGCCAGCCCGGCGCGGATCTGCTTGATGGCGGTCACGCCGTCCACCTCGGGCATGTGCAGGTCCATCAGCACAAAATCATACTGCCCGCGGGCGAGTTCCTCCAGCCCCACCCGGCTGTTCTCCGCCTTCGTCCAGTGGCAGCCCAAGCTGCTGAGCTGCTTCTGCATCAGCATCTGGTTCACCGGGTCGTCGTCGATCAGCAGCACGTTCAGGTCGATCGGGTCCTTCTGCTGGTCCGTCAGCGTCGACGCGTCCCGCAGCGCCGTCAGCATCCCGCGGAGCGCGTCCTGGTGGACCGGCTTGTTGATCAGCAGCCGGAAATGTGTGCGCAGCGCCGCGCGCTGCGCACTCGGCAGCGACAGGGGCACGAGGCCGAAAATCCGCTCCGGCGGCAGCCCGGGCCGCGGCTCGGTCAGCGCCGCCAGCTCGGCGGCATACGCCGAGCTCACGTCCATCAGCGCGACATCCCAGCCCGTCGTCTGGCCCAGGGACTCCGGGGAGGTGGGCACCAGCTTCGAGCCAAACCGCTTGCCCAGGCGCATCAGCTCCGTGCGCAGCGAACCGGGGGGCGCCGCAATCGCGAGGCTGAGCGACTCGAGCGGCGGCACAAACTGATGCTCGCCACCCACGTCGAGCGGCTCCAGCGGCAGCGTGAAGGAAAACGTCGAGCCCGCCCCGAGCGCGCTCTTGAGCTGAATCTTCCCGCCCATGAGCTCCACGATGTTCTTGCAGATCGCGAGGCCGAGCCCGGTGCCGCCGTGGCGGCGCGTCAGCGCGTGATCGATCTGGCTGAAGGGCTGGAAGAGCTGCGCATGCTGGTCGGGGGCGATGCCGATGCCGGTGTCGCGGACATAAAACACCAGGTTTCCGCGGTCACGCGGCCCGGCGCCGGGTTCCACGCTCACCCGCACCTCCACCTCGCCCTGCGCGGTGAAAATCACGGCGTTGTTCAGCAGGTTGACCAGCACCTGCCGGAGGCGGTTGCCGTCGGCGAGAATGACGGCCGGCACGGGGTCATCCACCCAGTGCAGCAATTCCACGTTCTTGGCCGCGGCCTTGGCGGCGACGAGGTCCAGCGCGTCCTCGACGATTTCCCGCGGCGCGCAGGGCAGCGGGTCGAGCTCGAACTTGCCGGATTCCATGCGGGCAAAATCCAGGATGCCGTCCGTCAGCTGGATCAGCGCCTCGCCGCTGAGCTGGATGGTCTCGACGTACTCGGCCTGGTCCGGCGTGAGCGGCGTTTCGCGCAGCAGGCTGGTGAAGCCGAGGATGCCGTTGAGCGGCGTGCGCACCTCGTGGCTCATCGTCGCGAGGAACTGCTTCTTGGCCTCCTCCCCCGAATCCGCGCGTTCCTGCGCGTCCAACAGCAGGGCGCTCAGCTTCTGGCTCTCACTGAGGTCCTCAAACGTGGCGACAAAACACGCGGGCGAGCCGTCGCTCCGCGGCACCGGCGCAAACGTCCCGCGCAGGGGGTAAAGGGCGCCGTCCGCGCGGCGCCGGGTCCAGTCGCCGCGCCAGCCGCGGCCGGCGCGGATCGCGGCCGCCAGCTCCGCAGCCAGCGCCGGCGGCACGCCCGGCTCGGTCAGCTGGAGATCGCGCCAGTTGCGCCCGATCAACTCGCGGCGCCCGCAGCCGGTCAGCTCGCAGCCGGCCTGGTTCACGTACCCGATGATCCCCGCGGGATTGAAAACAATGACCGCGAGCCGGCTCTGCTCGACGGCGCCCGCCAGGTGGTGGATCGTCTCGTTCAGCCGGTTTTGCCGGCGGTAAAGAAACAAGACCGCCAGCGGCAGCCCGCCCCCGACCCAGACCGGCACCAGCCAGCGGCGCGCCAGCAGCCCAGTGGCAAGGATGACGCCGGCCAGCAGGATGAGGTGGTGGTTTTTAAGGCGGGAAACCATGCGACGCAGCGGCGACTAAACCGGCCCGGCGAAAGGCGCGCAACCGTGAAGAACGGCCGCCGGCCCGGCGGCCGGGCACAAAAAAGCCGCCGCCCGTGGGGGCGGCGGCTGTAAAACTTCGGGTCCCTTACGAGACGTGGCCCGAGACGAGCTTGGTCATCTCGAACATGCTGACCTTGGACTTGCCACCGAAGACGGCCTTGAGGGCGTCGTCAGCGTTGATCTGCGTGCGGACCTTCTTGTCCTGCAGACCGTTCTTCTTGATGTAGGCCCAGAGCTTCTTGGTGAGCTCCGTGCGGGGCAACGGGGTCGAGCCAACGACGGCAGCAAGCTTGGCGTCGGGTGTGACCGGTTTCATGAACGCGGCGTTCGGTTTACGAGCGGATTTTTTAGCCATAGTGATTGTGGGTTTAGGGTGCTTTACTGTGATAGCAACGCCTTTCTAGAGGGAGAATCAGTGGTTTGCCCAGTAGAATTTTAAAAAATCTCCCGCGCGCCGCCGCTCAGGCCGGCTCGTCCACCTGCACGAACTGCTCGTACAACGCCGCGTAGCGACCGCCCTGCGCGAGCAATTCCGGGTGCGTGCCGCGCTCGATGATGCGGCCCTGGTCGAGCACGAGCACGAGGTCCGCGTGGCGGATCGTGCTCAGGCGGTGCGCGACGACGAAGCTCGTGCGTCCGCGCAGCAGCGCGACCAGCGCCTTCTGCAGCCGCGCCTCGGTGAGCGCGTCGATCGCGCTCGTCGCCTCGTCGAGGATGACGATCCGCGGGTCCGCGAGCAGCGCGCGCGTGAAGCACACGAGCTGGCGCTGGCCGACGGACAGCCCGGCGCCGCGCTCGCCAATCTCCGTCGCGAAACCGTGCGGCAGGCCCTCGAGGATATCGAGGCAGTCGAGCCGGCGCGCGGCGTCGCGCACCTCCGCCTCGGTGGCGTCGGGTTTGCTCAGCCGGATGTTCGCCAGCACCGTGCCGGTGAAGAGGAAGTTCTGCTGCTGCACCATGCCCATCTGCCGGTGCAGCGAGTGACTCGTGACTGTGCGGATCTCGCGGCCGTCCACCAGCAGTTCCCCGCCGGTCGGGAGGTAGAATTTCGAGACGAGGTTGATGATGGAGCTCTTGCCGCTGCCGGTGTGGCCGACGAGCGCCACCGTCTGGCCGGGCGCGACGGTGAAGTTCACGTCGTGCAGCACCGGCCGCGCGGGGTCGTAGCCGAAGGTGATGCCCCGGAACTCCACCCGCAGGCCGGTGCCCGGCACGGCCGGCAGCGCCGTCGCCGCGGGGTCGTCCTCCCAGTCGGGCTGCGCGTCAATCAGCCGGAAGACGCGCTCCGCGCCCGCCATCGCGGTCAGCGCCTGGTTGTACTGGTTGCCGATGGTCGCGATGGGCGAGAAGAACACGTTGGCGAGGAAGAAGAACTGGATGAGGTCGCCCACCGTCATGTCGCCATGGAAGGCCCGCCAGCCGCCCAGCAGCAGCAGCACGGCGATGAAGAACTGGCTGTTCAGCTCGAGCAGCGGCGTGAGGATCGCCGAGGTGCGCGCCTGCTCGATGTTGTAGCGCGAGTGGTCGGCCAGCAGCGTGCGGAAGAGCCCGAGGTTCGTCTCCTGCCGCACAAAGCCCTGCGTTACGCGCATGCCGTTGACCGATTCCGCCAGCGTGGACGTCACCCGGCTGAAGCTTTCCTGCGCGGCGCGGTTGAGCTGGCTCAGCCGCATCCGGAAGTGGTTGTTCACCAGCCAGAGCACCGGCGCCATCGCGGCGACCACGAGGAACAGCACCCAGTCGCACCAGGCCATCACGACGGCGGCAAACATCATCTGGCCGAACTGGATGATGCTGACGAACAACACGTCCTGGATGCCCGAGCGCACGGTTTCCACGTCCGTCGTCACGCGGCCGATGATCCGGCCGAGCTTCGTGCGGTGGAAGAAGCTCATCGGCATGCTCTGCATGCGGTCGAAGATCGCCTGGCGCAGGGCGGTGACGACCTCCTCGCCGAGCTCCAGCGCATACCGCTGCCGGAAGTGGAACATCCCGTCCGTCACGATCGCCAGCACGCCGTAGCCGAGCACCGCCCAGGGCAGGATCTCCAGCTCGTGCCGCGCAATCGGGCCCGCGATGATGCGGCCCATCGCCCACGTGATCGCCGGGATCTGCATCGCCCGGATCAGCGTCAGCCCGATCAGCGTGTTGCGCTTGGCCGCGAAGGGCCGCGTGTACGTGAACAGCCGGCGGATCAGGCCCCATTCCAGCGGCTTGAACTGCTCCTCGTCCTCGTCGTCGTCCGATTCACGCCGGGTGAGCCCGAGCGGGCGGACCTTCGGGGGCGGCTTCGTTCTCACGCCGCGCCTCCCTTCGGCTTCAGCTGCTCGAGTTCGCTGCCGTCCACCAGCTGCAGGCTGGCGACATGGCGGTAGGGGCCCGGCACGCGCATGAGTTCCTCATGCACGCCCTGCTGCACGATGCGGCCCTTCTCCATCACGATGATGAAGTCCGCACGGCGCAGCGTGCTCAGCCGGTGCGCCACGATGAAGGTCGTGCGGCCCGCGATGGCGCGGTCCAGCGCCTCGAAAATCTCATGCTCCGTCTCGCTGTCGATGGCCGCGGTCGGGTCGTCGAGCAGCAGGATCGCCGGCTCGAGCAGCACCGCGCGCGCGATGGCGAGACGCTGGCGCTGGCCGCCCGACAGCGTGTTGCCGCTCTCGCCGAGGATGGTGTCGTAGCCCTGCGGCAGCTGCAGGATGAAGTCGTGGGCCGCCGCGATCCGCGCGGCCTTCTCGATCTGCGCCGGGGTGGCGCCGGGATGGCCGAAGGCGATGTTGGCCGCGATGGTGTTCGAAAACAGGAAGCTCTCCTGGAACACGAGCCCGATGTTGCGGCGCAGGTCGTCGAGGACGAGGTGCCGCACATCAATGCCGTCCACCAGCAGCCGGCCCCCCGTCACGTCGTAGAAGCGCGGGATGAGGCTCATCAGCACGCTCTTGCCCGCGCCCGTCGCCCCGAGGATGGCCACGCACTGGCCGGGCTCGACGTTGAGGTTGAGGCCGCGCAGCACGGGATCGATGCCGCTGTAGGAAAACTCCACTTTCTCGAACCGCACCGCGCCCTTCAGCTTCGGGCAGGGCATCGCGTCCGGCGCGCTCTTCACCTCGACGGGTGCGTCCATCACCTCAAACACGCGGCGCGCGCCGATGAGCGACTGTTGCACGGAGTTCACGACGCCGGCGATGTTGTTCACCTGCCCGGAGAACTGCTCGAGCAGCCCGGCGAAGACGACCAGGCCCGTGCCGAGCGGCAGCTGCCCGTGGATCACGAGCCAGCCGCCGTAGCTCAGCAGCACGATCATGTTTACGCGCTGCAGGATGCCCACCGCCGGCGAGAACAGGCTCACGCGCCAGAAGATGCCGAGCTGCTGGTCGTAGACGGCCCGGTTGGCCGCGGCGAACTGTGCGCGGTTCTCCGCCTCGCGGCCGAAGCCCTTGGTCACCGCGATGCCCTGGATGCTCTCGGCGAGATACTGGACCAGCTTTTCCGCCAGGGTGCGGCTCTCGGCGTAGGCCGGCTGGATCTTCTTGGAGAACCACAGCGACATGATCGCGAGCAGCGGCGTGGTCGCGAGGCAGGCCAGCGTCAGCCCGGGGCTCAGGCTCGCCATGTAGATGATGTAGACCGTGAGCGAGACGGCCATGATGACGCTCTGGAACAGCACCTGGTCGAGGAACATGCGCACCGACTGCACGTCACCCGTCACGCGCGTGATGATCGAGCCGGTGGAGTTGGCGTCGAAGAACCGGAAGCTCAGCTGCTGCAGCTTGTCATAGATCACCGCGCGCAGATCCACCACCAGCTGCTGCTGCAGGAGGATGTTGATCGAGATGAGATAGGCGTAGTTGAGCAGCGCGCGGCCGAGCGCCAGCAGCAGGATGATCCCGGCCAGCAGCGCGATCACCTGCACCGGCGGCCAGTCGTGGGGCAGCGTGAGGCCAAATTTCGCCGTGGGAAACGGGCCGCCCTGCACCTGGTGCCGGATATAGTCGATCCCGAGGCCCGTGAGGCTGAGGCCCAGCAGGCCCATGGTGAGCAGCAAAATCTGGATGCTCAGGACCTTGATGCAGCCGAGCCGGTAGCGCCACGTCATCCCCAACAGCCGCCGGATCAGCACGCCATTCGAGGGCGCGGTGGCGGAAGGCGGCAGGGGCATACGGCGACCAAGCTAGGGCCGCGGCGCGCAAACACACGAAATTTTTTGCCGCCGGCGGGAGGCGGCCGGGGATTTCACTGCGGCCGCGGCTGGGGACCCGGGCCGGCCACCGGGACGGGAACGGGGCCCGGGCTCTTCTCGCGCATAGCGCGGCGGCGGTTGATTTCCTCCACGGCCCGGTTGAAGCGGGCGGCCTCCTCAGGCGAGCTGGGTTTGGACCCCGGGCCGTACCCCGCCGGCATCCCGGTGGGGCGCGGACTGGCGGGCGCCTCGGACACCGCGACCGCCGCAACCTTGGCGGTGCGCAGGGCCAGCGTCAGCATGCGGCCCTGGAAATCGAGCGTGACGGTGTCGCGCGCAACATCGTGGGTCTTCACCGTGAAATCATGGCCCGGCTCGTTGAGCCGCACCCACAGGCCGGCCTTCTTGACCGGGTCAAAAATGCTGAACCGGTAGCCGCTCCCGTCCATCAGGATGCCGCGCAACTCCAGCGGCTGGTTCTCCGCCGCCGCGGCCGAGCCGGCCGCGGGCGCAAAAGGCGAACTCGGGGCCAGCGTGGTGTCCGCGCGTGCGGCCAGCCCCAGCAGGAGGGCGGCGAGCAGGCCGAGGGAGTGGCGGGACTTGGTCATGGGGTTGGCGGAGATGACGGCGCAGGGCGGCGGCAGGTAACGGGCGGGTCAGAGCATCGTCCCGCGCATGATCAGGAAGGCCACGCTGAAATAGATGATGAGCCCGGTCACGTCCACCAGCGTGGCGATGAACGGCGCGCTCGAGGTCGCGGGGTCGAAGCCCGCGCGCTTGATCACCAGTGGCAGCATCGAGCCCATGAGCGAACCCCACATCACGATGCCCACCAGCGCGGTGCTGACAGTCGCCGCGACCAGGATCCAGTGCTCGCCGTACGTGTTGGGAAAGAGGAGCGACCAGACGGTGATGCGCACGAAGCCGATGGCCCCGAGGATGACGCCGAGGGAGAAACCGGCCACCAGCTCGCGGCGCATGATGCGCCACCAGTCGCGCAGCTTGAATTCGCCCAGGGCCAGCGCGCGGATGACCAGCGTCGCGGCCTGCGAGCCGGCGTTGCCGCCCGAGCTCACGACCAGCGGCAGGAAGAGCGAGAGCACGATGGCCTTGGCCAGCTCGCCCTCGTAGTATTTCAGCGCGGTCGCGGTCAGCATCTCGCCGAGGAACAGGATCACCAGCCAGCTCGCGCGCTTCTTCACCATGCGGGCGAGCGAGATCGTGGTGTAGGGCTCGTCGAGGGCCTCGGTGCCGCCCATCTTCTGGATGTCCTCCGTCGCCTCCTCTTCCGCGACGTCGAGCATGTCGTCCACCGTCACGATGCCGATCAGCTTCCGGTTCTCGTCCACCACCGGCAGCGCCACGCGGTCGAACTGCTTGAAGAGCCCGAGCGCCTTCTCCCGGTCGTCGGTCGGCGACAGCATGGTGTAGTTGCCATCGAGCAGGTCGCGGACCGGCCGGTCGAGGGGCGAAAGCAGGAAGCGCCGCACCCGGATGTCGTCCACCAGGTGCCCGCGGTCATCCACCACGAAGACGATGTTGAGCGTCTCGCGGTCGTAGCCGTGCTCGCGGATGTAATCGAGCGACTCGCGGACGGACCACTCGGGACGCACCGCCACGTAGTCGAGCGTCATCATCCGGCCGACGCTGTGCTCCGGGTACGCGAGCAGGGATTGCGCCACCTGCCGCTCGTCCGGCGTGAGCATCGAGAGCAGCTGCATCGCCACGTCCAGCGGCAGCTCGTTCAGGAAGGCGGTGCGGTCGTCGGGCGGGAGCGCGTTAAGCAGGGCCGCGGCCTGCTCCTGATTGAGCAGCTTGAGCAGTTTTTTCTGCGCCTCCAGCGGCACATAGGTGAAGGTCGTCGCCGCCAGCTCGCGCGAGCTCACCCGGAACAGCGCCGCCAGTTCCTCGACCGTCAGGTCGGCGATGTTCGGGGCGATGTCGGCCGGCAGCCAGGGCTCGAGGTATTTCTTCAACGCCCCGAGATCCTTGCGGGCAATGAGCGCAGAGACCTCGGCTTTGACGTTGGCTTGGGCGGGCATGGCCCGAGGCAGACACGTTGGCGCAGCCGTTTCAACCCCCGGCGGGTGAAATAATGCGCGCCGGCGCCCGGAACCTTTTTCCCGGGCCGCAACCGGTTGGGCTTGCGCTGGAAACTATTAATACTATCTAAGTTTCCTAAGATTTCAGCCATGCCCGCGCCCGCCCCCACCCCTCCCGCCGCCGAATCGCCGGACGCCCGGATCCTCGAGACGGCGCGGCGGCACCTCTTCGCCTACGGCTACAACGCCCTGACGATGGACGACCTCGCGCACGAGCTGGGGATCAGCAAAAAGACGCTCTACCTGCATTTTCCGGGCAAGGACGCGATCATCAGCCTCATCATCGAGGGCATCGGCCGCACGATCCGGGCCGAGATGGAGGCGGTGCTGAACGACCCGGCGCTCAATTTTGCCCAAAAGCTCCGCGGCGTCGTGGACGCGGTGGCGCCCCGTCTCGCGCAGGCCAACCCGGCCATGCTGCGCGAACTCCAGCGCTACGCGCCGCGCATCTACCAGAAGATCGACGAGCTGCGGCAGAAGAACATCCCGTACGTCTTCGGCCGGCTGTTCCGCGCCGGTATCGTCGAGGGCGCGGTGCGGGCGGATCTTGACCCGGATTTCGCCGCGCAATTCTGGCTGCAGGCCATGCGGGGGCTCACGCATCCTGACACCCTCGCCACCACCCACCTTACACCCCGGCAAACGCTGGAGAAAGCCCTCGAACTTTTCACCGGCGGCCTGCTGACCGCCGGTGGCCGCAAAGACTATGAAAAACTCTTTCCCCGCTAACTTTTCCGCCCTGCTGGCGCTCGCCTCCCTGACCCTGGCCGGCTGCGCGCGGCCCGCCGCCCACGGCTACCAGGGCTACCTCGAGGGCGAATTTGTCTATGTCGCCTCCCCGCTCGCGGGCCGGCTCGAAACCCTCGCCGTGCAAAAAGGCGCCCGCGTCGCCGCCGGCGCGCCGCTCTTCACCCTCGAGTGCAGCGCCGAGCTCGCCGCCCAGCGCCAGGCCGCCGACCAGCTGCGCGCGGTCTCGGCCCGGCTCGAGGACCTGAAAAAGGGCTCGCGCCCCAGCGAGCTCGCCACCCTGCAGGCGCGGCTCGACCAGGCCCGCGCCGCCGCCGAGCTGTCCGCCCTCGAACTCGCCCGCCAGCAAAACCTCTTTAACACGAAGGTCATTGCCGCCAGCGAGTTTGACCGCGCGCGGCTCACCCACGAGCGGAACCTCCGCGCCGTGGACGAACTCTCCGCCTCCCTGGCCACCGCGTCGCTGGGCGCCCGCAGCGACACCATCGCCGCCGCCGAGGCCGACGCCAGCGCCGCCGCCGCCGCCAAGGCCCACGCCGACTGGAGCGTGGACCAGAAGTCCCAGGCCGCACCCACCGCCGCGCTGGTCTACGACACGCTCTATCGCCCGGGCGAGTTCGTCGCGCTGGGTAATCCCGTGGTTGCGCTGCTGCCGCCGGAAAACCTGAAGGTGCGCTTCTTCGTCCCGGAGGCGGAGTTTGCCGCCCTCCGGGCCGGGGCCGCCGTGCGGGTCGCCATCACCGGCCTCCCCACCCCGCTGCCCGCGCACATCAGCTACCTCTCGCCCCAGCCCGAGTTCACCCCGCCCGTCCTCTACAACCGGGAAAACCGCGCCAAGCTCGTCTTCATGGTCGAGGCCGTCTTCGACTCCGCCGCCCGCGACCTTCATCCCGGCCAGCCCGTGGATGTGACGTTCGTCCCCTAGGCCCGCATGAGCCCGACGGATCTCGCGATTGACGTCACCGGCGTGACGAAAAAGTTCGGCGGCAAGACCGTCGTCGACGCCATCGACCTGTCGGTGCGTCGCGGCGAGATCTACGGCTTTCTCGGGCCCAACGGCTCCGGCAAGACCACGTTCATCCGCATGCTCTGCGGCCTGCTCACCCCCGACGCGGGCCAGGGCACCTGCCTCGGCTACGACGTCCTCACCCAGCAGACGGAGATCAAGCGCCACGTCGGCTACATGACGCAGCGGTTCAGCTATTACGAGGACCTCAGCATCCGCGAGAACCTGGACTTCATCGCGCGCATCTACGACGTGCCCGACCGCGCCGCCGCCGTGCAGCACAGCCTCGAGCGGCTCGGCCTGCAAAACCGCAGCGCCCAGCTCGCCGGCCAGCTCTCCGGCGGCTGGAAGCAGCGCCTCGCGCTCGCCGCGTGCCTGATTCACCGCCCCCAGCTCCTGCTGCTCGACGAACCGACCGCCGGCGTGGACCCGAAGGCGCGGCGCGAGTTCTGGGACGAGATCCACCAGCTCGCCGCCGACGGCCTCACCGTCCTCATCACCACGCATTACATGGACGAGGCCGAGCGCTGCCACCGCCTCGCCTACCTCGCCTACGGCAAGCTCCTCGCGCGCGGCACGCTCGCCGAGGTGCTCGCCGGCGCCCGGCTGAACACCTGGAGTGTCACCGGCCCCGGGCTGCTCGAGCTCGCCGCGGGCCTACGCGGCCGCCCGGGCGTCGAGCAGGTCGTCGCGTTCGGCAACACCCTGCACGTGAGCGGCCGCGACGCCGCCCAGCTGGAGGCCGCGATCAACGCCGTCCGCAACCCGCGCCATGAATGGACACGCGTGCGCTCGGGCCTCGAGGACGTGTTCATCAGCCTGATGGACGAGGCCAAGGACAACTTCGCATGAGCGCCGCGACCCTGCATCGCCTCAGCTTTTACCGCCTCTGGGCGATCGTGTGGAAGGAGTTTATCCAGATGCGCCGCGACCGCGTGACCTTCGCCATGATGGTCGGCATCCCGCTGATGCAGCTGATGCTGTTCGGCTTCGCGATCAACTCCGACCCGCGGCACCTGCCGACGGCGATCCTCGCCGCGGACCAGGGCCCGTTCGCCCGCACGCTGGTGGCGGCGCTGCGGCACAGCGACTATTTCGCCCTCACCCAGGAACCCGCGACCGAGGCGGAGGCCGCGCGGCTGCTCCAGCTCGGCGACGTACAGTTTGTCATCAACCTCCCGGAGGATTTCTCGCGGAAACTCCTCCGCGGCGAGCAGCCGACCGTGCTGATCGAGGCCGACGCCACCGACCCCGCCGCCACCGGGCCGGCGATTTCCGCCGTGCGGGCGATCGCGGACACCGTGCTGAACCGGGACCTCACCGGCCCGCTGGCCCGCCTGCGCGCGCGCGCCGGTCCGATCGATTTCCAGATCCACGCGCACTACAACCCCGAGAACATCACGCAGTACAACGTCGTACCCGGGCTCATGGGCGTCGTGCTCACGATGACGATGGTGGTCATCACGGCGCTCGCCATCACGCGCGAGCGCGAGCGCGGCACGATGGAAAACCTGCTCGCGACGCCGGTGCGCCCGGTCGAGGTGATGGTCGGGAAGATCCTGCCCTACATCGCGGTCGGCTACATCCAGGTCACACTCATCCTGCTGGCGGCGCGGTTCATCTTCGGCGTGCCCATGATCGGCAATCTCGCGCTGCTCTACGGCGTGTCCCTGATCTTCATCGCGGCGAACCTCTCCATGGGCATCACCTTCTCCACCCTCGCGCAGAACCAGCTGCAGGCGGTGCAGATGGCGTTCTTCTTCTTTCTGCCGTCCATCCTGCTCTCCGGCTTCATGTTTCCCTTCCGCGGCATGCCGGAGTGGGCACAGTGGGTCGGCACCTGCCTGCCCAACACCCATTTCCTGCGCATCGTCCGCGGCATCCTGCTCAAGGGCAACGGCCTCGCCGAGATCGCACCCGAGATCTGGCCGCTGCTGCTCTTCCTCGCCGTGGCCATGACCGTCGGCGTGAAGCGCTACCGGCAGACCCTGGACTGAGCCGGCCTACGCCTTTTTTTCGGCCAGGGCCTTCGCCACCGGGCCCTCGAGCTGCACTGTCCGCATGGGATAGGCGAAGGCGAGCCCGCGCGCCGTCACCGCGCGCATGAAGGCGAGGTTCAACCGCTCCCGGAGCTGCAGGTGCGCGAGGTTGTCCGGGCTGGTCGCCATGTAGGCCACGAGGATTTCGAGCGACGAAACCCCGATCGCGGTGAAGAAAACCACCACCGACGCCGGGTCGATTTCCTTTTCGTTCAGGATGAGCAGCCGCAGGTCGCCGAGGAGGGCCTCCATCTGCTCGGGCTTCGTGTCAAAGGTGAGGCCGAGCGTCTGCTCGACGCGGCGCGAGGTGAACTTCGACAGGTTGATCACCGCCTCGGACGCGACCATCTTGTTGGGCATGACCACCAGCGAGCGGTCGAGCAGGCGGATGCGGGTGGAACGCAGGCCGATGTCCTCGACCGTGCCGGTCTGCGCGCCGATCTTCACGGCCTCGCCAACCTTGAACGGCTGGTCCATCACGACCACGAACGAGCCGAAGAGGTTCGCGATCGTGTCCTGCGCCGCGAAGGCAAACGCCAGGCCGCCGATGCCGAGGCCGGCGAGCACCGCGCCCACGTCCACCCCGAGGCTCTTCACCACCATCAGCACGCCGAAGATGATGACGAACACCGCGAGCGTCCGTTTGATCAGCGGCATGAAGTGCGCGATGTTCATCTTCCGCTCGTGGCCGATCTCCTCGAAGTGATCGAGCACCGCGCCGCCGGCGCGCAGGATGCCCCAGAAGAACACCGAAAGCAGCGACACCTTGGCGCCGTTGGCGATCAGGTGGTCCACCGTGGCCGAGAGCTTGAGCACGGTGAGCGCGGCGAAGATGCCGCCCACCATCACCAGCGTGGCCGCGGGCCCCTCCAGCGCCGGGAACAGCTTGTCGTCGAGCGTCGTCTCCGTCTTGGCCGCCAGCCGCTTGAGCCAGCTGAAAATGATGTTGGTGATGAACCGGCGCAGCAGGATCGCCGCAAGCAGCAGCACGCCGAACGCGATCCCGTGCACCAGCTCGCCGTGCGAGCCGTCGGGGAAGAAGCGCAGCTGCAGCCAGTCCACGAAGTGCTCGAGGATGTCGTTCGCCGCGGTCTCCGCCGCCGGGGGGGTGGCCACGGGCAGGGCCGCCGGGGCGGGCGCGGTTTCCGCCGCCGCCGCGAACGCGGGCAGCAGGGCAAGGCTGGTCAGGAGGCGGGCGAGGAGATGCATGCGGGCGGCGTTTCCAACGCCGGGGCCGCCGGAAGTCAAAAAGTAATTCCACTCCCGCCCGGCTGGAAAGCCCCGCCGCCTTTCCACCGGCCTACTCCCCGCTTGCCCGCCGCGCGCCGGCCCGCCCATGCTCCCGGCCGATGACGCTGCCGCTCGCCCTCTTTGACTCCATGCCACTCTGGGCCTGGGGCGCCTTTTTCGCCTTCATCTCGGCGATGCTCGCCCTCGATCTCGGCGTGCTGCAGCGCAACCCGCATGCGATGTCCATGAAGGAGGCGCTCGCCTGGTGCGTCGTCTGGGTCGCCCTCGCCCTCGGCTTCAACGCCCTGCTGCTCCACTGGCGCGGCCCGGAGCTCGCGCAGCAGTTCCTCGCCGCCTACCTCGTCGAGCTCTGCCTCAGCGTCGACAACGTCTTCATCTTCATCCTCGTCTTCGCCTACTTCAAGGTCGCGCCGCGCTTCCAGCATCGCGTGCTGTTCTGGGGCATCATCGGCGCGGTGTTCATGCGCGCGGTGTTCATCATCGTGGGCGTCAGCGTCATCTCGCGCTTCCACTGGGTGCTTTATCTCTTCGGCGCGTTTCTCGTCTACACCGGCATCAAGATGGCCCTGCCGAAAAAGGATGAGGAGATCCATCCCGACCAGAACATCGCCGTGCGGCTCTTCCGCCGGTTCTTCACCGTCTCGCCGCAGGCCGAGCCCGAAACCTTCTTCGCCCGGGAAAACGGCCGCCGCGTCGCCACGCGGCTGTTCATCGTGCTGCTGGTGATCGAGACGACCGACCTTGTCTTCGCCCTCGACTCGCTGCCCGCCGTGCTCGCCATCACCAAGGACAGCTTCGTCGCCCTCACCTCGAACATCTTCGCCATCCTCGGGCTGCGCTCGCTCTACTTCGCGCTCAACGGCGTGATGCAGCTGTTCCGCTTCCTCAAGATCGGCCTCGCCGTCATCCTCGTCTTCATCGGCGTGAAGATGCTCATCGAGCACTGGGTGGACATCTCCACCGCGACCTCGCTCGGCGTCATCGGCGGCGTGCTCGCGACGTCCGTGCTCATGTCCCTCCTGATCAAGGAGCCCGGCGCCGAGAAAGTGGGCTGAGCGGCCCGGCCTCAGGTCCGCTGACGCGGGCTCGCGCCGTCAGTCGATAAACCGCGCCGTCCACTCCGGCCGTGGCAGCGGGCACGTCCGCCACGGGCCGAAAACCGCATACCGGACCCGCGCCACAAACTTGTAGCCCGCATCGCGCACGAAGCGCGGGAAAACCGCCAGCAGGGACGCCCAGCCGGGGCGACCCACCGCCCGCAGCGCGGCGATGACGCCGTCGGTGCGCAGGAGCGGGACCGCGGCGTTGGCCGGCCAGTCCGGCACCAGCACCAGCGTGCTGAAATCCGCCATCGGCAGGCCGCGCGCGCGCAGGTAGGCCTGGGCCGAGGGACCCTGCAGCGGCGCGAACCGCAGTTGACCCGCACGGTCCAGCGCGAGCAGCCGCCGGACGACCCGGTTGCACAGACCGCATTCGCCGTCGAACAGCAGCACTGGACCGGTGGTTGGAGTGGTGGTCATGGGCGAAAGCTTACCGGCTGGCCTGCTGCTCTGCAAACACCTCGGCCACATCGGCGAGGTCGCAAACGATGTCCGCCGCCCGTTCACAGCGCTTGCAGGTGTCGCCACTGGCAAAGCTGCCGATCTCCGCGTAGCGCACGACGTTTTGCTCCAGCTTGAACTCCACGCCGCGCGCCTGGGTGCCGAGCTCGCGCACCAGCGTGGTGATCTTGCCCCGCAGCTCCGGCAGCAGGGCCTCGCGGAAAAATTCCGGCTGGTTGGTCTGGATAAACCAGTCGCGGTCAAACTCCGCTTCACCGACCGTGATTTCCCTCGCCCCGAACAATTCCATGAACTTCGTGCCGAAGCCCTGGCGCCGCAGGTGAAACGTCAGGCCGGTCGCGACCGGCACCGCAGCCGACACCGCGCTCCACTGAATGCGGGATTTGCCCGACCCGGTGGCGAAGGGGAACAGCTCCACGCGCTTGCCGCGCCGTTGCCCCGCCGCCCGCGCGTCGGTGAAAAACATCCCCAACGCCGGCGGTTTTTCGGCATATTGCAGACCGAGGGTTTCCGCCAGCTGGCGGATGTTTTCCGCCGTCCGCCGGCTCTGCCGGGCGGTCGCCCGGGCGATGAGCGCAAAAACGACGATGAACAAACCGATCATCAGGAGGGGGAACAGCGCCGGGCTCATGCCGGGAGCGTCACTGGCCGCGCGCTCCACCGCAAAAGCAAAAGGTGGCCCCGGACACGAAAAGGCCGGGCCCCTGAAGCGGCCCGGCCTGGTTTGGACCTGAAATATTCCGGGGCGGTTACGCCACCGCGATTTTGCGGGGCTTCACGGCCTCGTGTTTCGGGAGCGTGACCGCCAGCACGCCATCGCGCAGTTCGGCCACAATCTTGTCGCCGTCGATCGCGTTGTCGTGGGTGAGCACGAGCTCGTAGTTCGCGGCGGGCGTCTCGCGATGCAGCGCGGCCCAGCCCGCGGGCTGCGTCCAGCCGCGTCGGCCGGTGATGCGCAGCTCGTTGCTTTCGGCAGTCAGCTCGAGGCCGTCCTTCGCCACGCCGGGCAGTTGGACCGTGAGGCGGTAGGCCTCGGGGGTCTCCCGCACGTCATAGGCAGGCTTGAGGGTGGCGATCGAGGTGCACGTGGCGCCGTCGGCGCGGGCGGCGGCCGGCTCACGGGTGAAGCCGGGGAGGATATTGGTGAAGAGTGACATGGTGAATATGGGTTAAGGTTTGAGTCGTGGCGGGTTATTTGACCGTGACGGTGATCTTCTTCGGCTTGGCCTCTTCGCGCTTCGGGAGCGTGACGGTGAGGATGCCGTTCTCGTAGGCGGCGCTGACCTGGTCGGCCGAGATTTCGGCGGGGATGGTCAGTGCACGGCTGAACGAAGAGGATTGCTCGGCCTGGCCTTCAGCCTGCCCTGAGCCCGTCGCAGGGGTCGCGGGCACCTTGCGCACCGCGGTGATGGTCAGCGTGCCATCGGTCATCTCGACCTGGATGTCATCACGGTTCACGCCCGGAAGCTCGGCGCGGACATAGGCGTGATTCTGGTCTTCGTAGAGATCGACCGGGAAGCCGGTGCCGGCCGCGATCCCCTCAAAGGACGGGAGTGCGGAGGCAAACATGCGGTCAATTTCGGTGTCGAGGCCCGCCCAGGGAGAGCGGACAAAGCGGCCGGGCAACGTGGCCAGGCTGCGGTAGGAAGGATAGGTGTAGCGAACGATGTTCATGGTGATTTTTGTGGAATGAGGGTTGTCGGGCGAAAGCCCTTCGGATGATCACCCGTTGCAGGTGGGATGCCGGGTCCGGCCTTAATTCATTCAATTGCCCATGATGGAGATATGAATCCGCGGACGATTTCCGTGTGCCGCATTGGCCGGGTTGCGCCGTCTCACCCGGGAAGGTATTTCCCATCTGCCGGCGCCTGAAATATGCCGGAGAAATTCCGTGCCCAACCGGGTCGGGCATGGTTCACTGCCCGTCCTTTCCGCATGACCTTCGACTTTGACACGCCTATCCAGCGCGCCGGCACCGATTCCCAGAAGTGGCAGAAATACGCCGGCCGCGACGTGCTGCCGATGTGGGTCGCCGACATGGATTTCAAGTCCCCGCCGGCCGTCATCGCGGCCATCCAAGCCCGTGTTGCCGACGGCGTGTACGGTTATGCCCGGCCGGTAAAGTCCTCAACCGACGCCGTCGTGAACGCGCTCGCGGCGCGCTATGGCTGGAAAATCGACCCCTCCTGGCTGGTGTGGCTCCCGGGCCTCGTCGTCGGCCTGAACGTGGCCGCGCAGGCCTTCGCCGCCGTGGGCGACGAGGTGCTGACGCTCACGCCCATCTACCCGCCGTTCATGACCGCGCCGAAAAACTCCGGCCGCATCTCGGTTCCGGTGCCGTTCACGCTCAATGCCGCCGCGGCCCGCTGGGAGATCGACTGGGCCGCCCTCGAGCGCGCCATCACGCCGCGCACAAAGATGTTTTACCTCTGCAACCCGCACAATCCCCTCGCCCGCGTCTGGCGCCGCGAGGAACTTGTGCAGCTCGCGGACTTCTGCGTGCGGCACAACCTGCTGCTGTGCTCCGATGAGATCCACTGCGACCTCATCCTCGACCCATCGCTGCCGCACATTGCGACCGCCACGCTCTCGCCCGAGATCGCCGCCCGCACGTTCACGTTCATGGCGCCGAGCAAGACCTACAACGTCCCCGGCCTCGGCACCTCGCTGGCGATCATCCCGGACCCGGCCCTGCGCGCGCAGTTCGTCCGTGCCACCGCCGGCGTCGTTGCCGAGGTGAACACCTTCGGCTACACCGCCTGCGAGGCCGCGTACCGCGACAGCGAGGACTGGCGCCAGGCGCTGCTCACCTACCTGCGCGGCAACCGCGACTACCTCGTTGATTACGTCGCCCGCGAGCTCCCGGGCATCAAGGTCGACGCGCCCATCGAGGCGACGTACCTCGCGTGGCTCAACGTCACCGCCCTCGGCCTGAAGGACCCCATCGCGCATTTCGAAAAGCACGGTGTCGGCCTGAGTGACGGCGCGTTCTTCGGCGCGCCCAAGGGCCATTACGTCCGCCTCAATTTCGGCTGCACCCGCGCGACGCTCACCGAGGGCCTCAAGCGGATGAAGGCCGCCCTTGGCGACCGCTAGCCCGGTGAAGTTACCGATAAAGTACGGCCCGCGGCTGGATCCAGTGTAACCTATTGGGTTACACCGTCCGCATGATCCCCACTCATCCGGTCCTCCGACAGTGGCTGGACCTCAGCGAGGCGCTCCGGGTCGCCGCGTACACGGGAGCACGCCGAATCCACACGGCGTTACGTCCCCGCCGCACCCAATCGTACCGCACCCGGCGCCCGGGAACCGATTCGCCGATGTGGAATGTCTGTGCGACGCTGCTTCGCCGGGCGTTGCAGCCCTATGGGGCCAAAGCCCGTCTGGCACGCTACCTCGGAATTCCCCGGCAGCGGCTCAATGATTTCCTCCATTGTCGCAGTCGCCTGCCCGATGCCGAGCTCACCCTGCGGCTGCTGCACTGGCTCACCGAGCTGCGCGCCGGTCGGGACGTGTCCCTCTGACAGTGTAACCCAATAGGTTACACCGCCAGCGGGGTTGCGCTCATTCGGAGGTCGGGCAACATGACCGGGTATGCGCCTCGGGCCCTACGAGCTCTCGTCCAACCTTTTCCTCTCGCCGCTGGCGGGTTACACCAACCTGCCCATGCGCGAGACCGTGCGCGAACTCGGCGGGCTCGGCTGGGCCACGACGGACCTCGTCAACGCCCGCTCCCTCCTCGAGCGCAACGCCACCGCCCTCAAGCTCGTCGCCACGTCGGAGGCCGACCGCCCGCTCGCCATCCAGCTTTTCGGCAGCGTGCCGGAGGAGATGCGCGACGCGGCCATCAGGTGTGAGGAACTCGGCGCGCAGTCCGTGGACATCAACATGGGCTGCCCGGTGAAAAAGGTCGTCAAGATCGGCGGCGGCTCCGCGATGATGACCGAACTCACCAAGACCGCCGCCCTGGTCCGGGGCATGATCAACGCGGTCAAAATCCCCATCACCGCCAAGATGCGGCTGGGCTGGGACGACGACAACCTCACCGCCCCCGACCTCGCGCGCGTGCTCGAGGACACCGGCGTTGCCGCGATCTTCGTCCACGGCCGCACCCGCGCCCAGGGTTTCAGCGGTACCGTCAACCTCGCCGGCATCCGCTCGGTCGTGCAGGCCGTGAAGGCCATCCCGGTCATCGGCAACGGCGACGTCACCACGCCCGAGGCCGCCAAGCACATGTTCGACGAGACGGGCTGCGCCGGCGTGAGCATCGGGCGCGGGGCGTTTTACGACCCGTGGATTTTCCGCCGCACCGAGCACTACCTGCGCACCGGCGAGCTCACACCCGAGCCCGGCTTTGCGGAGCGCGTGCGCGTGCTGCGCCGGCATTTCGAGCGCTATATCGCGTTTTACGGCGAGGAGAATGGCGCCAAGCTCTTCCGCAAAGTCGCGCCGTGGTACGCCAAGCGCTTCGGCCCCGCCAAGGATTTCAAACGCCGCATCATCACCATCACCTCCCGCGCCGATTTCGAGGCCGCGCTGGCCGAATATGTCGCGTGGCGCGCGCCGTTCTGCGACGCGGCCGGCGAGCTCCTGCCCAAGTACCAGCCCGGTCCGATGGTCGCGTCGTTCATGCGCGAACCCGGCGCCCCGGATGCCACCGAACGCGAGGCCATCCCCGTCCCCAAGGGCCCGGTCGAAGTGTGGTGAATCCGCGCATCCGCCTTTGCATCGGGGCGTTTTTTCCGCCTGACTGCCCGCTCCCATGGTCACGGTTTCGCACTTCTGGCAGCTCATTCTCGGCACGGTCATCGCCCTCCTGCCGCTGATCAACCCGCTCGCGGGCGCGCCGACGTTCCTCGCCATCACCGAGGGCGACACCGAGGCCCGGCGGTTCCAGCAGCTCCGCATGGCGTGCATCTACATGGTCGTCATCCTCGTGAGCTTCCTCATCGGCGGGACGTTCATCATGGGGTTTTTCGGCATTTCCATCCCCGGCCTCCGCATCGCGGGCGGTTTGCTGGTCGCCGGCATCGGCTCCGGCATGCTGGTGGCCAACCCCCGCAGCACCGTGGAGGACGAGCGCGTCCGCGAGGCCGCCCGGGCCAAGCGGGACATTTCGTTTTCCCCGCTCGCCATGCCCATGCTGAGCGGTCCCGGCTCCATCGCCGTCACGCTCGGCTTCATCTCGCTGGCCAACCACTGGATCGACTACGTCGCCATCATCCTTGGCATCCTCATCGTGGCCACCATTACGTACGCCACCCTGCGCCTGTCCGGCAAGATCGTGACCGTCATCGGCGTCAACGGCATGCATGCGCTCACCAAGATCATGGGCTTCCTGCTGCTCTGCGTCGGCATCCAGTTTGTGGTGAATGGCGTGCTGGGCGTGGCCACGGATCCCGAGTTGATCCGCGCGATCCGCGACGCCGCCCTCTCGCACTGAGCGCGGCCGCAACCTCCGGGCTCGACCCGTGCGGGCCCGGCATGCTCTAGTGCGGCCGAACCGCCCCATGACCAGCCTCCTCCCTGCGCACAACCCGGCCGCGCGGATCTTCGCCCGCGCCGAATGGATCTGGCCCGACGAATTCCGCTGGGACCTGCACAACGGCTTCGCCCTGTTCCGCCGCGACTTCACCCTGGACCGCGTACCGCGCCGGGCGCCGCTGTTCATCACGGCCGACCAGTCGTACCAGCTGTATGTGAACGGCGCGTTTGTCGGCCGCGGGCCGGCGCGCGGCTACCAGTCGCACTGGCCCTACGATGAAATCGACCTCGCGCGCTGGCTGGTGCCCGGCCGCAACGTCCTCGCCATCCGCGCCTACAACCCGGGCTACAGCAATTTCCAATACCTCACCCAGGGCTACGCCGGCCTGCTCGTCGCCGCCCCGTGGGGCGGCGGCCGTCTCCACACGGACGCGACCTGGAAATGCATCCGCCAGCCGGGCATCCGGCACGACATGACGCGCACCAGCCTGCAGCTGTTTGCGCAGGAGAATTTTGACGCCCGCGCGTGTCCGCTCGACTGGATGAACTCCGAGTTCGACGACAGCGGCTGGACTACCCCGGTGAAAACCCAGCGGCCGGGCGTGCTGCCGTGGTCGAACCTGGAGGCCCGCGGCATCCCGCAGATGCTGGAGGAAGCCTGGCGGCCGGGCACCGTCATCGGCACCGCCGAGGGCGTGTGCGGCGCCGGCTGGGAGGACGCCCGCAATCTTTACCTGCTCCGCCAGAACGAGGACCACACGCATGTCCCCGTGTCCGCGGCCCTCGACACCCCGGCGGCGGCCGATGCGCCCGTGGGCCTGTTTGCCGCGGGGCTGGAGATCCCGCCGACGGGTCCCGGTCGTTTCCGCAGCTACCTGCTGGATGTGGGCAAGCCCGTGGTGGGCAATTTCTCGCTGCAAATCGGCGGAGCGCGCGGTGGCGAGGTGATCGACCTGGTTTACACCGAAGTGATCGAGCCCACGAGATTGGAGCCCGAGCTGAAATTTCCCGACGGCAGCCGCGTGGCGTTCGCCGCCCGGCTCACCTGCCGCGCCGGGCGCACGGAGCACTTCTTTTATCATCCGTTCGGCTTCCGCCACGTGATGATCGTCGTGCGCAACTCCGAAGTGCCGCTGCATATCGCGCCCTCCCTGCGCCGGACGGGCTACCCGGTCGTGCGCCGCGGCAGTTTCCGGAGTTCCGATCCCGTCCTGGAGCAAATTTGGGAGACCTGCGCGTGGTCGCAGCAGAACTGCATGCTCGACGCCTATGTGGACACGCCCTGGCGCGAGCAGGCGCAGTGGTGGGGTGACGCCCGCGTGCAGGCCTGGAACACGTTTCACCTGAGCGGCGATGCCCGCCTTTTCCGCCGCGGCATCTACCAGATCGGCGCCCAGACGACCGCGGATGGCATCACCTACGGGCACGCCCCCACCATGGGGCACAACTGCGTGCTGCCGGACTTCACGCTGATCTGGATCCTGACGCAGTGGGACTACTACTGGCAGACCGGCGACCTGGAGCCGTTCCGCGCGCACCGGGCGGTCGTGGAACGCGCGCTCGCCTATTTCGAGGCCCACACGGGCCAGGAGGGGCTCGTGCACTACGACCCGCGCTACTGGCTGTTCCTCGACTGGACGGATGTGCCGAAGGATGGCGCCTCCACCGTCTACAATCTCTGGTTCATGCTGGCGCTGGAGCGGCTGGCCGCGATGCACCGGCTCAACCGCGACGCGTCCGCCGCGTCCCGCTGCGCGCGCCGCGCCGCCGGCCTGCGGAAGCGCCTGCGGGCGTTCGTCAACCGTCAGGGCCTGCTGCGGGACGGGCTCGATGCGAAGGGCCGGGTTCTTTCCACGACCTCACCACACGCCCAGACCCTCGCGCTCATGTCCGACCTCGCCCCGGAGGGCGCGGCGGCGCAGAAACGTTATCTGTTGGATTACCTGCGCGACGAGTCCGGCCACTCGGTGAAGCCGAGCGCGTACTGGATCACCTACGTCTACTCTGTCCTCGCGACCCGCGGCCACGGCGCTGAGATCGTGGCGCACCTGCGTCCGCGGTGGGAGCCGATGATCGCCTACGGTTCCACGTTTGAACTCTTCCGCGACCACCCGGAGTTCCAAATCAGCCATTCGCATGCGTGGTCCGCCCACCCGCTGTTTCACCTCATGCAAATCATCGGGGGCGTGCGCCAGGCCGCGCCGCAGTGGAAGCGCGTGGATTTCGCCCCGGAATTTGTCGGCGATTCGGGCGGTTGCACCGTGCCGACGCCGGCGGGATCCATCACGAGTGCCTGGCGGCGCCACGGGAACCAGGTGCACGTCGAGCTGGTCCTGCCGCGCGGCGTCACCGCCTCCGTCCGGCTGCCCGGCCTGCCACGGCTCAAGGTGACCGGCCGGAAAAGCTGGCAAGTGTCACTCCCGGCCCCGGCCTGAACACTGCGCCGGCTTAGTAGCGGCGCGACACCGTCGCCCCGCGGGCGTCCTTGAACACGAGGCTGCGCGTGGCCCCGTCGATGCTGTCAAAATAGATTTCCTGGAGGTCGTCGACCATCTCGCCCGTGCGAAACAGGCGGCCGTTGATGAAGGCGCGCGGGGGCTTGCCCTGGTAGACGCCGCTGATTTTCACGCCAGCGACAAACGCCTTGAAGCCCGCGCTGGCATTCGGCACCGCCTGGATCATCTCGGTGGTGGCGGTGACCCCGGGGGCCAGTTCGACCGTGGCGGTGCTGGCCACGCGTTCACCCGAGACCGGTTCCTCCGGCAACGGCACCGCCTTGGTCGGCACCTTATCCGGCACTTGCACTTTCACCACCGGCTCAATCGGCGCGATATAGGTCTGCCGTGGCGGGACGGGTGTCGGCGCCACCGGCGTAAATTTCAGGTAGGCCCCGCCGATGACCAGGGCGGCGAGCACCACGCCCATGACCGCGATCAGGGCATATTTTCACAACCGCTTCCGCCGCTCCGCCGCCATCAGCGCCGCGGGCACGCGCGGGCGCTTGAAGACCGCCGGACGCGACCCGCCGGACGGCGGCGCTCCCACCATGGGGACGGGCGGGCGGGTCGCCGAAGTCGCCGCCAACACTGGGGGCGTATCAATCTCATCCGCCTCGGGCGGCGGCGGTGCCACCACGGGAAAAGGTGGCAGCGCCGGGGTTTCTTCCATTTCCCCGGCGGGGGCCGCGGCTTCCTGTGCCGCCGCCCCGGGCAGCTTGATCTTGAGTTTGATTTTCCCCTCCTCGGGCATGGGCGGGGGCGGCGGGGCTTCCTCGGCCGGCTCGGGTAGCGGTTCCTCGGCCACGGGCTCGGGGTCGGGCTCCAGCGTCAGCTTGGGCTTCAGCCGGATGGGTTCCGCCGCGGGTTCCGGCTCAACCTGCTCCGCAGGCTCCGGTTCCACGGACAACTTGGGCTTGAGTCGGAGCTTACCCTCTTCCGCACCAGCTGCCGCAGGCTCCGGCGGCGTCTCGGATTCGGGACGCTGTCGGGGCCGGAGGCGCAACGGGGGCGGAGGTGTCTCGTCGCTCATGTTCCGGGAATAAAAACGAATATTGGGCCCGGCGCGAAACCAAAAAGATTCCCTCGCGGTCAAATTGAGTCATGCTTTTTATCATTAATCAGCCCCCTCTTTATGAAACGTTCGCTAATCTTTCTCCTGCTCCTGCCGCTGGCCTTGCTGGCTGGCTGCAAACATAACGCGAAGAAGCCCAAGGAAAACCCCGCCGTCGCCTCCGAAATCGAGGAAGGCTTCAAGCAGCGGTGGGTGGAAAAGCGCGCCGCCGACCTGATGGCGCTGGGCCTGCGCCCCGACCTGTCCCGCCAGCAGGCCATTGACGAATTCCGCGAGCGCTTCGGTTACACGCACGCTGCCAACAGTAAATGAGCGACCGCGCCACCCCTGCGGCCGGCCGCGGGGCGCTCGCGGCTGCGGTCTGTTATCTTTGCTGGGGGCTGTTTCCCCTCTATTGGCGGCAGCTCAAGGACGTGGATGCCACGGAGCTGATTGCGCACCGGCACATCTGGTCGCTGGCCTTTGTGCTCGGCCTGATGGCGGCGGGCGCGGGCTGGGGGGACTTGCGCGCCGCCCTGCGCTCCCGGCCCGCCCTGCAGTGGCACGCTTTGAGCGGGGTCCTGCTGACGGTCAACTGGCTCGTGTATGTCTGGGGGGTGAACCACGGCCATGTCCTTGAGACCAGCCTGGGCTATTTCCTGGTCCCGCTCGTCAATGTCGCCCTGGGCCGCCTGGTCCTGAAGGAGCGGCTGCGGCCCTTGCAATGGACTGCCATCGCCTGCGCCGCCCTCGGCGTGACCCTGCTGCTCGTGCGGGTGGGCCGGCCGCCGTGGATTGCGCTCACCCTGGCCGCGACGTTCGGCGCCTATGGACTGCTGCGGAAAAAATCCCCGCTGGGCCCGCTCACCGGCCTGGGGCTGGAAACCCTGCTGCTGGCCCCCTTCGCCCTCGTCTTTGTCCTCTGGCAGCAGCACACCGGCGCCGGGGCGCTGGGCCGCGTGAGCCCCACGGAGCACGTGCTGCTGATCAGTGCGGGCGTGGTCACGGCGGTGCCCCTGCTGCTCTTTGCCTACGGCGCGCGCCGCATCCGCCTCTCCACCCTCGGGTTGCTGCAATACATCGCGCCCACGGTGCAGTTCGCCCTCGGCGTCTGGGTGTTCCACGAGCCTTTTTCCCCGGAACGCGCCGCCGCCTTTGCCTTCATCTGGTGCGGACTCACGCTCTACACCGCCGACAATCTCTGGGCCCAGCGGCGCGCCCGGACCCCGCTCCCGGCCGGCGGGTGACTGCGCCGCGGATTACTGGCGCTTGATCTCCAGCAGCTCGATCAGGAACACGAGCGTGGCATCACGGGGGATGCGCGGGGGCGAACCCCGCATGCCATAGGCCAGTTCGGGCGGGATGATCACGACGCACCGTTCACCCTTTTTCATCTGCTGCATGAACTGGTCCCAGCCTTCGATCACCTGGTTGCGGCCCACCCGGAATTGGAACGGGTGCTCCCGGTCGATGTGCTGGTCAAACAGGGTGCCGTTCAGGAAACGGCCCGCATAAATGAGCGCGACGATGTCCCCCGGCCGGGGGCAGTCGCCCTTGCCTTCGACTTGGATGACGTAGCGGATCCCGGTGCTGGTTTTTTGGGCGGTGGGGAAGTTCTTCTCCACATACTCGAGGTCTTCCTCGGGCAGCTTCTCGCGCTGGGCGCGCAGCACCGGTCCGGTGAATGTCACCAACACCAACAGGCAAATCCGGATAATAAAGGCGGGCATGGCAGTGGTTTCCATTAGCGCAGAATCTACGGATGGCACGCGTTTTCTATCGCGGCATGCGCCGCCACCCGCGCCAGGGCCTGGCGCAGGAGCGTCCGGCCAGGCTCCATCCGGTGCCAGGGCGACGCCCCCGACGGATGGGGCAGCGGGATGCAGTCAACCGCATGGCCGCGGTAATCGATGCGGAAGGAGCGCCCGATCGTTTCGAGCAGCGGCCGCTCCCCGAGGAACTGCGTGATGGCGAGCTTGCCTACCGGCAACACCAGTGCGGGCCGCAGCAGCGCGAACTCGCGCTCCAGCCACGCGGAGCAGTTCGCAATTTCCTCCGGCGCCGGCACCCGGTCTCCACCCTCGGGCCGCTTGCCCGGAAAACAGCGGCAGACCGCGGCGAAATACATGCGGTCCCGCACCTCGTCCTCCGTCCAGCCGGGCGCCTCGGCAAACCACTTGAAGAGGGTCTTGCCCGCCGTCCACGCGAAGGGCCGGCCGAGCTTCGGCTCCTTGTCCCCCGGCGCCTGCCCCACCAGCAAAATGCGGCTGGCCACAGCGCGCCCGACCACCACCGGCCGGTGCATGCGCGGGCAGGCCTCGCACGCCCGGAGGGCCGCGAGGTGGGTTTCGACGGTGGAAACTTTGACGCTCATGCGCCGATGCTGGGGGTCCCCCGCACCGGCGCGCAAGCCCGGGCGAATCTTAGTAACGGTGGCGGCTCCGGCCGCCTCCGCCGCCAAACCGGTTCCAGCCACCCTGCTTGCTCGGCTTGGAATGCGAGCCGCCGGGCGCCGACACGGGCTGGGCCCGCGCGACAAAGGGCCGGTACGGGAAACCCTCGAGCTTGAGCTCGGGGATCTTCTGGCCGATGAAGCGCTGGATGTCGCGGATGTCGCCGGCGTTTTCCGGCGTGACGAGCGTGAACGCGTCACCCACGGCCTGCGCCCGGCCGGTGCGGCCGATGCGGTGCACGTAGTCCTCGGGTTTTTCCGGGACGTCGTAATTGATGACATGCGAGACGCCGGCGACGTCGATGCCGCGCGCGGCGATGTCGGTCGCGACCATCACCTCGTATTTGCCGGACTTGAAGCCGGCGAGGGCTTCCATGCGCTGGTTCTGCGAGCGGTTGGCGTGCAGGACGGCGACGGAATGGTTGGCGGTCTTGAGCCGGCGGGCGATCTTGTCGGCGCCGTGCTTGGTGCGGGAGAAAACCAGGACGCTGTCAAAGTCGGTCTTGGCCAGCAGCGCCTCGAGGAGCTCGAACTTCTGCTCGGCGGCCACGGGATAAAGCGCGTGATTGACGGACTCGTTGACGGAGCGGGCGATGCCGATCTCGACCTTGGTCGGGTTGCGCAGCGCGAACGAGGCGATCGCGGCGATTTCGGGCGGCACGGTGGCGGAGAAAAACAGCGTCTGCCGCTCGCGCGGGCAGCGGGCGACGATGTCCTTCACGACGGGCAGGAAACCCATGTCGAGCATGCGGTCCACCTCGTCGAGGATGAGGATGTTGATGTCCTGGAGGCTGATGGTGCGCTCCTTGAGGTAGGCCATCAGGCGGCCGGGCGTGGCGACGATGATGTCGACGCCGCGTTTCAGCTCGGTGCGCTGGTTGCCGTAGCCGACGCCGCCGAAGACGGCGACGGTGCGGATGTCGGTGAAGCGGGCGAAGTCGCGGAAGGCGGTCTCGACCTGGGCGGCCAGCTCGCGCGTGGGCTCGAGGACGAGCACGCGGGTGCGGCCGTGGTGGCCGAGGCGGGTGAGCACGGGCAGCGCGAACGCCGCGGTCTTGCCGGTGCCCGTCTGGGCGGAGGCAATGAGGTCGCCGCCGGCGAGCACGGCCGGGATGGCGCGCAGCTGGATGGGCGTGGGATCGGTGTAACCCGCGGCTTGGACGCCACGGAGCACCTGTTCGGAAAGATTAAGAGCTTTGAAAGGCATAAAACAGGGCCGCCCTCAGGCGGCGGATGAAACGGTGAAAAGAAAAAGGACGGAGCCCCAAAGGAGCTCCGTCCCTCGAAAATCAGTTCGTGAAAACGAATCGATTAGTAACGGCGCTCGCCGCGATCGCGGCCGCCGCCACCGCCGCCGCCGCCGAAGCCGCCACGGCGTTCGCCGCCGCCGCCGCCGCCGAAGCCACGGACGCCACCGCCGAAGCCGCCACCCGGGCGCTCTTCCTTGGGACGGGCCTCATTGACCGTGAGCTGACGACCACCGAGATCGGTGCCGTTCATCTTCTCGGTCGCGGCTTTCGCCTCTTCCTCGGTGCCCATGGTGATGAACGCGAAGCCACGGGGGCGACCGGTCATTTTGTCCATGGCGACGTAAAGGTCGGTCACGGTGCCGAACTGGCCAAAGGCCGAGCGGAGCTCGTCTTCGGTGGTCTTGAACGACAGATTGCCGACGTATAGTTTAGAATTACCCATTGTGATGTCTCGAAGATCCACCGTCATCTGCCAGTTCCGTTCCCACCGTGGGTTTCGAAATCATCACTTAAGCAATACGCTCAGCCTACGACTCACCAGATGCTGTCATCCTACGCTTTCTCTATCGATAAGTTGCTGAAGGCATAGAGATTGCCCGCAAACGCAAGGTTAATCGCGGGGAAGCCCGTCCCACCAACCGCTTAGATCGAATACTTCGCCCGGATTTCCTCCGGCAGCGGGGTCGCCCGGCCGGTTGCCAGCGTCACCAGGGAGTAGTCGCAGCTACCGTCACATACGCGTTTGCCGGTGGGCAGCTTCTCGATTTCGAACGCCACCCGGCAGCCGGTCTCGGTAAAATGCTCGATCCAGGTGCGCACCGTCATCCGGTCGCCCCACCCCAGCGGCCGTTTGAACTGGATCGCCGCTGCGGACATGAACCACCCCAGCCCCATCGCCCCAAACGCCTGCATCGGCATCCGGTAGCAGCGTTCCATCTGCTCGAACCGCGCCGCCAGCACATAGTCGAGGTAGCGCGTGGAATGGACGTGCTGGTAGAGGTCGATGTCGTCCGGCCGGACCGCGAGCTCGGTTTCAAACTTGGAATACACATTCATGAGTGGAGGCGGCGGCCGGTCATTCAAACAGCCGGTCAACTTCCCGGCGCTCGCGCTTGGTCGGCCGGCCGCTGCCCTTCGCCCGCGCCAGCACGTGCTGCATCCGCTGCAGGCGGACTTTTTCATACTCCGACTCCGGCGTGAGGTCGGTGCAGTAGTCCGGCACGAGTTTCGCCCCCACGCGCGAAACCGGCGTCCCGACGACCCGCAGCGTGCGCAACACGAGGCCCTGCTGCACCGTCACGGTTTCACCGGCCTGCACCTCGCGGGCGGGCTTGGCCGGGCGGGCGTTGATCTCGACCGAGCCGGCGCGGATCGCATCGGCGGCCAGCCCGCGGGTCTTGAACAGCCGCACGGCCCACAACCATTTGTCGAGCCGCGCGGTCACGCCAAAAGGGTCAATCCCGCTTGAACGGATTGAAGCCGCCACCGCCGCCGAAGCCTGAAATGGAGAATTCGCTGTAGCCGTCGGTCGAGAAGAGGGAGTCCGGGAGTGAGGTCTTTTCGACGCTGGTTACTTCCATCCGCATCGTGTCCCCGCCGTCCTTGCCGTGGGTCACCACGCGCATCGGGAAGGCATTGCCGTCGCGGGCGAAATTTTCCCAGCCCGCCGGGGGCGCGCTGCGGCCACCCATCATCGGGTTGCCCCCCGAGTAGGACATGAACGGCCCGAGGCCCTTCGCGAGCCACAGCTCGATGATCTCGCCCTTTTCCCCGGTCATGCGATACTCCGTCGCCTTGTAACCGGCGATCATCTCCGTCCGGCCGGTGGCCTCGGGCGGAGACATCTTGTGGGAATCACGCGCCTTGCTGGTCTGCTCGGCGGTCGGCTGCGGGATCGGGCGGCGCATGAACATCTTCCGGCCTTCCATATCCATGAGGATGATCATCTCGTGGGCCGGCATATCCATGATCATGCCCATGCCACCCTCGTGGCCCTGTCCTTCCGGCATCTTGGGATTCATGCGCAATTTCCCGTCCTTCATCGAGTAATCGATGCCCATCTTTTCCTTCTTCTTGCCAGAGGTCATCTCCATGTGGATGCGGCCTTCAAAGGTCTCGGCGGCGGAAACCGCGATGCAGGTGATCAGGGCAAATGCGGTCAGGCACAGACCGCGGCGGAGGGAGGAGACGGACAGTTTCATGGGTCGGAATGATACCGGGCAATGAGGGTTGGGGGGAACCTGGCTGACGTAACCCCACGTTTGCGGCCCCGCCGACCAACCGCAAGCCCTCCATCGGAACCGGGCGCAAAAAACCGCGCGTCGGGCAGACGCGCGGCGGGAAAAAGCCGGGTGACCGGCGGGGCTCAGCCCGACTTGGTCCGCGGGAAATCTTCCTTCAGCCAGTCGTCCAGCAGGGCTTTCTCGAAGCGGAGCATGTCACTCCGGTTGATGGAAAGCTTCGACACGAAGGCGAGGTCGCGCAGCTGGCGCTTGCCTTCCTTGAGGACGGCGCCGTCGGCGCCGGTCAGCTTGAACTCGAGGTCCATCTTCGGCGGGTAAATGTCCTTCACGATGCGGACGTCCATGCCCTCGGAGCCGCGCCACGGCTCAAAATCACCGGCGAGATCGATGTCGGTGAAGGTCACCGTGAGTTTCTGCCCCGGGGACACATAGGTATCGGCCCGGCTGACCAGGTAGTCACGGATCTGGCTGAGGATGCCGTCCCGGCCCCGATCGGAAGAAGTGTAGGCATCGCGGACATCGGCGAATTTTTCGGGTGAGGCGAAAGTGACTTCCACGCGGGTGTCGGTCTTCGCCGGTGTTTCGGCCGCCAGCGCGGTGCTGATCGCGGCCAGGCCGGCGAGAGCGCCAAGTATCAGGGGGTGGGTTTTCATTGCAGGGATGAGACGCAGTTTGGGCTTAAATAGTTCCCATCCGCGTTTGCCGCGGTCGGGGCTCAACCGATGGGGTGCCGGTTGCGGGAAACAATTGGCTTACAATGTCTTGCTTAGGAAAGGCCCCGGAGTGTTGTGCCCAGGGCCGGGCATTAGCCGAAGTTCTGATCAGGCCGTCGCCGGCTGGAGGGAGAGTTTGGCGATATTCACCGCGGTCACTTTGTACTCCGGGGTCTTGGTGTAGCGATCGCGTTGCGACGTCGTGATCTGGTTCAGGAAGACCCGCGTGTTGTGGAAGGTGGTGTACACCTCGCCGGGCTGCACGTGGTCGCTGATCTGCACCGGCAGATCGGCCGAGCCTTGCTCGCTGCTCAAGCGCACGATTTCACCGGACTCCAGTCCGAGACGGGCTGCGTCCACCGGGCAAATCTGCAGGAAATCGGTGCGGTACAGGCCGTTGTTCGGCGTGCGCGAGGTCTGCGTCGCGGCGTTGTACTGATAAAGATTGCGGCCCGTCGTGAGGAGGAAGGGGAACTCCTTGGAGAGGAGGTGGGGCGGCGGGACGAACTCAATCCGGCGCAGCGCCGTGGTCTTGCCATGGGTGAACTCGTCCACGTGCAGGATGGGCGTGCCGGGGGCGCCCTCGTCGAAGCAGGGCCACTGCAACCCGCCCACGGCATCGAGCCGGGCATAGCTGATGCCGGAGCCTTCCGGCCAGAGTGAGCGCACCTCGTTCCAGATTTCCTCCGCGGTCCGGTAGGCGAAATTCCCGCCATGGCCCATCGCCTTGGCGACGGCGCAGACGATTTCCCAGTCCGAGCGGGCCAGGCCCTGCGGTTTCGCGGCGCCGCGGACGCGCTGGATGCGGCGCTCGCCGTTCATGAACGTGCCGTCCTTCTCGAACGACGAGGCGGCGGGCAGAAACACGTCGCCAAACTCCCGCGCCGTCGCGTTGAGGAAAAGGTCCTGCACGATGACGAGGTCCAGCTGGTCCATGGCGCGCCGCGTCTCATGGGTGTTGGGGTTCGTCATCACGATGTCGTAGCCGATCGCCCACATCGCCTTCAGCTTCCCCTCGGTCGCGGCGGTGAGCATGTCGATCATGTTCAGGCCGGGGTGCGTTGGGATGGGCACATGCCACATCGACTCCACCTGCGCGCGGGCCTCCTCGATCGGGATGTAGCCGGCGAGCAGCTTGGGCTCGCAGCCCATATGCGGGGCGCCCTGCACGTTGTTCTGGCCGCGCAGCGGGTTGATGCCCGTGCCGGGTTTGCCAATGTTGCCCGTGAGCAGCGCGAGGTTCACCAGCGCCATGATGCCCTCGGTGCCCTGGATGTGCTCGGTCATGCCGAGGCCGTGGACGCTCAGCGCGGGCTTGGCGGTCGCGTACATGCGCGCCGCCGCCCGGATCTTCGCCGCCGGCACGCCGCAGATCAGCTCGGCCTTTTCCGGGATAAAATCCGCGATGAACTTCTTGTACTCCTCGAACTCGGTGATGCGGGTGCGGAGGAATTCCTCGTCCACGAGGCCCTCCTCCACGATCGCCGCCCCCATCGCGTTGAAGAGCACGACATTCGTGCCGGGGCGCAGCTGGAGGTGGAGCGTGGCAAATTCGCACAGCTCGATGACGCGCGGGTCGATGACGATGAGGTTGGCGCCGTGGCGGGCCGCCTGCTTGATGCGCGCGCCGGTCACGGGATGGCCTTCCGTCGGGTTCGCCCCACAGACGAGCAGGGTCTTCGCGATCGCGATCTCGTCGAGCGAGTTCGTGGCCGCGCCGGTGCCGAGGGTCATCTTCATCGCCGCCGCGGTGGGCGAATGGCAGACGCGGGCACAGCAATCGATGTTGTTCGTGCCGAGGACGACACGCGCGAACTTCTGCGCGACGAAATTTTCCTCGTTGGTGCCGCGCGCGGAGCTCAGCACGCCGATGGAGTCCGGGCCGTCCTTCGCGATGATGGCCTTGAGCCGGGTGGCAATGTAGCTGATGACCTCGTCCCAGCTGACGTCCACCCACTGGCCCTCGCGGCGGATCATCGGCGAGGTGATGCGCTCCTCGGCATAGACGTAGTCAAACGCATAGCGGCCCTTCACGCAGGTGTGGCCGTGGTTGCTCGGGCCCTCCGACGGGCGGATCGTGGTGATCTTGCCGTCGCGGGTGCCGACGTTCACCTCGCAGCCGGTGCCGCAGTAGGAGCAGATCGTCTTGGTCCACTCGGTGGGGACGCCGCGGGCGAGGACGGTGAGATCCTCCAGGGCGCCGGACGGGCACGTGTCCACGCACGCGCCGCAACTGACGCAGCCGCCGTCGAGCATCGTCTCGCCGCGGGTCGGCAGGATGCGGGTTTCGTCGCCGCGGTTCCACGCCTTCCACACAAACTGACCCTGGACCTCCTCGCAGATGCGCACGCAACGGTAGCACGTCACGCACTGCGACATGTCCACGTTGATGTACGGGTGCGACGCATCCTGCATGAACGGCACGTCGGGCGGCGGCGCGGTGCGCGAGCCGCCGGCCTTCACGCCATACTGGTTGAGGTAGCGGTGAAACTGCTTGTCGGGAAACGCGGCCACGGCCTCGGCCGGGTAATCCTTGGCGAGGAGGCCGAAGAGGGTCTTGCGCACGCCTTCGACCGCGGGCGAGTGGGTCGAGATCTCCATGCCATCGCGGAGCTGCGTGTTGCAGGCGGTGACGAGCGCGTTGATGCCCTTCACCTCGACGGCGCAGGTGCGGCACGAACCGTACGGGTCAACCCGGTCGTCGTGGCACAGCGTGGGGATCTCGATGCCGAGCGAGCGCAGCGCCTCGTTGATCGTGAGACCCTCCGTCAGTTGGTGGGACTGGCCGTTGATGGTTACTTGAAGCATGGCTCAATCTCCGTGGGGTAATAGCGCAGGATGGACTCGGCGAAGCGGGCCAGGCCCGTGCCGTGGCCGCACAGGCTGGCGAGCTTGAGCGCCGTGACGAGGTCGCGGCATTCCTGCAGGTCGGCCTTGGTGGCATCGCCCGCGAGGGCGTGGGTGAAAATCTCCTCGATCCGCCCGCTGCCGCTGCGGCAGGGCGTGCACTTGCCGCACGACTCGTAGGCGCCGAAGGAAAACACGTGCTCCACGAGGTCGGGGATGGACGTGTGCTCGTCAAACGCCACCACGCCGCCGTGGCCGACGCCCGCGCCGATGGCGGCGAGCTCCTCGAAGCCGAGGGGCGTGTCGAGCAGGTGCGGCGGGATCATGCCGATGATCGGGCCGCCGATGATCACGCCCTTCAATTTACCGCCCTTGCGCAGGCCGCCGCCGAGTTCCTCGACGATGTGCCGCACCGTGACGCCGAACTCGACCTCGTAGAGGCCGGGCCGGTTGAAGAGGGAGTTGAGCGAGAGCACCTTCGTGCCGCGGCTCTTGGAGAAACCGATCGCCGCATACGCCTCGGCGCCGTGCGTGACGATCCAGGGGATGTTGACGAGCGTCTCGACGTTGTTGAGCAGCGTCGGCCGGCCAAACAAACCGCGCTCGGTCGGGTACGGCGGGCGCGCCATGACCTCGGGGCGGTTGCCCTCGATGGAGCGCAGCAGCGACGTCTCCTCGCCGCACACGTAGCTGCCGTGGCCGGAATAGACCTCGAGCTCGAAGCTGAAAGCCGTGCCGCCCACGCGCGCCCCGAGCCAGCCCGCCGCCTGGGCGTCAGCGAGGGCGGTGCGCAGGACAGTGTCGGCAAGCGGGTACTCGGCGCGGACGTAAATGTAGCCCTTCGCCGCCCCCACCGCGTAGGCCGCGAGAATCATGCCCTCGATCAGGCTGTGCGGGTCGTCCTCCATCAGGTAGCGGTCAATGTACGCCCCGGAATCGCCCTCGTCGGCGTTGGCGACGACGTATTTCAAACCGGCGGGTTGGGACGCGACCGAGCGCCACTTGCGGCCGGTCGGGAAGCCCGCGCCGCCACGGCCGCGGAGATTGGATTTATCGACCGCGGTCAGAATCGCTTCCGGGGGCTGCGCCAGCGCCTTGGCCAGTGCGGCATACCCGCCCTGCGCTTGATAGGCGGCGAGCGTGCGGGCCCCGCCTTTTGCAATACGGCCGAGGACAATGCCCTCGCGCGAGCAGACCTTCACGGGCGGACGCGGCTTCGTCTGGCCCTTCGCCGGAGCGGCAAAGCACTCGCCGAGACAGTAAACCCGGGGGTTGTTCTCCATCGCCTCGGCCCAGCGCGGGGGGTTGAGGTGACGGGCGGCGAAGCAGGCCGTGCCCTGGCAGGCTTTGCCCTCAAAACCGCCATGCGCGAGGTGGTAAAATGACTCAACATCCGGGCGCAAGGGGTGCTGGCCGGACTTGCCGTTGGCCTGGGTCGGTTGCGGGGCGTGGTTCATGTCAACATTGCAGCCGGGTTGCGAGAAGAGGTTCCACCGCGCACGTTCTGAGCGGCGGTATCGACGAGTTCAATCACAGACCTTGTCGTACGCCGGCTTTTTGCCGGCCCGCCGCCAGCAGATGGGGACACGGCACTTTCAATTCCTTGTAATTGGGTTAGGGTGCCGGTCCAAGGACCCCATGTTCGCCAACCTCCTGCAGCTCATCACCCGCCAGCCGCCGCCCGACTACGAGCGCAGCTTCGTGCAAGAGATTCGCGTCAAGCAGCGCTCCCCCCGCAATCCTCGCATCGAGCAGGCCATCGCGGCCGGTTGGGTGCTGATCGTCATCAAGAGCTTCCTCGTCGTCTGGCTGGTCGGCAAATACCACCTGAACTTCCATGCCGGCTGGATCATCGGGCCGACGGTGATCTCCGCACTGCTGTGCACCGCGGTGTATTTCTGGCGGGATTGACCAGTTTGGGATTTTCTCCCGCGGACTTTTCTATTGGCTGCGGGGATGCCTACTGTTCCCGGACTCCGCAGTCCCTACGCCAAGGTCGGCCGCATTGTCTACTTCGGCCGCATGCTCGACAAAATCCGCCTGCACGCCGCCGGCACCCTGCCTGTCGCCGACTATGTCCCCAATCTCGGCAAGGGTTTCGACCTGCGTTGCTGCAGCTTCCTCCGCGTCGCCTACGACGAGCTCAAGGCCCGCGTGCTCGCCGGCGGCACGACCGACGCGCAGCTGCTCGCCTGGGCCCACGAACGCGGCGGCGCCCGCACCGACGAGGAATGCGAGATCTGGAACGGCTTCATGATGAAACGCGGCTGGCGCGACGCCGGCGCCGAGACGCTCGCCAAGCGCATCGCCGAGAGCCATCTCGAGCATAAGACCGTCCTCACGATGTTTGACTACATCGACTTCGACGAGGATCGCGACCCCGTCACCGGCAAATCCTGGATGGCCTGAGGTCTGCATCCCATGGTCGTGCTCCTCATGGGTGTCGCCGGCAGCGGCAAGACCACCATCGGCCGCCAGCTGGCGGAGGAGCTCGGCTGGAAATTTGCCGACGCCGACCAGTTTCATCCCCCCGCCAACGTCGCCAAGATGAGCGCCGGCACGCCGCTCAACGACACGGACCGCGCCCCCTGGCTCGCGGCCATCCGCCTCTACCTCGACGCGCGGCTGGAAAAGAATGAAAGCGCCGTCGTCACCTGCTCGGCCCTCACGGAAAAATACCGCGCCGTCCTCTTGCGCGGCGCCGAGCCCGTGAAATTGGTTTATCTCCGCGGCACCCGCGAGCTGCTCTGGTCCCGGATCAGCGGCCGGCAGGGCCACTTCATGAAACCCGCAATGCTCGACAGCCAGCTGGCCACGCTCGAGGAGCCGACTGGCGCCCTCGTGGTGGATATCGCGCAGCCTCCCGCTGAAATCGTCGCTGGCATCCGCTCGGCCATCGCCGCATGACTTCCCCCGCCGGCAAACGCCTTCGTCTCCTCGGCAGCGTGCTCAGCGTGCTGGTGCTGTTCGCCGGCCTGGCCTTCGCCTGGTGCTATGCCCAGCTGCGCGCCAGCCTGCCGCAGCTCGACGGCGCCGTCGCCCTCGCCGGCCTTGGGGCGCCCGTGACCGTCACCCGCGACGCCCTCGGCGTGCCCCTGATCAAGGCCGCCACCCGCACCGATGTCGCCCGCGCCCTGGGCTACCTGCATGCGCAGGACCGGTTTTTCCAGATGGACCTGCTGCGGCGCCGGGGCGCCGGTGAACTTTCCGAGCTCTTCGGCAAGCTCGCCCTTCCCCTCGACCGCGCCACGCGCCGCCACGGCTTCCGCGCCCTCGCCCAAAAGGTCCTCGCCGGCCTCGCCCAGGCCGACCGCGACCTGCTCACCGGCTACACCGCCGGCGTCAACGCCGGCCTCGGCGCGCTGAAAAAGAAACCCTTCGAATACTACGTGCTGCGCCTCGCACCCGAGCCGTGGAAGCCGGAGGACAGCCTGCTCATCATCTACGCGATGACGCTCGACCTGCAGGACTCCAACGGTTCCTACGAACTCTCGCTCGCCACCCTGCGCGACCAGCTCGGCACTGCCGGCGTGGCGTTTTTCGCACCCGTCAGCACGCCCGGGGACGCCGCCCTCGACGGCACAACCGCCCCGCTCGCGCCGATCCCCCCGGCCTCGATCATTGACCTCCGCACCCCGGCCAAAGTGTCGCGGGTCGCGCCCCTGCACTCGACGCAGCTCTTCGCCACCGACCATCCCCGCGAGCCCGATCTGCTGCCCGGCAGCAACAGCTTCGCCCTCTCCGGCGCGCACACGGCCACCGGCGCCGCGCTGCTGGCCAACGACCCGCATCTCGATCTCGCGGTGCCCAACATCTGGTACCGCGCCTCGCTCGAGTGGCAGGGCCCGGTCGCCGGCCACATCACGGGCGTCACCCTACCAGGTATGCCGTTCGTCGTCATTGGCAGCAACGGCCATATCGCGTGGGGCCTGACGGATGGGTATGCCGACACCAGCGACCTCGTCACCATCGACGTCAACGCCATCGATCACTCGCTCTACAAGCTTCCCGGCCGCTCGGACCTGTTGGAAATTGAAAAGCGCTCCGATGTCATCCGCGTCAAGGGCGGCGACCCCGTGCCGGTCGAATACCCATGGACTGCCTGGGGCCCCATCATCGCCACGGATGGCAAGGGCCGCCCGCTCGCGTTGCACTGGGTCGCCTACGATCCGGCGGCCACCAATTTTGAGTTCATCCGGCTGGAGACGGCGCAAAACACCGCCGAGGCCGTCGCGATCGCGCACCGCTCCGGCATGCCGGCGCACAATTTTGTCGTCGCCGATTCGGCCGGCACCGTCGCGTGGACCATCATCGGCAAACTGCCGCACCGCGTCGGTTTCGACGGCCGCCTGCCCACCTCCTGGTCGTTTGGCGACCGGCGCTGGGAGGGGCTGCTGCCGCCGGACGACGTGCCGGCCGTGTTCGGACCGGCCGGCGGCCGCGTCTGGACCGCCAACAATCGCGTCGTGGGCGGGGCCGCGCTCGCGCTGGTCGGCGACGGTGGCTACGCCACGCCGCCGCGCGCCGCCCAGATCCGCGATGATCTTGCCTCGCTCGAAAAAGCCACGCCCCGCGACCTGCTCGGCATCCAGCTCGACGACCGGGCGCTGTTCCTCGAGCGCTGGCAGCAACTGCTGCTCACCGTGCTCACGCCCGAAGCCGTCGCGGGCCACCCGAAACGCGCCGAGCTCCGGCAGGTGGCCGAGCACTGGGGCGCCGTCGCCAGCATCGATTCCGCCGGCTACCGGCTCGTACGGGGCTTCCGCCTGCATGCGACCGACCTGGCGTTCACGCCCGTCTTTGCCTCGTGTGTGGAGCAGATGCCGGGGTTTGAATCGGGCCGGTTCCACACCGAGGACGCCCTGTGGGCGATGCTGCAGGAAAAGCCCGCGCACCTGCTTGATCCGAAATATTCCTCGTGGGACGCGCTGCTGCTCGCCGCCGCCGATGCCACCATCGCCGACATCGACAAGGAGGGCCGTCCCCTTGCGTCGGCCACCTGGGGTCGCCGCAACACCGCGCGCATCATGCACCCGTTCGGCCGCATGCTGCCGGCGTGGCTCGGCGGCTGGCTGAACATGCCGGCGGATCCGCTGGCTGGTGACACCAATATGCCCCGGGTCCAGACGCCGTCCTTCGGCCCCAGCATGCGCCTCGCCGTCTCACCCGGCCGCGAAGCCGAGGGCCTGTTCCAGATGTCCGGCGGCCAGAGCGGCCACCCTCTCTCACCGTATTATCGCGCCGGCCACGCCAACTGGGTGCACGGCACCCCCGGCCCGCTGCTGCCCGGCCCCGCGGTGCACACGCTCATCCTGAATCCCTGAGGGATTTAAGGGGGAGCCAGGAAACCAGCAGTTCGGTAACCAGAGAGAATCTGCCCTGGCTCCGTTCCTGGTTTCCTGGCTTCCCTCTTAAAATTTCCGTGCTCCGATGATCGACCTTCGCGCTCTTCGGGGTGAACCAATTCGCCGGGATTGAATTTCACCCGCCCGCGCCCCACCCTCCGCCCATGCTGCACGTCCTTGACCACCCGCTCGCGGCCCACGTCATCACCCACCTGCGGGACAAGACGACGAAGCCCGCCACCTTCCGCACGCTCTGCTACCAGATCAGCCTGCTGCTCGCCGTTGAGGCCACGCGCACCCTCGCCACCGAGCCCAAGGCCATCGAGACGCCGCTGGAGCCGATGACGGGCCGCGTGCTGGCCCACGAGCCCCTCGTCGTCGTCCCCATCCTGCGCGCGGGCCTCGGCATGGTGCAGCCGTTCCTGGATATTTTTCCCGACGTGAGCGTCGGCTACATCGGCCTCGAGCGCGACCACCAGACCGCCATCGCCCGCAGTTATTACTGCAAGCTGCCGGTCGTCACCAACCGCCGCGTGGTGCTGGTGGACCCGATGCTCGCCACCGGCGGCTCCGCGGTGAAGGCGATTGACGTCATCCGCGACGCGGGCGGCGCGGACATCACGCTCGTGAGCATCGTGAGTTCGCCTGAAGGCGTGGCCGAGGTGCAGAGCCACTATCCCAAGCTCCCGATCTTCACCGCCGCGCTCGACCGCGGCCTGAACGCGAAGAAGTACATCATGCCCGGCCTGGGTGATTTCGGCGACCGCCTCTACGGCACCTGAACCGCATGAATCTGCCCGCCAAGCTCGGCCTGATCTACGTCGTCTCGGAACTGGCGCTGAGTTATCTCAAGCGCTCCAGCTCCAAGTCCAAGCGCCGGGACAGCGGCTCGCTCGCGGTCCTCTGGGTCACGATCACCGCGGCGATGATCGGCGGCGTACTCGTCGCCTACCTGCTTCCGGCGTTTCGCTACCCCCTGCCACACTGGCTCGCCCAGATCCTCGGCACGCTTTTTGCCGGCGGGCTCGTGCTGCGCTGGTGGGCCATCCTCTCGCTGGGGAAATTTTTCACCGTGGATGTCGCCATCGCCGACGACCACGAACTCATCATCCGCGGCCCGTACCACATGATGCGGCATCCCTCCTACAGCGGCATGCTGCTCGCCTTCCTGGCCCTCGCCGCGACGTTCCAAAACTGGCTTTCGATCGTCACCATCCTGCTGCCCATCGCCCTCGCCCTCGCCTACCGCATCTACATCGAGGAAATCGCGCTGGAGCACACCTTCGGCGAGTCCTACCACGCCTACGCCCGCTCGACGAAGCGGCTCATCCCCGGCGTGTTTTAAGCCAGCGCGTCGTACAGGATCTCCGCCGGATGCTGGCCGTGGCGGCCGGTGGCGTCCTTGACTTGGTGGCGGCAGCTCGTGCCGGCGGCGGCGAGAATTGAATCTGCCGGCATCGCCCGGACGGCGGGGAACAGCACCAGCTCGCCGATCTGCTGCGAGACGGCGAAATGCTCCACCTCGTAGCCAAAGGAACCCGCCATGCCACAGCAGCCGCTCGGGATGACCGACACCTTGTAATTCAACGGAAGCTCCAGCGCCTTTACGGCGGGCGTGAGCGACGAGAGCGCCTTCTGGTGACAGTGGCCGTGCAGCTTGATCGCGCGCGGAGCCGTCGTGAACGACTCGCGTTTGATTTTCCCGCGATCCGCCTCGCGGGCGATGAACTCCTCGAACAGCAGCACGTGCTGCTTCAACCGCCCCGCCGCCTCGACCAGCGCCGGGGGCACGAGGTCGGGATATTCGTCGCGGAACCCGAGGATGGCGGAAGGTTCGATGCCAATCAGCGGCGTCTCGGCCGTGATCACCGGCGCGAGCAGCTCGACATTGCGGATGGCCAGCTTCTGCGCCCAGCGCACGAGGCCCTTCGAAAATTGCGCGCGCCCGCTGTCCACGTGCTCCGGGATGATGACCTCGTAGCCCAGCCGGTTGAGGAGCTGCACCGCCTTGATGCCGACGTTGCTGTCGTTGTAGTTGGTGAACTCGTCGCAGAACAGAAACACGCGGCCGTTCGTCCACGGCCCGCCTTTATTCGCATGCCGCGCATGCCAGCGGCGCAGCGTCGTGGCCTGCAGCTTGGGGATGCTGCGCAAGGGCGAGAACTTGGCGAATTTCTTGATCAGCCGGCTCGTCACCCGGTTCGTCACCGCCCAGTTGAACACGCCCGGCACGATCGAGGCCAAGGCCATGGACTGAGAGAAGGTGCCGACGAGCCGTGACCGCAGCGGTACGCCGTGGGTGTCGTGGTAATGCTGCTGCCACTCGGCCTTGAGGCGCGCGATGTCCACGTTGGACGGGCACTCGGACTTGCAGCCTTTGCAGGAGAGGCAGAGTGCCATCACGCCCGCAATCTCCGCGCTGTCGAATGGCCGGGACGCGTCGTGCGGGTGCGTAAGCATGTGCCGCAGCATGTTGGCGCGGGCGCGGGTCGTGTCCTGTTCGTTGCGCGTGGCCATGTAGCTCGGGCACATCGTGCCGCCCATGAGCGCAGTCTTCCGGCAATCGCCGGAGCCGTTGCACTTCTCGGCCGCCCGCAGGATGCCCTGAGTGGCGCTGAAGTTGAAGATCGTCGGGTAATCCGGCGTCGCATGGCCGGGCCCGTGCCGCAGCGAGGTGTCCATCGGTGGCGTGTCGATGATCTTGCCGGGATTCAGCAGCCCCGCCGGGTCGAACGTCTCCTTCACGCGCCGCATCATCGCGTAACACTCGTCGCCGACCATGAAGCGGATGAACTCACCGCGCAGCCGGCCGTCGCCGTGCTCGCCGCTGAGCGAGCCGCGGTATTTTTTCACCAGCGCCGCGACGTCCGTCGCGATGCCGCGAAACATCTTCAGGCCCTCCTCGGTCTTGAGATTGAACAGCGGCCGGGTGTGCAGCTCGCCGGCGCCGGCATGCGCGTAATACACGCAGGCGATGCCGTATTTTCCGCGCATCAGGGCGTCGAACTCGCCGATGTAGGCCGGCAGGTCCTCCACCGCCACGGCGGTATCCTCGACCACCTCGCGCGGCTTCGCGTCGCCGACGACATTGCTCATCAGGCCCTGGCCCGCGCGGCGGAGGTCCCAGACCCGGTTGCCCTCGTCACCCCAGAGCAGCGGGAACGCGTAGCCGAGCCCGGCCGCGCGCAATTCCGCCTCCAGCGCGCGCATGCCCGCCTCAACGTCCGCGCGCTGTTCGCGGCGGATTTCAATCACGAGAATCGCGCCGGGATCACCCTGCACAAAGAAGCGGTTTTTCGCCTGCTCCAGGTTGGTGCGCGTGCACTCGAGGATGTGGCGGTCAATCAGCTCCACGCTGCCGGGCTTCTGCCGCAGCGCGATGAGCACGCCCTGCAGCGCCTCCGCCACCGAGCCGAAGTGCGCGCACATCAGCGCGCCGGGGGGCGGGAGCGGCTCGACGTTGAACTCAAATTCCACCCCGAGGAACAGCGTGCCCTCCGAGCCGGCGATCAGCCGGCAGAGGTTGAAGGGCTGGGCGGACGCCGGGTCGAAAACCGCGCACTCCATCAGCTGGTCGAGCGCGTAGCCGGTGTTGCGCCGCGTGACCGTGGCCTTGGGAAAATGCTCGCGGATGAGCGCGCGGTTGGCCGGGTTGCCCAGCAGATCGCGCACCGTGCGGTAAATCCGCGTCTCCAGCGTGTCGGCGCCGGCGCATTTGGCCTCGAACTCCGGGGCCGTCAGCGGCCCGAACGTGACCTCCGTGCCGTCGCTGAGAAAACCGCGGGCCGAGACGAGGTGCTCGCGCGTGGAGCCGTAGACGAGGGAGTTGGAGCCGCAGGAGTTGTTGCCGACCATGCCGCCCATCATCGCCCGGTTGGCGGTGGACGTCTCGGGGCCGTAGAGCAGGCCGTGGGGCTGGAGCGCGAGGTTGAGCTCGTTGCGCACCACGCCCGGCTGCACGCGCGCCCGGCGGCGCCCCGCGTCGATGGTGAGGATGCGGTTCAGGTGGCGGCCAAGGTCCACGACGAGGCCGTTGCCCACAACCTGCCCGGCGAGCGAGGTGCCGGCGGCGCGGGGAATCAGCCCGATCTGGTGCTCGCGCGCGAAGGCCAGCAGCGCCTGCACATCCGCCTCGCTCCGCGGCAGCGCGACCGCCGCGGGCAATTCCTGGTATTCCGACGCATCCGTCGCGTAAAGCAGCCGCAGGGTCCGGCCGGTGGAAAGCTCGCCTTCGAGCGTGGCGGCGAGACGGGCGAAGTCGGCTGACGTGGGCGCGGGCATCGGAGGGCCAAACTAAAAGCCCGGGCCCGCGCGTGGCGAGCCTGTCGCATGCGCATGGATTGGTGAAAGGTGTTCACGTGGCACGGGGCGGAGCCCCGGCCGCGCCCCGTTCAGTCCAGCCAGCCGCCCGTCGCCTGCAGCGGGGTGAGTTCGCCGGGGCGCGTGAGCCAGACCGCCAGCGCATGGCGGGCCACGCCGGTCACCTTCGGCACGGGCAGCGCGAGGTCCCGCCCGAGCGGGGCGTGGGCCATTTTCAGCGCGACAAATTCATGGTGCAGGGTCTCGCCGCGGTTTTCGCCGGCGCTGACCGGGGAACTGATGCCGCCCCCCAGGATGGCGGCATGGAGCTCAAACGGCCCGCCGGCCGATGACGCCAGCGGCGAAAATTCCGCGTGGACCACGGCGCCGTCGTAACGGACGGTGAGTTTTCCCGCCGCGGTGCCGGACGGGGCGAGCGGGCGCGAGCCGGTCCACTCGGCGCCGTCACGGACCACGCACGGGGTGTAAACGCTCGGGCTCGCCCAGGCGGTGGCATAGGCGTATTCGCGCTGCGTGAACTCCCGCGTGGAGAAACGGTCCGGCCAGCCGAGCCGGTTCCAGTAATCGACGTGGAATGCCACCGGCACGAAGTCGCGCCACAGGCCCGGTTCGTCGCGCAAGGCCGCCAGCCAGCGCTCCGCCGGCGGACAGCTGCTGCAACCCTCGCTGGTGAAGAGCTCGATGAGCGCCACCCGGTTCGGCCCGCTGGCAAACTGCGCCGCGGCGGCGTCCAGGTACACGCCCGCGCCCAGCGCCAACCCCAGCAATAAAAACGGCCTCATGGGGGACATGAGGCCGTGGGGGCAGGACTTATTCCGCGCCAGGGCGGCTTACTTCCAGTTCAGCACCATCCGGGTGAAATAGCTCGTGTCGAGCCGCTCCACGCCGGTGCCGGGCTTGCTGTTGTAGTCGTTGCTGACGCCGAGGCGGAGCTTCCAGGCCGGGTCGGCCAGCGGAATCTCGTAGAACGACTCGTGCGTGAAGTGAAAATTGCTGAAGTCGTCGAACGCCGGCGTGTACGTGAGGCGGTCCACCAGCTTGGAGCGGGTGAACTCCCATTCGTGGTTCAGGCCGAAGTCCAGGCCGGTGCTCTTGAGGCTCTCGTGCGCGGGATTGGTGTAGCCCTCGTAGCGGAACGAGAGACCGGCGCGGAGCGTGAGGAGGTGCTTCGGTTCCTTGAGGAAATCGTAGCCAAAGCCCGCGGCGGCCGTGTTGTAGAGGTCGATGCCCTTGACGCGGTCAAAACCGCCTTCGTCGCGGGCGTACCACGACGTCCGGCCCGAGAAATTGTCCGCGTAATCAATGCCGGCCCGGAACTGGTCGGCCGACTTCGCGCCGTCCGAGACCTGGCGGTTGTAGCCGGTGTAGAACTGCAGGGTGTCATCGGGCGTCTTGAGCGTGGCGCGGAACGCGCCGGCAGTGCCCAGCTGTTCGGAGTTGCCGCTCTTGCCGGTCACATCCACCGCGGCTTCGTAGCTCCAGTGGTGCTCCCGGTCGGCGAGGGCCTTCTTCATGGCCGTCACCTGCGGATCCTCGCCGCCCGGCGCCCACGTGGCGGCAACCTTCTCGACCGAGGTGGCCAGCTGGCCGTCGGCGCCCGTGATCTTGAGCGCGGCGCCCTCGGCGGACACCGTGCCCTGCAGCGTGGTCCCGCTGGCCAGGCGCACGACCACGGGGGCCTCCGTCGTCAGGCCGGTGACCTCGGACTGCTTGAGTGTCAGGTCGCCCGCGTAGTCGGTGGTGACATAGATCTTGCCGCCCTCGATCTTGGTGACCTTGCCCACGATGCGGGCGCCATTCTTGGTCTCGACCACATCGGCCGAGGCGGACGCCGCGAGGAACGCGGCGGCGGTGAGAATCAGGACAGTGCGGAGGGTGTTGGATAGGTTTATGGCGGGTGAAAAAGGGGCCCAAAAAACCGCACGGGCGCCTGCCTTGTCAATAAAACAGCAGGTTTGCCCCGTTTTTAACAATTTCAGCACGCCGCTGCTCGACAAGACCCGCCGCCCCGCCTTGTTTCGACCGTCCCCGCCCATGTCCGCGCCCGTCCAACGCCCCGCCCTCATTGTCGCCGACCACTGGCGCGACTATGAGCTGCTCGAATGCGGCGACGGCATGAAGCGCGAGCGCTGGGGCGAGTTCACCCTCGTCCGCCCCGACCCGCAGATCATCTGGCCGCGCTCCGGCCAGAAACCCGGGGCCGCGTGGGCCAGCTGGGACGGCTTTTATCACCGCAGCGAACAGGGCGGCGGCCGCTGGGAATTCCGCCGGCCCCTGCCCGACCACTGGAAAATCAGCTACGGTGCGCTCACCTTCAAGATCCACCCCACCTCGTTCAAGCATACCGGCCTCTTCCCCGAGCAGGCGGTGAACTGGGATTGGTTCGGCGCGAAGATCAAGGCCGCCCGTGCCGCCGGCCGCGAAGTCGCGGTGCTCAACCTCTTCGGTTACACCGGCGCCGCCACCGTCGCCGCCGCCGCCGCCGGCGCGACCGTGTGCCACGTGGACGCCGCCGAGGGCATGGTGAAATGGTGCCGCGAAAACGCCGCGCTCAGCGGCCTGGCCGAGGCCCCCGTCCGCTACATCGCGGATGACTGCCTCAAGTTCGTGCGCCGCGAGATCAAGCGCGGCCGCAAGTACGACGCGATCATCATGGACCCGCCAACCTACGGCCGCGGCAGCACCGGCGAGATGTGGAAACTCGAGGATCACCTTTGGGAACTGCTCACCGAATGCCGCGCGCTGCTGACCGACGCGCCGCTGTTCTTCCTGATCAACGCGTACACCGCCCGTCTCTCGCCGACCGTCGTCGCAAACCTGCTCGCCGAGCTGCTCGCCGGCCGCGGCGGCCATATCACCGCCGGCGAAGTCGGCCTGCCGATCAAGGCCGACGGCAAGGTCCTCCCCTGCGGCATCTACGGCCGCTGGGAGGCGTGAGCGGCCGTTGGCTGCTGGTGATGGGTGATAGGCGCTGGGTTTTCTGCCAGCCACCCCTCACCCATAACCAATGACCCCTCACCCCGCCGCGGCCGTCGGCCGCGTCACTTCATGTTCGCCGAGAGAAACTGGTCGATCTTCTTATAAAGCTCGAGCCGGTGGTCGTAGGTATAGAAGCCGTGGCCTTCGTTGACCTTGGAGACGAGCTCGAAGGGCTTGTGCGCCTTTTCCATCGCAGCCCGCATCAGCCGGGCCTGTTCAAAGGGGACGACTCTGTCGTCCTTGCTGTAGATCATCAGCAGCGGCACCTTGATCTTGTCGGCTTGGGTGACCGGGGAGATGGCGTCCAAGTCCACCGCATCCTTCTCGGGGTCGCCAATCAGGTCGGCCATCTCCTCCTTGTCGTCCTTGGAAATATCCAGGTCGTACTTGATGAGGGCCCTCCAATCCGTCACCCCCGAGAGGTCGATGCCGCAGCGGTACAGGTCCGGCTCGCGGATCAGCCCCATGAGCGCTGAATAGCCGCCGAAACTCCAGCCGGCGATCGCGATGCGGTGGGGATCGGCAATGCCCTGCGCGATCGCCCAGCGGGTGCCGTCCGTGATGTCATCCTGCAGCTCCCGGCCGATGTGCCGGTGGCCTTTCTCAAAGAAGCTTTCCCCGTAGCCGGGCGAGCCGCGGTAGTTCATCTGCAGGACCGCATAGCCACGGCTGGCGAAAAACTGTACGTCGCGGTCGAAGTTCCATGAGTCGCGCGCAAAGGGACCGCCATGGGGGAACACGACGAGGGGCAGATTCTTCGGCTCCTTGCCGGGCGGCACCGTCAGGTAACCGTGGATCATGAGGCCATCCCGCGACTTGTAGTTGATTGGGAAGACGTCCGCCATCTGGTCCGGTTTGATCCAGGGGCTCGCCGGGAACAGGGGCTTCAGCGACTTCTTGTTCAGATCAAAAATGTAAAAGGTGCCCGGGTCCTTCGCCGACCAGGAATACACCACGAGCACCTTCATGTCGTCGCTCATGTCCGTGATCGTGTTGACTCGGTCCTTCAACCCGTTGTCCAGCGCTCCTTGGATCGCCGCCATCGTCGGGTCAAACCAGACGACCTGGGGCCGGTCGGTCTCATATTGGATGCCGAGGATTTCCCGCGTGTTCGGGGCGTACCGGATGGCGTCGTAGTCGCTGCCGTAACCCCACGGCAGGATGTCAAAGCGCTCATGGCTGAGAATCAGCTGACCCAGCTGCTCCTTGAGCAGGTCATACGAATACACCCCCCAGGTGCCCTCCGGGGTGACGAGCGACAGGTAAAGCGTGGCTCCGTCCGCACTCAGCCCCTGGAGGCCGACCTTGCGTTTGGCGTAGTCCATGCCGGCCAGCACGTGCCAGGGGGCCTTTTCGTTCGCGCGGTAAATGACCCGGCTCAGCGCCTTGTCCTCCTCGACCCCAACTCGGACCAAACCCTGCGCATCGGCCATCCAGAAGGTGACCTTGCCGGGGTTGTCGACCACCCGGTTGTAATTGCCGGTGCGAGAATCCATGTTGATCACGTTCGGGTGATCCAACCGCACCAACTGGCGCTTCCCGTAACCGGTGGGATAATCGTGCTCCAGCAGGAGGACGTGCCCCTCGTTGTCACCGTGTAACCGGGTGGCCAGGATGCCGGTGACCAACAACCGGTTCTGGTCCCGTTTGTCCACTTGCCGCGGATAACCCAGCAACCCGGTGTAATGGCTCCCGTCACGATCGATCCCGGAGAGGTGACCGTAAACCACCCGGTTGTTGGAGACCCAGATGGGATTCACCGCCGGAATCCCCACGCCGCTCTCCACGGCATTGATCTTGCCCGTCTCCAGGTTCTTGAAGGCAAACGCCTCCTGCAGGTCCGCCACGACCGAGTAGGCAATGGTCTTGCCGTCCCGGGAAATCCGCACGTTGCGGATCACCGGCAGCCGGGCGAAAGCCTCCATCGGCACCTGGACCGGCCCGCTGGCGGCGGCGGGAGTCGCCGGGGTCGCAGCCCAGGCCGACGAGATACACAACGCACTCAACACCAGGACCTGGCGGATTTTCGAATTCATGGGGGAAAAGTGGGGTGACTCCAGAAACTCGCCGGCAGCCTTCCAGCGTGGGCGCCGGCACGGAAGCTTTTTTGTCGGCTTTTGCGCCCGGCGCGCTTGATTGTTCCGGCATGCCTTCGCTTTCCGAAACGTATTCCGCCCGCGCCCATGAGCTCCTGGTTCACGCGGAAAAGAAAAATGCGGCCGCCATCGCCCGCCTCGCCCCGCTCATCGGCGCCAGTGTCGCCCGCGGCGGCGTCATCCACGCCTTCGGCAGCGGCCACAGCGATTGCATCGCCCGCGAGATCATCGGCCGCGCCGGCGGTCTCGTCTGCGTCAGCGGCCTCATCGATCCCACCGCCGGCTTCATTGAAAACCACGTCGGCTACGGCACCTCGCTCGTCGAGCGCTACGACCGCCAGTACCAGCTGCTGCCCGGCGAGACCTTCATCGTCATTTCCAATTCCGGCAAAAACAGCGCGCCGCTCGAGGTCGCGCTCTACGCCAAGCAAAAGGGCCTGCACGTCGTCGGCCTCACCGCCCTCGCCATGTCCACCACGGCGAAGACCGTGCATCCTGGCGGCAAAAACCTCCACGCGATCGCCGATGAGACGCTGGACAACTGCGGCGTGCCCGGCGACACGCTCATCGAGGTCACGCCCGGCGTGTTCTCCGGCCCCACCTCCACCCTCGTCGGCGCGATGCTGCTCAACCTGCTGATGCTCTCCGTCATCGACTGGCTGAAAGCCAACGGCCACCCGATCCCCGTGCTGCGCAGCCAGAACCTCCCTGGCGCCATCGAGTTCAACCGCACCGTCGGGGAGAAGTACAAGGGTCGCCTCAGCCGCCAGCTGGCCTGAACCGTTCCGGCCATGAAGTATAAAATTGGCGTGGACGGTGGCGGCACCAAGACCGAGTGCATCCTCATCGATTCCGCCGGTTCCATGGTCGCCTGCCACGTCGGCACCGGCAGCAACCCGAGCGTCGTCGGCCCCGAGGCCGCCGCCTCCATCCTGGTCGCCGCCCTGGATTCCCTGCGGGCGCAGGCCGTGACGCATCTCGCCGAGCTCCAGACCCGGCCGCCCTCGGCCCAGCTCGTCATCACCGACACTTTGCTCTGCATGGCCGGCAGCAGCGGGTTCTGGACGGAATTCGCCGCGGGGCTCGCCGGTTTCGGCCGCGTCCAGGCCATGGATGATTCCCGGCCCATCCTCGAGCTCGCCACGCACGGGCGCCCCGGCCTCGCGCTGCACGCCGGCACCGGCTCGTTCGTCGCCGCGCTCACCCCGGACAATTCCGTGCATTACGCCGGTGGACGCGGCTGGCGGTTCGGCGACTCCGGCAGCGGCTACGATCTCGGCGCCCGCGCCATCGCCCGCGCACTGCTCGAACTCCAAGGCTGGGCACCCCCGTCGCGCCTCGGCCCCGCCGTGTGCGCGCACGCGGGTGTCACCCCCGGCACGGGGACCAGCGCCGTCACGCGCCATTTTTATGCGCACGCGGACGCCACCCGCCACATCGCCGCGCTGTCCCCCGCCGTGCTCTCCCTCGCCACGGCAGGCGACGAGGCCGCGCAGCAGATCGTGGCCGCGTCCACCGGCGAGCTGCTCGACCTCGCCATCGCCGTTGCGACCAAACTTTTTCCCGCCACCCCGCTCGCCACGGTCCCCGCCGGCCTGAGCGGCCCGATCCTGACGCATCCGCTCGTGATGACCGCCCTCGCGAAGCGCAGTCCCCTGCCGCTCGCCGCCATCACCGATTCACCAATCGAGGGCGTCCGCCAGCTCCTGACGCGGCTTTGAGCCATGCCCGCGCCGCCGATCACCGCGCCCGGCTGGCAGATTCTCCCCGAGGCCGAGTGGCTCGCCCGCCGGGCCGCGCATGAGGCCCGTGTACAGGCCTGGCTCGGGCCGCACCAGGCCCGCGCGGCGCGCGGGGAAAAGCACCCGGTCTATGATTTCCTGTTCAGTTACTACGCGTTTCGCCCGGCCTGGCTGCGGCGCTGGCAACCGGGCCCGGATCTCGCGCTCGCGGGCGAGGCGGCCCGGGAATTTCTCCACCGTCCGGAATACCGGGAGATTGGCGGCGGCGTCATGCTCGATCCCGCGGCGCTGCGCCCGTCGCGCCGGGAGTTTGTCACCTGGCTGCGCGACCTGCTGGTCGTGATGCGCGAGCGGCCGCCCTTCTTTGGCTGTTTCGGGCTGCACGAGTGGGCGATGGCGTACCGGCAGACGCCCGACGAAATCCGCCACTCGGCGTGGCCGCTGCGGTTTTCGCGGGAGGAACTCGCCCAAATCGTCGAGTCCCAGCCGGTCTGCTGCACGCATTTCGACGCGTTCCGTTTCTTCACGCCCGCGGCCCGCCCGCTGAACCGCGTGCAGCCCGCCCGTGACACCGTGCCGGCGCACGAGCAGCGCGGCTGCCTGCACGCCAACATGGATCTCTATAAGTGGGCCTTCAAACTCGCCCCGTTCACCCCGGGCGAGCTGCTGGCCGACTGCTTTGAGCTCGCCCGCGACCTCCGCGAGGTGGACATGCAGGCGAGTCCCTACGACCTGCGCGCCCTCGGCTTCGCGCCCATCGCGATTGAGACTTCCGCCGGCCGGGCCGAGTACGAACGCTGCCAGCGCACTTTCACCACCCGGGGCGAACCGTTGCGCGAGCGACTGATCGCCCTCTGCCACCGGCTTCTGGCCGCGTGACGGGGCGGAAAAAGCCCGCGAACGCCATGCCCGCAAAACCCGGATTGGCCAAGGTTGCGGCCTTCTCGATGCGAACGCGCTTTGCGGTAAAAATCTGCTCGGGGGATACCTTACCCTCGTACCAAACGGCAATAAATGCGCAGCCCTCAGCAACCCGCGCGCAGCCGGTCCGGCCAAGGGCGGATAGTATGGTGCGCAACTCAACCCGGCGCTCCGATGAAAACCCATCTCACCCCCCCGCGCGCCCACGAGCCCTCCGAGGCCGAGATCCAAAAGCAGGCTTATCACCTCTGGATCGATGGCGGTTGTCTGGAGGGCGTGGAAGTCGATAACTGGCTTGCTGCAAGAGAGTTACTCCAACACCGTCAAGGCCATGCCCACGGGCATGCCGTGCGCGGCTCCCACCCCGTCCCCTTCGACCCGGCCAAACCCAAATCATGAACGACCTGTCCCTGCCCGTCATCCCGCTGACCATCACTGTCAGTCTCTGCCTCGTCTTCACCTTCGTCGTTTTCTTCCTCCGCGAGCATTCGCGCCGGTTCAGCAACGCGGAGCGTGAATCCCTGCTGCCGCTGGCCGAGGAAACCCCGCGCCTGGCGGGGCACAGCCATGACGAGGATTGCACCTGCCGCAACGGCCGCAAGGCGCCCTGCCGCGGCTGCCGGACGAACTCCACCTCGACCCCCTCCACCTGACCCTTTCCCCCATGTCCGGCCAAAAAATCACGATCGAATATAACGACCGCGTCGTCCGCCAGTTCCTCCTCGCCACCGTCATCTGGGGCGCGGTCGGGATGCTGGTGGGTGTCCTCATCGCGGCCCAACTCAACTTCTGGCAGCTGAATTTTGCCACCCCGTGGCTGACGTTCGGCCGCCTGCGCCCGTTGCACACCAACGCCGTCATCTTCGCCTTCGTCGGCAACATGATGTTCGCCGGCGTGTACTACTCGACGCAGCGCCTGGTGAAGGCCCGCCTCGCGAGCGACTTCCTTTCTGCGCTGCATTTCTGGGGCTGGCAGTTCATCATCGTCTGCGCCGCTGTCACCCTCCCGCTCGGCCTCACCCGCGGCAAGGAATACGCCGAGCTGATCTGGCCCATCAACCTGATGGTGGTGCTCATCTGGGTCGTCTTCGCGGTCAACTTCTTCTGGACGCTCGCCCGCCGGCGCGAACCCGCGCTCTACGTCGCGATCTGGTTCTACATCTCGACCATCGTGACGATTGCGATGCTCTACATCGTCAACCACCTCTCGATCCCGACCAGCCTGCTGCACAGCTACCCGGTGTTCAGCGGCGTGCAGGACGCGCTGGTTCAGTGGTGGTACGGCCACAACGCCGTGGCATTCTTCCTCACCACGCCGATCCTCGGCATCATGTACTACTTCCTGCCGAAGGCGGCGGAACGCCCGGTGTACAGCTACCGGCTCTCGGTCGTGCATTTCTGGTCCCTCGTGTTCGTCTACATCTGGGCCGGCCCGCACCATCTGCTTAACACCGCCCTGCCCGGCTGGCTGCAGAACCTCGGCATGACGTTTTCCCTCATGCTCTGGGCCCCGTCGTGGGGCGGCATGCTCAACGGCCTGCTCACCCTCCGCGGCGCCTGGCACAAGCTGCGCACCGACCCCGTCCTCAAGTTCTACGCCGCCGCCGTCACGTTCTACGGCATGTCGACCTTCGAGGGCCCGCTCCTGTCCATCAAGTCGGTCAACGCCCTCGCGCATTACACCGACTGGATCATCGGCCACGTCCACGCCGGCACCCTCGGCTGGAACGGCTTCATGGCCGCCGGCATGATCTACTGGCTGCTCCCGCGCCTCTGGAACAAGCCGCTGTACTCGACCGCCCTGGCCAACCTCCACTTCTGGATCGGGACCGTCGGCATCCTCCTCTACGTCGCCGCCATGTGGACCAGCGGCATCACGCAGGGCCTGATGCTCAACGCCACCACCGAGCACGGCACCGTCCTCGCCTACCCCAACTTCCTCGACACCCTCAACACCATCCGGCCGATGATGTTGATGCGGGTCATCGGCGGCGGGCTCTACCTCGCCGGCTGGTTCCTCCTCGTCTACAACTTCTACCGCACCGTGAAGGGCGCGGCGCCGGTCAACGGCACCATCGAGGTTTACGACGAGGCGCCCGCGCCGGACGCCAAGCTCAGCCTGGCCGGGACGTTCTTCAGCGCGCCGACCGTCTTCTGGTTCCTCGCCGTGGGCTTCGGCTCGATGTGGATGTTCGGCACCGACCTCGTCAGCACCGCCGGCATCGTCGGCGCCGTCGCCTGCCTGATCGCCGCCTTCGCCCTCGTCCCGTCCCGGAGCAAAGCCTGGGGCGGCTGGTACGAGAAACTGCTGCTCAACGCCCTGCCGTTCACCTTGCTGGTCTTCTTTGCTGTCGTTGCCGGCGGGTTGATCCAGATCATCCCGACCGTCCTCGTGCAGAAGGCGAAGAACGTCGAGGACCGCATCCAGACGCCCTACACGCCGCTCGAACTGGCGGGCCGCGATATCTATATTCGCGAGGGTTGCTACCTCTGCCACTCGCAGATGATCCGCACCCTGGTGCCGGACATCCTGCGCTACGGCGATTACTCGCGCCTCGGCGAGTCGATCTACGACCACCCCTTCCAATGGGGCTCGAAGCGCACCGGCCCCGACCTCGCCCGCGTGGGCGTCAAGTACCCCAATGTCTGGCACCTGCGTCACATGGAGGATCCGCGCGCGATCTCGCCCGGCTCCAACATGCCCACCTACCCGTGGCTGCTGAACCACAGCTACAACGCGTCGGTGCTGCCCGCGAAGATCAAGGTCCAGCGCATGCTCGGCGTGCCGTATGGCCCGCTCACCGCGCAGCAGATCTTCGACTCCATGGATGAACAGGCCAAGGGCATCGCCAAGGACCTCCGGACCGCCGGCGCCTACGTCGACTCCGACAAGGAGATCGTGGCCCTGATCTCCTACCTGCAGACGCTCGGCAAGTCCCTGCCCGTCATCACCAAGTCCGCCCCCCGCTGACCCTCGCCATGTTCAAACGCCTTATCCTGGAGGATTCCTCCGTCTGGTACGTCATCACGGCCTTTGTCACGGCCGCGACGATCTTCCTGACCATCACGTGGCGCGCCCTGCGCATGCCGCGGACCGAGGTCGAGAAATTCGCCCAACTGCCCTTCACCACCGACGCCAACGAACGCCATGACCCCCACGCCTAAACCGCCCCTGCCTGACGAGAACGATCCGCTCCGGCCGCATTCGTTCGACGGCATCCAGGAATACGACAAGCGCCTGCCCAACTGGTGGCTGATCACGCTCTACGGCTCGATCATCTTCTGGGCCGGCTACTGGTTTTACTATGAGCGCGCCCACATTGGGCACACCAACGCGCAAATCGTGGAACAGGAGCTCGCCGTCATCGAGGCCACCCGGCTGGCCAACGCCCCGGTGCTGGACGACGCCAGCCTCTGGAAGATGAGCCGCAACCCGGTCTTTGTGGACGCCGGCCGCGCCACCTTTGAAACCACCTGCGTCAGCTGCCATACCAAGGAGCTGACCGGCATGATCGGACCCAACCTCGTGGACCGCCTGTGGATCCATGGCGGGCGTCCGACCGAAATCTACGCCACGGTCACCCAAGGCGTGCTCGCCAAGGGCATGCCGCCGTGGGGCCCCGTGCTGGGCCCGAAGAAAATTTCCGAGACGGTGGCCTACATTCTCAGCCACCACCAGGAAGGCGAACCCATCGAGGTTCAGGCCGCGTGGGTTCCGCCCCCGCCGAAATGAAGCATGGCCGCACCGCAGCCCAACCGCGACTTCGTCACCACCATCCGGGATGACGGATCCCGCCCTTTTCTTTTTCCCGCTGACACGCATGGACGCTTCACGACGGCCCGCCGCATCTGGTCGCTGCTGCTGATCGCCTTTTACCTGTCCCTGCCGTGGATCAAGATCAACGGCTACCCGGCGGTGTTCCTCGACGTCGCGCTGCGGCGGTTCCACCTGTTCGGCCTGACGCTCGCGGCGCAGGACGTGTGGCTGATGTTCTTCCTCATCACGGGGCTGGGCTTCTCGCTCTTCTTTGTGACGGCGCTGTTCGGCCGCATCTGGTGCGGCTGGGCGTGCCCGCACACCGTGTTTCTCGATCACGTTTACCGGCGCATCGAGCGGGCCATTGACGGGGATGCGATCGAGCGCCGGCGGCTGGACGAGGCCCCGGCGAGCGGCGGCAAGCTGTTCAAGCGCGTCCTCAAGCACTCCCTGTACATTCTCGTTTCCGCCGTCATCGCCCACCTGTTCCTCGCCTACTTTGTCTCGCTGCCCGAGGTCTGGGTGATGGTGAGCGCCGCGCCCACCGCGCACTGGAGCGCCTTTGCGTTCATGGCCGTGTTCACCGGCATCCTTTATTTCAACTTCGGCTGGTTCCGCGAACAGCTCTGCATCGTCATCTGCCCCTACGGCCGGCTGCAGTCCGCGCTCATTGACGACAATTCCCTCGTCATTGGCTACGATACAAACCGCGGCGAACCCCGCGGCAAGGTCGGCACGGAAGGCGCCGGTTCGTGCGTGGCCTGCAACCGCTGCGTCCAGGTCTGCCCCACCGGCATCGACATCCGGCAGGGCCTGCAGCTGGAATGCGTCGGCTGCACCGCCTGCATTGACGCCTGCGACGATGTGATGACGCGCCTCCACCGGCCGCGCGGGCTCATCCGCTACGACTCACAGACTGCCTTTGCCGGCAAAGCCACCCGCTGGTTCCGGCCGCGCACCCTGCTCTACGGCGTGCTGCTGCTCATCGGCGCAAGTGTCGCCACCTGGGCGCTCTCCACCATCCGCCCGGCGAACCTCGGGGTCACCCGGATCATCGGCGCGCCCTACATCGTCTCGGCCGACTATGTCCGCAACCAGTTCCTTGTCCGGATCGTGAACAAGCAGAACGGGCCGGCGGAATTCCTGCTCCACCTCGATGCGGCGCCCGCCGGCCTCCGCCAGACCGGCCTCCTCGGGCCCATCCCGGTGGATGCCCTGGGCGAGGTCGTGCAGCCGCTCGTCCTCCAGCAGCCGCGCTCGGACTACCACGGGCCATTTCACTTTACGGTCCGCATCACGGACCCCGCCGGCCATTTTCATCTGGAGCGGCAGGTTGAATTTCTTGGGCCCGATGTCAGGCTCCTGCGCGAAGAGGAGGAGGAAAAAAAGGAGCACCATGAAACCCGCCACTGAGAACTCCCCGCCGCCCGGCCGGAGTAACCTGTGGCTGGTGTTTGTCGCGGCCTTCGTGTTGCAACTGGCGGCGTGGACCGCCTGGTTCATCGTCGCCTCCCACCACCCCGTGGAGGAGGTCCCGCTCGCCACCGCGCCGCGCCGCTGACATGGAACTCGCCGCCGTCAATTCCCCCGCCACCGCCCTCGTGGCCGGCCTCATCACCAGCCTGCACTGCGCCGGCATGTGTGGTCCGCTGGCCTGCGCGCTCATGCCGGCCCAGAACGACCGCTCCGATCCCCAGACCGTCAGCACGGTCTACCACGTTACGCGGCTCACCGGCTACATGGTGCTCGGCGCCGTCGCCGGCGGCCTCGGCCGCATGCCGCTCACCTGGGTGACCGGCTCCGCCCTGCGCTGGCTGCCGTGGGTGCTGGTGTTCTATTTCGCCGCGATGGCGTTCCAGTGGGATCGCTTTGTCCCCAAGCCCGCCGCCCTCGGCCGGTTTTCCCTGCAGATCAGCCGCTGGATCCGCGGCCGGCCGCGCGTGCAGGCCGCCGCCGCCCTCGGGCTGGCCACGCCGCTGCTGCCGTGCGGGCCGCTGTATTTTCTTCTCACCCTCGCCCTGCTGTCCGGCTCGGCCCTCCGCGGCGCGGAGTTCATGCTGGCTTTCGGTCTCGGCACCGTGCCGCTGCTGTGGCTTGCGCAATCCCAGTCCGCCTGGATCCGCGCCCGCCTCAATCCCCTCTGGCTCGGCCGCCTGCGGCTCGGCCTGGCGCTCGTGATCGCCCTGGTCATCAGCTGGCGCCTTCGCGCCACGCTGGGTTTCGCCGGGCCGGATCCCTCCACCCTGATCTGCTTCTGACATGAGCACCGCCGCCGCCCTCGCCCCGGTCCCTCCCCCCGCCCCGGCCCGCCGCGCGTGCCGGCATTGCGGGGCGGTACTGACCGCAGGCCGCGAGCCGGTATCCGACTTTTGCTGCGCCGGCTGCTCCTATGTGTTCCGCCTGGTGCAGGAACACGGGCTCGCCGGCTACTATCAGCTCAAGGACGAGGTCACCGCCCCGGCCGATGCCGCCGTCTTCCAGCCGCGCGATTTCACCTGGCTCGATACCGCGCAGCAGGCCGCCGAGGCGGCGGCGGCCGGCCGGCCGCCGGAGCTCACCCTCGACGTCCAGGGCATCTCCTGCGCCGGCTGCGTCTGGCTGATTGAGCGGATCTTTTCCCGCCAGCCGGGCGCCCGCGACATCGAGGCCAACGCCCAGCTGGGGCAGATGCGCGTGCGCTGGATCCCGGCGGAATTTTCCGCCGCCGACCTCGGCCGGAAACTGCAGTCCTTCGGCTACCTCGTGGGCCCGGCCGGCGAGCGGCCGGTGGAGTCGGAATCCCGCGGGCTCGTCCGGCGCATCGGCCTGTGCACCGCCCTCGCGATGAATGTCATGCTGTTCACGCTGCCGGTGTATTTCGGGATGGAGCGGACCTTCACGTATGCCGGGCTGTTCGGGACGCTGTCCCTCGTCTTCGGCACGCTGAGCGTGCTGGTGGGCGGCGGTTATTTTTTCAACCGCGCCGTGCGGGCCATCCGCGCGGGGGCGATCCACATTGACCTGCCCATCGCGCTCGGCATCGCCGGCGCCTACCTCGGTTCGCTCTACGGGTGGTTCGCCGGCCGCGAGGAGTACATCTACTTCGATTTCGTCTCCGGGTTCACGCTGCTGATGCTCACCGGGCGCTGGGCCCAGGTGGCCGCGATCGAGCGCAACCAGCGCCAGCTGCTGCACGAGCAGCCCAAGCCGCCCTCGGTGCGCCTCGTCGCCGGCGGGGCCGTGCCGCCCGAGCAGCTCGCCCCGGACCAGGGATATTTTTCCGCAGCCGGCCAGACCGTCCCCGTCGACTCCCGGCTCGAGTCCGCGGCGACCGCGTTCTCGCTCGCCTCCATCAACGGCGAAGCCGGCCCCCGGGTATTCCAGCCGGGGCAGCGGGTGCCTTCCGGCGCGCTCAATGTCAGCCGGGCCGAGGCTCGGCTCACGGCGCTCCAGCCGTGGCGCGACTCGCTGCTCGCGCAGTTGCTCGTCCCCGTGACGCGCACCGGCGCGCAACCGGCGGGACTGGAAAAAATCATCCGCGGCTACCTCATCGGCATCCTCGGCGTCGCCGTGCTCTCGGGCCTGGGCTGGTGGCTGCTGACCGGGGACGCCCTGCGCACCGGTTCCGTGGTCGTCGCCGTGCTGGTCGTTTCCTGCCCGTGCGCCATCGGGCTGGCTTATCCACTCTCCGAGGAAATGGCGACCGTGGCCCTGCGGCGGCGCAGCGTGTTCGTGCGCCACGCCGAACTCTGGCCGCGCCTGGCACGCGTGCGGCAGATCGTTTTCGACAAGACCGGGACGCTCACGCTGGAGACGCCCGTGCTGCAAAACCCGGGGGCGTTGCCCGGCCTGGATCCCATCGCGCGGGCCGCGCTGCTCGCGCTGGTACGCGACAATCCCCATCCCATCAGCCAGTGCCTGTACGAAAACCTGCTGGGCCAGGGCGCCGGCGAGGCCCTGGCTGGAATGGTGGAGGAAACGGTGGGCCAGGGTGTGACGCTGAATGCCGCCGGCCACCGCTGGCAGCTGGGCCGGCCGGGTTGGGCCGGGTTCGCCCAGGATCCTAACCTCACGACCCTGCCCTTCACGGTCGAGGCGACCGGGACGTGCTTCTGCTGCGATGGCGTCACGCTCGCGTTTTTTGTCTTTGCGGACACAGCCCGGCCGGACGCGCGGGCGGAACTCGCGGAGCTGGGCCGACTCGGCTACACCACCTATATCCTGAGCGGCGATCACCACGCCAAGGTGGCGACGCTGGCCACCGAGCTGGGCCTGCCGCCGGCGCATGCGCTCGGGGAACTCACGCCCCAGGGCAAGGCCGACTGGCTCACGCGGCACGGCGCCGGCGAGTCGCTGATGCTCGGCGATGGCGCAAATGACAGCCTCGCCTTCGACCAGGCGCTCTGCCGCGGCACACCGGTGATCCACCGCGGCCACCTCGCACAAAAGGCGGACTTCTATTATCTCGGCCGCGGCATTGGCGGCCTGCGCGCCCTGTTCGACGTCAACGCCGTGCGCCGCCGCACCCAGCGGACCGTCCTCGTATTTTCCATCGTCTACAACGTGCTCGCCGTCGGGCTGGCGGTGGCCGGCCGCATGAACCCGCTCCTTGCGGCCATCCTCATGCCGCTGAACTCGCTGGTGACCCTCGCCCTCGTGACGGGCGGGATGCGGCGCGCCTTCCGGACCTAGGCCGTCTGCGGCAGCTTGGCCCGCCACGCCGTCGGTGCCTCGCCGGTGACGCGCCGGAACACCCGGTTAAACTGTGACAGCGACTGGAAGCCCGTCTCGTACGCGACCTCGCTGATGCGCTTGTGCGGGTTGAGCAGGAGGTTTTTCACCTTCTCAATGCGGGTGCGCGCCAGGTACTCCGTGAACGTCAGGCCGGTCGCCTGCTTGAACATCTTGCAGAAGTAAAACGCGCTCGTGTTCACCGCGGACGCCACCTGCTTCAGCGAGACCTCCTCGCCCTGGTGCTCGGTGATGAAAAGCTTGGCCCGCGTCACCATCGGCGAATCCACCTGCTCGGCCGACACCATGAGCTGGTTGCTGAGCATCGAGAGATGCTGGGCAAAGATGCTGAGCAGCCGGATCACGGCCTCGTATTGTCTCTTCGTCAGCACGCGGGTCTGGAAATACGCCTCCTCCAGCCGCTTGAGGTCGGTCTGCACCCCGTAATTGATCAGCGCCCGGGTGGTTTTCTTGAATTCCCGCTGGTTCGGCTTGTGCAGGAGGATCTGGCCGGTCTGGAGGAAGGCCACGAGGTTTTCCCCCACCCGCACCGGCACGGCGGAATCGCAGAGGCCGGCGAAACATTTCAGGGTCTTCGGCTCCATCTGCGCTTCCTCCTCGACCTTGCGCTGCAGCTGCAGGCAGGCGGAGCAGGAATGGTTCGACCGCGCCATCAGGGCGCAAAAGGGGTTTCCCTTGGCGTCACCCGTATGCGGCAAATTGAAGGCCTCGATCGCCCGGAGACTGAACGGCAGCTCCGTCGCCTCCTGGAAGGCCTTCTGGTAGTCGCGAAAAATGTCCGAGCGCTGGAGCTGCTCGACCAGGGCGCGACTGCGCTTGGAACGGTCTTCGGGAGTGGTCACGGACGCACACCCGTAGCCGCAAAACCTTATCCGGCAACCTGTAAAAATCGTCGCCGGTCCCGTGCAATCGGCGCGACGCAATGGGCAAAAAATGCCCAGCGTCCGGCCAACCAAGCGGTTACAATGCTTTTCGGGAACAAAATACGCGCACCCCGGATACCGTCGAATTTTTCACCGGCCATGAATTCCACCGCTTCCCTCACTGGCTCCCACCGCCGCACCTATGAGGCAATTTTCCGCCATCCGGCGGTGCATAACCTCGCCTGGCGCGATGTCCGCGCCTTGCTGGGTGAGCTTGGCCAGGTGACCGAGGCGACCAACGGCCACCTGAAGGTCTCCCGCAACGGCCACACCCTGACGTTGCATACGCCGCACACCAAGGAGGTCGGCGAGCCGGCTTTGCTCATGGAGCTGCGCCATTTCCTCGCACGCTCCGAAGCGGCCGCGACGGCGGATCGCGGCGCGCACTGGCTGGTGGTGATCGACCATCACGAGGCCCGTCTCTACCAGTCCGAGCTGCGCGGGGCCGTACCCCAGAAAATCCAGCCCCACTCGGCCCACGGCCATTCCCTGCAGACCCGGGCTTCGCTGGAGCTTTCCCGCGGCCAGCAAAAATCCGACCCCGCCGGCTTCTTCGGGTCCGTCGCCACGGCCCTGGGCGAGTCGGGAAAAATCCTCGTTTTCGGCTGCGGCCACGGCACCAGCAGTGAAATGGAGCAGTTCCTCACCTGGACCACCCTGCACCGGCCGGCTCTGGCGGTGCGGATCATCGGCGCCGCCGTTGTGGACGAAAACCATTCCACCCCGGCGCAACTGCTGGCCAGGGCCCGGGAGTTTTACGCGCAGATTCCCGCGTCGCGACTCATGTAGCAGCCCGGCTGGACGCGGCCGTCCTCAGGTCGCCGCCTTGCCGAACGCCGACAGCTTTTTCAGCCATTTTTCCCGCCCCTCGGCGTCCTTGATCTCCACCAGTCCGATCAGGGTCTCATTCACGGGCTTCACCCCGCAAAATCCGAGGATGCTGCGCTCGAGCCCGCGCACGCCATCCGCCCGGAAGAAAAACCGGTACCAGAACGCCGGCAGGCCCATGGTCACGACCACCCGCGCGGATTTGCCGGTCAGTCCCTTTTGCGGGAACCGGTGTCCCTCGTAAATCAGCGCAAAGCCCGGCCGGAAAACCTGCTCCAGGAAGCCTTTTAAAATCGCCGGCATCGTGCCGAGCCAGAGCGGGAAAATCAGGACCAGGTGATCCGCCCACGCAATGGCCGCCTGCGCATCACGCAATCCGGCGGGCGCCCGGCCGGAATTCCATTCGGTCTGGCTGCGCAGCAGGGGGAAATCGAGCTGCGCGACCTCGATGCGCTTGATCTCGTGGCCGGCGGCCAGCGCCCCCCGCGCATAGGACTCCGCGAGCGCATGGCCGAAGTGGAGGGAAACCGGATCAGGGTGTCCCTGGATAATGGTGATTTTTTTGGCCATGGGGGTAGTGGGGCGCGCAGTAAAGGGATGGATTCTCCGTCGGGCGGTTCAGCGGCCCTTGATCGGTATGACCAGCACGGGGCAGTTCGCCTTGCGCAGCACGCCTTGGACGGCACTGCCGATCAGCAGATCGTAGGCGACCCCGTGGCCGTGGGAACCGATGACAATGTAGTCCGCCTTGAGGGCGGCGGCCTGCGCCAGGATTTCCCCGGCCGGCGCACCGGTGGTCTGCACGGAACGAACGGACAGTTTTTTGCCGGACCAGCGCCGGACCAGCGCGTGGAGCTTGCGGGCCGCCAGCTTTTCCTCGGCGTCCGCCGCGCGGGCCACCGCCCCGGGATCCAAGGCATACAGGTCACCCGCCAAAATGGGCTGCGGCAGGATGACGTGCATCAGCACCACGCGACCGCGGATGAGCTTGGCCAGTGTCACGGCAGCCGCCACCACCCGCGTGGTCGCGGCGGAGAGATCCACCGGCACAAGGATGGTTTTCATGCCCGCAGACTACCCGCTTTGCCAAAGCCCCGCTGCGCAGTCCTTGCGGAGAGATGGGCAAATTTTGTGGGGCGCCAGTTCCGCCGGGAACTGGACCGCACCGCGGGTTAAGCCCGGCGCCCGGCCGCGGGCAACCGGACTTCGTTCACCCGGAAGGATTTACCACCGCGACGGCGTGCCGGGCGGACGGACGTATTCCTGCGGATGGATCAGCTTCTTTGCGAAGGGGTTCGCCCGCGCCAGCAGCTCGGGCGACGCGTGGTAGCCCCAGCGTGTGCGGTTCCAGGAGGAGCCATAACGGTAGACCGTGATGCGGCGTTCGCCGGGATTCACCCGCTTGGCCGAGCCGTGGCAGGTCGCATCCACGAACACGATCGCATCACCCGCCTTCATGTGGACCTCCTGCGCACCGGCCACGCCGTCCACCGAGCCGCCCTTGCCTTCCATCCATTCCTCTCCGCGCTTCGGGTTGAGGAACTCCGGGTGGACGAGATTGGACTTGTGCGAACCGGGGATGACCATGGTCGCGCCGTCGCCCGGCCCGATGTCGGTATGGGCGATCAGCACGTTGACCTGCGCACAGTGGAAACGGCCGTTGTGGTAGCGGAACTGCATGCGCTTGCAGCGGTCGTGCCCGCCGGCGTGCAGCGTGATCGCCTCGCCGGGCCCGCGGATCGTGAAGAAGTTCTCGTCGATGAACAGCGGCCCGTGGTGGTAATCAAACGTTTCCTGCCCGCCGATGAACCGCAGCACGTAGTTGATGTAGTTCGGGTGGTCGATCATCCGCTCAAACGCCCCGCCCAGCTCGTACACCTGCTGGTAGCTGATGCCGCGGTGCTCGGGATGGTCCTCCCGCTGCACCCAGCCATGCCAGCCGGACCGCGGCAGCGAACGCGGGATGGTGTCGATGCGGGCGTTGCAGTCGGCGACCTCCTCCTTCGAGAGCGCGCCGCGGATGATGACAAAGCCGTTCAGGTCAAAAAGGTACTCGTCGAGCTGGCTCGGGACCTTCGCATCGGTCCGCTCGATCTTGGGGGGCTGGGTGTGGTGGTCGTGAAAGCGTTGGTCCATGGCGCCACTATAATCGAACTATTCAGAAACTTCTTTCCGTTTACTCCCAACATTTTCTTGTTAAGTAACCTTGATGCCCCCTGCCGCCGCCCACCCTGCCGCTACCCGGCATGAATCGGAGCTGGGCTTCCGCATCTGGCTGCTGCGCAACGTGGGTTTCATGGCCTCCCCCCACACCCACCCCGACATCGAGGTTAATTTCCTCTTCACGGGTGGTTTCTCCTATTTGCACGGCGGCGCCATCACGCCGGTGGCCGCCGGCCGCTTCACCGTGCTCTGGGGTGGCGTGCCCCACCAGACGGTCGCGCCGGGCATCATCGATCCGGGCATCTGGATCACCCTGCCGCTCGCCTGGTTTTTGCAGTGGCAGCTCCCCCACGGCCTGCAGGACCGGCTGCTCCGCGGCGAAATCGTCTCCGCCCGCCCGGAAGCCGCCGACCGGCCGCTGCTGGAGCGCTGGCTGGAGGACGCCAACAGCCGGCACCCCGGCCGCCGCCGCGTGCTGCTGCTGGAAATGGAAGCTCGGTTCCACCGGCTGGCCCTCGCCACCGCGCGTCCGCGCCACCGTCTGCATGCGGGCCCGGAGGGGGTCGGCCAGATCGCCCGCGTCACCCGGTACATCGCCGAACATTACCGCGATCCGCTCACCGTGCCCGCCATCGCCGCCGACGCCGGCCTCCACCCGAAATATCTCATGCGCGTGTTCAAGAAACAGTGCGGCGTGAGCGTCTGGGAATACGTCACGCGCCTCCGCGTCTCGCACGCCCAGCGGCTGCTCATCACCACCGACAACAAGGTGGTCGACGTCGCCCTCGAAAGCGGTTTCGCCTCGGTCGCGCCCTTTTACCAGGCGTTTCAAGCTTACGCCGGCCAGCAGCGTCCGCTTGCCTACCGGCGCAAACACCGCCTCCCTGCCCCGGCCTGAAATCTCCGCGGCCACCATTCCACCCCACCCGCCTCACTCATGAAAAATAAAAACTCTGACCTGCAGCTCGGCATCATCGGCTCCGGCGGACGCGGCCAGCTGCTCGGTTCGCTCGCGCACCGCCCCGGGCGTGGCTCGCGGGTCGTCGCCTGCTGCGATGTGAGCGAGTCAACCCTCGCGCGCAACCGCGCCGACTATGGCGCCGGGATTTTCACCACGGGTGATTACCGGGCGCTGCTGGACCGGAAGCTCGATGCCGTGATCATCGCCACGCCGGATTTCCTGCACGAGGAGCAGGCCGTGGCGGTGCTGCGTCGCGGCCTTACGCTTTACCTGGAGAAACCGATGGCGCTCACCATCGCCGGCTGCGACCGCATCCTGCGGGCCGCCGCCCGGACCCGCGCCCGCCTCTACGTCGGCCACAACATGCGGCACATGCCGTTCGTGCGAAAGATGAAGTCCCTGATCGACGGCGGTGCCATCGGCGAGGTGAAGGCGTGCTGGGTGCGGCATTTTGTGGGCCATGGGGGCGACTTTTACTTCCGCGACTGGCATGCCGAGCGCCGCTACACGACCGGGATGCTGCTGCAGAAGGCCGCGCACGACCTCGACATCATCCACTGGCTCTGCGGCGGCTACAGCCGGAAGGTCAACGCGCTCGGCGCCCTCTCGCTCTACGGCGACCTGCCCGGCCGCAAACCCGCCCCGCAGGGCCTGAGCCGCCTGCGCCCGGGGGAGATGCAGCTCACCGCGTTTCCGCCGACCCGGGCCCGCGGCCTCAACCACCGCATTGACGTCGAGGATCTCAGCACCGTGCAGATGCAGCTCGATAACGGCGTCCTCGCGACCTACGCCCAGTGCCACTACACCCCGGACTACTGGCGCAATTACATGGTGATCGGCACGGAGGGCCGGATGGAAAATTTCGGCAACGGTGAGCCCGGCACGTGCGTGCGCGTGTGGAACCGCCGCAAGCAGGGTTACGATGAATCCGGCGACCGCACCTATCGCATTCCCGTAAGCAAGGGTGCGCACGGCGGCGCCGACCCGCGGATCATGGAGGAATTTCTGGGCTTCGCGCGGAACGGCGGGAAAACCGACACCTCGCCCCTCGCCGCGCGGGAGAGCATCGCGACCGGCTACATGGCCACGGAGTCGTTGCGCGCCGGCGGCGCGCTGCGCACGGTTCCCAAGATTTCACCGGCCCTCGCCCGACGCTTCCGCACCTAGCGCGGGATGCTGGTCACGCCGGGCCGGGCCGAGGGTGGCGCCGTCCATGCGGCGGGCAAACCCATCAGGGCACGGGTCCATTGCAGGCGCGGAGCCAAATCCGTTTCACCGCCGGGACCAGCGGATTTTCCATGCGCCGGACCAGAGCCGGCTCGCCACCATGCCCGCGGGGACCAAGAGTGGCGGCATGGAGGCCCCGACCACTCCCTTTCCTCCGACGCGAAAAAAACCGTGTTTTCCCGTGCTCGACGGGCTGCGCGGCTATCTCGCGCGCTACAAGCGCGAGCGCGAGCTGCCGGTCACCTACGAACGGCTGCATGATTTCCAGGAGGCGATGCCGCTGACCGACGCCGCGGGTAAGCCGACGCTCTGGGACAGCGTGATCTACCGCGCCGACGAGATGTCCGCGCTGTACGAGGACCTGAAGCGCGTCTACGCGCTGCTCAAAGTCGACGGTGACCACGCCATCATGGAGCACGTCTACGTGGACCGCGTGGATTTCTGCAGCTTTGGCAACTCCACGCCGTTCCGCATCCGCGTCGTCAACGCCTACAACGACAACCAGGACTACTTTTACGTCAAAAAGGCGGATGCCTCGCGCGTCTACGGCCTCGAGCTCGAGCACCTGCTGTCCCCGAACCGGCTCAACTTCCTCACCGCGGGCAAAACCCTCGTCGAGGAGCACATTGCCGGCATTCCCGGTGACGCGTTCATCAACCGCTGGCTGAACGACCCGCAGCTCAGCCCCGTGCGCGTGGCCAAGGAGATGGTGAAGTTTAACGAGCGCTGTTTCGTGCGCCTGCTCGGCGACATGCGCTCGTACAACTACGTCGTGGTTATCACGCCTGACTTTGAGGGCGCCCAGGTACGCATCCGCGCGATGGATTTTGACCAGCAATCCTACAACGGCCGGAAAAATTTCTACCTGCCCCAGTTCTTCAAGGAGAACACCCCGATCGTCACCTATTGCACCAAGCACCTGCACGCGCAGACCGCGCTGCAATACCAGCGGGAGGAGCAGACCCTGATGCTGCAGCGCGCAGAGCTGGCCCACCTGCGCCTGAACGCGCTGCTGACGGAAATGGTGCCGGACCCGATCGCCCCGCGCGAGAAGGTGCACGAGCTCCGCGCCAGCCTCGCGCTGCATTACGGGCGGCCCGAATACCTGCGCTGCGAATCCATGGGCGAACTCGTCCGCGAAAACCTCGAGTCCATCCGTCGCGTCATCGGCAATCCGGGGCGCGCCCACGCGCCCGGCGATTTTGTTTTTTAGCGCGGAGGCGCCGGAGCGGGAAATTTTCTCCCGCGCATTTGTGTTGCGCGCCTGCGCAGTGAGGCAGAGTTTCACACTGGCCCGCGCGCGCGTTACCCATTCGGAGATGATGCGGCCGGGTCTTAACCAACAAAGGAACAAAACATCATGGCTAAAAAAGTCGTTAAGAAGAAGGCGAAGAAAAAGAAGAAGTAAGGTCGCTTACTTCGCCCAAACCATGAGCCGCTCCTTTTTGGGGCGGCTCTTTTTTTGCCGTCGCCGGCCTACTCGATCCGGCCCTCGTCGAACTCGATCAGGTCCACCACGCTGGTGATCTGGCCAATCCGGTCGGCGCAGCCCATCGCGGTCAGCGCCTCCGCCAGAAACTCGCGGCCAGCCGGCGTCATGCCCTTCTGCACGTAGCTCCGGTTCCACTGGGCGACGTGCCGGTCCGCGGGGAAGAGCGCGCACAGGCGCCGGTCCCGCTCCGCGTCGTCCCGCCCGGCGTCGAGGCACTCGTGCACGATCTGCTCCACCGCCGCCGGATCAATGCCCAGGTGCAGGCAGAGGAACCGGTCCATCCCGCGCTTGTAGTTTTTCGCATAGCTGGCCGGCAGGGCGCCATGGCGCTTGACGTACGTGCACTTCGCCAGGAACCGCGGCAGATGCAGCAGACCGGTCGCCGGATGCGGCAGGTAGGCCGACGGCAGTTCAGTCAGAATCTCGCCGGTGGAGCCCGGGATGGGGGTGGAAGGCATGCGCGGCCATGCAACTCACCCGCCGCCGCAAGGCAACGTTGTCATTTGGTTCCCGCCCGCGCGGGTGCCATCTCCCCCTCGGCTACGCCGCGGTCTTCTTGACCTCGGGACGTTCCGCGGCCGCCGGCTTGGCCGTCTCGCCTTCTGGAATCGCCCGCGCGCGGTAGACGTCGTAGTCCGGGACGAGCCGGAGGTAGCGCTTGTCCATCAGCGGCGAGGAAATCATGAAGTCCGCGGACGCGCGGTCGCACGCGATCGGGATGTTCCAGACCACCGCCATGCGCAGCAGCGCCTTCACGTCGGGGTCGTGCGGTTGCGGCTCGAGCGGGTCCCAGAAGAAAATCAGGAAGTCGATGTCCCCGTCCACGATCTTGGCGCCGATCTGCTGGTCACCGCCCAGCGGACCGCTCTGGAGCTTGGTGATGCTGAAGCCGAGTTCCTCCTCGAGCATCTGGCCCGTGGTGCCGGTCGCGTAGACCTTGTGGTGCGCCAGCAGGTCGCGGTTGAACTTCGCCCACTCGATCAGGTCGCGCTTCTTGTGGTCGTGCGCCACCAGCGCGATCTTCTTGTCCAACTCCATCACGATTTTTTTGTACGCCATAGGCCGACAACATAGCACGTCGCGTTCCCGGCAGCCACCCGCGGCCGGTGAAGATTGCGGGTCAATCAGGTGACCTTGAACGGCGGCGGCAGTTTGCGCGGCGGCCGCAGCTCGACCAGCCCGAGGAACAGAAAATACGCCGCCCCCATCGCGAGCGCGCGCTCCGGCTGCCGCTCCCATGCACCCGTTTTTCGCGCCGGCCAGACTTCGTTGAGCAGCGGCTCGTTGAGCCCGCCCCGCGGCACCGGCAGGAAGAGCGTGGCAAAGACGAGCACGAGATAGAGCATCACACTCGCGACCACCCGGCGCTGCGAGATGGCGCGGTCCATGTTGGTTTGTCCGGCGAAGACCGACCACAGGCGGCCCGTCATCACCAGCGCGAATGACCCCAGCAACCACCAGCTCTGGAAGGCGAGCGCGAAGCCGACCCCAAACAGGGTGTAGAAGGCGGTGAGGGCGATCAGCCTCCACGTCCGGTCCCAGCCGGCTTTTTGCGCCGAGTAGGCATTCAAAAATCCACCCGCATGGATCAGGATGAACTCCAGCACCAGGATGCCCACGCCGAGTTTCACCCAGCGTCCGTTGTCCAGTTCCCGCGGCCACCACCAGGCCGTCACAAACATCCCCGCCATGAACCAGCAGGATCCCGCCGACCAGATGCAGCTGACCCAATCGCCCCAAGTGGGCTCCAATGGTGTCTGGCGGGGTGGTTCGGACTGCACGGGCCTAACCTGCACACCGCCTCAGGCCGAGGCAATGTCCGGGCGACACTTTGGAAAAACGGGTAGGAGATGGAATATGTAGCTATAACTTAATATTTGACCGCCAAAAATATAGTTTTAAGTATATATCTTATGTCCGAGGATCCTGCGCGTTACGGTTTGACCGACATTCCGCCGGCTTCGCGCCGGATCAGGGATGTAGCTCGGCCGGCGAGTGGCTGGATCAGGGCGGTGCGAGACACGCTGGGCCTGACTTTATCCGATGTCGCCCGGCGGCTGAAGGTGACACCGCCCGCGATCCGCTCCTTCGAACAGGCCGAGGCCGAGGACCGCATCACACTCGGTTCCCTGCGGCGCACGGCCGACGCGATGAACTGCGATCTGATCTATGCGCTGGTGCCGCGCCAGAGTGAGCCCGCCGCTACGACTTCGCCGGTGTCCGTTCGCGAATCCGTCCCGGAAAAAGTCACCGACCTTACCTGGCACGCGCAGCGGGGCGAATCGTAGGTTGCCCTCGAACGGGTAACCCACCGATCGCCCCCGCGCCCCGCGTCCTCGCCAAATCAGGGCAGGTCCGTCGAACCCATCAGGTAGCGATCACATTCGCGCGCGGCGGCGCGGCCTTCGTTGATCGCCCAGACCACGAGGCTTTGGCCGCGGCGACAGTCGCCGGCGGCGAACACACCCGGGAGGCTGGTGCCGAACTTGCCGTAGTCCGCCTTGATGTTGCTGCGCGGGTCCACCTCGACGCCGATCTCCTTCAGCAACGCCTGCTCCGGCCCGAGGAAACCCATCGCGAGCAGCACGAGTTGCGCAGGGCGCGTCTTTTCCGTGCCCGGCAGTTCCTGCGGCACGAACTGGCCCTTGTCGTTCTTGCCCCACTTGATCTCGACGGTGACGAGCTCCTTCACGCGGCCCTCGGCGTCGCCGACGAACTTCTTCACCGTCGTGACGTAGATGCGCGGATCGGCGCCAAACTTTGCCGCGGCCTCTTCCTGGCCGTAGTCCAGCTTGTAAACCTTCGGCCACTCGGGCCACGGGTTGTCCGCCGTGCGCTCCAGCGGCGGCTTGGGGAGAATTTCGATCTGCAGCAGGCTCTTGCAGCCGTGGCGCATCGACGTGCCGACGCAATCCGTGCCGGTATCGCCGCCGCCGATGACGACGACGTCCTTGCCGCCGCCGTGGATCGGGGTCTCGCCCTTCGCCAGGACGGCCTGCGTGTTGGCCTTGAGAAACTCCATCGCGAAGTGCACGCCCTTCAGGTTGCGCCCCTCGATCGGGAGGTCGCGCGGCTGGGTGGCGCCGGTGCAGATGACGGTGGCGTCGTATTCCTTGAGGAAGATCTGCGGCTCGACGTTGTCGCCGACGTTCGCGTTGCAGATGAATTTGATGCCCTCCTGCTCCATCAGCTTGATGCGGCGGAGGACGATCTCCTGCTTGTCCAACTTCATGTTGGGAATGCCGTACATCAGCAGGCCGCCCGGGCGGTCGGCGCGCTCGAAGACGGTGACGCTGTGGCCGGCGAGGTTGAGCTGCGCGGCGGCGGCGAGGCCGGACGGACCGGAGCCGATGATGGCCACCTTCTTGCCCGTGCGCACCTTGGGCGCCGCGGGAATGACCCAGCCCTCATCCCAGCCGCGGTCCGTGATCGCGGCCTCGATGTTCTTGATCGTGACAGGCGGGTTGTTGATGCCGAGCACGCACGAGCCCTCGCACGGGGCGGGGCAGACGCGGCCGGTGAACTCGGGAAAGTTGTTCGTCTTGTGCAGGCGCAGCAGCGCCTCCTGCCAGAGCCCGCGGTAGACGAGGTCGTTCCACTCCGGGATCAGGTTGTTGATCGGGCAACCCGAGGCCATGCCGCTGATGAGCTTGCCCGTGTGGCAGAACGGCACGCCGCAATCCATGCAGCGCGCCCCCTGGTGGCGGAGCTTATTCTCCTCCATGTGGTGGTGAAACTCCTTCCAGTCGCGCACGCGCTCGATCGGCGTGCGATCAATGGGGAGTTCGCGCAGGTATTCGATGAATCCGGTGGGTTTGCCCATGGGGTAAAAAAGTAGGAGGGAAGAGGGAAGAGTTAAGAAGTCGGTTTCGGAATGGAGGCAGGCTGCGGATCGCGGCTTGGTTTCTTCATTCTTACTTCTTCCTTCTGACTTGGTTTAGTTTCCGCCCACGCGCGACTGGTCGCGGGCGTTTTCCTCGAAGGCGGCCATGATGGCCTCGTCGCCCGTCAGGCCCTGCGCCTGGGCGCGGTCAATGCAGGCGAGCATGCGCTTGAAGTCCTTCGGCAGGACCTTGACGAACTTCGGCAGGTATTGCTTCCAGCCGTCGAGGATCTGCTTCGCGCGGACGCTCTTGGTGTACTCGTAGTGTTTCTCGATCATGGCGCGGACCTCGGCGACCTCCGCCGGGGCCTCGAGCTTTTCGATGCCGACCATCTGGGTGTTCACGCGGACGGCGAAGTCGCCGGTTTCATCGAGCACGTAGCCGATGCCGCCGGACATGCCGGCGCCGAAGTTGCGGCCCGCGGCCCCGAGCACGACGACGCGGCCGCCGGTCATGTACTCGCAGCCGTTGTCACCGATGCCCTCGACCACGGCGCTGACGCCGGAGTTGCGGACGGCAAAGCGCTCACCGGCCATGCCGGCGAAATAAACCTCGCCCGCCGTGGCGCCGTAGAGCGCGACGTTGCCGATGATCATGTTGTCCGCGGCGCTGAAGGTCGCGAGTTTCGACGGGTAGATGATGATCTTGCCGCCCGAGAGGCCCTTGCCGACGTAGTCGTTGGCGTCGCCCTCGATGGAGAACGTCATGCCCCGGGTCATGAACGCGCCGAAGCTCTGGCCGGCCGAGCCCTTGAAGCGGAGGCGGATGGTGTCGTCGGGCAGGCCCTTCGCCCCGTGTTTCTTGGTGACCTCGTGGCTGGTGATCGTGCCGACGACGCGGTTGACGTTCCGGATCGGCAGCTCGGCAACGACCTTTTCGCCGCGCTCGATCGCCGGCTCGCAGATCCCGAGCAGCGTCGTGAGGTCGAGCGACTTGTCGAGGCCGTGGTCCTGCTTCGTGGAGCAGAAGCGGCCGACGTTGTCGCCGACTTCGGGCGAATAGAGGATGTTGGAGAAATCGAGCCCCTTGGCCTTCCAGTGGTCGATCGCCTGCCGCGGCTCGAGGAAGCCGACCTGGCCGACCATCTCCTCGATCGTGCGGAAGCCGAGCTGCGCCATGATCTCGCGCACCTCCTCGGCGATGAACTTCATGAAGTTGACGACGTGTTCGGGCTTGCCGGCGAACTTCGCGCGGAGCTTCGGGTCCTGCGTCGCGACGCCGGCCGGGCAGGTGTTGAGATGACAGACGCGCATCATGATGCAGCCGGTGGCGACGAGCGGCGCGGTGGCGAAGCCGAATTCCTCGGCGCCGAGCAGCGCGGCGATGACGACGTCGCGGCCGGTCTTGAGCTGGCCGTCGGTCTCGACGGCGATGCGGCTGCGGAGATTGTTGAGCACTAGCGTCTGGTGCGTCTCGGCGAGGCCGAGTTCCCACGGCAGGCCCGCGTGCTGCAGCGAGGTGTGCGGCGACGAGCCCGTGCCGCCGTCGTAGCCGGAGATGAGCACCACATCGGCGTGCGCCTTGGCGACGCCGGCGGCGATGGTGCCGACGCCGACCTCGGACACGAGCTTCACGCTCACGCGGGCGTGGCGGTTGCTGTTCTTCAGGTCGTGGATCAGCTCCGCGAGGTCCTCGATGGAGTAGATGTCGTGGTGCGGCGGCGGGGAGATGAGGCCGACGCCCGGGGTTGTGCCACGGGTCTTGGCGATCCACGGGTAAACCTTGGTGCCGGGCAGCTGGCCGCCCTCGCCGGGCTTCGCGCCCTGGGCCATCTTGATCTGGAGCTCCTTCGCGCTGGCGAGGTACTCGCTCGTCACGCCGAAGCGGCCGGCCGCGACCTGCTTGATCGCGGAGTTCTTGGAGTCGCCGTTGGCCATCGGCGTGAAGCGGTCGGAATCCTCGCCGCCCTCGCCGGTGTTGGACTTGCCGCCGATGCGGTTCATCGCGATGGCGAGCGTCTCGTGCGCCTCCTTCGAGATGGAGCCGTAGGACATGGCGCCGGTCTTGAACCGGAGCATGATCTTTTCCACCGGCTCGACCTCCTCGATCGGGATCGCCGCGGAGGGCTTGAACTCGAGCAGGCTGCGCAGCGTGCAGAGGTTCTTGCCCTGCTCGTTGATCAGCTTGGAGAAATTCTTGAAGGCCGCGTAGCTGCCGGTGCGCGTCGCGCGCTGGAGGTGGTGGATCGACTCGGGCGTGAACAGGTGGGCCTCGCCCTCCGCACGCCACTGGTAGATGCCGCCGACGGGCAGCACGTGGTCGTTGACGGGGCGGTCGGGATACGCCGCGCGGTGCCGCGCGAGGACCTCCTGGGCGATGACATCGAGGCCGATGCCGCCGACGCGGGAGGCGGTCCAGGTGAAATAGTGGTCGATGACATCCTGCCGCAGGCCGAGCGCCTCGAACACCTGCGCGCCACGGTAGCTCTGGATGGCGGAGATGCCCATCTTGGACATGACCTTGATCACGCCCTTCGAGGCGGCCTTCACCATGTTCTTGCACGCGGTCTTGTGGTCGATGCCGGTGAGCGAACCCTCGCGGATCATGTCGTCGATCGTCTCAAACGCCACGTACGGGTTGATCGCGCTCACGCCATAGCCGATGAGCAGCGCAAAATGGTGCACCTCGCGGGCCTCGCCGGTCTCGATGATGAGGCTGGCGCGCGTGCGCAGGCCCTCGCGGATGAGATAGTGGTGCAGGCCGGCCACCGCGAGCAGCGCGGGGATGGGGGCGAACTCCTTGCTGACGCCGCGGTCGCTGAGGATGAGGACGTTGATCTCCTCCTCCTCGATCATGCGGCGCGCCATCATGCAGATTTCCTCGAGGGACTTCGCGAGGCCCTTCTCCCCGCGGGCGACGCGGAAGAGCGAGGGTAGCACGCCCATCTTGAGGCCCGGGAGGTCGGTGCGGCGGATCTTGGCGAATTCCTCGTTGGTGAGGACGGGCCACTTCAACTCCACGCGGCGGCAGGCGGTGGGCTGCGGGTTGAGCAGGTTGCCCTCGGAGCCGAGGCGCGTCTCCGCGGAGATGACGATTTCCTCGCGGATCGAGTCGATCGGCGGGTTCGTGACCTGGGCGAAGAGCTGCTTGAAATAATCGTAGAGCAGGCGGGGCTTGTTCGAGAGCACGGCCAGCGCGCCGTCGTTGCCCATCGAGCCGAGGGCCTCGACGCCGTCGCGGGCCATCGGGGTCAGGATGATGCGCTCGTCCTCGTAAGTGTAGCCAAACGCGATCTGGCGCTGGAGCAGGGTCTCATGATCCGGCACCGGCACGGAGGGCGCGGCGGGCAGATCCTCGAGGTGGACGAGGTGCTCGTTGAGCCACTGGCGGTACGGGCGCTCGCTGGCAAACTGCTGCTTGATCTCCTCGTCCTCGATGATGCGGCCCTGCTCGGTATCCACGAGGAACACGCGGCCGGGCTGCAGGCGGCCCTTGCGGAGGACGTTCTCCGGCGGGATGTCGAGCACGCCGGTTTCGGAGGCCATGATGACGAGGCCGTCCTTGGTCAGGCAGTAGCGCGAGGGGCGCAGGCCGTTGCGGTCGAGAATGGCGCCGATCTGCTTGCCATCGGTGAAACAGATCGCGGCGGGGCCGTCCCACGGCTCCATCAGGCAGGCGTGATACTGGTAGAACGCGCGGCGGGCGTCGTCCATGTGCTGGTCGCCCGACCACGGCTCGGGGATCATCATCATGATCGCGTGCGCGAGCGGGCGGCCGGCGAGGACGAGCAGCTCGAGCGTGTTGTCGAACATCGCCGAGTCGCTGCCGTTCGGGTTCACGATCGGGAGCAGCTTCTTGATATCGTCGCCGAAGAGCTCCGACTCAAACAGCGCCTCACGGGCGTGCATCCAGTTGATGTTGCCGCGGAGCGTGTTGATCTCGCCGTTGTGCGCGACGTAGCGGTACGGGTGCGCACGGTCCCAGCTGGGGAAGGTGTTGGTCGAGAAGCGCGAGTGGACGAGGCCGATCGCCGTCTCCATCGCGGGATTCTGCAGGTCCGGGAAATACTTCCCGAGCTGGTCGGTCAGCAGCATGCCCTTGTAGACGATTGTCTTGCAGGAAAGGCTGGCGACATACCACGACTCCGCGCCGCCCATCGTGGACGTCCGGATGTCGCTGTAGGCGCGCTTGCGGATGATATAGAGGGCGCGCTCGAAGGCCATGTCGTCGGCCAGCGCCGGGTTGCGGCCGATGAACACCTGGCGCATGAACGGCTCGCAGGACTTGGCGGTCTCGCCGAGCGAGGAGTTGTCCGTCGGCACCGTGCGCCAGCCGAGGAAGGTCTGCCCCTCCGCCTGCACGATGCGCTCGAAGGTCTGCTCAATCTTGCGGCGGATGGTCGGGTTGCGCGGGAGGAAAATGATGCCGGCGCCATACTGGCCGGCGGCGGGCAGCGTGATGCGCGCCTTCTTGCCGACCTCGGCGAAGAACTTGTGCGGGATCTGCAGCAGCACGCCGGCGCCGTCGCCGGTGTTGGGCTCGCTGCCGGCGGCGCCGCGGTGGTCGAGATTGGTCAGGACCTGCAGCGCCTGCTGCAGGATCGCGTGCGACTTGCGGCCCTGGAGATCGGCCACAAAGCCGACGCCGCACGCATCGTGTTCAAACGAAGGATCGTAGAGCCCCTGTTTGCCGGGTCGGCCGGCGGTGGAGAACTCGGTGGGCAGGGCAGGAGGATTGGGCCGCGAAACGTTCGACATCAGAGTGGGGTAAACGGGAGCGGGAAGTGTGCCGGATCAGGCGGTGAGGGTTGGTGTGGGGGCAAAAAAAGGGCCGGTCGCATTTTTGCGAGAGCCGGCCCGGGAAGGTTAGTTCGTCGATGCGGCTTTCGCGTCAGAAGAAGCGAATCGTTTTAGTGGCCATTTTGGCGTGTTCCGCGTCCGAGCAACCCGCGTTGATGGGCGCGTCCACCGCGGCATCGCTGGGCTTCACGAGGTCGTTGCTGAGCAGGTAATTCTCGACCTCCTCGCCGGAAATGTCGGCGAGCATGACGCCGTCGATCTCGACGCACGGCGAGAGCGGCTGGCCGGACTTCTGCACCATCTCGGCGTAGTTCGCGCGGTTGTTGATGATGTCGATGTCCTCAAAGGCGAGCCCATGCTTGCGCAGCACGGTGCGCACGCCATTGGACCAACCGCATTGGGGCTTAAGATAGGCTTTGATGTTCATGCGACAGGGTACGCGGGACCAAAAGTGTCGCAAGCTATAGGGCGTGGTTTTTTCCCCGCAAGCGGAACTTTAGGAAATCTTTGGCATATGGCCGCGGCCGGCGCACCGTGCGGCGCGCGGCGGGAAAAAATTCCGCCGGAATCCAATCTCGTTTGCGCTCACCGGGATTTTTGCCCACCCTGGCCGCCCCATGAGCACTTCCCCCACCCCCGAGGTTTTGTTTGATGTCGTCGCCGACATGCACGCTCCGGAGCTGTACCAGCCGCAGGCGGTCGCGGAGGGCGTCGAGCACTTTGAGGACATCGGGCCCGCGCAGATCGCATTTTACCAGCAGCACGGCTACCTCGTGGTGCGCCAGGCGTTCACGCCCGCCGAGGTGTCGGGCGCCATTGACGGGCTCGTCGATCTCATCATGGGCAAGCGCCCCGACTTCAAGCACGTGTACTTCGAGGGCAAGGCGAAGGAAATCCTCTCCACCCTCGGGCCGGACCAACGGCAGGACGCCGTGCGCAAGCTCGGGGTGTTCATCGAATTTGACGCGCGCCTGAAGGCCATCTCGCACCATCCCGCGCTGCTGCGCGCCCTGGAGCAGTTCCTCGGCGGCGCGAAGGCGGAGATGTTCCAGGACATGGCGCTGATCAAGCCGCCCCGGCTCGGCCGCGAAAAACCGTGGCACCAGGACAAGGCCTATTTCGAATACCCGCTCGGCACCCCCGTCGTCGGCACCTGGATCGCGCTCGACGAGGCCACGGTCGCCAACGGCTGCATGCAGCTCCTGCCCGGCCGGCACCGGGAGGGCCCGATCCCGCATTTCCAGCGCCGCGACTGGCAGATCTGCGACAACGTCATCCTTGGCACCAAGTCCGTCGCCGTGCCGCTGCAGCCGGGCGGGATGCTGTTCTTCGACGGCATGCTGCCGCATGGCACGCCGCACAACTCCTCGCCCAAGCGCCGCCGCGCGCTGCAGTTCCACTATCTCCCCGCCGGCACCAAGAAGTGCACGCCCGAGGAACGCCTCAAGGCTTTCGGCGGCGAGGGGAAGAACGTGACGTGCTGAGGGATGCCGGGCGGAATCGCCAAACCCCGCCGAACCTCCGCAAATTTTCCGCGGATAACACGGATGAGCGCGGATAAATTCCGGTCATCCGCGTCAATCCGTGAAATCCGCGGGAAGATATTCCCGGGCCATGGCGAGGCCAGGAGACTCCGCCCTGCACTCGGCCCTACAATTTCCTAGCCGCGCCGCGCCCGCTCGCCTATCACGCACAGGATGAAAGTCCTCGTGACCGGCGCCGCCGGCTTCATCGGTTACCACGTCGCCCGCCGGCTGGCGGGCACCAACCGCTGCGAGGTGCTGGGGGTGGACAACCTCAACGACTACTACTCCGTCGACCTCAAGCGCGCGCGCCTGGCCGAGCTCGCCGCGCTGGATAATTTCCGCTTCGTGCAGGCCGATTTCGCCGACGCGACCGCGTTCCAGGGGATCTACCGCCATTTCAAGCCGGACTACGTGATCCACCTCGGCGCCCAAGCCGGCGTGCGGTACAGCATGGAAAACCCTGCGGCCTACGTGCACAGCAACCTCGCGGGCTTCCTCAATGTCCTCGAGGCCTGCCGCCAGCTGCCGCCGAAACACCTCGTGTTCGCCTCGTCCAGCAGCGTCTACGGCGCCGGGGCGACCGTGCCGTTCCACGAGGACGCCAGCACCGACCACCCGATCTCGTTCTACGGCGCGACGAAGAAAAGCAACGAGCTGATGGCGCACAGCTACGCGCACCTGCACGGCCTGATGATCACCGGCCTGCGGTTCTTCACCGTGTACGGCCCGTGGAGCCGGCCCGACATGGCGCCGACGATCTTTTCCCAGGCCATCTGCGACGGCAAGCCGATCAAGCTCTTCAACCACGGCAAGTGCCGGCGCGATTTCACCTACGTGGACGACATCGTGGACGGTGTCGTGAAAGTCCTGCTCTACCCGCCCGCCACCCCGCCCGTCCCGCCGTTCCGGATCTTCAACATCGGCCACAACCGCCCCGTGGAGGTCCTGCTCTTTGTGCGCATGCTCGAGCAGCTCCTCGGCCGCACCGCCCAGGTCGAGCTGCTCCCCCCACAGCCGGGCGACATGATTGAAACCTGCGCCAGCATCGAGCGCCTGTCGGCCGCCGTCGGCTTCACGCCGAAAATCTCCCTCGAGGTCGGGCTGCGCCATTTCACGGACTGGTTCAAAACGTATTACCGGCCCGCATGAAAACCATCCTCCTGCTCGTCGGCTCCAACATCTTCATGACCCTTGCCTGGTACGGGCAGCTGAAGTTCAAGTGGCTCGAGGGCCGGTCGCTGCTCTTTGTCATCCTCGTCTCCTGGGGCATCGCCTTCTTCGAGTACTGCCTGATGGTGCCGGCCAACCGCTCGGGCTATTTCGGCGGCGGCTTCAGCGGCTACCAGCTCAAGATCATCCAGGAATGCATCACCCTGGCCGTCTTCGTGGTCTTCGCCTGGCTCGTGCTGAAGGAACGGCTCACCTGGAACTACGCCGTGAGCTTCCTCCTGATCCTGCTCGCCCTGTGGTTCGCCACCGCCTTCAAGCCCGGCAGCACCCCGTCCAGCGGCCCCTGAACGGCCTCCTGGCGCGGCGGCGTGCGGCGGCGGGGAGTTTTCGGAAAACATACGGCGAATCGCCGCTCCGCGCTTGCCTCGCCCTGCCTGCGGCCCAACTTGGTTTTCTCTTTTAATCGCAACCTCAACTCCCCCCTCAGCCATGTCCAAAGCCGCCCCCGCCAAAACCGCCGCCCCCGCCCCCGCCGTCTCGCATGTCCGCGAAAAGAACATCGAGCTCGCCCTCTCCTCCATCACCAAGCAGTTCGGCGACGGCTCCATCATGCGGCTGGGCAGCAACACCAAGATGAAGGTCGAGGTGCTCTCGACTGGTTCCCTCGCGATCGACCTCGCCCTCGGCGTCGGCGGCCTGCCCAAGGGCCGCATTGTGGAGATCTATGGCCCGGAATCCTCCGGCAAAACCACCTTCTGTCTCAGTGTCATCGCCGAGGCGCAGAAAAAGGGCGGCCTCGCCGCCTTCATCGACGTCGAGCACGCCCTCGACCCGAAATACGCCCGCGTCGTCGGCGTGAACCTCGATGACCTGCTCGTTTCCCAGCCCGACTCCGGCGAGGACGCGCTCAACATCATGGAGACGCTCATCCGCTCCAACAGCATCGACGTCATCGTCCTCGACTCCGTCGCCGCCCTCATCACGAAGGCCGAGCTCGACGGCCAGATGGGCGACATGACCATGGGCAGCCAGGCCCGCCTGATGTCGCAGGCCATGCGCCGCCTCACCGCCGTCGTCAGCAAGACGAACTGCGTGTGCATTTTCACCAACCAGATCCGCGAAAAGATCGGCGTGATGTTCGGCAGCCCCGAGACGACCTCCGGCGGCCGCGCGCTGAAGTTCTTCTCGTCCATCCGCATCGACATCCGCCGCAAGGACCAGATCAAGACGCCCGAGGGCAAGGTCATCGGCAATCGCACGAAGATCAAAGTCGTGAAGAACAAGGTCGCCCCGCCGTTCACCGAGGTGGAGTTCGATATCATGTACGACGAGGGTATTTCCAAGCTCGGCTCGCTCCTCGACCTCGGCCTCGAGCACAAGGTGCTCGAGAAGAAGGGCGCGTGGATCGCCTACGAGGGCGCGCTCGTCGGCCAGGGCCGCGACGCCGCCAAGGCCGCGCTCAAGGAAAAGCCCGAGCTCGCCGAGAAGATCGCCAAGGCCGTGCAGGACAAGGTCAACGTGGTCGGCGGCGCCGTCATCACCGGCGCAGCGGAATAAGGCGTATTGTGTTTTCTTGAAAGGCGGGGTCGCTGACCCCGCCTTTTTTGTGTCTGCAGGCAGGGATTAATGGAGCCGAGGCCCCCTGGCCGCGTTCCGAATCCATCTACCTGCATGAAGGGAATACCTTCCCGCGGGGTACGCGGATGAGTGCGGATTACCTCAAGTTATCCGCGTAAATCCGTGTTATCCGCGGACCGGTTGGCAAAGAATAGGCGGAGTCAACGATCCGCTCCTGCATGGTTGGGCCCGTTTTTGTTTTGTCACCTCGGCCCCCGCCGCTTGCGTGAGGCCACCCATGGCCTTGCTCCGCGCCCACGAGATCAAGATTCGCGACCCGTTCGTGCTCCCGATCGCGGCCGAACAAACCTATTATCTCTACGGCACCACGGATAAAAACCCGTGGGGCGGCCACCCGGGCGGGGGATTCGACACGTATCGCAGCCGCGACCTGGTCCACTGGGAAGGACCGTTCCCGGCATTTCGGCCGCCGGCCGGTTTCTGGGGCACCACCTGCTTCTGGGCGCCGGAAGTGCACGCGTGGCGCGGACGCTATTATATGTTCGCGACGTTTGCGTCGGACAAAGCGCCCCTCGGCACCCAGGTTCTCGTCGCCGACCACCCGCTGGGACCATTCCTGCCGCACAGTGCCGGCCCGGTCACGCCCGCCGGTGACGCCTGCCTCGATGGCACGCTGTGGGTGGCGCGTGATGGGACGCCGTGGATGATTTTCAGCCGCGACTGGCCGCAAATCGCCGTCGGCCGCTACTCCGCCCTGCCCTTGCGCGAGGATTTGAGCGCGGCCGCGGGCCCGGCCATCGAGCTTTTTTCCGTCAACGCCGCCGCGTGGGTGCGCCCGCCGCCGTGGCAGAAGGAACGGGATGAAAAAGGCCAGCCACCCTGCTATGTCGCCGACGGGGCGTGGCCCTTCCGCCTGCCGAACGGCGGGCTCGGCCTGCTGTTCTCAAGTTGGAATGAAACCAATTACGCCACCGGTCTCGCCCGCTCCGCCTCGGGCGATCTCGCCGGGCCGTGGACCTGCGACCCCACGGCGTTCTTCCCGGACAACGGCGGTCACGCGATGATCTTCGCCGGGTTCGACGGCCAGATTTACCTCACGTTACATCAGCCCAACGACCCGCCACCGGAGCATCCTTGTTTCTTTGCCTTCAATCTCGGGCGGCCCATATTAAAACCCTCGTGACCGCTGGATCATTTTCCCGGCCCGATCATCCGACCCACCCCACCCTTTGATCATGAAAAACAAGCCGGCGCCGAGGTGGCTGCAACGAGCAAGTCTTGTGACCCTGCTGGCCGTTCTCTGCCTTGGCGGCTGCTCGACTTCCCAGCGCGGATTGCCTTCGCCGGAGGCCGACCAGCAGGAGATCGCCGCCAAAATCGCCGGAATCCGCGAGGCGATCCTAGCCAAGTCGGCTGCCGGCATCGTGCAGTCCGGCACCCCGGACTGGCAATTCACAGGTCCCGACGGGGTCAGCTTTGACCGCGCCGGCTTCATTGTGCGCACGGAGGCCCTCTTTGCGCGGGTCGTGGCGATCGAGTCGCTGGAGACCCACGTGGACAGCATTGTGCCGGCCGGCGCCGACGTGGCCGAGGTCGAGATCACCCAGACCATGGTGCGCGCGGAACGCGCCGCAGGCACCGGCGGGGTGGCGCGATTCCTGATCCGTTATCGCGAGCATCACCATTGGGTGCGGACGCCGGATGGCTGGCGGGTCCAGCGCGTGCGATTCATCGGCACCCCCGAGCGCACGCCATTGCCGGCCTCCTGACAGCCGGGTTTTTGCGCGTTGCGACGGCTGGCTTGGTGAGGCAGGTTGATGGCTGTTCATGCCCTCCGGTCCTACACCCACTGAGCGTTCCCTCCCGGCTGCCCCGCGCGAGCCGGTGTTTCACGTGCGCGGGCTGGCGCGCATCTACGGCGAGGGCACCGCGGCGGTCACCGCGCTCGCCGGCGTGGACTTCGACCTCTTCCGCAGCGAGCTCGTCGTGCTGCTCGGGGCGTCCGGCAGCGGCAAATCCACGCTGCTCAACCAGCTCGGCGGACTCGACTCGCCGACCCACGGCACCCTGCTCTACCGCGGCGCCGACCTGGCGCGGTTCGACGAGCCCTCGCTCACCCGCTTCCGGCGCGATGCCGTCGGCTTCGTGTTCCAAGCCTACAACCTCATCCCCAGCCTCACGGCCCGCGAAAACGTCGCCCTGATCACGGAAATCTGCCGCGCACCGATGGCCCCCGATGAGGCGCTGAAGCTCGTCGGCCTCGGCGACCGCATGGATCATTTTCCCGCCCAGCTCTCCGGCGGCGAGCAGCAGCGCGTGGCCATCGCCCGCGCCATCGCCAAGCGTCCCGAGGTGCTGCTCTGCGACGAGCCGACCGGCGCCCTCGACGTGCGCACCGGCATCACCGTCCTCGAGGCCATCGAGCGCATCAACCGCGAGCTCGGCACGCTCGCCGTCATCATCACCCACAACGCCATCCTCGCCGACATGGCCGACCGCGTTTTCACGCTCTCGGACGGCCGGATCGTAAACGAGCGCACCAACGCCCGCCGCGGCTCCGTCCGCGACCTGGCGTGGTGAGGAAAGAAAGGCGGAATTAGGACTTAGGATTTAGGAAGTACTTCCTCCGGGACTCTGCCACCCCGCTCAATTCCGCCTTCATAAATCCTAAATCATAAGTCCGCCCTCCCCAGATGTCCCTCCTCGACCGCAAACTCCTCCGCGACCTCGCCGCGCTCAAGTCGCAGGCGCTCGCGGTCGCGCTCGTGATGGCGTGCGGGCTGGCGATGATGATCATGACGCGGTCGCTGATCCTGTCGCTCGAGACGACCCGTGACACCTATTACGAGCACCACCGGTTTGCGCAGGTCTTCGCGCGGCTGAAACGCGCGCCCAACGCCGTCCGCGACCAGCTCGCCGCGATTCCCGGCGTCGCCACGGTGGAGACCGGCATCGCCATGCAGGTCACCCTCGACCTGCCCGGCCTCGATCTGCCCGCCGTCGGCCTGCTCAACTCGCTGCCCGAGCGCGGCGAGGCCGTCCTGAACCGGGTTTATCTCCGCTCCGGCCGGCTCCCGCTCAGTCCCAGCGCGCAATATGAACTCGCCGCCGGCGAGGCGTTCGCCGAGGCGCACGGCCTCAAACCCGGCGACACGATTTCCGCCGTGCTCAACGGCACGAAGCAGACCTTCCGCCTCTCCGGCATCGTGCTGTCCCCCGAGTTTGTCTTCGAGGCGCCGCCCAATTCCGCCCTGCCCGACAACAAGACCTACGGCGTCTTCTGGATGCCCTACAAGGAGCTCGCCACCGCGTTCCAGCTCTACGGCGCGTTCAACAACGTGGCCCTCACCCTCGCGCCCGGCGCCTCGGAGGGCGACGTCATCGCGGACGCGGACCGCCTGCTCGCGCCCTACGGCGGACGCGGCGCATACGGCCGCGCCAATCATCCCTCGCACCGGCGGCTCGATGATGAGATCCGCGTGCTGACGGGACTCTCCATCGCCTTCCCCCTCGTGTTTCTGAGCGTGGCGGCGTTCATGACGAATTCCGTGATGAGCCGGCAGGTCGCCCTGCAGCGCGAGCAGATCGCGATGCTCAAGGCCTGCGGCTTCAGCAACGCGCAGGTCGGGCTGCATTATTTCAAGTTCTCGTTCGCCATCGTGCTCGTGGGGGTCGGTTTCGGCGCCATCGGCGGCATCTTCCTCGGCCACCAGCTGGTGGGGCTGTACCACATTTTCTTCCGTTTTCCGCAGCTGGATTTCCTACTCGATTCCCGGGTGCTCGTCGCCGCCAGCGTGGTGAGCTCGCTCGCCGCGTTTGCGGGCGTGGCCGGGGCCGTGCGCCGTGCCGTGCGGCTGCCCCCCGCCGAGGCGATGCGGCCCGAGGCGCCCGCGCGCTACCGGCCCGCCCTGCTCGAGCGGCTCGGCGCGGCCCGCTGGTTCAGCGCGTCGTTCCGGATGTCGCTGCGCAATATCGAGCGCCGGCCCATCCGCAGCGCCCTCACGTGCCTCGCCCTGGCGCTCGCCACCTCCATCCTTGTCGTGCCCAGTTCGTTTCGCGACGGCGTCGCGTACATCATCGATTTCCAGTGGGACGTCGTGCAGCGGCAGACCGTCACCCTCACCCTGGTCGAGCCCGGCCCCACCCGCGGCTTGGCGGATTTCGGCCACCTGCCGGGTGTGATCCTCGCTGAGCCGTTTCGCTATGTGCCCGTCGAACTGCGCGCCGGCCCGGTCACACGCCGGCTGCTGCTGCAGGGCCTGCCGGCGCGCGGCACCCTGAGCCGCGTGATTGATGCGCATCCGCGCCAGCTCACCCTTCCGCCCCGCGGCATCATTATTTCCGCCAAGCTCGCCACCGTGCTGCAGGTGCGGCCCGGCGACGAGGTCGTGGCCAAGGTCCTCGAGGGCGAGGAACGCGAACTCCGGGTGCCGGTGGCTGGGCTGGCGGAGGATTTCACCGGCATCGCCGCGTACATGGAATTGCCGGCGCTCAACCGCCTGCTTCTCGAGGGCGACCGCATCAACGGCGCGCATCTCACCGTGGCCGCCGGGTCGTGGCCGGAATTCCTGGCCGCGGTGAAGAACACGCCGCGCCTCGCGGGCTGCATGATCAAGAACTCCGTCCGCGAGGGTTTCCGGCAGACGACCGCCGCCAGCGTCTCACTACTGCAGAAAATCTACATGTTCTTCGCCACTGTCGTCGCCTTCGGCATCATCTACAACAGCGCGCGCATCTCGCTGTCCGAGCGGTCGCGCGAGCTCGCCACGCTGCGCGTGCTCGGGTTCAGCCGCGGCGAAGTGGGCGCCGTGCTCGTGGGCGAACTCGTGCTGCTCACGCTGCTGGCCCTGCCGCTCGGGCTGGTGCTCGGCTCGTTCTTCGCATCGGGCATCATCCGCACGCTCAACACCGAGACTGTACGGCTGCCGCTCGTGCTCACGGCGGCCAACTACGCGTTCGCGGTTTCCGTCGTCGCGATTGCTTCGGCATTGTCGGCCCTGTTCGCCGCGCGCAAGCTCGCGGCGATCGATCTCGTGAGCGCCCTCAAGGCCCTCGACTAAACCTTTTCCATGACCGCCGCCTCCTCTCCCTCCGCCCCGAACCAGCCCGGCACCCGCTCCTGGCGCCGCTTCCTGCCCTGGGCCGGCCTGGCCCTGCTGGTGGCGCTCATCGTCATCGGCCTCTGGCCGCGCGCCGTGCCGGTCGAGACCGGCCGCGTCACGCGCGGCGCGCTGGTGGTAACAGTGGATGAGGAGGGCATGACGCGCGTGAAGAATCGCTATGCGGTCTCCGCGCCCGTCGCGGGCCAGCTGCGCCGGATTGACTGGAAAGCCGGCGCGTCGGTCGTCGCCGGCCAGACCGTGCTGGCCACCCTGGAAACGAGCGGTGCCGATTTTCTCGACGCCCGCAGCCAGGCCCAGGCCGCGGCCCGCGTGCGCGCCGCCGAGGCCAGCCGCGAGGCCGCCCTCGCCCAGCGCGAACGCGCCGGCGCCGCGGCAAAAATGTACGCGGCGGATTTTGACCGGCTGAAACAGCTCTTCGCCCAAAAGGTCCTGTCCGCCCAGGAATTCGATACCGCGCAAATGCGCGCCACCACCGCCGTGCAGGAGGAGCGCGCCGCGGAGTTCGGCTTGAAGGTGGCGGAGTTCGAACTGGAACAGGCGCGCGCCCTGCTTTCCCGCGAACAACCCGGCGGCAGCGCCGATCCGCTCGTCATCACCTCCCCGGTAGACGGACGCATCCTACGCGTGCTGCAGGAGAGCTCGCGCGTGGTGCCGGGCGGTTTTCCGCTGATGGAAGTCGGCGACCCCACCGACCTGGAAGTGCGCATCGAGGTGCTCTCGCGCGACGGCGTGGCCATCCGCCCCGGTGCGCGAGTCGTGCTCGAGCAATGGGGCGGCCCGGAGCCGCTCGCCGCGCGCGTGCGCCTGGTCGAGCCGTCGGCCTTCACCAAAATTTCCGCGCTCGGCGTCGAGGAACAGCGCGTTTACGTCGTCGCGGATTTCACCGATCCCCTCGCGAAACGCCCCACCCTCGGCGATAATTACCGCGTCGAGGCCCACGTGGTGACTTGGGAGAGTTCCAGTGTGTTGCGCGCCCCGGCGGGCGCGCTGTTCCAGCGCGACGGCGCCTGGCAGACCTTCGTGCTCGACGGCCGGCGCGCCCAACTGCGCACCGTGTCGGTCGGCCACAGCAACGGCCGAGAAACGGAAATCCTGGCCGGCCTGGCCGAAGGCGATACCGTCGTGCTTTACCCCGGCGACAAGGTTGCCGACGGCACCCGCGTCGCGCCGATCAGCGTCGGCGCGCGCTGAGGCCGTTGCGGATGCGGCGCGGTTGGTAGCGGAACCGCGGCACCCCGCCCGGCACCGGATTTTGTCTTGGCGTGGGCGGACGGGGCGCGTTGCGTCACGGCATGCCGCGTTCCTCCGACACGATTGCCGCGCTCGCCACGCCCGCGGGCACGTCCGCGCTCGCGCTCGTGCGTGTCAGCGGTCCGGATACGGCCGGGATGGCGCAGGAGATTTTCGGCACCCTACCCCCGCCCCGCCACGCGCTCCATGGTGACTACCGGGCGAAAGACGGCCGGTTGGTGGATGACGTGGTGGCCACCTTTTTTGCGGCGGGAAATTCGTTTACCGGCGAGGATTCGCTCGAGCTTTCGTGTCACGGCAACCCCTTCATCGCGCAGACGATCCTCGAGGATCTCTTCGCGCGCGGTGCGCGTCCCGCCGGGGCGGGTGAGTTCACGCAGCGCGCCTTTCTGAACGGCCGCATGGATCTGAGCCAGGCCGAGGCGGTGATGGACCTGATCCACGCCCGCAGCGAACGCGCCCTGGCGGCGGCGAACCAGCAATTGCGCGGCGGGCTTGGCCGGCGGTTGAACGATTTGACGGAGCGCCTGCTCGGCGCCTTGGCGCGGATCGAGGCGTATATTGATTTTCCCGACGAGGATCTGCCGAAAGAAGACCGGGCCATCGTCCGGCGCACCCTTGAATCACTCGCCACCGAGACGGACCGGCTGCTCGCGACGAGCCATTACGGGGAATTGCTCCGCGACGGCATCAAAACCGTGATTCTCGGCGCCCCCAATGCCGGCAAGAGTAGCTTGCTGAACCGACTGGTGGGCCACGAACGCGCGATTGTGAGCGCCGAGCCGGGTACCACGCGGGATTTTATCGAGGAGCGAATCATCGTCGGACCTCACTGCCTGCGGCTCATTGATACTGCGGGTCTCAACCCCACTCCTGGGGTGATTGAGAAGCTAGGCATGGAAAAATCCCTCGAGCGAGCCGCTGAGGCGGATATAATCCTGCTGGTTCTCGACACGACTACCTCCCTACCCACTCTACCCGAATGTCTTGCAAAAATTCTTACCCCAAATCGGACGCTCGTTGCTCTGAATAAAACCGATTTATTGAAGGCTCAAGCGTTTGATATCAAAGCATATTCCAATTTTAAGACGGTCAATGTTTCCGCCGTCACGGGAGCTGGAATTGATTCCTTAGTCACGGAGATTACCCGGATGGCGGACGCCTTCCAGCCCACCGGCCAGGAAGATGTTATTGCGATCAACGCCCGCCACGCTGACGCCCTCACCCGGGCCAAAATCAGCCTCCAAGCCGCCTTGGCTAACCTATCGGCTAGCGGACCGGTCGAGCTGCTGGCCAGTGATCTACGTGGAACATTGGCGGCCTACGGTGATATCGTCGGCAAGGTAGATAACGAGCGGATGCTCGATCAACTCTTTGCCACATTCTGCATCGGGAAATAGGGCGCTTGCGAATCCGGCAAGCGCTCACTACCCTGCAACTCATTGTTACGTTGAGTGATGATATACAATAAGATACCGTTCGATGTGATCGTTTGCGGCGCCGGACATGCGGGCGTCGAGGCGGCCTTGGCGGCATCACGGATGGGCGCCTCTACCCTGCTCCTTTCCGGCAATATTGATACCATTGCCCAGATGAGCTGCAACCCGGCCATCGGCGGCCAGGCCAAGGGCCAGATGGTCCGTGAACTCGATGCGCTGGGCGGCGAAATGGCGATCAACACGGACGTCACGGGAATCCAGTTTCGGCTACTCAACGAATCCAAGGGACCGGCCGTCCAAGCGCCGCGCGCGCAGTGCGACAAGAAAGCCTACCAGTTCCGGCTCAAGCACACGCTTGAGCTGCAACCAAACCTGCAGATCTTCCAGGCCACGGTCACGGGCTTGTTATTCAAGGCCGGTAAAGTCGTCGGCTGCCAGACCAACCTGGACATCGATTTTCTCGGCCAGACCGTAATCGTGACCACCGGGACGTTTTTGCGCGGTCTCATGCATATCGGCCAAAACAAGAACGAAGGCGGCCGTTTGGGTGATTTCAGCGCCAAGAGTCTGTCCGGCAGCCTGACCGAAGCGGGAATCCAGCTGGAGCGCCTCAAAACGGGCACGCCGCCAAGATTGTTGGGCCGCAGCATCGATTTCAGCAAGATGGAGGAACAGAAGGGCGATGCGATCCCGACGCTGTTCGCGTTCCATGACACCCGGGGAGCGGAGGAGATGTTCCATGTGGAACAATCCGGGGAACGCCGCATCGGGTGGGCCCCTGGATCTGAGCAAGTTTCCTGTTGGATGACCCACACGACGGCCCGGACCGCGGAGATCGTCCGGGCCAATCTCCACAAGTCCGCCATGTACAGTGGGGAGATCGTGGGGGTAGGGCCGCGGTATTGTCCGAGCATCGAAGACAAGTTTGTTCGCTTCGCCGACAAGCCCCGGCACCTGTTATTTCTCGAGCCGGAGGGGAGGTCAACGAACGAGTACTACGTCAACGGTCTGTCAACAAGTCTGCCTTTTGACGTCCAGCTCGATCTGGTTCATAGCATCCCGGGCTTGGAGAACGCGCAACTGCTTCGGCCAGCCTACGCGGTCGAGTATGACTTCGCTCATCCTACGCAACTCTTTCCCTCGCTTGAGTCTAAGAAAGTGGAGAATCTCTTTTTTGCCGGCCAAATCAATGGTACCTCAGGTTATGAAGAAGCTGCCGTCCAAGGATTAGTCGCCGGAGTAAACGCTGTGAATAAGGTGCGAGCAACCGCGCCGATGCTGATCCAGCGCAACGAGGGTTATATTGGCGTGCTGATTGACGATCTCGTAACCAAGGGCACCACAGAGCCTTATCGCATGTTTACCAGTCGGGCGGAATATCGGCTCTTATTCAATCACGGGAGCGCGGAATTTCGGTTTTTGGATCACGCAAAAGCTTATAATCTGTTATCTGATAATAGAATAAAGAACATCGTGGCCAAGCAGGCCAAAGTGACGCACTGGGTGGATTATCTCGAGAAAACCCGCAGCACGGGAGGCACGTGGGCTGACGCGATCCGGCGTGATCGGGTAGGGGCCTTATTGCCGGAGGAGCTGGCTAGGGAGTCAGCGCCCGTGCGCGACGAGGTCGTTTACCGGGTAAGTTATCAAGGCTACCTAGCCCGGGAGCAACGCCAGGTGGAAAAGCTCTCCCAGATCGAAAAGATCCGTATCCCAGCCGACTTCGATTACCCCGCCGTTCGCGGACTTCGCCGCGAGAGCGCGCTGAAACTCGCTGAATTCAGGCCTATGACTCTCGGCCAGGCCAGCCGCATCAGCGGGGTAAATCCGGCCGATATCAGCATTTTGATGGTCCTGATCGGCGCGGGAGCGGGCAGGGGACCTGAAGCTTCCTGAGCATTCTTATCGCCGCCATGGAGAACCCAACCCGCACCGCCGAGCATTTGGCCCGTATAGATCAGCGGCATAATGATTTACGCGAAGAACTCGCTTCACTCATCCCGGCCAAGTCCGTCATCGTCTGGGAGGTGGGGAGTGGTCACGGCCATTTTCTCACTGCCTACGCTGCGGCTCATCCGGACCGGATCTGCGTCGGGGTGGATATCACCCGGGACCGGATCGAGCGTGGCATCCGCAAGCGCAACCGGGCCAAGTTAACCAAGCTTCACTTCATCCACGCCGAGGCGAACAACTTTCTCCGGGCGCTCCCGGCGGGAGTGACCTTCTCCTCTGTTTATATCCTGTTTCCCGATCCCTGGCCCAAGCGGCGTCATCACAAAAACCGCATCCTTCAGGCGGATTTTCTGTCCGCCGTGGCCGTCAGGGCGGGGCAGGGCGCGCGGCTGCACTTTCGCACCGACTACGAGCCTTACTTCAAGGAGGCCACCCAGGTCATCGCCACTCATCCCGCGTGGCAGATTGCGGCCGAGCCCTGGCCGTTTGAGCAGTTGACGGTTTTTCAGAGCCGGGCTGCGCAGCACCATTCACTGACCGCCCGGCGGCGCGCGGCCGGCGCATAAGTTTGCCGCCGCGCGAGGGTGGCGGGCTTAATTCTTCGTTTTCGCCTGCGGGAGCAGCATTTCAGGGGTTGACGGTGGCTGGGGCGGCCGCCTTTCTGTTTTCTTTTCGTTAGGCCACTCCTGCTTCCTGAACCCATGTTTCGAGTCAAAAAACTCGCTTTGCCCGCCGTTTTTATCGCCACCGCCCTCACGGCCTTTGCCGCTGAGTCGCATGGCGTGGCTCCGGCCGCCGAGGCGCTGTTTCAGGTCGGCCCGCTGCCGGTGACCAACAGCATGGTGACCAGCTGGATCGTCGCCGCGGTGCTCATCATCGTCATTCGTCTCGCCATCAAAAAACCGCAGCTCGTCCCGTCCCGCGGGCAGGCCATGGTGGAAAACCTGGTGGAAGGCATCCTCGATCTAACCTCGCCCATCGTCGGGAAAAAGGTCGCGAAGCACACCTTTCCCCTGCTCGTCGCGCTGTTCACCTTCATCCTGATCCAGAACTGGAGCGGTTTGTTTCCCGGCGTCGGCACCATTTTCATGGTCGATCACGCCAGCGGCGAGTGGATGGAGTTCATTCGTCCCGGCAACGCCGACATGAACGGCACCATCGCCCTCGCGGTCGTCTCCTTCATCGGCTGGCTCTATTTCATCCTGCGCTACGCCGGCCCGAAGCTGGTGCTGAAGGATATCTTCGGCAACAAGGCGGACAAGCGCGAGGTCCCCGCCATCATCTATTACCCGCTGTTCGGCCTCTTCTTCGCGGTGGGCCTGATCGAGATCGTCTCGATTCTCTTCCGGCCGATTTCTCTCTCCTTCCGTCTTTTCGGCAACGTCTTCGGCGGGGAGAACCTCCTGCACTCCATGTCGGCCATCACGCCCTGGGTGCTGCCGGTGCCGTTCTACTTCCTCGAGCTGCTCATCGGCTTTGTCCAGGCCCTCGTGTTCACGCTGCTGGTCAGCGTCTACATCGGCCTGATCTGCAACCACGGCGACGACCACGAGGCCGGCCACGGCCACGGGGAAGCCGGCAAGGCCGCCCACTGACCCTTTCCCGCCGGGAGCGTGCCCCGCGTGCGCACGGCGGAAATCCAACCAAAACAACACCCACCACCATGATCACCCAGTTCGCAGAAATCACCGGCAGTCTCCATGCCGCCTTCGGTTGTCTCGCCGCCGCCATCGGCGTCGGTCTCGTCGGCGCCAAGGCCGTCGAGGGCGTCGGCCGCAATCCCGGCGCGTCCGGCAAGATCCTCGTCCAGTCCATCATCGGCATGGCCCTCGCCGAAGCCGTCGCGTTCTACGCGATCTTCCTCGTTAAGTAATTCCTTCCGTTGCTCGCGCCGGCGCCCCGCGCCGGCGCGACCCTTTCCATTCCCGGCGCCTTTCCCATGCTCTCCACCCTGCTCGTTCTCGCTGAAACCACCGGCCACGCCGTCGAGGCGGTGGCTGCCCATGGCGAAGCCCCCAGCGGCATCACGAAGATCACGCACGATTTCGGCATCAGCGTGCCGCTCATCCTCGCGCAGGTCCTCAGCTTTTCCATCGTCGCCTTCGTCCTGTGGAAATTCGCGTTCAAGCCCGTCCTCGCCACCCTCGACGAGCGCCAGGCCAGGATCTCGTCCGGCCTGAGCTATGCCGAGGAGATGAAGACCAAGCTGGCCGCCGCGCAGGAAGAAAGCGCCGCCAGCGCCAAGCGCGCCCAGGTCGAGGCCTCCCGCATCATTGACGAGGCCCGCAAGTCCGCGAAGGACTTCCTCGACAAGCAGACCCAGGAAACCGCCGCCAAGGCCAACGACATCATCGCCAAGGCCCAGCAGGCCATCGAGCTCGAGAAAAAGAAGATGCTCGCCGAGGCCCGCACCGAGATCGCCCGCCTCGTCGTCGTCACCACCGAGCGCGTCCTCGCCAAGAAACTCACCGACGCCGATCGCAGCGCCTACAACGACGCCGCCTCCCGCGAACTCACGAACGCCTAAGCCAGTTAGGAATTAAGATTTAAGAGTTAAGAAGTCTCCATCCCCGGCAGCCAAGCGCCGCCCACTTCATAATTCCTAAATCATAACTCCAAAATTTCCCGATGCCCTCCCACGCCAAAAAAGCCCAGCTGTTCTCCCGCCAGCTCTTCAAGCTGAGCCTGGCGGACGGCGTCATCTCGGCTGAACGCGTGTCCGGGGTCCTGGCCTACGTCGAGAAACACCAACCCGCCAACCCGGTCATGGTGCTCAAGGCCTATGCCCGCTACGTCGCCGCCGAACTCGCCAAGGGCGAGGCCGTCGTCGAGCACGCCGGCGCCATCAACGCCGCCACGCTGGCCGCCATCGCCGCCGCGATGACCAAAAAATACGGCCGCCCCGTCACCGCCACCGCCCGGCCCAACGCCGCGCTCCTCGCCGGCCTGCGCGTGCATGTGGGCGATGACATCTACGAATCCTCCGTCGCCGGCCAGCTGGCCGCGCTCGCCACCGCCGTTTAATTTCCAGACCTCCCGCCTCCAACCCCGCATTTCCCGATGAGCACCGTCCTCGAACAAATCGAACAGCAGATCGCCAAGCTCTCCAGCAAGGCCGTCAAGAAGAACACCGGCAACATCCGCACCGTCGCCGACGGCGTCGCCAAAATCGACGGCCTGTCCGCCGTGATGTACAACGAGATGGTGCAGTTCCCCGGCGGCGCCATCGGCATCGCCCTCAACCTCGAGGAGGACGAGGTCGGCTGCGTCGTCCTCGGCGACGTCTCCCAGCTGAAGGAAGGCGACGAGGTCACCACCACCGGCAAGCTCCTCTCCGTGCCCGTCGGCAAGGCCCTCCTCGGCCGCGCGGTTGACGCCCTCGGCAATCCCGTGGACGGCAAGGGCCCGATCGGTGCGACGGAAACCTATCCCGTCGAGAAGATCGCCCCCGGCATCATCGTCCGCAAATCCGTCTCCCAGCCGCTCTTCACCGGCATCATGGCGATCGACTCCATGATCCCGATCGGCCGCGGCCAGCGCGAGCTCATCATCGGCGACCGCGGCACCGGCAAGACCACCATCTGCATCGATACGATCATCAACCAGGCCAAGATCAACAAGGTCGGCCTCGCCAGCGGCGACCCGAAGTTCCGCCCGGTCTATTCCATCTACGTCGCCGTCGGTCAGAAGAATTCCAACATCGTCCGCACGATGACGGCCCTCGAGGCCGCCGGTGCGCTCGAGTACACCATCATCGTCGGCGCCCCCGCCGCGGACAACCCCGCCAACCAATACCTCGCGCCGTTCTCCGGCGCCGCGATGGGCGAGTGGTTCATGGAAAACGGCATGGACGCGCTGATCGTGTATGACGATCTCTCCAAGCACGCCGTGGCCTACCGCCAGATTTCGCTGATCCTCAAGCGCCCCTCCGGCCGCGAGGCGTACCCGGGCGACGTGTTCTACCTGCACTCCCGCCTCCTCGAGCGTTCCGCCCGCCTTGACGGCAAGGGCTCGCTCACCGCGCTCCCGATCATCGAGACGCAGGCCGGCGACGTGTCCGCCTACATCCCGACGAACGTGATCTCGATCACCGACGGCCAGATCTTCCTCGAGACCGACCTCTTCAACCAGGGCATCCGCCCCGCCGTGTCCGTCGGCCTCTCCGTCTCGCGCGTCGGTTCCGCCGCGCAGATCAAGGCCACCAAGCAGGTCGGCGGCAAACTCAAGGGCGAGCTCGCCCAGTTCCGCGAACTCGCGGCCTTCGCCCAGTTCGGTTCCGACCTCGACGCCAAGACCAAGGGCCAGCTGGAGCGCGGCGCCCGCATCGTCGAGCTCTTCAAGCAGCCCGCGTTCAGCCCCGTGCCGATCGAGCTGCAGGTCGCGATCCTCTTCGCGATGCAGAAGAACTTCTTCGACGCCATCGACACCAAGAAGGTCGTCGCCGCTGCGGCCGCGATGAAGGAATTCTTCGCCACCCGCAAGGACGCCCTCCTCACGGAAATCCGCACCAAGGCCGCCCTCGACAAGGACCTCGAGGCCAAGCTCCAGGCCGCCTGCGACGAGTGGAAATCCGGCTACACCGCCTGAAACCAAGCAAGAAGGCAGAAGGAAGAAGTAAGAAATAAATTCCCACTTCCGACCTCCGCCACTTCTTAATTCTTCCTTCTTCCTTCTGACTTAATCCAATGCCTTCCACCCGCGACATCCGCCGGCGCATCAAGTCGGTCAAGAACACCCGCCAGATTACCAAGGCGATGGAGCTGGTCGCGGCGTCGAAGATGAAGAAGGCCCAGCAGGCCGCGCTTGCCGGCCGGCCCTACGCCGAGCTCATGGCCCGCATGCTCGCCGCCCTCGCCGACCGCGTGGAAGAGTCCCAGCACGAGTTCCTCGTGAAGCGCGAGGTGAAGACCCGCGGCATCATCCTCATCACCTCCGACAAGGGCCTGTGCGGCCCGCTCAACTCGAACCTCTTCAAGCTGGTCACCGAGATCAAGACGCCGGCGAAGTACGCCGTCATCGGCCGCAAGGGCACGCAGTTCATCGCCCGCACGCACCGCGCCCTGCTCGCCGACTTCCCCGCCAATGACCGCACCGCGTTCGCCGACATCAAGGTCGTCGCCGAGTTCATGGTGCAGCAGTACCACGAGGGCGTGGTGGACACGGTCGAGATCATCTGGCCGCGCTTCCGCAACACGCTGGTGCAGGTGCCCACGGTCATGCCCTTGCTGCCGCTCACCGACGTCAAGGCCGCCATCGCGGAATTGCACGCGGCCACCGGCACCGTCCCGGTGAAGGAGAGCACCGCCGAGAGCCAGATGCTGTTCGAACCCGATGCGAAGGTCGTGCTGGAGTCGCTGCTCCCGCTTTATCTCAACCGCCAGGTGTACCACCAGGCCCTGGAGGCCAAGGCCTCCGAGCACAGCGCCCGCATGGTCGCCATGAAGACCGCCAAGGACAACGCCACGAAGCTCCTCGGCGACCTCACCCTCGAATACAACAAGGCCCGCCAGGCCGGCATCACGCAGGAAATCCTCGAGATCGCCGCCGCCCAGTTCAGCGCCGCTTGATTTTTATACCCCACCACACCTCAGACTTTTTCAAAATGAACACCGGTAAAATCGTCCAAGTCATCGGCCCCGTCGTCGACGTGCAGTTTGCGGAGCACACCATTCCGCCCATCTACCAGGCGCTCACGATCGAGTTCACGACCTCCGGCAAGAAGGAAGTCCTCACGCTCGAGATCCAGCAGCACCTCGGCGGCGGCGTCGCCCGCGCGATCGCGATGTCCTCCTCCGAAGGCCTCGTGCGCGGCATGACTGTCGTCGACACCGGCGCGCCCATCATGGTGCCCGTCGGCGCCGGCGTGCTCGGCCGCATCTTTGACGTCACCGGCAACGCCGTGGACGGCAAGGGCCCGGTCACGTTCGACAAGAAATACCCGATCCACCGTCCCGCCCCCACGCTCTCCGACCAGAACACCAAGGCCGAGATCCTCGAAACCGGCATCAAGGTCATCGACCTCATCTGCCCGTTCATCAAGGGCGGCAAGGCCGGGGCCTTCGGCGGCGCCGGCGTCGGCAAGACCGTCGTCATTCTCGAGCTCATCAACAACATCGCCAAGGCCCACGGCGGCTACTCCGTGTTTGCCGGGGTGGGTGAGCGCTCCCGCGAGGGCAACGACCTCTACCACGAAATGTCCGAGGCCGGCGTCATCGACCAGAACGACCTCAGCCAGTCGAAGGTCGCCCTCGTCTACGGCCCGAGGAACGAGCCCCCGGGGGCCCGTATGCGCGTCGCCCTCTCGGCGCTCGCGATGACCGAGTACTTCCGCGACGAGAAGAACCAGGACGTGCTCCTCTTCATCGACAACATCTTCCGGTTCTCGCAGGCCGGCTCCGAGGTGTCCGCGCTCCTCGGCCGCTCGCCGTCGGCGGTCGGTTACCAGCCGACGCTCTCCAACGAGATGGGCCTCCTCCAGGGGCGCATCACCTCGACCAAGAAGGGCGCCATCACCTCCGTGCAAGCCGTGTACGTCCCCGCGGACGACCTCACCGACCCGGCGCCCGCGAACACGTTCGCGCACTTGGACTCCACCATCGTGCTCGAGCGCTCCATCGCCGAGCTCGGCATTTATCCCGCGGTTGACCCGCTCGCCTCCGTCTCGAAGGCCCTCCAGGCCGACATCGTCGGCGAGGAGCACTACAAGGTCGCCCGCGAGGTGCAGCGCGTCCTCCAGCGCTACAAGGATCTCCAGGACATCATCGCCATCCTCGGTCTCGACGAGCTTTCCCCCGAGGACAAGCAGACCGTCTACCGCGCCCGCAAGATCCAGCGCTTCCTCTCGCAGCCGTTCGCGGTCGCCGAGGTGTTCACCGGTACGCCCGGCAAGTACGTCCCCGTCAAGGAGACCGTCCGCGGCTTCAAGATGATCCTCGACGGCACGCTCGATGACACCCCCGAGGGTGACTTCTACATGCGCGGCGGCATCGACGAGGTCACGGCGACTTCCAAGAAGGCCTGATCACCATGGCTCTCACGCTCGAAATCGTCACGCCCGAGGCCCGGGTCTATTCCGACACCGTCGACACCGTCGTCATCCCGACGCTGGACGGCGAGGTTGGCATCCTCCCCGGCCACATCGCGCTGCTCACCCAGATTGAGCATGGCGAGTTGCGCGTGACGAAAAACGGCGTGACGCAGTGGCTCGCCGTCAGCGGCGGCTTTGCCGAGGTCGAAGGCGACCGCGTCCACGTGCTGGCCGAGAACGCCATCAACGAGGAAAAGATCGACGAGCACGCCGTCGAGGCCGCCCTCAAGCGCGCCGAGGAACAACTCGCCGCCGCCAAGGACAGCGATCCGCAGCAATACGAGCACCTGCAAAGCCTGGTGCGTTACTCCGGCGTCCAGCTCGCCGTCAAACGGCGCCGCCGTTAATTTTCTCCGGCCCGGGGCTTCACACCCGGGCCTTTTTCTTGCACCCCTACTGAAACTGAGTCTCGTTGGCCACTCACCCCACGGCAATGAACACCCCGCGCGAACCTTTCCGCCCGCAGCGCATGAAGTTGGCTGAAATTCCCAACGGCGCCGCCGGCCGGGTTTGCGAGCTCACGGGTGACGCGGAATTTTGCCAGCGGCTCCGCGAGATGGGCGTCGGCGAATCCATCATCATCGAACGCGTGTCAGGGCAGGGGACCTTGCTCTGCCAGATCAGCAACACGCGCATCGCCCTCAGCCACGGCGCCGCCCAACAGATCATCGTCGAACTCATCCGCGCCACGCGCGCCTGAACCCCATGGCCGCCCCCGCCATCAAACTTTCCGAACTCGCCGTGGGCGCCAGCGCCCGCGTGGTCGAATATCCCAAGCAGGGCGCCGCGTTCCTGCGCCTGCGCGAAATGGGACTGCTCGCCGGCACGCAGGTGACCCTCGTGCGCACCGCGCCGCTCGGCGATCCGCTCGAGATCAAGGTCCGCGGCTATCATCTCACCCTGCGCAAGGTCGACGCCGCCCACATCCTGGTCGAGCCTGTCCCCGTCTCCTGATGGCGCTGCCTTCCCACCTTTCCCCAAATCCCTCTCCCGCCGCGTCGTCCCGCGCGCCGGTCTACGCGCTCGTCGGCAATCCGAACTGCGGCAAGAGCACGCTGTTCAACGCCCTCACCGGCCTGAAACAAAAGGTCGGCAACTATCCCGGTGTCACCGTCGAGAAAAAGGTCGGCACGACCTATTCCCAGCACGGCCAGCCGATCACCGTCATCGACCTGCCCGGCACTTACTCGCTCGCCGCCCGCTCGCCCGACGAGGCCGTCACCCGCGACGTGCTCCTCGGCCGCCGTAGCGATACGCCGCAGCCCGACCGCATCCTCTGCATCGTGGATGCCACGAACCTCGAGCGTAATCTCTACCTCGTTCACCAGATTCTCGACCTCGGCCGGCCCGTCATCCTGGTGCTGAACATGATGGACCTTGCCGCGCAGGCCGGGCTCAACGTCCGCGTCGCCCGGCTGGAAAAGGAACTCGGCATCCCCGTCATCGCCTGCGAGGCCGTCAACGGCAAGGGGCTCGTCGAGCTGCGCGTGACCATGAGCCGGCCCGACCTGCCGCTCGCGCGCCATGCGTGGGGTGTGCCCTCGCCCATCGCACCCGCCGTGTCCGAGCTCGCGGCGTCGCTCACCGAAAACGACGGCAAACTCCCGCTCACCGCCCGCGCCGAGGCGCTGCTCCTGCTGACCGACCAGGATTCCGTCCGCGTTTCCGGCTCCCTCCCGCTCAGCGCCCGCACCACGGACATCCTCCAGGGCTGGCAAAAGCGCTGGGAAGGTGAGGGGACCGACTGGGCGGGTATCCTCGTGAACTCGCGCTACGAGTCCATCGGCCAGCTCGCCTCGGAGGTCGTGCTACGCGCCGGCACCGTGGGCCCGACCACCTCCGACAAGATTGACGCCGTCGTCACCCATCCCGTCTGGGGCTGGCTCGTGCTCGGTACGGTCATGACCGCGCTCTTTGTCTCTATCTTCGTCTTTGCGCAGGCCCCGATGGACTGGATCGGCAACCACACCGCGCTCCTCGCCGACTGGGTGCAGCAGCACATGCCGGCCGGAGACCTGCGCGACTTGATCACCGACGGCGCCATCGGCGGCGTGGGCAGCATCGTCACGTTCCTGCCGCAGATCATGATCCTGTTCTTCTTCATCGGGCTGCTCGAGAGCACAGGTTACATGGCGCGCGCGGCGTTCATCATGGACCGGTTAATGAGCCGCGTCGGCCTCAACGGGAAAAGCTTCATCCCGCTGCTGAGCTCCTACGCCTGCGCCATCCCCGGCATCATGGCGACGCGCACCATCGAGGATTCGAAGGACCGGCTCGTCACCATCCTCGTTGCCCCGCTCATGAGCTGCTCCGCGCGGCTGCCCGTCTATCTGCTGATGATCGCCGCCCTGCTGCCCAACGACCGGGTTTCCCTCGGCGCCAAGGTCGGCCTCATGCTGTTGATGTACGCCCTCGGCACGCTCGGCGCCTTTGGCTTTGCCTGGCTGTTCAAGCGCACGCTGCTCAAGGGCGCCCCGCCGATGATGATCATGGAACTGCCGCCCTACCGGCTGCCGGGCCTGAAGGACGTCGCGCTGCAGATGCTGGAGCGCGCCTGGATCTTTCTCCGCCGCGCGGGTACCGTCATTCTCGGCATCAGCATCGTGCTCTGGTTCCTCGCCGCCTATCCGAAGGCCCCCGTCGGCGCGACACCCACCCAGCAGCTCGCCCAAAGCTTCGCCGGCCGCGCCGGCCACGCCCTTGAGCCCGTCATCAAGCCGCTGGGCTTTGATTGGCAGATCGGCATCGGCCTCATCAGCTCCTTCGCCGCCCGCGAGGTCTTCGTTTCCACCATGGGCGTCGTTTTCAACGCCGAGTCCACCGAGGAAAACACCGCCCCCCTGCGCGACGCCCTCAAGGCCGCCCGCTGGCCGGATGGCCGTGTGTTATTCACCCCGCTCGTGTGCCTTTCGCTCATGGTGTTCTATGTCTTTGCCATGCAATGCATGAGCACCATCGCTGTCGTGAAAAGGGAGACCAACGGCTGGAAATGGCCGGTCTTCCAAACGCTCTACATGACTGGCACCGCGTGGGTTTTGTCGTTCATTCTGTACCAGGCCGGCACCGCGCTCGGCTTCTGACATGAACCCCGCCCTCCAAAGCATCCTGGCCCTCGCCGTCGTCGCCTTCGCGGTGATCTGGCTGGTGCGGCGCTCGCTGGCCAAAAAGCAGGCCGGCTGCGGCGGGGACTGCGGCTGCCCGGCGTCCGAGGTCAAGGCCGCGGCCGCTTCCCTGCCGCGCCGGAAATAGTCTCCCGGCCGCCCCCGGCTTATTTCCCGTTTGCCGCCGCCCCCGGCCCGCCTACGCTTGCCGGCCTATGTCTTATCGTCCCCTGTTTGGCATGGTGTTGTGGCTCGGCTTGGCCCTAGGCCTCGGCGCCCAGGAAAAGCCCCAGGTTTTCACGGGCGCCCAGATCATCCCCATCGCCGGCGAGCCCATCGCCCACGGCGTGCTCGTGGTCCAGGGCGGTAAAATCCTCGCCGTCGGCGAAGTCGGCCAGGTGACCCTCCCCGCCGGCGCCGAGATCCACGACGTCACCGGCAAGGTGCTCATGCCCGGCCTGATTGACTCCCACAGCCATGTCGGCTCCGGCTCGGGCGGCGACGGCTCCGGGCCCATCCAGCCCGACGCCCGCGTGCTCGACTCCCTCGACGTCCGCGACGCCTCCATCCAAAAGGCCCGCGCCGGTGGCATCACCTCCGTCAATGTCATGCCCGGCTCCGGGCATCTCATCAGCGGCCAGACCCTTTATCTCAAGCTGCGCACCGCGCGCACCATCGACGACCTGCTGATCAAGCTGCCCGACGGCACCAACGCCGGCGGCCTCAAGATGGCCAACGGCACCAACTCCATCAAGACCGCCCCGTTCCCCGGCACCCGCGCCAAGTCCGCCGCCCTCGTCCGCGAACAGTACATCAAGGCCCAGGAATACCGCGACAAGATCGCCCGCGCCAAGGGCGACCCCGACAAGCTGCCCCCGCGTGATCTTGGCCTCGAGGAGCTCGTCGAGATCCTCGACGGCAAGCGCATCGTTCAGAATCACACGCACCGCCACGACGACATCCTCACCGTCCTGCGGCTCTCCAAGGAGTTCGGCTTCAAGGTCGTGCTGCACCACGTCAGCGAGGGCTGGAAGGTCGCCGACGAAATCGCCGCCGCCCAAGTGCCGTGCTCCGTCATCATGGTGGATTCGCCCGGCGGCAAACTCGAGACGCGCGACGCCGACTGGCGTACGCCCGCCATCCTGGAAAAAGCCGGCGTGCTCGTGGGTTTCCACACCGACGACCCCATCTGCGACTCCCGCCGCTTCCTCCGCTCCGCCGGCCTCGCCGTGCGCGCCGGGATGACGCGCAAGGGCGCCCTCGAGGGCGTGACGATCGCCAATGCGAAGATCCTCGGCCTCGACGGCCGCACCGGCTCGCTCGCGGCCGGCAAGGACGCCGACTTCATCGTCCTCTCCGCGGATCCCCTTAGCGTCTACACCCACGTCGAGCAGACCTGGGTCGAGGGCCAGAAGGTCTTCGATCTCACCAACCCGCAGGACCATCTCTACGCCGTCGGCGGGGTGGGGGCCGGCGATTCCCGCCGCGCCCAGCTCTGCTGCTTCACCAGCGCCTGGGACCTGATCATGTCCGCCAACGAGGGCAACCAATGAAAACTTTTCTCCGCTCCCTTCTCCTCCTCTGCCTCGCCGCCGCGCCGCTCGCCTTGCGCGCCGAGAACCTCGCGATCACCGGTGACACGATCTACCCCATGTCCGGCCCCGCGCTCCACCACGGCGTGGTGCTCGTCCGCGACGGCAAGATCGAGGCCATCGGCACCGCCGACACGGTCAAAATCCCCGCCGACTACCGCGTGCTCCAGGCTGCCGTCGTGACACCCGGCCTCATTGACGCGCACGCCACCGTCGGCCTGTCCGGCCTGCTGAACCAGCCGCAGGACCAGGATATGTGGGAAAAGTCCTCGCCGATTCAGCCCGAGCTGCGCGCGATCGACGCCTACAACGCCCGCGACCCGCTCGTCGCCTGGGTGCGCTCGTTCGGCGTCACCACCGTCAACACCGGCCACGCCCCCACCGCCCTCATCTCCGGCCAGACCATGATCGTGAAGACCCTCGGCCGCGAGACGGACGAGGATGTCGTCAACCCCGCCGCCATGACCTCGGTCACCCTCGGTGCCAACGGCCTGAACGCCCCGGATGGCTCGCCCGGCTCCGCCTCCAAGTCCCCCGGCACCCGCGCCAAGGCCGTCGCCCTGCTGCGCGCGGAACTGATCAAGGCGCAGGAATATGCCCACAAGCGCGAGGGCAAGGACGAGGCCAAGCGCCCCGGCCGCGACCTCCGCCTTGAGACGATGCTCCGCGGACTCGATGGCACGCAGCCGTTTCTCGTCACCGTCAACCGCCAGCAGGACATCGTCGCCGCGCTGCGCCTCGCGAAGGAATTCAAGCTCAAGCTCATCCTCGACGGCTGCGCCGACGCGCCGCTCGTCCTCAACGAGATCAAGGCCAGCGGCTTCCCGGTCGTCGTGCACCCGACCATGCAGCGCAGCTACCAGGACATGGAAAACCTGAGCGTCGAAACCGCCGGCAAGCTTCACGCCGCCGGCATCCCGATCGCGCTGCAAAGCAGCTACGAATCCTACGTGCCCAAGACGCGCGTCGTCCTCCTCGAGGCCGCCGTCGCCGCCGCCAACGGCCTCGGCTTCGAGCCCGCCCTCGCCAGCATCACCATCGACGCCGCCAAGCTGCTCGGCATCGCCGACCACACCGGTTCGCTGGAGAAGGGCAAGGACGCCGACCTCGCCCTCTACGACGGCGATCCGTTCGAATACACTTCGCACTGCACCGGCACCATCATCAACGGCCAGGTCTTCGCCGACGGCCCCCACTGAGCCATGGAAGTCATCATCCGTAAAGACGCCGACACCGGCTGCCTCCTCGGCGCCCGGATCATTGCCCGCTACGTGCGCGAAAAACCCAACTGCGTGCTCGGCCTCGCCACCGGCCGCACCCCCCTGCGGCTTTACCAGGAACTCATCCGGATGCACCGCGACGAAGGGCTCGATTTCAGCCGCGTCACGACCTTCAACCTCGACGAATACGTCGGCCTGCCCGCGACGCACGACCAGTCCTACCGGTATTTCATGCGGGAGAATCTCTTCCGCCACATCAACATCGACCCGGCCAACACCCACATCCCCGACGGCACCGCGGCCGACCTGCACACCGAGTGCCGCGCCTACGAGGAGCGCATCATCGCCGCCGGTGGCATTGATCTCCAGTTGCTCGGGCTCGGGCGCAACGGCCACATCGGCTTCAACGAGCCCTCCGGTTCGCTCCGCTCGCGGACGTGGATCAAGATCCTCTCCGAGCAGACCCTGCAGGATAACAGCGATGTCTTCGGCTCCCGCTCCGCCATGCCGCGCCACGCAATCACCATGGGCATCGGCACCATCCTCGACGCCCGCCGCTGCCTGCTGCTCGCCTTTGGTCCGCCCAAGGCGCGTGCCGTCGAGCGCATGATTGAGGGCCCGCTCGCCGCCATCTGCCCCGCCTCCGCCCTGCAGCTGCACCCGCGCGCCACCGTCGTCGTGGACGAGGCCTCCGGCTCCGCCCTGCAGTTCTCCGACCACTACCGCTGGATCGACGCCAACAAGCTCCCCTGGCAGCGGTACGACTGAGGAATTTATGAGTTAGGATTTATGAGTGATGAAGTGCCGGCCGCGGCCGTGTTCACTTCATAATTCCTAAATCCTAATTCATAAATTAGTTCAGCCTGTCAGCCAGTGCTGCGCGCGCTTGAACAGCTCGATCATCACGCCGGCGAATAACCCCAGGTAGCAGAGGGTGACGACGAGCAGCCCGTAGGCCGCGGCAATCGCCAGGCCGTCCCGCTCCATCATGCCGAGCATGCCGATCACGATCACCAGCGCCGGCAGGGTGTTGGTGAAGGGAATGCCGACCAGCGGCAGCAAGAGCAGGAACCCGCAAAAGCCCACCATCGCCGCATGCAGCCGCAGCCGGGCCGGGGAACCCGTCCACCACGGCCAGCGTGGCTTCAGCTGCTTTTCGATCCAGCCGATGAACTTGCTCGCGCCTTCCAGCACCGCGCGGAAAAACCGCGGCGGGAGCTGGGTCGCCAGCAGCCGCCGGGGCAGCCAGGGCGGCAGGCCCAGGGCAAAACGCGCGGCGATGAACAGGATGATGATTCCAAATGGCACCGACAGGCCCGGGATGGAGATCGGCGCACAGAAGGGCAGGGCGAGGATGATGATCAGCAGCCCCGAGGCCCGCACGCCGAGCACGTCCATCACCTCGTGCAGGGTTACCTTCCGCTCGGCAAACCGCTCCGCCAGTTGGTGCAGTTCCTCGGAAAGCTTCCTGAGCGGGTCAATCCCGTTGGGTTCTTGGTGAAACACGGCAGTCAGTGGGACCCTCAGGTGCCGCGCTTGTTACCATACAACTCAAGATGCAGCCGGTGCGCATAGCGATAGCCCCGCTGCTTGCACAGCTCCCCCAGCCAGCCCGCCTTCGCGCGGATCTGCTCCAGTGTGACCCCTTCCGGCATCAGCAGCACCTGGTCCCGCGGGATCTCACGCGACAGCGAGGCCAGCATGCCCTCCAGTTCGTCCACGTCCCCCGGCTGTGCGACCACGAATTTGAACTGATACGCCCCCCGGTCGAGCCACGCGCGCACCACCGCCGGCTGCCAGCGCAGGGACTCGTGTTTCTTCCGCCACGTGACCCCGAGGCGTGAATCCGGCGCCGAGTTGAGCAGCTTGGGCGACAGCGACGCCAGGTCGCAGGCGATGCCCTCGGGCGCCACCGTCGCCGCCGTCTCGATGGTGAGATGATGCCCGAGTTTCTTGATCTCCGCCGCGAGCGTGCGGACATCCTTCGCAATCATCGGCTCGCCCCCGGTCAGCACCACGTGCCGCGCCGGGTAGGTTTCGATCTCGGCGATGACCGAGGGGATCGAACGCGCCGTGCCCTCGGGATTCCACGAGGCATACGGCGTGTCACACCAGTTGCAGCGCAGGTTGCACCCACTCGTGCGCACAAAGACCGACGGCACCCCTGTGAGCATGCCCTCGCCCTGCAAGGAGTAGAAAATTTCAGAAATCAGCATGGTGGCTCAGCTTCTTGATATAGGTCCTATACGTCCCATGGGTCCTATACGACCTATGCCTGCGGCCCCGCCGGCAGCGGTGGCGTCGCCAGATAAACCGTCGGGTCCGCCAGCCCCGCCGCCAGAAACGCCTCGCGCCGCTCCACGCAGGTGCCACACACGCCGCAGTGCACGGCCCCGCCCTTGTAGCAGGACCAGGTGCGCGCGAAGTCTACGCCGAGCCGCGCGCCCTCCGCCGCGATCTGTCCCTTGGTCTGTGCGATGAACGGCCGCAGCAGCTGCACGCCCGCATACGTGCCCAGCCGCATCGCCTCACCCATCGCCGCCATGAAGTCCTCCCGGCAATCCGGATAAATCGTGTGGTCGCCGGTGTGCGCCGCAATCACGAGCCCCTCCGCGCCCACGCTCTCCGCGAAACCGCACGCAATTGAGAGCATGATCGCGTTCCGGAACGGCACCACCGTCTGCTTCATGTTCTCCGCCGCATAATGCCCCTCCGGGATCGCGCCGCCGCTTTTCAGTAAATCCGACGCAAACAGCCGGTTCACAAACTCCAGCGGGATCACCTCGTGCCGCCGTCCGAGCTTCGTCGCATGTTCCGCCGCGAACGGCAGCTCCCGGTGGTTGTGCTTCGCCCCGTAGTCAAAGCTCGCCACCGCCACGACGTCATGGACCGACCGCGCCCAATACAGCGCCGTCACCGAATCCATCCCGCCCGAGCAGAGTACCACGACTTTCATTTCAGGAATTTGGCCACAAAGAGGCGCAAAAAGACACAAAAAGAAAACCGCGATTAAAGTACCGGGGGTGGGCGGGCACTCCCGGGCCCGCCCCACCTCCCATCCTTCGCTTGGTTTTTTGCGCCTTTTCGTGCCTCTTTGTGGCCACCTCACCCATGGTCATCGTCCACGACCCGCGCTGCGCCGACTACGGCTCCTCCATGCGACCGGAGCAGCCCGCGCGGATCACCCGCAGCGCCACCCACCTGCGCACCTCCTACCCGGATTGGACTTGGCACGCCCCGACCGCGGTCGTGACCGACGAAACCCTGCTGCTGGCCCACACCCCGGCCCACCTGAAGCGCCTGACCCAGCGCCGGGACTTCGACGCTGACACGCCTTATCTTCCGGACATCGAGACCCACGCCCGCCGCGGCGTCAGCGCCGCGCTGACCGCGGCCGAACTCGCCCTCGCCGGCGAACGCGCTTTCACCCTCATGCGCCCGCCCGGCCACCATGCGACGTCCACCCAGGCCATGGGTTTCTGCTATCTCAACCAGATCGCCATCGCCGCGCTCGCGGCACGCACCCGCGGGACCGGCCGGGTCGCGATCTGGGACTTCGACGCCCATCACGGCAACGGCACCGAGGCCATCCTTCACGGCCGGGAAGGGCTGCTCTTCACCTCCGTCCACCAATATCCCGGTTACCCCGGCACCGGCACGAAATCCTTCGCCAACTGCCGCAACTGGCCGGTCGCCCCGCGCACCCCGCGCGCCCGGCATATGGCCGCCCTGCGCGAATCGCTCGATGCCGTCATCGCCTTTCGCCCGGATCTGGTCCTCGTTTCCGCCGGCTTCGACGCCTACGCCCAGGACCCGCTCACCGCCATGACGCTCGAGCTCGACGATTTCGCCACCCTGGGCGCATGGCTCCGCGCCAGCGGCCTGCCCGCCGCCGCCATCCTCGAGGGCGGCTACAGCGATGATCTTCCTTTGCTGATTGCCGCCTTCCTCGCGGCATGGGAGAAAGCCCCGCAAGTCGCATGATTTCCCGCTTCCTTCCACTTCCGGTTCGCCGTTTGCTCGGCGTCAAAGTGACTTCCCGCCCGCCCTCCTACCAACTCCTCGACCAGCCCGGTTCCCTTGAGCCACTTTTGAAGGCGCTCGACCGCGTCAAGGAGGTCTCCCTCGATACCGAGGCGGACAACATGTACCACTACAAGACGCGGGTCTGCCTGATGCAGTTCCTCGTCGGCCAGGAGGTCTTCCTCGTGGATGTGCTGGCTCCCGGCCTGAAGCTCGAGCCGCTGCTCTCCCGCCTCGCGCACAAGCACCTGCTGATGCACGGCAGCGACTTCGACATCCGCCTGTTGCACGACCTCAGCGGGTTCCGCCCGAAGAGCATGTTCGACACCATGCTCGCCGCCCAGCTGCTCGGCCGGCCGCGCATCGGCCTCGCATCGCTGCTCGAGGACCATTTTGGCGTCGCCGTGGACAAGTCCGGCCAGAAGGCCAACTGGTCCGCGCGCCCCATCACGCCCAAGCTGCTCAATTACGCGTCCCTCGACGTCTGGTACCTGCCTGCGTTGCGCGACATCCTCACCAAGGAACTCGCGAAGCTGGGCCGCCTCGACTGGCTCGACCAGCAGTGCCGCGCGCAGATTGAGTCCGGTTCCACCGGCTTTGCCCCCGCCACTGACATCGACTGGCGCATCGGCCGCAGCGAACGCCTGCGCGGCCCCGGCCTGGGCGCCCTGCATGCCGTCTGGCACTGGCGCGAGCAGCAGGCCCAGCGCCTCGACACCCCGCCGTTCAAGGTCTGCGGCAACGCCCTCCTGATCCAGATCGCCGAGGCCGCCGAATTGGGCGACTCCGAGGAATCCATCCTTCACCGCGTCAACCTCGGCAAGCGCCACCCGCGCCTGTTTCCCTCCTTCGCCGAGGCCCTGCACGCCGGCCTTGCCCGCGATCCGAAGACGCTCCCGCGCCGGCCCGGCCGCGATCCCAACCACGTCTCGCTCACCCAGCGCGAGATCGAGCTGCAGGACCGCATCAAGAACGACCGCGATGTCGTCGCGAAAAAACTCGGCATCGAGGCCACCCTGATCGCCAACCGCGCCGTCCTCGCGCAAATCGCCCGCACGCCCGACAAGCTCGACGAGCTCCTGCTCCCGTGGCAGGCCGACCTGCTCCGCGACATCCCCGCGCTAAAGCCCGCCTGATCGGACTTCGTCATGCCAGCGCCCGCCAGCCCTGAGCCCGCTCGCGGTGAGCCTGTCGAATCCGTGCCGCCGACCGCCGGCAACGCCAATATCGCGCGTCACCTCGCGCTCATGGCCGCGGCCCGGCCCTCGGCCCCCGCGCTCAAGATCCCCCGCGGGCGCACCGCCGCCGGCGCCATTGACTATCTCACGCTCAGCTTCGCCGAGCTCGACGCCGAGGTCGGCGCCTGGTGCGCCCGCCTCACCGCCGCCGGCATCAACCGCGGCGACCGCACGTTGGTGATGGTGCGGCAGGGCCTGCCGCTCATCGCGTCGGTCTTCGCGCTCTTCCGCCTCGGCGCCGTCCCCGTCGTCATCGACCCGGGCATGGGTCGGAAAAACTTCCTCGCCTGCGTCGCCCGCTCCAAACCCCGCGCCCTCGTCGGCATCCCGCTCGCCCAGATCACGAGTCACCTTTTCCGCACCGCCTTCGCCTCCGTCCAAGTCCGCGTCCGGGCCCCCGGCTCCACCACCGCGCGCCTCCCCCCGTCAAAAATCGAGAATCCAAAATCGAAAATCGTGAACAGCGCGGCCACCGACCTGGCAGCCGTGCTGTTCACCAGCGGCTCCACCGGCGCGCCCAAGGGTGTCTGCTACAAACACGGCATGTTCGAGGCGCAGGTGCAGCTCATCCGTGACACCTACCGGATCACCCCCGGCGAAATCGACCTGCCGATGCTGCCGATCTTCGCGCTTTTCAACCCCGCACTCGGGATGACGACCATCGTCCCGGAGATTGATCCCAGCCGCCCCGCCGAAGTCGACCCCGCCAAGATTGTCCAGGCCATCCTCCAGGAAAACGTCACCAACTCCTTCGGCTCGCCCACGCTGTGGGCCAAGATCAGCGACCACTGTCTCGCCCAAAAGATCACCCTGCCCAGCCTCCGCCGCGTCCTCAGCGCCGGCGCCCCGGTCCCCGCTACGCTCTGGAAAAACTCCGGGGTCTTCCTTTCCCGCGGACAACTCCACAGCCCTTACGGAGCCACCGAGGCCCTGCCCCTCGCCACCATCTCCGCCGGTGAAGTCGATTCCACCTCCGTCCGCGGCGCCTGCGTCGGCCGGCCTTTGCCCGGCATCACCGTCAAAATCATCGCCGTCTCCGACGCCCCCCTCGCCACGTTCGCTGAGGTCCGCGAACTTCCCGCCGGCCAGATCGGCGAAATCATCGTGCAAGGTCCTGTCGTCACCCAAACCTACGACGCCCTCCCCGAGGCCACCGCCGCGGCAAAAATCCGCGACGGCGCCCGCCTCTGGCACCGCATGGGCGACTGCGGCTACTTCGATCCGGCCGGGCGTCTCTGGTTCTGCGGACGCAAAGCTGAGCGGGTGGAAACCGCCGCCGGCCCGCTCTTCACGGAACCCTGCGAGCAGGTCTTCCGCGCCCATCCCCAAGTCACGCGCTGCGCCCTCATCGGCCTGGGTGAATCCGGCCGGCAGCAACCCGCACTCGTGATTGAGGCCTGCCCAAAAAACGCCGCCGCCGGCCAGGCCTTCGCCCGCGAACTGCGCTCGCTCGCGTTGTCGCAGCCGCACACCGCCGCCATCAGCCGGTTTTATTTTCATCCGAAATTCCCCGTGGACGTGCGCCATAACGCCAAGATCCACCGCCTCACGCTCGCGCGGTGGGCCGTGACGGCAAAATTTTACGAGGTCCCCGCCGCATGAACACCCTCGTCACCGGCGGTACCGGTTTTCTCGGACGGCGCCTCGTCGCCCGCCTCCTCGCCGCCGGCGACTCCGTCACGGTTCTAGGGCGCACGCCGGCGCCTGATCTCGAGGCCCAGGGCGTGCGTTTCATCCGTGCCTCCCTCGACGATGCCGCCGCGGTGAGCGCCGCGTGCGCCGGAATCGAAACTGTATTCCACACCGCCGCAAAAGTCGGCGTGTGGGGCCGCTACGACGATTTCTTCCGCACCAACGTCCTTGGCACCCGCGCCTTGCTCGAGGGCTGCCGCGCGCACGGCGTCCAGCGGCTGATCTATACGAGCACCCCCAGCGTCGTGTACAACGGCCAGCCCCTCGCCAACGCCAACGAGTCGCTCCCGCTCACCACGGTCTGCCCTTCGCCGTACCCGCTCACCAAGGCCCTCGCCGAGCATGAGGTGCTCACGGCCAATTCCGCTGCGCTCCGCACCATCGCCCTGCGGCCGCACTTGATTTTTGGGGTGGGCGATCCGCATCTCGTTCCGCGGGTACTCGCCCGCGCCCGCGCCGGGCGGCTGCGCATCGTCGGCTCCGGCCAAAACCGCGTGGATCTGGTTCACGTCGAAAACGCCGTCGACGCCCACCTTCTCGCCGACCAATCCCTCGCGCAGGAGCTGTCCCCCGCCGCCGGCCGCCCTTTCTTTATCACCAACGGCGAACCGGTGCTGCTCTGGGATTGGATCAACCGGCTGCTGCGCGGCCTCGGCCAGCCGTCGGTCACCAAAAGCATCAGCCTGCGCTCCGCCTCCAACCTCGGCACGGTGTGCGAGCAGGCATGGAAATTTCTCCCCTTGAAGGGTGAGCCGCCCATGACGCGTTTCATCGCCACCGAATTGGCGAAGGACCACTGGTTCGATATCTCCGCTGCGCGCCAGGACCTCGGCTACGCTCCCCGCATCAGCATGGCTGCCGGCACCGCCGAGCTGGTCGCGTCGTATCAAAGTCCGGGCCGCCGTACTTCATGAACGTCCGCCAGATCATCCTCCCTGCGCTCGCGATGGCGGCCATTGTACTGGCTTCCAATCTGCTGGTGCAGTTTCCGCTCAACGCCTGGCTGACCTGGGGCGCATTTTCCTACCCGGTGGCCTACCTCGTCACGGACGTCTGTAACCGCGTCGCCGGCCCCCAACTCGCCCGGCGCGTGGCCTGGTGCGGCTTTGTCACCGGGCTCATCTGCTCGGCACTGCTCGCGCCCGTGCGCATCGCCGTGGCGTCGGGTTCGGCCTTCATCGTCTCGCAGTTGCTCGATGTCGCCCTGTTCAACCGGCTGCGCCAGCAGAGCTGGTGGAAGGCGCCGCTGTTCGGCTCGGTCGCCGCGTCGATCGTCGACACCGCCATCTTCTTCAGCCTCGCCTTCGCGGGCAGCAAGTTCGCGTGGTGGAACCTCGCCGCCGGCGACCTCGGCGTGAAACTTGCCATGGCGCTGCTGCTCTTGCCGCCCTACCGCATTCTCGTCGCCCGCCTGACCAAGACCCGGGCGCAGCCGCTCACCACCTAAAGCCGGGGGCTAAACGCTTCTCTGCCGCACCGCTTCGAACAGCGTGATGATAGTCGCCATCGCGACGTTCAGCGAATCCGCCTGCCCCGCCATCGGGATCCGCACCGGCAGGTCGGCGTTTTTCAGCCAGAATTCACTCAACCCGTACTGCTCGCTGCCCATTACGACGGCCAGTGGTCCGCGCAGGTCCGCCGCGGTGTAGAGGGTCTGAGCCGCCGGGGTCGTGGCGATGGTGCGGACCTTCTTTTCCTTGAGCCACGCGTGCACCGCCGTGCTTTCGGCAACGACGAGCGGCACGGAGAACAGTACACCGGTGGAGGCCCGCACCACGTTGGGATTGAAAATATCCGTCACCGGGTCGCAGACGATGACTGCGTCGCACCCCGCGGCATCCGCGCTGCGCAGGATGGTGCCCAGGTTGCCCGGTTTCTCGATCGCCTCCACCACGAGCAGGAACGGCGCGGCCGGCAGCGTCAGCTCCTCCAGGCTCCGCCGCCATTGGGGTGCAACGGCCAGCAGCCCGTCCGGCCGCTCGCGGTAGGCGACCTTCGCAAAGGTGTCCTTGGTCAGCTCAAAAACCTGCGCCCCCGCCGCCCGGGCCTGCTCGATCAGCGCGGGCTCATTCTCGCCCAAAAACCACTCCGGGGAAAAATACAGCTCGGTCAGCCGGACCGACTTCTCGAGCGCCCGCCGGATTTCCCGGTAGCCCTCGACGAGGAAGACCCCCGCCTCGTCCCGCGGACGCCGGTCACGCAGTTTCACGAGCTGCTTCACGCGCGGATTCTGGAGACTGGTGATTTTCTCGGGGGTCACGGGATGAGGTCACCACGAAATACACCAAACACACGAAATAAAACATCTTCGTTTCCGGGCCATTCGTGTATTTCGTGTCTTTCGTGGTGAAAAAGAAATTCAACGACCTCCCTTTCCCGTACCATGCCGAACTCGAGCTGGAGATCGCCACGCTCACCAACCTGGGCTCCGGCCTGGGCCGGGTCCGGTTGCCGGAGATCGAAAATCGGGAATCGAAAATCGAAAATTCCACCGGGTGGGTCGTGATGGTGCCGTTCGCCCTGCCCGGCGAGCGCGTCCGGGTGCGGGTGTTCCGCAACCACAAGAATTTCTCCGAGGCCGACCTGGTCGCGGTCCTGACGCCCTCACCGCACCGCGTGGCCGCCTCCTGCCCGCTCTTCGGCCGCTGCGGCGGCTGCCAGTACCAGCACTTCGCCTATCCCGAACAGCTCGCCTGGAAACAGCGCCAGGTCGCCGAACTCCTGCAGCACATGGCCGGCGTCGAGTTCGCCGTCGCCCCCGTCATCGCATCGCCCCAGGAGCTGGGCTACCGGTCCAAGATCACGCCGCACTTCAATCCGCCGCGCGACGAGCGGCCGATTCCCATCGGCTTCCTGCGGCAGGGCACGCGCTTCGACATCCTCGACGTGCCGCAGTGCCCCATCGCCACCCCCGCCATCAACACGCGGCTCACCACCGTGCGCGCCGAGGCCCACGCCCGCCAGGCGACCTACACCCGCGGCGGTACGCTGCTGCTCCGCGAGGCCAGCGGCGAGGTAACGACCGACTACGATGCCATCGTCACCGAAACCGTCGGCGACCTGAAACTCCGCTTCCTCGCCCGCGATTTCTTCCAGAACAACCCGTTCATCCTCCCGGCCTTCACCGGCTACGTCCGCGCCCAGGCCGCGGCCAGCGGGGCTCGTTTCCTCGTCGACGCCTACTGCGGCAGCGGACTCTTCGCCTTGACCGCCGCCCCGGCCTTCGAGCGCGTGGCTGGCATCGAGATCAGCGAGAGCAGCATCACCTTCGCCCGGCAAAACGCCGCGGCCAACGGCATCACCAACACCACGTTCCAGGCCGGTGACGCCGCCGCGATCTTCGCCGGTCTCACGTTTCCCGCCGCCGACACCGCGGTGATCATTGATCCGCCGCGCAAAGGCTGCGACGCCGCCTTCCTCGCCCAGCTCTTCGCCTTCGGTCCGCGCGCGGTGGTGTATGTCTCCTGCGATCCGGCCACGCAGATGCGCGACCTGAAGGACTTCCTTGCCGCCGGGTATGTCCTTTCCGCCGTGCAGCCGTTCGACCTGTTCCCCCAGACCCGGCACCTGGAGTGCGTGATCACCCTCCGGCGGCCCTAAATCCCCCTGTTTCGCGGATTGTCAAAATTCGCCGTTATTCCAACCTGACGCCGTCGCCATGCTTAATTCACCCTCCTCCCATTCCTGGAACTTTTTCCGCTCCGGCGGCCTCGACCAGGTCGCGCTCACCACGGCCGAGGACCTCCTCGCGCTGGACCGGCTGGACCAGAAGCTGTGGGTGGCGCTGTCCTGCCCGGTCAAGGGTCTCGAGCTCGACGAGAAAACCCTCGCGCTGATCGATGCCGACGGCGACGGCCGCATCCGCGTCCCGGAGCTGATTGCCGCGGTGAACTGGGCTGCCGCCCGACTGAAAAACCCGGCCGTGCTGCTGCAAGGCGCTGACTCGCTTCCGCTCGAGGCGATCGACGACACCACCCTCGACGGCAAGACCATCCTCGCCTGCGCGAAGCAGATCCTCGCCAGCCTCGGCAAGGCCGGTGCCGGCTCCATCTTTGTTTCCGCCACCGCCGACACCTCGAAGCTTTTCGCGGCCAGCCCGCTCAACGGTGACGGCGTGATTCCGCCCGATGCCACCACCGATGTGGAGGCCCAGGCCCTGATCGCGGATATCATCGCCTGCCTTGGCGGCGTCGCCGATCGCACGGGCGCCATCGGTATCACCGCGGAAATGACCGAGACGTTTTTCACCGCGCTCGCCGCCTATGTCGCCTGGCTGGAAAAAAGTGCGACCAAGGATATCGCCGTGCTCGGCACCGGCACCGACGCCGCCTGCTCCGCCATCCGCGCCGTCCGCGCCAAGGTGGATGACTATTTCGCCCGCTGCCGGCTCGCCGCGTTCGACAGCCGCGCCATCGCCGCACTCAACCGCCAGGAAACCGAGTACCTCGCCATCGCGGCCAAGGACCTGAAGATCACCGCCGAGGAGGTCGCCGGTTTTCCCCTCGCGCGCATCGAGGCTCACCGGGCGCTCCCGCTGCTGGACTCGGTCAATCCCGCCTGGGCCGGCGCGCTCGCCACGCTGCACACCACCGCGATCACCCCGGTGTACGGCGCCGCGAAAAACACCCTCACCGAGGCGGAATGGACCGAGCTCAACGCCAAGTTCGCCGCCTACGAAACCTGGCTCGGCGGCAAGGCCGGGTCCGTCGTGGAAAAACTCGGCCTCGACCGCGCCAAGGCCCTCCTCGCCGGCAAGGGCCGCGCCGTCCTCACCGGCCTGCTCGCCCAGGACAAGGCCCTCGAGCCCGAATTCAACGCCATCTCCGCCGTGGACCGCCTCGTCCGCTACCACCGCGACCTGCGCCCGCTGCTCCACAATTTCATCAACTTCGCGGATTTCTACTCCGGGGAACGTCTCGCCGTCTTCCAGGCCGGCACGCTCTACCTCGACAACCGTTCCTGCAAACTCTGTATCCGCGTGGACGACCCCGCGGCCCACTCCGTCCTCGCCGCCACGAGCAAGGTTTACATCACGTACGTCGACTGCCGCCGGTCGGGGGGTGAAACGATGAAACTCGCCGCCTGCTTCACGCAGGGCGACAGCGACTATCTCTTTGTCGGGCGCAACGGCGTGTTCTACGACCGCGCGGGGCGCGACTGGGATGCCACCATCACTAAGATCGTGGATAACCCCATCAGCCTCCGCCAGGCGTTCTGGTCGCCGTACAAGAAGTTCGTCCGCATGGTCGAGGAACAGGTCGCCAAGCGCGCGGCCGCCGCGGATGCCGCGGCCAATGTGCAGCTGGCCGCCGCCGCCCAGGCCGCCGGCACGCCCCCGGGACCGGCTGCCCCTCCCGCGCCGAAGAAAATCGACATCGGCACGGTCGCCGCCCTCGGCGTCGCCGTCGGTGCCATTGGCGGCGCCCTCGCCACCGTCGCCACCGGCCTCGCCCGCATGGAACCCTGGCAGCTGCCGGTGGTGGTCGTGGTGCTCATGCTGGTGATCTCACTGCCCGCCGTCATCATCGCCGCGCTCAAGCTCCGCCAGCGCACCATCGGGCCGCTGCTCGAGGCCAACGGCTGGGCCATCAACGGCCGCGTCCGGATCAACATTCCCTTTGGTACCGCCATGACCGAGGTGGCCGTGCTGCCGCCCGGCGCCCGCCGCTCACTCGTGGATCCCTACGCCGACAAGGCTGCAGCCAACCGGCGGCGGTTGGGTCTGCTGCTGGTGATCATCGTCCTCGCGGCCCTGATCACCGCCAAGGTGCTCCACACCTGGCCGTTTCCCGCGCCCGCTCCGGTGGAAAAGCCCGCCGTGGTCGCCCCGGCCGCCGAACCGAAAAAGTAAGCGGTTTGGCGGGGCGCGGAAGTTATTCCACCCGCATCACGATTACCGGTAGTCCAGCCACTCCGGCGACGAGTACTGTTCGGTTAGTCCGCTGACCTCGTCCTCGTTCAACTCGGGCCACGGCACGGGCTCCGCCGTGGTGCCGAGCAGGGCGGCCAGCCGCGCCGTGAAGTCGTCGTGGAATTTTTCCCAGTCCACCGCCGGCCCCGCCGCCGGCCGCCAGATCGAGCCCTGGAAGAGGAGTCCGTGCTTGTTCCGCTTCTGGGCGGCACCGGCGATTTTCTCCCCGGAGTGCTCGTTCACCACATCGTAAATTTCCGCGCGTTGAAAACAAACGCCCATGCCCTCGGTTTCCGGCACCGTCGTCTTGGCCAGACAGGCCACGCCCTGCACCCGCAGCGCCGCGGCGAGCGCCTCATGCACCTCGCGGTAGCTCTGCGTCGCCCGCACATCCTCCAGCGGATGGCCGCGCGGGATCACCAGCGCATACGTCCAGTCGTCGCGGTGATCCACCAGCCCTCCTCCCGTCGCCCGCCGGCAGAGATCGAGCGTGGTATCCTCCGGCAGCAACGCGCGCACCGCCGCCAGCTTCTGGGCATAGCCAAAGGTAAACGCCGGGCCCCTCCAGCCGTAGTGCCGGAAACGCGGCACCCCCGGTTTCGGGTACCGCTGCAGCAGCAGGAAATCCACCGCCATGTTTTCCGCCGCGTCACCGGTCCGCACAGGTAGAATTTCCAGCGCCATCATGACCTCCCGCCGCCTGAATCAGGCATCCAGCAACTGCCGGGTGGCCTTCAGCAGTTCGCTGAGCGCGTAGGGTTTCGGCAGGTAGGCCCGGCGGCTGGCCTTCAGCCAGGACGGAGCGGCGGCATTTTCCCGCATCGCCGTACACAGCACGCGCAAGTCCGGCTCGGCGGACTGCAAGGCGCGGGCCAGCTTCAGGCCTTCCCCGATCAGCCCCACGATCAACAGTTGGACGGGCTTGGGACGCGAACGCGATTCCCGCAGCGCGGCCGCCGCAGTCTTCACCGCAATCACGCGGTAGCCATCCGCCGTCAGGATGCCCGCCACCATTTTGCGCACGACGTCGTCCTCTTCCACCAGGAGCACCGCCTCGTGTCCCTTGGTCGAGGGCAGCGCCTCGATCGGGGTGGCCCGCTCCGGGGCGGAGACCGCTTCATCGGTCTCGGGCAGCAGGATTTCAAAAGTGGAACCCACCCCGACTTCGCTCTTCACCGTGATGAATCCGCCGCTCTGCTGCACGACTCCGTAAACCAGCGAGAGTCCCAGGCCGGTGCCCTCGCCCTCGGGCTTGGTGGTGAAAAAGGGCTCGAACAGCTGCTGCTGCGTGGCCTCGTCCATCCCCATGCCGTTGTCGGTGACGCTCACGCAGGCGTAGTGGCCGGGCGGGGCATCCGTGGCGCGCCGGTTGAGCCCGGAGCGGATATCCCGGCGGGCGGTGCGGATGGTCACGCAGCCGTTCTGTCGCAGGGCATCGCGGGCGTTGAGGATCAGGTTGAGCAGCACCTGCTGGAATTGCGCCGGGTTGGTGCGCACCGGCCCGAGCACGGGCGCCAGTTCCAGCTCCAGCCGGCCCGCTTCACCGAGCAGCCGCGCGAGGATTTCGGCGTTGTTGCGGAGAAACTCGTTGAGGTCGATCACGCGGGCTTTCAGCGGCTCGCGGCGGCCGAAGGCGAGGAGCTGCCGTGTCAGGGTCGCGGCCTTTTGGCCGGCGCGATGAATGACCTCGATCCCCTTCAGCGCCTGCGGCCGGTCCCCCAGGTCCGCCGCCAGGATCTGGCTGTAGCCGTTGATGACGGAGAGCAGGTTGTTGAAATCGTGGGCCACCCCGCCGGCGAGCCGGCCGACCGCGTCGAGCCGCTGCGCGTGCACCAGCGCCTCCTGCAGGCGGCGTTTTTCGGTGATGTCCCGGTAGTTCGCGACCACCAGCACCGACCGGCCCGAGGACGCGGGGATGACGCTGTAATTCCACGCCGCATAAATCACCGTGCCGTTTTCGCGCTGGAGATAACCCTCGCCAATGAACGACTGGCCCGGCCGCGCGGTTTTCTGCCACCGCATGATTTTTTCGACGTCGCTTTTTTCCCCGTGGAGAAAACCGTGCCGGCGGCCCACCAGCCCGGCGGCTGCATAGCCCGTGATCGTGCCAAAAACCTCGTTCGCAAACCGGATTTCCAGCCCGGCGGCCGAGCCGCCCCGGCGGGCGATGAACACGCCCTGGTCCAGGGCCCGCAGCGCCGCCGCCAGCACGGGGGCGGGCAGGGAGGCACCCGCGGCGGCGGGGTTTTTCACGGCGAGAGCCGCTCCACCGTCCAGCTGCCGTCGGTTCCGCGGCGATAGCGCAGGCGGTCATGCAACCGGCTGCGCCGGCCCTGCCAGAATTCCACCGTGGCAGGCGCCACCCGGTAGCCGCCCCAGTGCGGGGGCAGGGGCACCGGCTGGCCCGCATATTTCGTTTCCAAATCCTTCATCGCCTCCTCGAGGGCCTTGCGGCCGGGGATGATCGTGCTCTGCGCGGAGGCCCACGCCCCCAGCTGGCTCGCCAGCGGGCGGCTGTGAAAATAGGCCTCCGCCTCCTCGCGCGCCACCTTCGTCACCGTGCCCTCGACGATGACCTGCCGTTCAAACGGGAACCAGGGAAACACCAGCGACACGTTCGGGTTGGCATCTAGCTCGCGGCCCTTCCGGCTCTCATAGTTGGTGTAGAAAACGAAACCGCGCCCATCCACGCCCTTGAGCAGCATCGTCCGCGCCGACGGCCGGCCGTCGCGCGTCGAACTGGCGACAATCATGGCGTTAGGCTCAACGAGCTTCGACGCCACCGCCTCCTGAAACCATTTTTCAAACTGCCGGAACGGATCCCGCGCGAGGTCCTTTTCGGTCAGCCCGGCAAGCGAGTAGTCTTTTCTGAGGTCAGCCAGTGGCATGGTGGTTCACCTAAGATGGTCCCGTGCCGCCACCCTGTCAAAAGTCATCTCGTCAAAGCGACGATCAACCCGGCTGCGACGGGATATTTTCCCAGAAGCGCGGCGCGTGATCCCAGCTCAAACTCCCGTTCGTCCCACGCCGGCGTCACGGTGCAGCCCAGCAGCGCCCAGCCCCGCTGCCGGCCCACGGGCAATAAACGCGCCCCCTGCCAGACTCCGCCCGGTACCGTGAGTTGCGGAGTCTGCTGCGCGAGCAGTTCCGGCCCAAGCACCGTCACCCGCGCCGCGCGGTTCGCGGCTTCCAGCGTCACATGCTCCACGGGGTCACCGGCATAAAAATGCCATATTTCCTCGGCTGGCATCCGGTGGAGCGCGGAAAAATCATCCGTCGTGAGCAGAAACCAGATCGCCGAGCCCGCGGCGCGGCCGTTGGCCAGCCGCGTCGAGCTGGTCCAGCTTTCACGGAAAAACCCTCCTTCTCCCGGCAGGGGCGCCAGCCCGAGCTGCGCGATGATTTTTTCCGCTTCGGGGTTCATGTGTGCAGCGAAGCACGGAACCGCGGTCCAGCGAAAGCCTGGAAATCCACCGCCCGGCGCCGAGCCCTGGCGCGCGGGGCCTTCCCGCCACCCTAATTCCACCCTTCGCCCAACTCAACCGCCCCGCCGCCCCAAAAACCAACGTCACCCAATCGGTGGCAGTTTCTTTTCCCCGGCCGGCCCGCGTCACAGCGGCGAATGTCCCTGCATGGGTTACTTTGGTCATTCCGGCGGGACAGGGGGCGCGGGAATTTTCCGCGCTTCCGTTCCGGAGTGTTTCCGTGATTCTCGCCCGGTGGAATTTGCGCTCTGGATCTATCCGCTGCTCTTCGCCACCGGCCTCGCCGCCGGACTGGTGGATTCTATTGCGGGTGGCGGCGGGCTGATTGCGCTGCCGATGCTGCTGACCCTCGGGCTGCCGGTGCCCGCGGCCCTGGGCACGAACAAATTCCAGTCCATGTGCGGCACGTTCTCCGCGTCGCGGCACTATGTCCGCCAGGGATTGATTGATTTTCGCGCCTGCCGGGTCGGCCTCATCGCCACGTTTGTCGGCGCCCTCATCGGGGTGCTAACGGTGCAACGGATCGACTCCCAGGTCCTGGCCCGGCTCATCCCGTGGTTGCTCGCCCTGATCTTCGTGTACACCGTGTTCCGGCCCAAGGTCGGGGAGCAGGATCATCCACCGCGGATGGGAAACACCTCTTTCTATGTCGTTTTTGGCCTGACGCTGGGGTTCTACGATGGATTTTTCGGTCCCGGGGCCGGCCTGTTCTGGACCATCATCCTGATTGTCGTGCAGGGCCAGAATTTCGCCAAGGCCACGGGCAACACCAAGGTGATGAACCTGGTCAGTAACATCGTTTCGGTCGCGATCTTTGCCTATGCCGGCCTCATACATTACGGCGCAGGTATCACCATGGGCCTGGGTCAGGTCATTGGAGCCCGCCTAGGTGCCGGACTGGTCCTGAAGAAGGGGGCTGGTTTTGTCCGACCTATTTTTCTAGTCGTTGTTGGACTTATGCTTCTGAGACTTTTGTGGGTAAATTACCACCGGTAAGCCTTTAGGCTTCGGCCGGGGAGGGTCCATGTGTAAGCTGGGCATATCATCATGTCTCCCGCCGCCTATCTCGACCGCCATGCCGACGACCTCACCGGCCTGCTGCGCCGGCTCGTCACTCTCCCGACCGTCAACCCTCCCGGCGTCCAGTATGACGACATCACCGCTCTGCTGACCCGCGAGTTGCGCGCCCTCGGCCTGATTGCCCGCCGCTACACGCTATCGAAGGCCGAACTCCGCCGCTATCTGCCGCCGGAACAGCGCGGTTACCCCCGCTACAACGTCCTGGGCCAGCTCGCCGTGCGCGGGGCGAAAAAAACCGTCCATTTCAACGCCCACTACGATGTCGTGCCGGTTTCCGGCCAGTGGAAGCACGGCAGTCCGTTCAGCGGGCGCGTGGAGGGCGGCTGGATCTACGGCCGCGGCACCGCCGACATGAAGGGCTCCCACGCGAGCCTCTTGATGGCCTTGCGGGCCCTGCGCGCGACCGGTGTCGCGCCGAAAATGAATGTCGAGGTGTCCTTCACCGCCGATGAGGAGACCGACTCCGCCCTCGGCACCGGCTGGCTCGTCCAAAACGCTCCCATTCGCCCCGACTACGCCATCGTCATGGAGGGTGGCGAAGCCGGCCATGTCTGTTGCGGCCACAACGGCGTCGTCTGGCTCGAGGTCACCGTCCACGGCCGCGCCGCCCATGGCTCGATGCCGCGGCTCGGCATCAACGCCCTGGAAAAAATGTCCGCGCTCGTCCTCCTGCTCGGCGACTACCAGCGCCAGCTCGCGAAACGCACCTTCACCACGCCCGAGGGCAAGGTCATGTGCCCCACCATCAACGTCGGCGGCGTGTTCAGCGCGGGCGAGGGCGGCAAGATCAACACCGTTCCGGCCCTGGCGAAGTTCTCCATTGATCGCCGCGTCATCGCGGTCGAGTCCGTCGCCTCCGCCGAGCGCGAGACCCGCGCCTTCCTCGCCGCCGCCGCGCGGCGGATCCCGGACTGCCGCATCACCGTGGCCAAGGTCTCCGACAACCACCCGTGCTACCACGCGCCGAAGCATCCGTTCTTTGCCGCCATGGCGAAGAGCGTGAGCAGTGTCCGCCGCCAGCCGACGACCTTCAACGTCTCGACCGGCTTCAACGACATGCACTTCTTCTCGCATCACCTGAAGATCCCGACGCTCGGCTACGGTCCGGGTGGCCGGAACGAGCATGCGATTGATGAGGCGGCGAAGATCAAGGACCTCGTCGCGACCGCGAAGATCTACGCCGACCTGCTGACCAATTTCAGCGGGTGAGGGGTGGGGCGAGCCTTACTTCACCAGCCCCTGCCGGATCATGTTCACGGCGATGGCCGCAAGCAGCAGGGCGATGATCTTGGAAATCGCGCGCAGGCCCGTCGCCCCGATCTTCCGGGCCAGCCAGTCGCTGTAGGCGAAGGCCAGCACCACCAGCACGAGATTCACCGCCAGCGCGGCCAAAATGATGCCCAGGCTGATGGTCTTGCTCTGCGCCAGGACCAGCAGGGTGGTGATGGACGCCGGTCCGGCGATCAGCGGCATGCCGAGCGGCACGACGCCAAAATCCTCCGGCACCACGTCCGGCACCGCCGCCGACTGGATGAGATCCTTGGCAGCGAGGATGAAGAGGATGAGCCCGCCCGCGATCTGGAAGTCGCTGACGGTGATACCCAGGGCCGTGAAGATCGTCTGGCCCAGAATGAGAAACATCAGCGCCACGAGTCCGCCCGTCCACGCCGCCTGGTTGGCGATCTTCTTGCGCCGGTCCACGGGCACGCCCGCGCCCATCGCCAGGAATACCGCGGCGAGGCCGATCGGATCAATCGCCACGAACAGCGGGATGAAGGCCTTGAGGAAGTTTTCGAGCCAAGCGGGCATGGCCCACTCTCCCCGATGGACGCGCCTGGCGCAAGCCCGGGAGGGCCTGCCGCCGTCGCCAAGGCTTCGGCGGGCAGGGACTTCGCCCTTGTTTTGCCCCGACGAAGGCGGCAACGTCGCGGCGATCATCCCATGAAAATCGACGCCACGCTCACTCCGGCCCGGCTCCAAAAGAAGGTTTCCCGCGTGTTTGAACTCGCGGGCCAGAAAATCACCGCGCTGAACGCGGCCTGGGATCCCGCCAAGGGCACGCCCGTCTTCACCGTGAAGGGCCAGTACACCTCGCGCGGCTGGACGGAGTGGACCCAGGGCTTCCAGTTCGGCCTGGCGTTCCTGCACTTTGACGCCACCGGCGACGAGAAGTCGCTGGCCCTGGCGAAGGCCAAGACGGTCAAATACATGGCGTCGCACGTCTCGCACATCGGCGTGCACGACCACGGCTTCAACAACGTCTCCACCTACGGCAACCAGCGCCGCCTGATGCTCGAGGGGAAGATTCCCTTCAACCAGGACGAGCTCAACTACACCGAGCTCGCGCTCAAGGTGTCCGGCGCCGTGCAGGCCGCGCGTTTTTCGACCACCGCCTACGGCCCGGGCTATGTCTACTCCTTCAACGGCCCGCACTCGCTCTTTGCCGACACCATCCGCTCCATGCGCTCGCTCGTCGTCGCGCACCAGCTCGGACACGTGCTGATGGGTGAAGGCGACAAGCCCACCAACCTGCTCCACCGCGCGCTCGACCACGCCAAGACCACCGCCCGCTTCAATGTCTACTTCGGCGAGGGCCGCGACAGCTACGACGTGCGCGGCCGCGTGGCGCATGAGTCCATCTTCAACCGCAACGACGGCAACTACCGCTGCCCGTCGAGCCAGCAGGGCTTCTCGCCATTCACGACGTGGACGCGCGGCGCCGCCTGGATCATCTGCGGCTACGCCGAGCAACTGGAGTTCCTCGACACGGTGAGCGGCTCCAGCCTCGACGCCGCCGGCGGCCGCCGCGCGGTGACCGACCTGTTCGTCAAGACCGCCCGCGCCACGAGCGATTACTACATCGATGGTTATGCGGCGAAGGATGGCATCCCGTACTGGGACACCGGCGCGCTCAACACCCACGAACTCGGCAACTACCAGGCCCGCGCCGCCGATCCGTTCAACCACCATGAGCCGGTGGACAGCTCCGCCGCCGCGATTGCGGCCCAGGGCTTCATCCGCCTCGGCAACTGGCTGGCGGCGCACGGCGACAAAGCCGCGGGCAAGAAATACCTGCAGGCCGGCCTGACCGTCGCGAACACGCTCTTCGCCGAGCCGTACCTCTCAACCAATCCGAAGCACCAGGGCCTGCTGCTGCACAGCGTCTACCACCGCCCGAACGGCTGGGATTACATTCCGAAGGGCCAGAAGGTCCCGTGCGGCGAATCGTCCATGTGGGGTGACTACCACGCGATGGAACTCGCGCTGCTCATCTCCCGGATGGCCGAGGGACAATACTATACGTTCTTCTGACGAGGCCGGGGTAGGGCAGGCCCAGTGGTCCCGCCCTGCCATGGCAGCCCATGGGTGGTCACCGATGTCCCATCGGCGATCAGCGTCGGTGGGGACACTGACGTCCGCCTTTCACCGCAGCAGTTCCCAGAACGCGACCGCGAGGTCCGTGTGCCGGGCCTGAAAACCCTCGTCTGTGAATTTCTTGGGTACGCAGCGCCGGCCGGTGAGGGCGAGGCTCGCGTCGGCGCCCATGATGAAGCGCGCGCCCAGCTTCACCGCCCACGCCGGCGTCGGCGGACTCCAGGGTCGTTGCAGGGTTTTGCGCAGCAGGCGCATGAACTCGGCGTTGGTCGCGGGATTCGGCCCGGTGGCATTGTAGGCCCCCTGCGCCGCGGGATTGGCAATCGACCAGCAGACCATGGTGCAAAAATCATCAATGTGGACCCAGCTGATGTATTGCCGGCCGTTGCCGGCCGCGCCGCCGACATACCAGCGCACCAGTTTAGCCAGCTGCTCGAGCGCCCCGCCGTCACGCCCAAGGACAAAGCCAATGCGCAGCGCCACCCGCCGCGGACCGCCAGGTTCGGCGAAAAACGCCCCTTCCCACGCCTCGCATACGTCCACCGAAAAGCCGGTGCCATGCGGCGACTGTTCGTCACAGATGCGGTCGCCGGGATCGCCATAAATGGCCAGGGAGGCCGCCTGCACGATCACTGGCGGGGGCACCGCACAGCGCTGGCAGGCGGCGGCGATGGCGCGGACGGAATCGACGCGCGACGAGATGATCTCGCGCTTGTTTTCCGGCGTGTAAATGCAGGCCACGCTGCGTCCCGTGAGATTCACCACCGCCTCGGCGCCGTCGAGTTCCCGGGCCCATTCGCCAACCGTCTTGCCATCCCAGACCACGGTTCGGATCGGCCCGCGGGCCGGGGCCGGACGGCGGGAAAGAATGACCACCTCGCGGCCCTGCTGAACCAGGTTTTGCGCCAGCGCCCGGCCCAGGAAGCCCGCGCCGCCGGCTATGACGATCCGTGGGGTCTGCTGGAAAGCCCGGGCAGGATCCTCCAGGGGATTGAGCGGGCGGCGGGGACGGTCGGTATTCATGGGATGATCAGCCGAGGGTTTGCTCGATAAAAGTCATGTCCGTCGCGCTCAGCTCGCGGTTCACGGCCGCCAGGTTGCAAACCACCTGGCGCTCGTTGCGGAAGCCGGGAATCACACAGGCCAGATTGGGCTGGTTGAGGAGATAACGCTGCGCCACGGCGGAAAGATCCTCCGTTGTCGCGCCAAAGCGCGTCTTGAGCTGTGCCAGCTTGGGTTTCAGCGCGAGGAGCTTTTCCGTTGTGAAACGTCCGCTGTTCCGGCGGTGGTCGCCCTCCTCAAAGACCGGGGGTTTGGCCGGGTCGAACTTGTCGAGCAGCAGGCCCTGCGCGAGCGGGCTGAACGCGACATAGGACATCTTGTGCTCGGCGAGGAGTTTCGGCACCACGCCGCCCGGCCGGATAAAATCGCGGGCGAGGGCATTCGCCCACGATTGCAGCACCATCGGTTTCACCACCGGCACCGCGCGGGCAAAATGCTCCTCGCTGTAGGCGCTCTGGCCCTTGAGCCGGATCTTTCCCTCGCGCACGAGGGCATTGAGCGTGTCCGCCGCACCCTGCAGCCACTCACCCTTCGGCCCGAAGTCCCCGTGGTGCAGGTAGTAGAGGTCCAGGTAGTCGCGGCCGAGGTTCTGCAGCGACTGCTCACATTGGTGGCGGATGTGCAGCGGGTCGTAGGCGTGGGCGGCTGTGCCGGGAAAGTGCCCGACCTTGGTCGCGATGACGAAGTCCGTGGACTTGAGCCCGAGCCGCTTCAATACGCGCGCCAGCATGAGCTCGGCCTTCCCGTTGCCGTAAACATCGGCGTTGTCGAAGTGGTTCACCCCGGCGTCCACCGCCCGTTTGATCGCCGCGGTGATCTCATCCTCGTTCACCTGGGCCCAGCCGTTGGCCTGGCCGTTGACCCAGTTGAGCCCGCCCATCGTCCAGCAGCCGAGGCTGACTTCCGAAACCTTCACATCGCTGGTGCCGAGGGCGCGGTAGTGCATGAGACGAAGAAAGCCCTCCGAGACCCATAGGCAATCAGCCAGCCGTAATTTTTCCAACTCCCTCCGCGGATGGCGCGGGGGTGCACTCTGAAAAAAACTGTCATTTCCGCCCGCAACGCCTATGTCCGCGGGGTGCGCCCGGCGTCCCTCAACCTTTACGATCTCACCCGCGCCCAGCTGGGCGAGCTGCTCGTGAGCTGGGAGCTCAAGCCGGTGCATGTGCCGCTGTTGTGGAACTACCTGTATCTCGGTCTGGCCGACTCGCTCGTCGCCATGCCGAAGCTGCCGCCCAAGCTGCGCGCCCGGCTCAAGGCCCACACCCACTTCGGCGTGCTGCCGACGGCATTCGAAACGGACTCCTGTGACGGCTTCACCCGCAAGTACCTGCTCGCCCTCGCCGACGGTGAAAAAATCGAGACCGTGCTGATGCGTTTCACCGGCCGGGTGACGGCCTGCATCTCCAGCCAGGTCGGCTGCGCGATGGGCTGCGTCTTCTGCGCCACGGGCCAGATGGGCTACACCCGCCACCTCACCGCCGGCGAAATCGTCGCCCAGGCCGTCCACGTCGCCCGGGCCCTGCGGACCGCCAAGGAACCTCACCGTCTCCGCAACATCGTGCTGATGGGCATGGGCGAGCCGCTGCACAACTACGACGCCGTGATGCACGCGATCGAAATCATGCGGGACGAGACCGGCCTCGCGCTTGGGGCGGAGCGGATCACGTTGAGCACCGTCGGCGTCGTGCCAGGCATCCTGCGGCTCGCGAAGGAAAAACGCCCGCTCCACCTCGCCGTGTCACTCCACGCCGCCACACAGGCCGAACGCGCCGCACTCGTGCCCGCCGCAAAGAAGTGGCCGCTCGACGAATTGATGGCCGCGTGCCGCACGTACAGCGAGACGACGGGCCGGCGGATTTTCTACGAGTGGACGCTGATCGAGGGGAAAAACGACTCCATTGAGCACGCCCGCGCCGTCGGCCGCCTGCTGCAGGGCTTGCCCGCCCAGGTGAACCTCATCCCGCTGAACCCCACGGCGGGCTACACCGGTGCGCCCACGCGGACCGAAGCCGCCAAGCACTTCCAGCACACCCTCGCCGAGGAATTCAAGATTCCCAGCACCGTCCGCCAGCGCCGCGGCATCGACATCGCCGCCGGCTGCGGACAACTGGCCGTGGCGGAACGCCTGTAATCCAGCTCAAGCTTTCCCCATGAAAACCCCTGCGGCTCCCGGATCCCTCGCGGAAAAACTCATTGGCACGTGGTCATTGCGCTCACGCGAGGACTACAACGCCGCGGGTGAACGCCGCCCGGAGCCCTCGTTGGGCTCTGATCCCGTCGCCTTGCTCTACTTTGACCGCGCAGGAAATTTCGCCGCCCAGTTCATGAAGCGGGACCGCTCCTCCCTGCCGGCGGAGGACGCCGTCAGCGCCCTGCCCAACAACAGCCGGGCCCGCGGCGGCTACGACGGGTACTTCGGGACCTATGTGGTCGATGAGTCGACCGGGAGCGTCTCCACCTTGCTCCTCGCAGCGCTGTCGCCGGAAAACGTCGGTCAAACCTATCAGCGCCAGATCCGCGTCGACGGCGACATCCTCACTCTCCGCCTCTCGACCGCGACCACTGCGGGCGAACCGGTCACCCGGACGCTGAAGTGGCAGCGGGTGGGGTGAACCGCCCGCCATCTCGTCCTGGTGTTCAGGTCTTCTTCTTGCGACGCGTCTTCACCGCGCCCGCGAGCTGATCGAAGACCGGCAGGGTCTTTTCCCACCCAAGGCAGCCGTCGGTAATGCTGCGGCCGTAGACCAGCGGCTTCGCCTGATAGTCCTGGGATCCGCCGAGAAGGTTGCTTTCGATCATGACCGCAGCGATCGCCTTTTCCCCGGCCGAGATCTGGCCGGCAATGTCAGCCGCGACGTCCGTTTGCCTCTCCGGGTTCTTCACGCTGTTTGCATGGCTGAAGTCCACCATGAGGTACGGGGGCAGCTGGTTTTTCGTCAGCAGCCCGGTCGCGGTCTGGATGTTGGCGGCAAAATAGTTGGGTCCGGTGCTACCGCCGCGCAGCACCAGGTGGCCGCTGGGATTCCCGGCCGTGCCCATGACCGCCGGTGCGCCCTCGCGCGTGAGCGAGGGGAACCAGTGCGGGTGCCGCGCCGAGCGGATCGCATCCACCGCGACCTGCAGGTCGCCGTCGGTGCGGTTTTTGAAGCCCACCGGCATGGACAAACCCGACGCGAGTTCGCGGTGCACCTGGCTCTCAACCGTGCGCGCGCCGATCGCGCCCCAGGAGACGAGGTCGGCGTAATACTGGCCGAGGGTCGTATCCAGGAACTCCGTTGCCACCGGCAGGCCGAGTCCGGTGACATCAATCATCAGTTTCCGCGCGAGCCGCAGCCCGGCATTGATCTGGAAACTGCCGTCGAGAAACGGGTCGTTGATCAGTCCCTTCCAACCGAGGACGGTGCGCGGCTTTTCGAAATATACCCGCATCACGAGCAGGAGTTCGCCCGCGTACGCGGGCGCCGCTTCGTGCAGCCGCTGGGCATACTCCACGGCCGCCGCGGTGTCATGGATCGAGCAGGGTCCCACCACCACCAGCAACCGGTCGTCCGTGCCGGTGAGGATCGCCTCGATCTCGCGGCGGGTGCGGGCAATCAGCGCGGCGCGAACATCGTCCACCGGCAGCTCCTCCTCGAGCAAAGCGGGAGCCATGAGCGGCTTGGTCGCACGGATGCGCAGGTCGGCGGTGGACGGATGCATGGAAGGAGGGAAGAGCGTAGCAAACGCCCGGCCCGCCGCCACCTTTTCCGCGCGTCAATTTGACGGCGGTCGGGGTTTAGCCCCGGTATTCACTGCGCCGGTCGGGCGAAACCCCGGTGACGGCCAGCAACTGCTGCGCTTCCTTCACCACCGGGGTGGGGCGGGTGTAGACTTCGGCCAGGGTGCCGATCAGCCCCTGCTGGGTGCCGGCATGCTTCAGGACCAGCCAAGCCAGCGAGGCCGACTCACCCAGCGCCGCCTGCTCCGCGGCACCGTCAATGATGGCGTCGGTCAGCACGAGTTGCTCCTTAGGGAGGAGCCCTTTGCCGGCGAAGAAGAGCGAGAGCGACGCCCCGAGCGTGTTAAGCCAGACGCTGGGCCGGCCGTTGGGCGCGTAGGTGATGCCGGTCTTTTCCGGCGACCACTCCATGAACATCCGGACCTGTTCGTGCAGCTGCGTGAGCTCGGAGTCGGCGGAGCTGGCGTTCCAGCGCACCGTGAAGAGCTTTCGCTCCTTCATCTTTTTGACCTCCCAGACGCGCAGCAGCAGCTCGTAGTCACCGCCGGTCTGGCGCAGCGCGCCGGTGAAAACGTAATCGAGCCCACCCTCAGTCGTGTTCACGAGCTGCGTGATGTTCTCCACCGTCCACTCCGGGGCCATCAGCGCGTAATGCTTCTGGCCAAACACCCCCACCGCCGCAAAGGGCAGGTAATGCGGGGAAAAATAAAACGTCTCCGCCAGCCACAGCGGGATCGCCCGCGTCAGCCGGCCCAGCTCGTTCTCGGGCTTTTGCGTCAACTCCGCGATGTCCGTGACCCCCGGCAGCGAGAGCTGGGCAAACGCCACGCGCCGCAGCTTGCCGGCCTTGGGTGGCAGGATCTGCGCGGCCAGCGGCTCAAGCCCGTAGAACCAAATCGGCTTGCTGATGCTCACCAGGTGGACCTTCGCCGGCTCGGCGACGACCGCCGGTCCGCCGGCGCCATCGAGCGGCGGCAAATCCTGCTGGATGAGCTCGGCGATCGCGTTGGAAAAACCATGGAGTCGCTCCTCCAGTTCGGGCCGCTGCAGGGCGAACAGGATGTCGAGCACATGCTGCGCCGCCTCGGCGTTGCGCAGGGCAAGGTAGGCCTGGAGGACATTCAGCCCGGTCGCGGGACCGTGGCGGTCGGCATCATAGCGCGGGGCCACGAGTTCGATGATTTCCTTCACGTAGCCATTGACCCCGAGGTCGGCCGAAATCGTCACGAGCACATCGGCGCGCTCACCCGCGAGCACCAGCACTTCCTCATAAAGCGCGAGGGCCGCCGGCAGGTCCTTCGCCTCCAGCTTCTGCCGGGCCTCGATCAATTGGGGCAAAACCGGACTCCCTCCCGCCGTCACCGACTCCGCCACGGCGGCAGGCGTGGCGGGGGCAGACTCCGCGGCTGGTTTCTTGCCTGAGAACCGGTCAAAAAATCCCATGCGCCCGAGCAAACCGCGAGGCCGACCGCTGGCGACGCTAAATCGCGCAATCGCACCCCATTAACCGTAAAAAATAGGTTTTTATGTTAAATCCGGGACTCGCAACCAACCGGTTAAAGGTGGGCGTCAGCTCCGTGGACGGGCGATTTTCCCCGGCGTTACCCCCGTGCGCACCGCGATTGTCGCGCAGACCTTGGGCACGTACATGCGGGTTTCCGACGAGAGCGCGGCGGAAATATCGGCGAATGTCTTCGACGAATGTGCGGCCAGCAGGCGGCGCACGCGGCCCTCGCCGGCATTGTACGCCGCGAAGGCCAGGGGCCAGTCGCCGAACTTTCCGTGCAGCTGGCCGAGATAGCGCGCGGCGGCGCGGGCGGATTTTTCCGCATCCGCGCGTTCGTCGGGCAGAAATGTGCTCAGCCCCATCGCCTTCGCGGTCTCGGGCATGAATTGAAACAACCCCTTCGCCCCGGCCGGGCTGCGGGCGGCGGGATCAAGGGTTGATTCCACTTCGGCGAGCCAGGCCAGTTCGGGCGGCACGCCTTCCGCCTTAAACGCCGCACGCAGGATCGGTATCAATTCCTCCGCCTGCGCCGGCTGGGGCCGGTTGCGGATACGCTCCAGCCAGAGGTCGTAATAGGGAATATCCAGCGGCCGTGGCCCGCGTGTCGTCCGCGCACCCGGCGGCCGCGGGGCCGGCCGGTGGAGCGCCTGCTTGGCCGCCTCGATGTAATCAATGCGCTGGGACAGCCAGTCGGCGTAGTCGCCGTAACCCGGGAGCATCCGCAACGCCGTGAGGCCCGACTTCGCCTCGTCTTCAAAGGCCGCCAGGTCCTCCAGCTTGTTGCTGTCCAGCGCCTGCTGGAGGCGGGTGGCGAAGGTGTTCCAGCGCTCGCGCGAGGGGAACTCATACTGCGCCTTGATCTCCGGCGTGGCGTACCGGTCGAACATCGACTTACCCAGGTCGTAGAGCTCATCCGACTCCGCCGCGGACACGGGGGGTTTCGCCGGCGGCGGTTCCGTCGCGGCCCACCCGGTGGCGGCGGTTAGGAAAAGAAAAATAAACAGGGAGCGCATATCCTCAAGACCGCCGCCAGCCCAGCAGGTTGCATCGCGGCACGCCAGCCCGGGAAGTTTACCGTTTGACCCTCCCCGGGGCGTCTTTCATCAAGACCACCCCCTCCGTGAACCGGGTCTATATCAAAACCTACGGGTGTCAGATGAACGAGCGCGACAGCGAGGCCGTCGCGGCGATGCTGCGTGCCCGGGGCTATCGCATCGTCGGGACGGAGGACGACTGCGACATCATGCTGCTTAACACCTGTTCGGTGCGCGACGCCGCGGAACAGAAGGCCATCGGCAAGGCCGGGAACGTGCAGCAGCGCAAAAAGAAGAACCCGGACTTCGTCCTCGGGATCCTCGGCTGCATGGCGCAAAACCGCGGCACGGCACTGCTCGACCAGCTGCCGGACGTTGACCTGATTGTCGGCACGCAGAAATTTCACCAGGTCCCGGACTACCTCGACAACCTCCGGGCCGCGCGCGACGCCGGCGTGCCGCTCGGCGAGACGATCGTGGACATCGGCGAGGAGCCCGGTTCGCAGAACACGATCCGCGACCACGAACTCACCGAGCAACAGGTCAACGCCTTCGTTTCCATCCAGCAGGGCTGCAACATGGACTGTGCGTTCTGCATCGTGCCCAAGACCCGCGGCGACGAGCGCTCGCGGCCGATGGAGGAGATTGTCGCCGAGTGCCGCACGCTCGCGGCCAAGGGCGTGAAGGAAATCACCCTGCTCGGCCAGATCGTCACCAGTTATGGCCGGCGGGATTACGCCCACACCGGCGGCGTGACGCCCTTCGTGCAGCTGCTCGACCGCGTGCACGCCATCGAGGGGATTGAGCGCATCCGCTTCACCTCGCCTCATCCGCGCGGTTTCAAGCAGGACCTCGTCGACGCCTACGGCCGGCTGCCCAAGCTTTGCGGCTATGTGCACCTGCCCATGCAGTCGGGCAGCAACCGCATCCTCAAGGCGATGAACCGGCCCTACACCCGCGAACGCTACCAGGAGATCGTGGATGCGCTGCGGGCGGTGCGGTCCGACATGTATTTTTCGACGGACGTGATCGTGGGCTTTCCCGGCGAGACCGACGAGGACTTCGCGGAGACGCGCGCGCTGTTCGAGGCCTGCAACTACGACATGGCTTACATCTTCAAGTATTCCATCCGCACCGGCACGCCCGCCGCGACGATGGAAGGGCAGGTGTCGGAGGAAACGAAGGAAGCCCGCAACCAGGCCCTGCTGGCCGTGCTCACCGCCAACTCCGAGCGCCGCAACGCCACGCTGGTGGGGACGGTCGAGGAAGTACTTGTCGAAGGCCCGGACAAGACCGGCCGGAAGTTCACCGGCCGCACGCGCGGCAACCGCGTGTGCATCTTCGACGCCGATCCCCGCCTTATCGGGACGCTGGTGCCGCTGCACATCACCCGGGCAAGTGTGAGCACGCTGTACGGCGAACTGGTGCTCGCCGAAGTTCCAAGGGACAAGTAACCAGCGGGAAACCTTAAGCCCCTGAGCTGTCAGAATTTCCTCGTCACTCGTCACTGGTCACTCGTCACTCTCCCCATGTCCCTTTTTCTCGCCACCCTTCTTCCCGGCCTCGTTCTGGCCGTGCTCGGGGTGGCGCTGCTGGCAAACCGCCCGGCGGTGGTGGCGGCGCTGCAGGGTTTCCCGCGTTCCCCCACGGCGGCCTTCTGGTTCTTTGGCGGCGGCGCGGGGTGGTTTCTCTGGCAGGTCTGGCACCTGTCGACGGCGGATTTTGGCGATTACCACGTGTTGCTGACCGTCGGTTTTGCGGCGGTGGCCGGACTGGCGTTCAAGTGCGTGCCGGACTTTCTGGCGGTGCGCGGCCTGGCCGTGCTGGTGCTGTTGTCGGCCTCACCGCTGCTCAGCGCCGCGTACATGGAATACGGCAAGCCGCAGCGCCTGCTGATGGTCACGCTGGTTTATCTCCTGATTGCCGCCGCCATCTGGCTCGGCGTGCAACCCTACCGGCTGCGCGATTTTTTTTCCTGGCTCTTCCTCCGGCCGGGCCGGGCCCGCGGACTCGGCGGTGCGCTGCTGGCTTACGGGCTGTTGCTGGCTGGCGTGGCGTTCACCTACTGATCCTGCCGCCGTGACCACCGAAATTCCCGTCCTGCTGGTTGTCGCCGGTCCCGCCGGATCCGGCAAAAGCACGCTCTGTGACCGCCTGGTGAAGGAAGTCCCGGGATTCGCCCGCGTCGTCACCACCACCACGCGTGCCCCGCGTCCAGGCGAGGTCAACGGCGTGCATTATCATTTTCTCTCGCCGGAGCAGTTTGACGCCAAGCTCGCGGAAAACGCCTTCCTGGAGTGGGCCTGGGTCCACGGGAAGCGCCGCTACGGCACGCTGGCCCAGAGCGTCCTGGAGCCGCTGGCGGCCGGACAGAGCCTCGTCATCAGCGTGGACGTGCAGGGCGTGGAAAGCTTCCGCCAGGCGGCCGCGGCTTATCCCCTGATCGGCCAGCGGATGACGACGGTGTTTATCCTTGTGGATCACGACCGGCTCGTCGCCCGCATGCGGGCCCGGGCGCAGGACGACGAGGCCGAGATCGCCGGCCGGATGAAGACGGCGGAACGCGAGCTGCGCGAGGCGCACAAGTTCGACTTCACCATCGACAGCCGCACGCGGGACGAGGATTTCGCCGCGTTGCTGGCGATCCTGAAAAAAGCGCGCGACCGGGCCGCACAGGCCTGAAAGATCCTTGCTGGGGGTGCGGCGCTCTCGCCGCGTCTCCAGTTGTGTCGCTCAGCTCGCGCTCTGCGGCCGCTTGGGATCAGGCCAGTCCAAATGGAAGAACTTCCCGCGGGGCTGGTCGGTCCGCTCGTAGGTGTGGGCACCGAAGTAGTCGCGCTGGGCCTGGAGCAGGTTCGCCGGGAGGCGGGCGGAACGGTAGCCGTCGTAGTAGGAGAGGGCGGAGCTGAACGTCGGCGCGGCGACGCCGCACTCGGCGGCGAGGGACACTACCTTGCGCCAGTTGGCCTGGGCCTTCTTGACGGTGGAGTTGAAATACGGGTCGAGCAGCAGGTTCGCGAGGTTCGGGTTCCGCGCGTAGGCCTCGGTGATCTTCTGCAGGAACGCCGCGCGGATGATGCAGCCGCCGCGCCAGATCTGGGCGATCTCGCCGAAGTTCAGCGTCCAGTTGAATTCCGTCTGCGCCGTGCGCATCAGCTGGAAGCCCTGGGCGTAGGAGCAGATCTTCGAGCAGTAGAGGGCATCGTGGATCGCCTCGAGCAGCGCCTTCTTGGAGCCGCGGTATTTCTTGCCCGGGCCCTTGAGGATCTTGGACGCCGCCACACGCTCTTCCTTGATCGCGGAAATGCAGCGGGCAAACACCGCCTCGGCGACGGTCGGGGCCGGCACGCCCATGTCGAGGGCGTTGGTGGAGGTCCATTTGCCGGTGCCCTTCTGGCCGGCGGTATCGAGCACGATGTCCACGAACGGCTTTTTTGAAACGGGATCCTTCTGCCGCAGGATGTCGGCGGTGATCTCGATCAGGAAGCTGTCGAGCTTGCCGGTGTTCCAGCCGGTGAAAATCTCACTCATCTCGGCCGGCTTGAGGCCGAGCAGGTTCTTCATCAGCGCGTAGGCCTCGCAGATCATCTGCATGTCACCGTACTCGATGCCGTTGTGGACCATCTTCACGTAATGGCCCGCGCCGTTGGCGCCGATGTAGGTCGTGCAGGGCACGCCGCCCACCACGGGCTTGCCGGGAGCGGCGCCAGGGATCGGCTTGCCGGTCTTGGCGTCCACCTTGGCCGCGATGGCCTCCCAGATGGGCTTCAATTCCGCCCATGACGTCGGATCGCCGCCCGGCATGAGCGACGGACCGAAGCGGGCTCCTTCTTCGCCGCCGGACACGCCGGAGCCGATGAACCGGAGATTCTTTTCGCGCAGCGCCTTTTCCCGGCGGATGGTGTCGGTCCACAGGGCGTTGCCGCCGTCGATGACGATGTCGCCCGGCTCCAGCAGCGGCACGAGGCCGTCGATGACGGCGTCGGTGGCTTTGCCGGCCTGCACGAGGATGACCATCTTGCGCGGCTTCTCGAGCGACGTGACGAATTCCTGGAGAGTCTTCGTGCCCACAACGCCACCGGGGGTGGCGGGATTCTCGGCGACGAACTTGTCGGTCTTTTCCGTGGTGCGGTTGTAGACGGAAATCTGAAAGCCGTGGTCGGCGATGTTCAGCGCCAGGTTTTGACCCATCACGGCGAGTCCGATGAGTCCAATGTCAGAGCGTGCTTTGGGCATAGGTGAGCCGCTTTCTATGGCTTCACCCGGGCAAAAACCACCCTGTTTTTCTCCGCCCTGTCATAATCCGGTGACGCGGACCTCCCGTCCCGGCGGCCGGTGGTTGGCGGCGGCTACTTCTTCTTCTGCAGCTGATCAGGCGTCTGCTGCTGCTTGGCTCCGTAGCTGCCCTTGCTCGGCAGAAAGGGCGCGAGCTTTTCGACGATCGGCGTCATGAACGCCGGCTCGTTGCGCTCGTAGATCCAATTGACGCCCACCACGGTGAAGATGACCAGGCAGACGATCGCCAGCACGACTTTGTTCATGGCGGCCACCTTCTGGAGGATGATGGCGATGACCACGATGCACAGGACCGCGGCGCCCAGTTTCCACCAGAAAGCAGGGGGAACGGCCTTGATTTTATCCAGACCCGTCGTGACGGCGAGGAACAGCATGGCGAAAAAATAAGGGCCGGCGGCGGCGAGACGAGCCGAAACCGGCCGCTAGGTAGTTTAGCTGATTTTTGCCAAACGCCGGCGACTTTCCCGGCTAAACCCAGGCCCAAAAAGGCGCGACATACCCCGCGGGAAATTCCGTTTGCTCCGCCGGCAGCTCGACAAACCCATCGGTGCCCACCAACCCGGAGAAATCCCCCGAGGTATTGCTCGGATCCGGGGTGGCCAGCAGTTCCCCATGCGCCCCGCTGGCGGTCCGGACGGGCAGCAAATAAGCGAGTAAAGGCTTGAATGTCACGGGTGAGGCCAGGACGGCCAGCCGCGGGGGAACCGGCGCCCGGCCGCTCGCCTGGGCCAGGGCGGGCAGGACGTAGCGATGCAGGCAGGTGTAGGCGGAAACCGGGTTGCCCGGCAGGGCAAAGACGGGCTTCCGCTCGGGATTGAGTCCAAACCAGAGTGGTTTGCCGGGTCGTTGCGCGACGCCGTGAAAAACCTTTTTCACACCCTGGGCATCCAGTTCCGCCGGCAGAAAATCAAACTTCCCCTTCGAGACCCCGCCCGAGATGAGCACCACGTCGAACTCCGCGATGATGTGCCAGAGCATGTGCTCGATCTCATGCCGCATGTCGTGCAGGTGAAACCGCTCCACCCGCGGATAACCCGCCAGGCTGAGCGCCGCCCGCAGCGCATGGTCGTTGCTCCGCCGGATCTGGTGGGGCGCCACCGCGTCACCGACCTCCACCAGCTCGTCGCCGGTGGCCACAACCGCGATGTTGGGCAGCCGCGTGACGGCCAGGGTGGCGGCCCCGATCGCCGCCGCCACGGCGATTTCCCGGCCGGTGATGCGGGTGCCCCCCGGAACAATGACCTCACCGGCCCGGTGGTCGCTGCCGCGGCGGTGGACCGAGCGGCCGGGTAACCCCATCGCGGACGGCAAAAGACTCATCCGGCCGGCACTGCTCTCCGTCTCCTCGTACGGCACCACGCAGTCGGCCCCTTCCGGCAAAACCGCCCCGGTCATGACCTCGATGCAGGCATCGCGCCCCGGGCCCAGCTGGAACGGGCGCATGCCCGCGGCCTGTGTGGCCTCGATGCGAAACTTCCGTTGTCCCGCCGACACGGCCGCGGCGCGCAGGGCGAAGCCATCCATTGTCACCCGGTCAAACGGGGGCAGGTCGCGGTCGGCGTGGAGTTCCGTGCGCAACACCCGGCCGTGCGCGGCGGACAGCGGACATTCCTCGGTGGGAAAGGGGGCGAGGGCCGCGCGAATGCGCGCCTCGGCCTCGGCGGGTGTGAGCATGGCGGGCACCGTGAAGCAGGCCGGATACCGCCGGGCTAGGAGTAGAGCACGACGTTGATGACCGAGTTGGCGATGCCGGTGAGCGCCCAGCCGGAAATCAGGCCCGCGCAAATCGGCTCGCAGCCCTCGACCCAGAAATCGTGTCCCTTGGTGCCCGGGGTGGAGTGCTTCCGCCCCTGCCACCAGAAGATCGCGGCTCCGATCCACATCGCGAAGACGTACTCGGGCGGCAGCACCACGCCGAGGCCGATGGAGACCGCGCTCAGCGGGAAGCGGCCCTTGGTCACGATGCGGGTGATCTCAATCGCCGCCGCGCACACCGCTGCGACAATCATGGCTGCGACCGCGGAGGTGGGCAGCGACTTCAGTCCGTGGGCGATGAGTTCGGCGACGCCGCGCCATTGCACGGCGGCAGGCATGGCAAACTGGTCGGACACGATCGAAGCGGCCGAACGCGTCCCATCCGCCGCGGGCGGGAGAAACAGCAGGTAAAACAGCGGCACGGCGGCCAGGGAACCGGCGAAGATGCCGATGACGTGACCGATCGCCTGCTGGCGCGGTTTGGCGCCCAGCATGTAACCCGGCTTGATGTCCGAGAGCAGGTTCGCGGCGTTGGCCGAGATCTCCGAAGTCATGCCGCCGGGAATCAGGTTGCTCGCCGGGTTGGTCCGGTCGAAGGCCGCCATCGTGAACTGCGTGATCTTGGAAAGTGCGCCGGTCGGGGTCCACGAGGTGAGCGCCATCGAGTTCGTGCAAATGATGGTGAGCACGAAGATCAGCGGGAACGAGATGAAGGCCAGGAACCACGGCACGCCGAAGAACTCGTGCGAGACCGTCGCGCCCAGCACGGTGAGGATTGGCACTGCGACGGCGGACATCCACAGCGGCAGCTCAATGTGCTTGAGCACGTCGACTTCATCCGCGGCGGGGACCGCCTTGGCCTTGCGCTGGAAAAACGTGCGGAACAGCTCGGGCTTGCCCAGCAGGCTCACGAGCGAGCCCACGACCATCATCGAGACGGCCCACCACAAGGACCACTGGTTGACGATTTCCGCGCGGGAGATCGGGATGGTGGCTCCCGCGGCGGTCACGCGCGTCACAATGTCGCCGTGCCGGATCATGATCGGCGCCAGGATCACGTAGTTGATAAAGGTCCCGAGCAGACAGCTCGTCGCCACGCTGATGCCCATCAGGCCGCCGACGCCGAACATCGAGAAGTCCAGCGTCAGCCGGAGCCCAAGCTGGCGGATGTCCGTGCCGAGGATGGAAGGGGTCCAGAGGTGAAACTTGGTCGCGAGGTCGTAATAGTAGGTGTCGATGCGTTCCGCCCAGACCCACGGCTCCTTCAGGCCCAGCCAGGTATTCATCCGTAAAATGGAAAACTGGAACAGCCGCATCCAGCCGTCGCCCGAAATGAAGTTGATGAACGCCGCGAGCGCCGCGGTCCAACCCAGCAACCGGGCCTTGTACACGCCTTGCTCGGCCGCGCCGTGGTACAACGCATCCAGCACGACACCGGCGGCGCGACCCTCGGGGAACGGCAGCTGGTCCTCGTTGATGAAGCGCCGCTTCATCGGAAAAGCCAGAAACACGCCCAGCAGCGAAACGACGATCATCCACGCCAGCATGTGCCACCACGGGATGATGTGGCCGGTGACGATCATGTACGCCGCGAGCGCGGAGATGAGCGGCGAGGTCATGTAGCCGGCCGCCGTGGCGATCGACTGGGTGCAGTTATTCTCAAGAATGGTGAAATCCTGCGCGATGCCGCTTTTGGCGAGCGCGCGGTAAAGCGCGAAGGCCAGGATCACCGAGGTCAGGCCCACGCCGGTGGTGATGCCGGTCTTGCCGCCGATATAGAGGTTGGTCGCGGCGAGGACGCCGCCCAGCAGGAACCCGGTAAAGGCGGACCGCAGCGTGAGCTGCGCCATGTCGCCGCGATAGACATTCTTGAACCACCACTGGTCCTTTTGGCTGCGGGACCAGGTCCGGATCTGTTCGTCGGTCAGTTGGGGTAGAGCCATGGGGTAATTTTTGGCGCGAGCGTGCTGCGCCGGGGTGAAAAGACGAGGCTTCTGTTGTAGGGCGGAATCGCTGATCCCGCCAAATGTTCTCAAGCCTTTCCGCGGAAAGGTATTCTCTGGCTCAGGCAGGGATCCGCGATCCCGCCCGACAACTATTCGTACCGCGCCGCCCGCCCGAGGTAGTTCAGCGTCCAGATTTCCTTCCAGACGCGATAGCAGCCCTCGTGGGTGATCTTGCCCAGGTCCTCGCGGTCCGCCTGCGAATGCAGGAAACCGAGCTCGGTGTTGATCCGGTCAAGTTCACCCTGGGTGGAATTGAGGTCGGCGTGGGGCTCTACGGTGAACGGCACCACCGTTTCACCGGCGCGGGCCAGCCGGGCCCGGTGGCGGGCCAGCAGGCGCGGCAGCGAGCGGGCCAGCGGGATCCGCTCCACGAACCAGTGCTCGGGGTAAAAGCCGGCGAAGGGCACGTAGAGATTGTCGGTCACGAAGCGGCTGCCGCCGGTGGTCATGGAGGTGACGACAAAGCAGATGTTCACCGCGCCGCTGGACCGCGGAATAAACGTCACCTGCACCCGCGTGGTGACCTCCGGATCCTGGTAGACGGAGACGCGCAGGTAAATCCCGCCGCCGATCTCGGCCTTCAGCGCCTGGACCTGCTTGAAGCCCTGCGCCCGCAGCCAGTCCCGGAGCCGCAGCGGCCGGGGCTGGGTCGGCCATTCATCGCCGGCCTGGTTGACCACATAGCGCGGAAACAGCGGCAGCGGGCTCACGCTCAGCGCGTGGATGCTCAGCCAGTTCACCGCGGTTTCGCCGAGGAACCAGACGAGGAAAAACACCGTGGCCAGGACCCAGTAGGGCCGGTCGATCAGCGCGAAATCCTGGCAGATCTGCGCGGCGCCGAAGGCAAACACGAACCAGCGCAGCCAGCGCTCGGCAATGGCGAGCCCGGGGGACGCGAGCCGCTGGTTGAACTGCCCCAGCGCGAGCGAGAGCACAATCGCGGCAATGATGAAGTAGGGGATTTCCACGGCGGTAGCCGGCGGGCCGGCCAAGGGCATGACGGACGAGACGCCCAAAACCTAGCCTGCGCGAATCAAAATCTCAACTGAGCCGGACGGGCATGATCACGCAGATGAAGCTGTCCAGCGTCTTGAACACGCCGGGGCTCACCTCGTCCTTCAGCTCGAAGAAAATCTCGTCCTTGGTCAGCGCGCGGAGCGGATCCATCACGAAGACCGGGTTGAAGGCGACCTGCAGCTCGGGGCCGCTGTAGCCGATGGCCATCGACTCGTGCGCCTCGCCGAAATCCGGGCTCTGCGCGGTGATCTCGAGCAGGTTGCTCGACAGCTTGATCTTCACGGAATTCGACTTCTCGGAGCAGACCAGCGCGGCGCGGTGCACGCACTGCAGGAACAGCTCGCGCTCGAGCTTGATGCGCTGGTGGGTCTCCTTCGGGATGACCTGGTTGTAGTTCGGGTAGCTGCCCTCGACGACCTTCGAGTAGAGGTAAACATGGTCGATCAGGCCGCTGGTGTCCTTGTCGGTCGCGATCTGGAAAGCCGCGCGGCGCTCGTTGAAGTTGATCTTCAGCTTTTCGCCCTTGTCGAGGAGGCGGGTGAGCTCGCTGACGGTCTTCGCCGGCAGGATGATGGCGCCGGCCGAGGCGGCGGGCACATCCATCTCCTTCGAGACCAGCGCGAGGCGGCGGCCGTCGGTGGCGACGAGCGAGAGCTTGCTGTCCTTGAAGTTGAAATAGACGCCGTTGAGGATGTAGCGCGTCTCGTCGCTCGACTGCGCGTAGGCCACGCTCTTCAGCATCGCCGTGAGCTCTGCCTGCTCGAGGGTGTAGGCCTTTTCGTCGCCAAACTCGGGCAGCGGCGGGAACTCGTCCTTCGCGATGCCCATGATGCGGAAATTGGAGCCGCCGGAGGTCAGCTTCACCTGGTGGTTGGGCGAGGCGTCGAAGGTGACATCCACGTTGGGCAGCTCGCGCACGATGGTGGCGAGGCGCTTCACGGGCAGCGTGACCGAACCCTTTTCCTTCACCTCGGCCTTGATCTTGCAGCGGATGCCGAGGTCGAGGTTGGTGGTGGTCAGCGAAATCTGGTCCTTCTCCGCCTCGATCAGCACATTGCTCAGGATGGGCATCGTGGCCTTGGAGCCGACGACGTTGAGCACCTGGGCGAGGCCGTTGGCGAAGTGATCGCGGTTGATTTTGAATTTCATGAGGACGGAACGGGGGACCTTCTGGGAGTAGCTAACAAAGTCTAATAGGATAAGGGTTCAATAAGTAATTAAAGCAGTATTATTATAGGCGGTGAGAAAGCCCAATAACCCGGGATTTTCCCTCGGTGGGAGGCCGGCTTTGGCCTGTTAAAAAGAACCGGTTGAAGGGTGGCTAAACCCGGGGTTATTCGCAGGGGCCAAGTTGCCCGCAAGTCACCGGCAGGTTGTTCACACGCTATTGGCCGTCACCTTGGGGCGGCCTGGCCGGCGCCACTGGCGGACCAGCCCGTAGAAAATGTAGCCCAGGCAGGCGCAGACCAGGGCGTACTCCTTGAAGAGAACGACCAGTCCGGCCAAAACGACGAAGGCGACCAGGAATTGCAGGCGGGCCTTGGTCTGGAGGTTGAGGTTCTTGCCGCTGGGGTAGCGCACGGTGCTGACCATCAGGATCGCGATCAGGAGCATCAGGGGCGGCAGGGCGAGGGCCCAGAGGCGCAGGGTTTTGTCCATCGCCGAGAGGTGGAGGAGGAAAAGCACCAGCGAGGCCACGGTCGCGGCGGCGGCGGGCACCGGCAGGCCGACGAAGTCCTTGTTGGTCTCCTTTTTCTTCCCGTGGAGCAGCGGGTTGGTGATGACGTTGAACCGGGCCAGCCGCACCGCCGCACACAGCAGGTAAATGAAGCCCAAAAACCAGCCGATGCTGCGGAAAATCTCGTAGCCCTGCGTGGGGGAGAGGATCAGGAAGAACACCATCAGCGCCGGGGCGATGCCGAAGGAGATGACGTCGGCCAGCGAGTCAAACTCAGCCCCAAACAGCGACTCGCGCCCACCCATGCGCGCCAGGCGGCCGTCGAGGGTGTCAAAGGCTGCGGCGCCGAAGATAAACCACACCGCCAGCGTGTAGTGGCCCGCGGAGGACTGGTTCATGTATTCCCCGGTCGGCACCAACTCGGCCAGCCGGGCCTGGATGCAATGGATCACCGCGACAAAGCCGCAGAACAGGTTGCCCGCCGTCATCAGGTTCGGCAGGAAATAAATCCGGCTCGCCTGGGTGACGTTGTAAGGGTCCTCGTGCGCCTCGAGGTCGTCGGGATAGGGCGGGCGGGAATTCATTTCGTGAGGCTTTCCAGGTATTTCCAGAATTTCGAGTGCTGCTCGACCAGCTGCTGCTCCGACACCGGGAGCTTGTTGCGCAGCAGGAAATCCTCGAGCGAGTTTTTGTGCAGGATGTAGTGCGTGTGCAGCGTCTCGCCCGAGACCTCAAAATAGAACCGGTACTCACCCGAGCGCAGCCGGTAGTACTCGCGCTCCCCGCGGTGGAAGCGCCCGAGCGGCTCGCGCGGCGTGGCCAGGTCCGACGGCTTCAGGCTGCTGATCGGCTCAATGATGGTGAGCTGGTCCAGCTTGGGCAGCCGGTTCAGTTCTTGCATGCTCTGCTCGGAAAAAGTGACCTGGTACATGGCGTGGGTTCAGGCGGTGGCGTAACCCCACGCGCCCCGGGGCGTCTTGATGGAAGTAGCCTCTGACTTCGAAAATTGGCACCGGTTGCCCATGAAAAAAACGGTTCTATCTGCCACCCTCTGCTCGGCAACGCTATTCCTTGCCGCGGCCCGGGCCGACGGCCCCAAAACGCCCCCGCCCGCCGCCCCGCCGGCGATGGACGCCGCCGCGGCTGAATTGCTGCAGCGCTACGACGCGAACCGCGACGGCAAACTCGACGAAAACGAACTGGCCGCGGCGCACGAGGGCCTGTTGAAGCAGAATTTCACCGGCCTGGCCGGCGGGGAGCGCGGTCAGCGGTTCCGCGCGGCGATGCTCAAGCGCTTCGACCGGAACGGTGACGGCCAGCTGGATGAAAACGAGAAGGCCGCGATGAGGAAATATTTTCTGGACCGCTTTGACACCAATCATGACGGCCAGCTCGACGAGGAGGAGCGCGCCGCCATGCGCGGGCAGCTCAAGGCTGACACCAAGGCCGGCAAGTTTAAGAACAAATAGGGCGGCCCGCGTGGAACGGCATCTTTCTGGTTCCCACGCCGAGGCCGGCGGGCTAGACCTGCGGACATGCCCGTCACCCTGTCCGACATCCGCGCCGCCGCCCGCCGCATTGCCGGTGGAGTCATCGTCTCGCCGTGTCCCCCTTCCATTCCCCTGTCCGAGATCACCGGCGCGAACATCGCCTGCAAACTCGACAATGTGCAGCGCACCGGCTCGTTCAAGGAACGCGGCGCGCGCAACGCGCTGCTCCAGCTCCCGCCCGCCGCCCAGCACCGCGGCGTGATTGCCGCCAGCGCCGGCAACCATGCGCTCGGCCTCGCCTACCACGGCCGGCTGCTCGGCATCCCCGTCACGGTGGTCATGCCGGATTACGCGCCGCTGATCAAAATCACCACCTGCCAGCGGCTCGGCGCCAACGTGATCGTGCACGGGCAGGATTTTACCGCGGCCCGCGCGCTGGCCGACGATCTCGTCGCCACCCGCGAACTCACCTACATCCACGGCTTTGACGCCCCCGCCATCATCGCGGGCCAGGGCACCATCGGCCTGGAGATCCTGAAGCAGGTCCCCGATGTTGACGCCATTGTCTGCCCGGTGGGTGGCGGCGGGCTGCTCGCCGGGCTTTCCCTCGCGGTGAAATCGCTGCGCCCCAAGGTGAAAATCATCGGGGTTGAAAGCGAATCCACCGGCAACTACGCCGCGGCCCTGCGCGCCGGCAAGCCGGTCACGGTCTCGCGGCATCCCACGCTGGCCGACGGCCTCGCGACGCTCACGGTGGGCGTGAACGCCTTTGCCCTCGCGCGCCGGCATGTGGACCAGGTGGTGAGCGTGTCCGAGGACGCCATTTCCCTCGCCATTCTCCGGATGCTCGAGCTCGAGAAAACCGTGGTCGAGGGCGCGGCCGCCACGCCGCTGGCGGCGATGATGGCCGGCCTGCTGCCCAAGCTGCGCGGCCAGAAGGTCGTGCTCGTGGTGGGTGGCGGCAACATCGACCCCGCCATCCTCAGCCGCGTGATTGAAAAAGGCCTGGTGCACGACGGCCGGCTCACGCGTTTCACCGCGATCATCAGCGACCGGCCGGGCGGGCTGGCGGTGCTCTGCCGAGTCATCGCCGACGCCGGCGCCAGCATCAAGGATATCGCCCACGACCGCGCGTTCAGCGGACCCGACGTGTCCGCGGTGCACGCCGTCTGCACGGTGGAGACGCGCGACCGCGCGCACATCGCGGCGCTGCACCGCGCCTTGAAAAAGAACGGCTTTCCGCTCGTCGTGGCGAAATGACGAGGATTCCCCAGGCCCGCCGCCTCCTGTGCGGATTGCTGTGCCTGCTGGCGGTCACCCTCCGGCTCCCGGCGGTCACGGAGCTGGAGATTCCGGTTTTCGCCGGCGGCTACGGCATCGCGTTTTACGAGGAGACGGCGCGGCAGTTTGAAAAACAACGGCCGGATGTCCGGATCCGCGTTTACGGCGACCCGCGCATTGCGGACCAGCTGCGCATCCGGCTGATCGACGGCTCGCCCCCGGATGCAGCCTCGGTCCCGGACATTCTCTGGCCGCAGCTGATCCGCGCCGGCCGGCTCCTCAACCTGGCGCCCTACCTCGCGCAGGATAAAAACTGGGAGGGCGACGCCCCCTGGGGTGAGGCCTTTCTGCCCGGGGCGCTGGATGCGTGGCGGCAGCGGGACGGCACCTTCGGCGTGCCGTTCAGCTACTCGTGCTGGACGGTGTTCTACGACAAGAAATTCTTCCGCGAGCACCACCTGAAGGAGGCGGCGACGTGGGACGAATTTTTTGCCCTCTGCGAACGCATCCGCCGGCTGGGGCGGGCGCCCCTGGCGGTGCCGGGGGTTTACCTGCGCTATACCGATGCCTTCCTGCGGTCCGCCTGGTGCAGCCTCGCGGGGGCGGAGGCGTGGCCCGCCTATCGCAATTCGGCTCCCGGGGTCTACCAGGATGAGCGCTTCCTGCGCGCGGTCGGAACCTGGCAGCAGCTGGCCGCCCATTTTTCCCCCGGCTGGCAGGGGCTGACGCACACCGCGGCGCAGCGCGAGCTGCTGGAGGGACGCGCGGCGATGAACCTTTCGGGTTCGTGGATGGTGAGCGAGATGAAGGGGAAGTTTCCCGAGGGTTTCGAGCTCGGGGCGATGAGGCTGCCGGTGTACGCGGACGGGAAGGGTGACCCCAAGCTGCTCCAGGTGGGGTCGGATTATTTCTTCGTTTTCGCCACCGGGGACCGGGTGCGCGAGCGCGCGACGGTGGATTTTCTCCGCTACCTGACTTCGCGGGCGCGGGCGGAGGCGTGGGTGCGCACGGTGGATTCGCCGGTGGCGGTGCGCGGCGTGCCACGCGAGGCGTTCTCCGAAAAAATGCGCGACACCGCCGCTTTGATCGAGGCCAGCCATTCCGCGATCAACGTCGCCGCCGATCTCGCGCAGCCGCCCGCCATCCGCCAGGCGCTCACGGATTCCCGGCAGCGGCTGATGAACGGGGAGATCACCCCGCGGGAATTTGGCGCGCGGATGGAAGCGGCCGCGGAAGGTGAACGCCAGCGCGCGGAACGACCCGGCTGGGTGGATTACAAGCACCCGGCGGCCGGAGCGGCGCTGTTGCTCGCGCTGGTGGCGCTGGCGGTCTGGCTGGGCCGCGGCTGGTGGCGGGGGCGCCGCCAAAGGCACGCCGACGCCCCGCCGCCAGACGCGGCGGCGTTTGGTCCGCTTCGTGCCGGGGTAGCGCTGGGTTTTGTCGGGCCAGCTTTCTTCCTCTACGCGGCGCTGGTGCTGACCCCGGGGGTGGCCGCGGTGGCCTGGGCGTTCACGCGGTGGGACGGGCTCAACCCGCGCAGCTGGGCCGGGCTGTATAATTTCAAGTGGCTGCTGTTCGAGAGCGACGTGTTCTGGTCGGCGCTCGCGAACAACGCCTTCCTGATGATGGTGCCCGCGCTCGTCGTGGTGCCGCTCGCGCTGTTGTTCGCGGCCCTGATCCACCGCGGCGTCCGCGGGGCGGCTTTTTTCCGCGCGGTCTTTCTCTTTCCCAACCTGCTCGGCGGCGTGGCGGCGACGCTGCTCTGGCTTGGCGCGTACGAGCCGCACGGCGGCCTGATCAACGCCACGCTCGTGGCGCTGGGCCACGGGCTCGACAACGACTGGCTGCTGGGCTTCGACGGCTATCCCTGGCTCGCCCAGGCGCACCTCTACCGCGCGCTCATCCCGATCTACCTGTGGATGGCGTGCGGCTTTAACCTCATCCTTTACCTCGCGGCGATGGAGGGGATCGACGCGCAGCTGTACGAGGCGGCGGAACTCGATGGCGCGTCGCGGGTGCGGCAGTTTTTCATGATCACGCTGCCGATGATCTGGGAAATCATCGTGGTCAGCGCGGTGTTCCTCGTCATCGCGGGTCTCAACGCCTTCGAGATGATCTGGCTGCTCACGTCGCAGGAGCCGTCCACGACGTCGCACACGCTGGGCACGCTACTGGTGGCGACGATGTTCAAGGAGTTCGCCATCGGCCGCGCGACGGCGATTGCGGTCGTGCTGTTCCTGCTCGTCCTGGCGACGAGCGCGGCGGTGATGCGTGCGCTGAAACGGGAGGTTGTGGAACTGTGACCATGCGACCCGCGGGCAAACTTTCCTCGCAGCTGATCTTCGCCGTGCTGCTCGGTTACGCCGCCTGGGTGGTGTTTCCCATGGTCTGGATCGCCTACTCCTCGCTGAAGGATGACCGCGCGATTTTTCAAAACGCGTTCGCGCTGCCCGCCCCCGGCAGCCTGCAGACCGAGAACTACACGGCGGCGTGGAAGACGGCCCGCTTCAGCGACTATTTTGCGAACAGCGTGGTGGTGACGGCGACGTCGGTGGTGCTGATCGTCGGGCTGGGTGCGATGGCGGCCTACGCACTGGCCCGGTTCTACCATCCTGCGGGGCGGGCGGTGTTCTGGCTGTTCCTGGCGGGGTTGATGATTCCCGCGCAACTCGCGGTCATCCCGCTGTTCTTCGAAATGCGCGGGCTCGGGCTGCTCAATTCCAAGACCGGCCTGATCCTCGTCTACACCGCCAACGGCCTGCCCTTTGCCATCTTCATCCTCGCCGGGTTTTTCCGCTCGCTGCCCCGGTCACTCTACGAGGCGGCGGTGATTGACGGCTGCGGGGAGTTCACGGCGTTCTGGCGCGTGCTGCTGCCGCTGGCCCGGCCGGGACTCGTGACGGTTGCGATCTTCCAGTTCATCGGGGTGTGGAAGGAGTATTTCTTCGCGTTCATGCTGACCGGCGGTGACGCCACCAACGGTGCCCGCACGCTGCCACTCGGGCTGGCGAATCTCTCGATCACGTCCCAGTTCCGCTCGGACTACGGCATGCTCTTTGCCGGGCTGGTGCTGGTGACGCTCCCGATCCTCCTGCTCTACCTGCTGCTCCAGCGTCAGATCGTGAAAGGCGTGTCCGCCGGTGCGCTGAAGGGCTGAGTTCTATTTCATGAAACCACCGCCAACGGTCCTCGGACGGATCATCATCGACCGCACCCTCACGCCCTGGCAGTCGCAGCAGGTGCAGGAGCCGTGCATCCTGCCCAACCCCAAGGACCCGGGCCGGCTGCTCATGCTCTACTCGGGTATTCCGAGGTCCAACCGCGCCACCTGCGCGATCGGCAAGGCTTGGGCCGCGGTGGAGGATCCCCTGACGTGGCACCAGGAGGCCGCGAATCCCGTCTTTCGGCCCGGCGCGGAGGGCTGGGACCGCGGCGGCATGCGGCTCGACACCGTGCTCTACGTTGAGGAGGAGGACGCGTACTACATTTACTACACCGGGACGGTGGACCAGAAAAAGGACGAGATCGGCCTCGCGATCTGTCCCGCCGGCGAAGACGGCTACTCCGCCCTTACCCCGGAAAACATCGTGCGCTGGGGCCGCACTCCCGTGCTGCCGCCCGAACCGGCGGAGCCTTTCCGCGAAACCTTCGCCTCCCAAGCCGCGGTCCTGCGCGAGCGCAACGCCGCCACCGGCGGCTGGGACTGGCACATGTACTATTCGTACCGCGACCAGGACCGCACGCTGGCCGGCCTCCGTTATGCCACCTCGCGCGACGGCAAGACCTGGACGCGCCACTGGGACGCCACCGACCCCCGTGGACTCGGGCACATCTTCGCCTCCGCGCCCAATTCCTATTACGAATGGCACCAGGTCAGGAAAATCGGCCGCACCTACATTTTGAGCATGGAAGTCGGCCCGGAGTTGGGCCGGCAATGGCGTCCGGTCCTCGCGGTCAGCCCACATCCGGCGCACGGCTGGACGCAGCTCGACCCCGGCCTTCTCCTGCAGACGCAATGGCCGGGGATCTATTCCGAGCAGACCATGTACCACGTCGCGACGCCGGCCTTCTACACCTTCAACGGCCGCGGCTACCTTTTCACCCAAGCCTGCGCCCGGCCGGCCAACGACAACTACATCGATGGGAACTGGGAACTCTGGGGCTTTGCCTGCGAGCGGCCCCTGGTGCTTCCGGGCGGTGACAGTCTCCTCGTCCCGTAAAACCCGGCGGACGGCCACAATCCCACCCATGACCCCGCGCGAACGCTTCCTGGCCACCGTGCTCGACCAACCCCGCGACCGGACGCCCTACTGGTTGTACTGGTGGATCTGGCCCTCCACGTGGGAACGCTGGAAAGGCGAGGGACTGCCGGAACAGTTCAAGTCCTTTGCCGATGTGCGCGCCCATTTTGGCGCGGACGAAATCCCGCGGGCCGTGCCCGTGCGCTTGGGCCCGCTGCCGGATTTCACCGCGACCGTGGGCGAGGACGCCGACTCCGTCACCTCGATCGACAGCTGGGGCATCCGGCGCCGCAACCTGAAGGGCATCGAGGGCATGTCGGAATTTCTGGATTGGCCGGTGAAGTCGCTGGCCGAATGGCGGCGCTACCGCGACGAGCGGCTGAATCCCCGCGACCCGCTCCGGCTCGACCCGCCATGGCGCGAAACCTGCCGCCAATGGACGGCCGCGGGCATCCCGATCCAACTCGGTCAGTTCCCCGACTGCGGCATCTTCGGCACGCTGCGCTGGCTGCTGGGTGATGAGGAGTGTCTGGTGGCGTTCTGCGACGAGCCCGCCCTGGTCCATGAGATCATGGAGCACATGACCGGACTCTACCTGGAGGTGTTCGGCCACGTGGTGCGCGAGGTGCGGGTGGACCTGATTCACCTCTGGGAGGACATGTGCGGCAAACAAGGCCCGCTCATTTCGCCGGCGCACTGGCGGGAATTCATGGCGCCCTGCTACCGGCGCATCCACGCCTTCGCCCGCGAGCACGGCATCCCGGTCATCTCCGTGGACACCGACGGCCAGCCGGACCTGATTGTGCCGCCGATGCTGGAGGCCGGGGTGAATTTTCTGTTTCCGATGGAGGTGGCGGCCGGCGCCGACGTGAACGTCTACCGGAAAAAATTTCCCGGGCTGGCGCTGATGGGCGGGATCGACAAGCGCGCCCTGGCCCTCGGCCCGGCGGCGATTGACGCCGAGTTGGAGCGCATCCGCCCGGCGCTAGCGGCCGGGCGCTACATCCCTGACCTCGACCACCATGTGCCCGATGACGTCTCGTGGCCGAATTTTTACCACTATGCCTCGCGGCTGCGGGAGATGATCGTGGGATAAAAAAAACACCCAGCGGAACCGGGTGTTTTTAGTGTCAGGCGACTCAGGGACCTTTCGGCGCTGGAGTAATCGTGAACGTCTCGGTGCGCGTCTCGGTGGTGCCATCGGGCTTTGTGACCTGGATGACGCGGGTGCCCGTGCCGTCGGGATTAACCTGGGTGGCGATTTCCTTCTCGGCGCTCTTGCCGTTCGGTCCGGTGACCGTGGTGTCGCGCGTGGTGGCCCCAGGGCCGGTCCTGCTCACCGAACTGTTGACCGTGGAGACCTGACCGTTGGGGCCGGTAATCGTGCCCGTGGTCGTCGCGCCGTTGGCGGTCTTGACGGTCGTGTTGGTGTAAGTGGAGGTTTTGCCCGAGTAACCCGTGAAGGTGCCCTGGCCGGAAACCGAGCCGTCGGCGTTTTTGGTCAGCGTGCCCTGCCGGCCCATCGTATCGCCATCCGGGAGGGTCGTGGAGGAGGAGACAGTGCCCGTGCCCGTCGCCTTGTCCCACGTGCGGTCAGAGGTGTGGGTGGTCGTCTGCCCGTTTTGGTTGGTCAGGGAGCTGTTGCGCACGGCCTCACCATTGCCGCGGGTAACCGTGGTATTGAGGGTCCCGCTGTTGCCGTTGCTGCTCTGGTAGGTGCCGGTGTGTGTGCGGGTGCGCTTGGCTTTGGGCTCGGCGGCGTGGGCAGGGGCGAACAAGGCAAGGAAAACGCCCGTCAGGATGACGGCGGCGACAAACTTGAAGGATTGATCGGTTTTCATGGTTGAAGGCTGGATAGCCGGGATGTCGGGAGAGACGCGATAACCACCCCGCCGTTTCAAGGCCCGGCCCCAAAAAAGCGAAAAAATCTCTAACCAGGCCGTAACCTTAGCTGTCCGGCCGCGTAGGAACGGCGGCGGGAAAAGCTCAGCCGAGCGTCTGCCACGCCCCGGACTTCATGGAGTCGAGGAGCGCGCCGAGGACGCGTTGGGCGCGGAGGCCGTCAGCGAAGGTCGGGAAGTCCACCTTGGCGCCACGGATGGCGTGGACGATGGCGCCGGGAGTGGGTGGGGCGCCGCGGCCAAGGAAGTCCGTGGGCAACTGCTGCAGCGGCAGGTCGGTTTTCCACGTCGCATATTTCGTCAGCGACGCGCCGGAGCGCAGCCAGATCGCCTCGGGCTGGTCGGACAGCACGGCGAGCGTGCCCTTCTCACCCGAGATCTCGATGCGGAAGAAATTCCCGTAGCCAGGAGCGACCTGCGTGGTTTCGAACGTCGCCACGACCCCGCCGGTCAGCTCGGCGAGGAACGCCGCGTTGGTGTCGGTGTTAACCGGGCGGGACACGCCGGCGGCGTCCAACTTCTCGGTCACGAGCGTCTGCGCGAGCCCGACCACGCGGCGGTAGTCGAGCCCGGTGAGGAAATACACGCCGTCAATCATGTGCACGCCGAGGTCGCCCAGCGCGCCGAAGCCCGCGAGGCTGGCGTCGTTGCGCCACGAATACAGCGTGGCGGGCGCGCCGAGGAAACTCTGGAGGTAGGTGACGTTCACGCGCATCAACCGGCCGAGTTCCCCGGCGGCGAGCAGTTCGCGGGCGAAGCGGAAGGACGCCACGTTGCGGTAGGAGAAGTTGATGCCGCCGTGTTTGCCGGCCGCAGCACGCGCGGCCTCCATGCCCTCGGCCTCCGCCACCGTCATGGCCATGGGTTTTTCGCAGGTGACATGCGCCCCGTGCTTCAGCGCCAGCAGCGTGTAGGCGTGGTGAAATTTGTTCGGGGTGCAGATGGAAACGAGGTCCGGCTTGGTTTCCCGCAGCATTTTCTCCACGTCCTGGTAGCGCGGCACCGCGGCATGCTCGGGGGCGATCTTCCAGGTCTGGGGGTCGGCGGCGTCCGCGAAACCGACGACGGTTATCCCCGGCTGGACGGCGATGTCGCGCAGGTGATAGGGCGAAATGTTGCCCAGGCCGATGACGGCATAGCGGAGCGGCGTGGTTTCCATGGGCGGTCAGGATGGGAAAATCCCGCCGTGGTGTAACGCGAAATTACACCGGCCGCCTCACGGCGCCGGGATTTTGTCCCCGGTGGCCTCGGCCCAGCGGCAGAGTGCGTCGATCTGCGCGGCGCTCAGCTGGGCGTTGCGGTGGATGAAGGTGTACGACTTGAGCGGCATGCCGCCTTCGCGGACCTCGTCGACCACGGACTCCAGTTTCTTGATCTGCCGTTTGCGGGTGTACTGGCCGAACTCGGCGAAATTCAGTTCCCGGCGGGCCTCGTTGACATGGCTGGCCAGCCACCAGCCGACCGGCTGCACCTCGGCATACCACGGATAATGGGTCGAGTTGGAATGGCAGTCATAGCAGGAGGCGGCGAGCAGCTGGCGGACTTCCGGCGGGGTCGGAAAAAGCACCGTGATGTCATCCTTGCCGGTGAACGGTGCGACGGTGGACAGGTTCTTCGCCGGGCGGATCGCCTGTAGGGCGAGAAAAAAAACGACCAGCCCGAGGAGGATCTTGGCTTTCATGGTTCGAAGTTAGACCGGCAATCAATGGGCGGGTTCGTCCGGCAGATGGTGCAGGCGGTCCTTCAGCGGCGGGTGGGTGGAAAAGACCGGCTGGGCCTCACCGCGCTGCTCGAGCCCGGTCAGCACCGCGCGCAATCCGCCGGGCGCGTAGCCGGTCACGGCCGCGAGGGCGCGGCCGCCCTGATCGGCGGCGTATTCCGTCTGCGGGTCGAAGCCGGTTTCAAACAGGGTCTGCGTGATTTTGCCCACGCCGAGGTCGAACTGCTGCAACTGCGCGTCCACCTGGCGGACATCGCTGCTGGTCTGTGCGGCGAGGCTGGTGGCGCCCGTGAGAAACTCGCCGCGGGCGACGATCTTCAGCGCATGGCGATCGGTGATGTGGGTGATCTCATGGCCGAGGATGCCGGCGAGCAGGTCGTCGCCCGGCGCCAGCTCATACAGCCCGCGGGTGATGAACACGTAGCCATCGGGCGCGGAGAAAGCGTTGACCGTGTCGGAATCGAGCACACCGAAACGCCAGTTGAGCTCCGGCCGGCTCGAGTAGCGGGCGACGGCGCGGCCGACCAGATTGACGCGCTGGAGCGTGGCGGCGTCGCGGACGAGGCCGCCGTATTTGCCGATGATCTCGAGGGCCACGGACTCGCCGATCACCTTTTCCTCCTCCGGGCCGATGCCGGCGGCACCCTTGGCCATCTTGCCGATGCTCTTGGCCTTGTCCATGGCCGAGCCCAGGTTGCCGAAATCAAACTGCGCCCGGGCGGCGGGCGCGAGGAGCAGGACGGAAGCGAACAGGAGGAGCGTTCTCATTGGAATTCTCCCTTCTTTTTTTCCTGCAGGAATTTTTCCACGTCGGCGCTGGTCACCGCGTGGCACTGCTGGTTCAGCCAGGTGAGGTCGCCGCGGGCGTCACCCAGGTTGCGGCGCTCGGCGTAATCGCTGGCGGCGGGGGTGAGCGGACGCGCGGCGGCGGTCGCGGTGGTGGTGCTGGCGGACAGGCCGAGCTGGTCGGTGCCGGCTTTTTCCTCCGGCTTGGCCTCGGAAATATTCCCGGCGAACACCCAGCCTGACGTTGCGCCGTCGCTGACGCGGAGCCAGGCGCCGCGGGCTTCCTTCACCTTGAGCTTGCTGGCGAAGCGGACCTTGCCGTTGACGGTGGCGAGCGGCGAGGGCTCGGCGAGCAGGTTGGTTTCGTAGCGCTTGGTGTAGGCGGTGCTGCCGGCGGAAAAGGCGGCGCCGGTGGCGGCGAGGAGGAGGACCACCAGTCGCCAGCGGAAGGGAGCGGGGCGGACTTTCATTTGGATTCGAGGGTTAAAATCGGTTCCCAGTCAGCCGGGGGCGGGGTCAGCGAGTACCGCGCAGAGTCCTCCCGCAGCCGGCGGGTGGTCAAGTCATGAGGCAGCAGCGCGTCGGCGCGGGCCAGGGCGGCGGCGGCGTCGGCAAAGCGGCGGTTCACGTAGGCCTCGTAGCCCGCGAGGTAGGCGGCCAGAAAATCGCGCTCCCTTGGAGTCAGGTCCGCGGCTTCACCCAGCAGGGTGTGAACCTCGATGGCCTCCTGCTTCCCCTTCACGCGCAGCCGCGCGAGCGGCCGGGTGGCGAGCACGCCCGACACGCGGCGGGCGGTCTCGTCGCCGATCAGGATGTGGGTGCCGAAAGTCTTGTTCGCCCCCTCGAGCCGCGACGCGAGGTTCACGGGGTCGCCCATCACGGTGTAGTTTTTTTTGCGCGAGGAGCCGACGTTGCCAACGATGAGCTCGCCGGTGTTGAGGCCGATGCGCACGGCAAGGGTCACGCCGAGGGCGGAGGCGTAGCGGGTGTTGATGCCGGCGATGAGTTTTTGCGCAGCAAGGGCGGCGCGACAGGCGGCGAGGGCGTGGTCGGGGAGAGGTGATGGCACGCCAAAGACGGCCATGACGGCATCGCCGATATACTTGTCCACATACGCGCCGTGGTTGAGCAGGCACTCACTGGTTTCGTCGAGGTACGCGTTGACGACCTCGACCATCTGCTCGGGCTGATCCTGCAGCTTTTCCGAGAGGTCGGTGAACCCGGCGAGGTCGGAGAAAAAAACCGTGGCCTCGCGCCGTTCGCCGCGAAGCCGGATGGAGTCGGGGTCCTTCACCAGTTGCGCGACGACCCCCGGGTCCACATACGCGCCGAACATCGCCTGAATCTCGCGCTTCCGCGCCTGTTCGAGCCAGTAGCTCTCCGCCACGACGCCGAGCAAAGTGAGCAAGACCGCCGCGAGTGGGGTCGCCGGCGGGAAAAACCAGCCGGCGGACGTTGCGGCGTAAGCGCCGAACAGCACGACCCCGCTCAAAATGACCGCGGTTGCGATCGGCGCCACGAGGGTGGTGCGATGATGGCCGGCCCAGATGATCACGCCCATGACGAGCAAGGTTCCGAGGAGCACGACCGCGCGCGGCAAAGCGGTGATGAAGCCGTTGCCGGCGAGATTGGTCCACGCTGTCCAGTGCAGCAACACGCCCGGCTCAACCTTGCCGATGGGCAGGGGCTTCACGTCAAAGGTGCCGCTGGCGTTCGCGCCGATAAAGACCGTGTGACCGCGCACAGCGGCGGCCAGCTCGCCCGACAGGGCCGGCTCGGCGGAGAGGGCCCGGGCTACGGCCTCGGGATCCAGGTCGGGAGCGGCGTTGATGAGGTGTTCGAGGATGGGTTTGCCCGCCGCGATATACGGTGCGGCGGAGAGGACCGGCACGCCCTGCGCGCGAACCTGCTCCAGCCCGCCGTGCCAGCGAATGAGCCCACCCGGGGTGAGCGCGGGCGGGTCGAAGGCGGCGGCGGCCAGAGAACCCGGCACGACATACATGCGGGCCACGCCGTCCCCGTCGGCGTTAAATTCCACCAAACCTGTCCGGGTTTTCCCAAAAAACTGCGGATGGGCGGACCGATAAGCCTTGGACCAAAAAACCGGCGGACGCTCCGCAGTGCGAGCGAGCACCACCGACGGAGCGGCCGCGGCGACCGCGGCCAGGAGTTGGTCCTGCTCCGTGGCGGTTTCCTCGAAAAAAGTGAAATCCACCACGACCTGGGCCGCGCCCGCCTGCTGCAGTGCGACAATCAGCTGGGCGAAAATCGCCCGGGGAAACGGCCAGCGCAGCCCCTGCTGGCTGAGGGCAGACAGGGTTTGTTCATCGACCAGCACCAGCGCGGACTGGCCGGGCGGAGGAGAGGCCCGCAGCGGGTGGCGGCTGGACTCATCGAAGAAAGACCGGTCCAGTGCCTGGCAGAACGCCGAGAAATGAAACGCCACGACCAGCAGCGCCACCGGTAGGAGCCAGCGCCAGCGAATCGCCCGCGGGTTGCGCGAAAGGGGAGCCACGCGCCGATTAGGAGCCAGCCCGCCGCCACCCGCAAGCGAGCATCCACGCCCGCGAACCGGCCGGGCCCGTGTCACCCATTGGGTGACATTCCAGCGGGGCCAGGAGGATCTTTACCCGGCGGTTTCCCTGAATGTGTAACCCAATAGGTTACACTCCCGCGGGGGGGGGCTGATGGGGGACGAAACGATTGCGCGCTTCACCGGGGGCGGGCAGAGTGTGGGGGCGTTTTACCCCCGTGAATCCGCCGAACAACTGCCTGCGCTGTGGCGTCTGCTGCTTTTCCCATCTGGAAACGTATGTGCGGGTGACGGGCGACGACTGGGCGCGGCTTGAGGACGCGGCCGGGCGGGTGGCTCACTTCATCCACCAACGCGCCTACATGAAAATGACCGGCGGCCACTGCGCGGCCCTCGAGTTGCGGCGCACGCCGGACAACCGCCCGGAGTTTTTTTGCACGGTTTACGAGCGGCGCCCGCAGGTGTGCCGCGACCTCGAGCGCGGTTCGCCGCAGTGCGAGGGTGAACGCGCGGCGAAGAGCGACCGGGTGCCGGCCTAGGGTACGGCTGCGATCGGTGCAGCGGCGGTGGGTGGTCACGCCACCATTAAACCCTCGGCAGCGCAGACTTGGTTCGTTGCACCAACCCAGGCAGGCACGGGACGTGCCTGCCCACCTAACAACACGTGGGGTGGTTATCCGTCTCCGACAAGGCCGGGGGCGCGCCGGCCTTGAGGGCCTTGCGCTCGTCCTGCAGGGCCTTGACCTGGCTGCCGTGGGTCGGCGGCGGATTCGGGTTCCGGTAAAACACCCCGGTGTAAAGTTCCTGGCCGTAGTCCTGGGCCAGCTCGATCGCCCGCAGGCGGTTGCTGGGATCATGGCCCTCGGCCGCTAGCTTGCGCATGCGGGTCCGCTGCACCTTCACCTGGTTGTCCGGTTCGCCGAAACTGACGCAGGGCGACTGGACGTTGATGAAGGCGAAACCGGGGTAACGAATGCCCTCCTCGATGATGGCGGCGAGTCCGTCCAGGTCACCGGGGATGCCCTGGGCAACGAAGCCCGCGCCATAGGCGAGCGTGTAGAGGAGGGGATTAACCGGGCTTTCCATGCTGCCGTAGACCGAGGAACGCGCCCGGGTGCCGCGGGGTGAGGTGGGGGAAACCTGGCCCTTGGTCAGACCGTACACCTGGTTGTCCATCACGATGTAAGTCAGGTCGGCATTGCGCCGGATGGCATGCGGCACATGGCCGCCGCCAATGGAGAAACCATCACCGTCACCGCCGGCCACGAGCACGAGCAGTTCGGGATTGGCCAGTTTGATGCCCTGGGCGATGGGCAGCGCGCGACCGTGCACGGTGTTGAAACCGTAGGCGGTGGTGTAACCGGGAATCCGGCTCGAGCAGCCGATGCCGGAGACAAAGGCGATCTCATGGGGCGGCCGGCCGATGGCGGCGAGGGCGCGATAGAGCGCGTTGAGCACACCGTAGTCGCCGCAGCCGGGGCACCAGATGGGTTTCAGCGGACTCTTGAAGTCCTTGGGAGTGGCGGCCGTGCCGGCACAGGTGGCGTCCGTGGAGATCATAGGGGGTTGAGAAAATCGGCGCGGTCCGCGTGTTCTGTCCGCAATCCCGCCCGTGAGAGCTTCCGGATCTGGGAAACGAAGTCCTCAGGGGAGAGGGGGTTGGCGCCGCTGCGGGCGTACGATTCGAACTGGGGCGGGACTTTGACCCACATCCGGATGAGCCGGTACAGCTGACCCTGGTGGGACTGCTCGAAGACGATGCAGCGCGTGAGGGGAGCGAAGAAGTCCGCGAAGACCTCCTCTGCGATCGGGTAGAGGAGCTTCGGGATCATCAACCGCGCATCCAGGCCCTCGGCGCGCACGATGCGGAGCGCCTCCTGTGCGATGCCGGCGACGCTGCCCCACGCGATGATGCCGAGCGGGGAGTCCGGATCGCCTTCCATGACAAAGAGGTCGTGGCGCTGGCGCAGCGGCAGAAATTTTACCAGGCGCTTGTGATTCATTTCCCCATGGATTTCGCCGTTGGCAGTCGGGGCACCGTGCTCGTCATGCTCGATGCCGGCGGCCAGGTAATTTCCACCCTTCATGCCGGGATGGCTGAGCGGACTGATGCCGGAGGGGGTGAGGCGGAAGCGGGTGTAGTCCTTCAACTCCTCGGGGGTGGGCTCGAGCCGGTTGACGAGGCTCAGGCGGGAGGGATCCACGGGATCGATGATTTCCTTGCGCTGCGCGATGTCCTGGTCGGAGAGCAGGATCACCGGAGTCTGGTACTGCTCAGCCAGGTTGAAGGCTTCCACCGTCAGTCCATAGGTGTCCGCGACGGTGGTCGGGGCTAACACGGGGCGGACGGTGTCGCCATGGGCGGAAAAGACCGCCGCAAACAAGTCGGCCTGCTCGCATTTCGTCGGCATCCCGGTCGAGGGACCGCCGCGCTGCACGTCCACGCAGACGAGGGGCAGTTCGGTGACGCTGGCGAGGCCGAGCATCTCGGTTTTCAGGGAAAGTCCGGGCCCGGAGGTGGCCGTCATCGCCTTTTTGCCAGCGAACGAGGCGCCGAGGGCGGCGCCGACACCGGCGATCTCATCCTCGGCCTGCAGCACCACCCCGCCGTGCTCCCAGATGTCGGTTTGCAGATGCTGCATGATCTCCGTCGCCGGAGTGATGGGATACCCGCCAAAAAACGTACAGCCGGCCGCGATCGCGCCCTTGGCGCAGAGTTCGTTGCCATCGGCGATGACGCGCCGCTTCAGGGGGGCCGCGGGGCGGTCCAGGCGGAGGTTGCGACGCAGGGGGTTAACGCGGGCGTGGCCGAGCCCCGCCGCAAACGCGCGTTCGTTACCCTGCAGGACCTCATCGCCCTTCCGGGCAAATTTCTTCCGGAGACCCGCGAGCAGGCTGTCGGGGGAAAGCCCGAGCCATCCGGCCAGCAGCCCGAGGATGACGCTGTTCTTCGCCTGTTGGACGCCGGCGGCCTTGATCGCCATATCCTCCAGCGGGACACCGCACAACACCTTCGGCCAGAGGGCATTAAGGGGCAGACTGGTGCGATCGACGCCGGATTTGACGTCAAAAATGATGACCGTGTCTTCGGTTACCGGCAGTTCGCTCCCGAAGCGGAGAAAGTCATCCCAGTCCAGGATCACCGCCACATCCAGCGACCCGCCGGGGTTGAGCACCGGGAGGGTGGAAACGCGCAGGCGGCAGGAGGACTCGCCGCCGCGGATCTGGGGGCCGTAGCTCTTGGTGAGCATGCCATAATAACCCTCCGCGGCGACGGCGCCGATCAACGATTCGCCGGCGGAAATGATGCCGTCGCCGCCCGAGCCGGCCATGCCGATGATCAGGTCATTCATGACTCAGGCCCCGTCGTTGCCAATGGAGCTGGTGGCGCAGGTGGAAAGAATGTCCTCCACTTGGGCTATCTCCTCGCTGGTCGCGGGTTGCCGGACGACGAAGGAGACTCCCTTGCCGTCATCGCGGGCAAAAATCTGGGGCGCGAGGGCCCGGCATTGGTCGCAGTCGATACAGCTGGCATCGACATAGTATTGGCCCGGGATGTTCTCGGGCAGTCGTTCACTGAGGGTAGCCATGTCTGAGGTTAGCACCCCGGTACGGATAGCGCGCAGCGTTCTTTGGGGTTCACTGGGCGTTTCTTGGCCTCCTTGTTCCGATTCGCCCGCCCAACCGCCCTCCCGGGCGGCCTTGGACGGGTAGGCTGGACCGGGTCCGGCACCGCGGGCCCAGCCGGGTTTTCATGACCGCTCGACTTCAACCCACGCGCAGATATTCGCAAGAAATGGCGCGTGTTGGCGATTGGCCGGAGACCGGAGGCTGTTTTGACTTAAGGTGCACTAATGAGTGATCACCCTTACGCGTTTCTTGTTCTCTTCCTGGCGGTCGCCGTGGCGTTCCCCCTGGTTTTGCTGACCGTTGCGCGCCTGTGGTTTCGCTGTTTCCAGCCGGCCAAGCCGAATGCCGCCAAGCAGGCGCCCTATGAGTGCGGCCTCGCCGAGTCCGGCGACGCCTGGATCCAGTTCAAGGCGCATTACTACCTCTACGCTATCCTCTTCCTGATTTTTGACGTCGAGCTGCTGTTTCTCCTGCCGTTCGCCGCCGCCTTCACGGCGCTGCCGGTCACGGCGATCGTCACCATGCTGCTCTTCCTCCTGTTGCTGGTGGAGGGCTTGATCTGGGCCTGGGGGCGCGGTCATCTCGAATGGAAATGACATGAGCGACCCCACGCCGACCAACCCCGGGATCACTGACGCGGAGCGCGACGAGCTCCGGCGCCACGGCATTCTCCTGACCGGGCTCGAGGAACTCTACAACTGGGGCCGCAGCCACTCGGTCTGGCCGCTGAACTTCGGCCTCGCCTGCTGCGCCATCGAGATGATCGCGGCCTCGATGGCGAAATTCGACATCGCCCGCTTTGGGTCGGAGGTCTTCCGGCCGTCCCCGCGCCAGGCCGACCTGCTGATCGTGTCGGGCACCGTGACCAAGAAAATGGCCCCGCAGGTCGTACGCCTGTGGAACCAGATGCCCGAGCCAAAATATTGCATCGCAATGGGCGCCTGTGCGATTTCCGGCGGACCCTTCAAGCAGGGTTACAATGTCCTCAAGGGCATCGACCGCTTTATCCCGGTGGACATCTACATTCCCGGCTGCCCGCCGCGGCCCGAGGCCCTGCTCCACGGGCTGGTGCAGCTGCAGGAAAAAATCCGGAATCAGGCCATCGCCGGTCCTGACGCCCCGCGGCATCTCCAGGCGGAGGGCAATTGCGACTGTCCCATCCCCGAATGCGGCGCTCACGACATTGAGCCGGCGCAGAACGACGCCCTGTGGCCGAAGCCGCCCGAACTGGTGCGGCCCACCAAGACCTGACCCGCTATGGAAACCCTCACCCAGCTGCGCGATCGCATCGCCGCCCTTTTTCCGGCGGCGAACGTGGTGCTGGTTACAAATCCGTCTCCCTCCGCGCAGCACGCCCTGCGGCTGGACGCGACGCATGCCCGGGCCATCGCCACGTTCCTGCGTGATGATCCCGCGCTGCAACTGGACCAGTGCACCAACGTGACCGGGATCGACTGGCCGGAGAAGGAAGTGGTTGATGTGGCCCGGACCACCGTGGCCGACCCCGCCGGCGGAGCCCCCCGCGTGGTCGAGGAAAAGACCCGGCGGATCGAACCCGGACGCCTCGAGGTCGTGTATCACCTTTATTCGATCGCGCTCGGCCACGGACCCGTGGTGCTGCGGCTGGTCACCGGCAACCGCACCGACGCCGTGACGCTGCCCTCGCTGACGCCGGTCTGGCGCAGCGCGGAATTCCAGGAACGCGAAGTGTACGACCTCTTCGGCATCGTCTTTGAAGGCCACCCCGACCTGCGCCGCATCCTGATGTGGGACGGCTTCAAGGACCACCCGATGCGCCGCGACTACCGCGAACCTGACGACTACGAGTGGGAGCCGACACCCCATGGCGACGTGCTGGCCAAGGCGAAGCTGCATTATCCGGCGCCGGCTCCGACCCCGGCCGCTCCATCCGCGCCATGAACGCCACTCCTTTAGCCAACCCGTCGTCCGGCGCCCACGTCCGGTCCGTCCCTGGCGACCTGCCCGGCGACCTGATGGAAGTTTCGATGGGGCCGCACCATCCTTCCACGCACGGCGTGTTCCGGATGATTGTGACGCTCGACGGCGAGACGATTGTGCGGCTCAAGCCCGTCTTCGGCTACCTGCACCGCAATCACGAGAAGCTGGCGGAGAACACCAGCTACCTGGGCTCGATGCCGTACACTGACCGGCTCGATTACCTGAACTCGATGACGAACAACTGGGCCTACGCCCGTGCCGTCGAGCAGCTGGCCGGGATCGCGGTGCCGGAACGGGCGGAGTACGTGCGCGTCATCCTCGCCGAGCTCACGCGCCTGCTGAACCACACCTGCCTCGCCGGCTTCCTGATGCAGGACTGCGGCTGCAGCGGCACGCCGCTCATGTACGCGTTCCGCGAGCGCGAGAAGATCCTCGACCTCTTTGAGTCGCTCAGCGGGTCCCGCATGATGTGCAACTACCAGCGCTTCGGCGGCTGCCGCGTGGATCCCTCGGCCGCCTGGCTGGCCGCGGCGCAGCAGCTGGTCGACGGCTACGGCCCCTTCCTGGATGAGTTCGAGGCCCTGCTCACGGGCAATGAAATCCTCCTCGCGCGGACCCAGGGCGTGGGCCGCCTGTCCGCCGCGCTTGCGATCAACGCCGGCGTCACCGGCCCGATGCTGCGCGCCACGGGGGTGAATTACGACCTGCGCAAGGTGGACGGCTACGGCGTATATCCCCGGTTCCAATTCCGCATTCCCCTGGGCGAACATGGCGATGTCTATGATCGCTACATGATCCGCATCCTCGAGATGCGGGAGTCGCTCGCGATCCTGCGGCAGGCGCTCGCCGGCCTGCCGGCCGGCCCGATCATGAACCCGGCGGCCAAGCTGCGCGGCTTCCGGCCCAAGGCGGGCGAGGCCTACGGCCGCATCGAGGGCCCCAAGGGCGAGATCGGCTTCCATCTGGTCAGCGACGGCGGCCCCAACCCGTGGCGCTACCATGTGCGCGCGCCCTCCTTCATCAACCTCACCATCCTCGAGGACCTCTGCCTCGGCCATACGGTGGCCGACGCCGTGATCATCCTCGGGAGCATCGACATCGTGCTCGGCGAAGTGGACCGCTGATCCTCCCAACCATGCTCGGCTCCGGCATCCTCCAAGGTCTCCTCGTCACGGCGAAAAACTTCGTCGGGAGCTTCCACGACCCCGCGCGCTACACCACGCTCGAGTATCCCGAGGTGAAGCCCGCGCTGCCCGAGGCGTACCGGAATTTTCCCTTCCTCGTCTGCGACAACGCCACCGATCCCCTCGGCACGCTCCGCTGCGTGGCCTGCCAGATCTGCGAGAAGGAATGCCCGCCGCAGTGCATCTACATCGAGAAGAGCCGCGACAAGAAGCCCGATGCCACCGGCAAGCCGCAGATCTACCCCGCGGTCTTCGCCATCGACACCTCGGTCTGCATGAGCTGCCAGATCTGCGTGGAGGTCTGCCCGTTTGACGCGATCAAGATGGACCAGGTATTCGAGGTCGCGACGACCGACCGGTACGCCGCGCTGTTGCTGGATCGCGGGCAGCTCACCAAGCCCAACACCTACTTCCACACGATCCATCCCACCGAGGCGGCCGAGGTGGATGCCCGGCTCGCCGCCGACCGCCAGGCCGCCGAGGAGAAAGCCCGCGTGGCGGCCCTCGCCAAGGCGAAGGCCCCGGCGGCACCCCAGGCCCCGGCCGCGCCCGTGGCCAAGCGGGACCAAACCCCGGAATCCGCCCCATGATCGCCGCGGCCTTGACCACCGATTCCTTCCTCGAGCGCCTGCCGGTGCTCGCGCGTGACACCGTGACCGGCCGGCTGCCGGAGTCCTGGCGCTGGATGGCGGGCAGCCTGCTCGAGATCATCGCGATCCTCGCCGGCTTCGGCCTGCTCTTCGCTTACCTGACGCTCGCCGAGCGCAAGATCCTCGGGCGGATCCAGAACCGCCCCGGTCCCAACCGCACGGGCTGGTTCGGCCTGCTCCAGCCGTTTGCCGACGGCGTCAAGGCGCTCACCAAGGAGGACGTGGTCCCCGCCGGCGCCGACCGCGTGCTGCATTTCCTCGCCCCGGTCGTGCTGGTCGCGGTTTCGCTGCTGGGCTTCGCTGTCCTCCCGTTCGGGCGGCATCTCGTCGCGGTCGAGCTCGACACGGCGGTGCTGTATTTTTTCGCGGCGGGCACGGCGACGGAGCTCGCGGTCTTCATGGCCGGCTGGGCGAGCCACAACAAATACTCGCTGCTCGCCGCCATGCGCGCGCTGGCCCAGCTCATCAGCTACGAACTGCCGCTGCTGCTCTCGGTGGTGCCGGTCGTGCTGGTGGCCGGCACGCTTTCGACGACGAAGATCGTCGCGGCCCAGGGGGGATGGTCGCTCGGGTTCGTACCCCACTGGCACGTGTTCACCCCGTGGGGCGCCGCGGGCTTTGTCCTCTTCATGGTGGCCGCGCTCGCCGAATCGAACCGCTCACCCTTTGACCTGCCTGAGGCGGAGAGCGAACTGATCGCGGGCCATCTCACGGAATACTCCGGCTTCAAGTACGCGCTGTTCTTCATGGCGGAGTATTTCGGCATGTGTGCGCTCAGCGGCATGGCGGTCACGCTCTTCCTCGGCGGCTGGGGCGCGCCCTTGGCGCAGCTCGAATGGATTCCGTCGTATGCCTGGTTCACGGCGAAGCTGCTGGTGCTGCTGCTCGGCTTCATCTGGATCCGCGCGACGCTGCCGCGCCTGCGCCTCGACCAGCTGATGAAGTTCGCGTGGAAGTTCCTCGTGCCGCTCACTCTGCTCAACCTGGCCAACGCCGCCGGCTGGTCGCTCACCGCCGGCTGGACCGGCCCGCTCCAGCTCGTCCGCTGGGCGGTCGCCCTCGCCCTCGTCGCCGTCCCCTTTGTCGTCCTCGGCCGCACCCTCAGTGCCGGCTCGGCCCCGCGGACCTACCGCTTCGCGTGAACCCGACCCGCCACACGCCATGACCTTCACCTTCCTGATCCTCGCGGTTATCATCCTCGGCAGCGCCCTCGCCGCCGCGCTGCGGCCGAACCTGATCCACTGCGCGCTCCTGCTGGTCGTGAGCTGGCTGGGCGTGGCGGGATTTTATCTGTGGGCGGGGGCCGAGTTTGTCGCCTTCGCTCAGGTGCTGGTCTACGTCGGCGCGCTGTCCATGGTGGTGCTCTTTGCCGTGCTGCTGACGCGGCAATCGCGCGCCGAGCTCCGGGTGGATGCGCCGGAAACCCGGCGGGCAGTCTGGGCGGTCATCGCCGGCGTCGCCGTGAGTGGCGTGATCGGAGCCGCGGTTTTTGCCACGAAGTGGGATCCGGCCCCGGTCACGGCGCCGGAAGTCACGGTGCGCGGCCTCGGCCTGGAACTGATGGGCGCACATGCGGCCGCCCTGCTGCTGCTCGGCGTGCTGCTCACCGCGGCGCTGCTCGGGGCGGTCGTGCTCGCGGCGCCCGACCGGCCGGAGAAGGAGGAAAAGTCATGAGCCCGCTCCAAGGCTGCCTGCTGCTTTCGGCCGCGCTGTTCAGCGTCGGGCTCGTCATCGCGCTCGCGCGCAGCAACGCGATTCTCGTGCTGCTGGGCATCGAGCTGATGCTGAACGCGGCGAACCTCAATTTCATCGCATTCTGGCGGTTCCACAGCGGCGCGGCGCCGGCCACGGGCGTGATCTTCGTGCTTTTTGCCATCGCGGTCGCCGCCGCCGAGGCTGCCGTCGGGCTCGCCCTGGTGATCGCCCTCTACCGGCACCAGAAAAATCTCCGGCTCCAGGAGGCCACCCGGCTCCGGGGCTGAGCCACCGCTGACGATGCAACTCTCCGCCACCCACCTCTGGATGATCCCCGCGCTGCCGCTGCTGGCCGCCGCGATCGGGTCGCTCACGCCACGCGGGGGCCGCAAGCTCGCCGCCGGTGCCGCCATCGCCGCGATGATCGGGGCCTTTGTCCTGTCGTGCGGCGCGCTGGTCACTGCACTCGCACAGCCCGCGGTGCACGCCTCCGCCAACTTCACCTGGTTCGCGCTCGGCAACGAAGTTGTGCGGGTGGGCTGGCTGCTGGATCCGCTGACGGCGTTCATGGCGGTGATGGTGACGTTTGTCGGGACGCTGATCTTCATCTTCAGCCTCGGGTACATGAAGGAGGACCGGAATTTCACGCGCTTCTTCTGCTTCCTCAGCCTGTTTGCCGCCGCGATGCTCGGCCTGCTCGTCGCCAACAGCCTCCTGCTCCTGTTCGTATGCTGGGAACTCGTCGGCCTCGCCTCATACCTGCTGATCGGCTTCTGGTTTCACAAGCCCGCGGCGGCCGCCGCGGCGAAGAAGGCTTTTCTCACGACACGGATCGGCGACCTCGGGCTGTTGCTCGGCCTGCTCTGGCTGTACCACGTCCGCGGCTCGCTGCTGTGCTATGACGGCGGCGCCGGCGTGTTGGAACAGGGTTCACTCACCGCCCTCGCCGGCACGACGGTCGCGGGCGGCTTTGCCCTCTCCACGGCGATCGGGCTCCTGATTTTCTGTGGCGCGATCGGCAAGTCGGGCCAGTTCCCGCTGCATGTCTGGCTCCCGGACGCGATGGAGGGCCCGACCCCGGTCAGCGCGCTGATCCATGCGGCGACGATGGTCGCGGCCGGTGTGTTCCTTGTGGCGCGCGTTTATCCGCTGATGCTGGCGGACCAGGCGCTCGCGTCCGTGCCGGTGCATGCCCTGACGGTCGTGGCGGGCATCGGCGCAATCACGGCGCTGCTGGGCGCGGCGATCGCGGTGGCGCAGAACGACATCAAGCGCGTCCTCGCGTTTTCCACCGTCTCCCAGCTCGGCTACATGATGCTCGCCCTCGGCGTGGGCTCATGGGTGGCGGCGATTTTCCACCTGCTCATGCACGCGTTCTTCAAGGCCCTGCTGTTCCTTGGCGCCGGCTCGGTGATCCATGCGGCCCACCACGAGCAGGACGTGCGCCGGCTCGGCGGGCTGGGTCGGCGGATGAAGGCGACCTTCGCCACGTTCGCGGTCGGCACCATGGCCCTCGCCGGCGTCCCGTTCCTTTTCTCCGGCTTCTGGAGCAAGGAGGCGGTCCTCCACGCCGCGCACGCCTGGCCGGTCTCGTCGCTCCCGCTCCTCGTGGGGCTTGCGGCGGTCGTGCTCACCGCGTTCTACATGACCCGGCTCATCACGGGAATTTTCCTCGGCGCGCCGCGCACCGACGCTGCGGCTGAGGCCCATGAGAATTCCGCGGTCATGACCGGCCCGCTGCTGATCCTGGCGGCGTGTGCCATCGGGCTCGGCTTCATCGGCACCCCGGCCTGGCCGTGGTTGCAGTCGAACCTCGGCGGGATCGTGGTCGAGCCGGAATCAATCTGGGAGGCCCCCGGCCTGATGCTGCTCTCGATCGGCCTCGTGGTCACCGGCCTCGGCGCGGGCTGGGCGGTTTACGGCCGGCGGCGGAACGTCAATGCGAGTTCGGTGGACCCGCTGGCGCAGGCGGCCCCCGGGCTGTTCGCGGTGCTCGCGGCGCGGCTCGGGTTTGATGAATTTTACGCGGCGACCTTCGGGCGCCTGAATACGTGGGTGGCGGCGCTGGCGGACGGGCTCGACCGGCGTGTCTGGGACAGCCTGGTCAGCCTGCTGGCGCGGGCCGGCGAATTTTCCGGCGTGTTGAACCGCGAAGCGGACGAGGATATTCTCAACCGCGGTTTTGACCGCACGAGCGCAACGGTGCGCGGCGTGGGTCAGACCTACTCGCGGGCCCAGGCCGGCGAGACACACGGCTACCTGCGCACGGTGGCCCTCGCGTTTGTGGTCTTTGCCTTGGTGCTGCTCCTGGGAGGTGTCCGATGAACCTCCCGCTTCTCTCCCTGCTCGTGTTTATGCCCTGGGCCGGCGCGGTCCTGCTCGCAGTGTTGCGCAACGCGCGGCCGGCCGTGGCCCGCACGGTGACCCTCGCGTTCAGCCTTTCGACCCTCGCGCTCGGCTGGGCGGTGCTGCTGCGCTTCGACCCGGCGGTGACCGGCTTCCAGCTCGTGGAGCGGCGGCCGTGGATTGAGGCGCTCAACATCCATTATTTTCTCGGCCTTGATGGCCTGAGCCTGCTGCTGGTGCTGCTGACCGGGCTGATCGCGCCGGCGGGCCTGCTCGCCTCATGGCGCGACGCGCGCTCGCCGCGGATGTTCGGGGCGCTGTTCCTGGTGCTGCAGGGCAGTGCGCTCGGGGTGTTCCTCGCGCTCGATTTCTTCCACTGGTTCCTGTTCTGGGAGCTGAGCCTGGTGCCGGTCTTTTTCCTGATCAAACTCTGGGGCGGGGAGAACGCGGGCCGCGCCGCGTACCAGTTCGTGATCTACACGATCGGCGGCAGCGCGTTCCTGCTGCTCGGGTTTGCCGCGGTGTTCGCGGCGACGGGTACGGTGGACTTCGGTCAGCTCGCCACGCTGGCGGCGGACGGCACGCTCACCGCGCGGCTCGCGCACCTGGGAAATTTCTGGCCGCAGGTGGTCTTTGTCGGGGTGCTGCTCGGCGTCGCGGTCAAGGTGCCGCTGTACCCCTTCCACACCTGGCTGCCGCCGGCGTACGCCGAGGCGCCGACCGGGGTTTCGATGTTCCTGACCGGCGTGATGTCGAAGATGGGCGTTTACGCCTTCCTGCGGATCCTCTGGCCGATTTTTCCCGCGCCCCTGCATGCCGCGGCGCCATGCCTGCTGGTGCTGGCGCTGGCCGGCGTGGTGTTCGGCGCGTTTGCCGCGATGCGGCAGACCGACCTCAAGCGGATGGTCGCCTACTCGTCGGTTAACCACGTGAGTTACTGCCTGCTGGCGCTCTTCGCGGTCAGCGCGGCCTCCGGTCCCGGCGGCCCGGCGGCGGGGGCGGCTTCGGCCGCGCTCGGCGGCGCGCTGCTGCAGATGTTCAACCACGGCCTGTCGGCGGCGGCGCTGTTCTGCTGTGTCGGCGTGCTCGAGTCCCGGGCCGGCGGCCGGAGCGGGCTGGATGATTTCGGCGGCGTGCGCGCGGCTGCGCCGGTCTTCGCCGGGTTGTGCGGGATCGCGCTGTTCTCCTCGCTCGGCCTGCCCGGCCTGAACGGTTTCGTGGGTGAGTTCTTCATCTTCCGCGGCGTCTTCGGCCTGGCCCCGTGGACCGCGGCGATTGCCTGCCTCGGCCTGTTCGCCACCGCCTATTTCCTGCTCACGTTCTGGCAGCGGGTCTTCCACGGCCCGCGCGCCGGGGCCGCCGTCGGGAACTGGCCGGACCTGCGCGGCGTGGAACTCGCCCCGCTGGTGCCGCTGGTGGCGCTGATGCTCCTCCTCGGCGTGCTGCCGCAGCTCCTCACCGGACTTTTCAACCCGCTGGTGGCCCACTGGGTCGCCGCGCTCGCCCACCCATGAACGCGCTGCCCTGCACCATCTACGTTTCGTTCGCCGGCGCCTTGCTCGCGCTGCTCGCCGGCTCGCGCTCGGCGACGCTGGCGCGGGTCGTGGCGCTCGCGACCGCGGTGACGGCGCTGGTCATGACCCTGGTGGCCGCGGTCCATTTCGTCCCCGCGGCGGGGCTGCAGACCCTGGTTGACCGCCCCTGGGTGGACAGCCTGGGCGTCCGTTACCACCTCGCGGTGGACGGCATCAGCCTGACGCTCCTCGTCCTGACCGGCATCGCGGCGACGGCCGGCGTGCTCTTTTCCTGGAACATCGGCGAGCGGACCGGCGAATTCTTTGCGCTGTTCCTCGCGCTGATCGGCGGCGTGTACGGCGTGTTCCTCAGTGCGGACGCGTTTGTGTTCTTCGTCTTCTACGAGATTGCGATCGTGCCGAAGTATTTCCTCGTGGCGCGCTGGGGTTCGACGAACCGCGAGTACGGGGCGATGAAGCTGGTGCTTTATTCCTTCGCGGGCAGCGCGCTGGTGCTGGCCGGGCTGCTCTGGGCCTACGCGGCGGGCGGCGGGAAGAGTTTTGCGGTGAGCGACCTCGCCGCCGCAGCGGTTCATTTTTCACGGCTGCAGCAGCTCGGCATGTTCGGCCTGGTCTTCCTCGGTTTTGCGGTGCTGGCCGGCATGTTTCCGTTTCACACCTGGGCGCCGACCGGCCACGTGGCCGCGCCAACGGCGGCCTCGATGCTGCTGGCCGGCGTCGTGATGAAGCTGGGCGCCTATGGCTGCCTCCGCGTCGCGCTGCCGCTGTTCCCGGTGGGGTTTGCCTACTGGCAGCCGGTCATCGGGTGGCTGGCCGTGGCGGGGATTGTTTATGCCGGCGTGATCGCGCTCGTGCAGGACGATTTCAAGTTTGTCATCGGCTACTCCAGCGTGAGCCACATGGGCTTCGTGCTGCTGGGCCTGGCTGCGGCGAACGTGCGGTCCGTCAGCGGTGCGGTGCTGCAGATGTTCTCCCACGGCATCATCGCCGGCCTGCTCTTTGCCGTCGTCGGGCGCATGGTCTATGAGCGGACGCACACGCGGAAGCTGGCGGACCTGCGGAAGATGGCGCTGTACCGCCGGCTGCCGTTTGCCGCCGGGGTTTTTGTCGTCGCCGGCCTGGCCTCGATGGGCCTGCCGGGCTTCAGCGGCTTTCCCGCGGAATTTGCGATCCTCATCGGCACGTGGAAGACCTCCCCGCTGTGGGCGGCGATTGCCGCACTCGGCGTGCTGGTGGCAGCGGCGTTCACGCTGCGGGTGATCCAGGTTTCTTTCTTTGGCACGGTGACCGCGACGACGGAAGGACCTGAGTTGCCGCCGCTGCCGCCCATCACGCTGGCGGAGCGGGCGGGGGCGCTGCTGCTCATCGCCACCACGACGCTCATCGGCCTGAAGCCGGACCTGCTGCTGGACTGGATTGTCCCGAGCCTGCAGTCGCCGATGTTTCAGTCGGTGTTGAAAGGAGGCGGCTCATGACCGCCGGCGGCACAACTCTCGCGTCTGCGCTGGCGGGCGAGGCGGCACTGGTGGCGGGTGCGCTGGCCGTGCTCGCGTTCGATTTGACGGGCGCCCGGAACTGGGCGGCCGGGGCGCGCTGGCGCGCGGCGACCACCCTGGGCGGAGTGGCCGTGCTCGTGGCCTTGACGCTGGTGTGGCGGGTGGGAGCGGCCGGGCCGGCGGCCGGCGGCAGTTTCATGCTCGACGCGCTGGGCACCGCGTCGCGGGCGGGTATTTTAGTACTGGCGGGCCTGACCCTGGCGCTGACCAACGGGGCCAGACGGCTGCGGCATCCGGCGGAATTTGTCGCGCTCGTGCTGCTGGCGACGACGGGTCTGCTGGTGATGGCCGTGGCGCAGCAACTCCTGCTGGCCTTCCTCGCGCTCGAGCTCGCGAGTCTTTCGCTCTATGTGCTGGCGGGCTTTGACCGGACCCGGCCGGAATCGGCCGAGGCGGGCCTGAAATACTTCCTGCTCGGGGGTCTGTCCGCCGCGTTTCTCCTGTTCGGGTTCAGCCTGCTCTACGGGCTGACGGGCTCGATCGAATTCACAGGCATCGCGGCCGGGCTGGCGCAGCCGGGGCTCTCCCCGCTGCTCGCCGTGGCGCTGGTGATGATTCTGGCGGCGTTCGGATTCAAGGTCGCGGCCGCCCCGTTCCATCTTTGGGCGCCGGATGTGTACGAGGGTGCACCGCCCGTCGCGGCGGCGCTGGTGGCGTCGGCCTCCAAGCTGGCGGGCTTTACCCTCCTGGTGCGCCTGCTCTGGCCCGGACTTGGGGCCGTGGCTGCGGGATCGGGTCTGCCGGGTTGGCTGCCGGTGGTGGCGCTGATCTCGGCGGCGTCGCTGCTGCTCGGAAATTTTGGCGCCCTCGCGCAATCCAACCTGCGCCGGCTGCTGGCCTACTCGGCGATTGCCCACGCGGGCGCGCTGCTGCTCGGCGTGATGGCCGCGGGTGCGGCGGGCCCGGGCCCGCTGTTCTATTATGCGGCCACCTATGGCCTCGCGACGGTCGGGGCGTTTGGCGTGGTGACGGTGCTCGACCAGGCGGGGGTGGGACCGGGCATCACGGACCTTGCGGGCCTGCACCGGCGTTCGCCGCTGCTCGCCGGCTGCCTGTTGGTGTTCGTCCTGTCGCTCGCCGGCATTCCGCCCCTGGCGGGTTTTGTCGGAAAATTCCTGGTCTTTGCCGCGGCTCTCCGCCTTGGCGGATTGCACAGCCCGGCGGGCGTGCTGGCCTTTGCCGCGATCTTCCTCAGCGCCGTCGCGCTGTACTACTATCTCGGCGTGTTGAAGGCGGCGTTGGTGACGGCGACGACCCCCGATCAGGAAACGCGCATTACGGTCCCGGTGCCGGCCGCGGTGACGCTGGTGGCCGCGGCACTGCTCCTGCTCCTGCTGGGCTTGTGGCCCTCAGCGCTGCTCGGCCTCTTTTCCTAGCTGGGGTCGGGTTCGTGCCGCGCGGCCAGGTAACGGTCAATCCCCTGCGCGGCCTTGCGGCCGTCGCGCACCGCGTGGACCACGAGGCTCGGGCCGCGCACGGAGTCGCCGCCCGCAAACACCCCGGGCTCGCTCGTCATCTGGTTGCGGTCGACCCGGAACGCGCCCCAGTCCTCGAGGGTGATGGACGAAAAGTCGCTGCCCTCCGGGAAAGGCACGGCGTCAAAGCCATAGGCCACGAGCACGAGATCGGCGGGGACGATGAATTCGGAACCGGGCACCGCGCGGGGCTTGCGGCGGCCGGAAGCGTCCGGCTCACCCAGCGCCATCCGCACGCACTCGACGGCGGCCACGCCACCGGACGGCCCCGCGGTGAGCTTGACCGGGTTGGCGAGGAACTCAAAGCGGGCTCCCTCTTCCATCGCGTTGTAATATTCCTTCCGGCTGCCGGGCATGTTGGCGAGGTCGCGGCGATAAAGGCAGGCCACCTCGCTCGCGCCGCAGCGCAGCGCCGTGCGCAGGCAGTCCATCGCGGTGTCACCGCCGCCCAGCACGGCGACGCGCTTGCCCTTGACGTCCACCTTGGGGAGGTCGACCAGCGGTGAATCGACATTCTTCTCCACGAGGAACGGCAGGGCATCGATCACCCCCGACAGTTCGCCCCCGGGGATATCCAACGTCTTCGGTTTTTGGGCGCCGACGCCGACAAAGACCGCGTCGTAGTCGCGCCGGAGCTGGGCGAGGGACACATCCCAGCCGACCTTCACGCCCAGCTCGATTTTCACGCCGCGTTTAACGAGCAAATCGATGCGCCGCTCGACGATGTCCTTCTCCAGCTTGAATCCAGGAATGCCGTTCACCAGCAGGCCGCCGGGGATCAGCAGCGATTCGAAGATCGTGACGCCGTAGCCGAGTTGGATCAACTCGTCGGCACAGGACATGCCACCCGGACCCGAGCCGATCACGGCCACGCGGAATCCGTTCGGTTTCACCGGCACCGCCTGCACCCCGCCGTGGCGGAAGGCGTAGTCGTTGATAAACCGCTCCACCGAGCCGATTGCGACCGGCTCCGCCTTGCCGTTCAGGATGCAGGCGCCTTCGCAGAGTTTTTCCTGGGGACACACGCGCGAGCAGATCTCGGGCATGTTGCTGGTCGCGCGGGAAATCTCGGCGGCCTCGAGGAACAGTCCCTGGGCGGCCAGCGCGAGCCACTCGGGGATGCGGTTGGAGAGGGGGCAGCCCTGCATGCAGAGGGCGTTGGGGCACTGGATGCAGCGGCTCGCCTGCGCGCGCACGGTCGCCTCGTCATACTCCCCGTAAATCTCCCCGAAGTCACAGAGCCGGTCGTCCGCCGTGCGCTTGGGCGGCGCCGCGCGCGCGATCGTGGACCAAGCGTACTTGGCGAGGGGTTTTTGCGGTTCGGGGGTGGGCATGACGGGAAGGCTAGATCCGCCAACTCTGGAGGATCCGCTGGTAGTTGGCCCGCTCAAACGCCGCGGGGTTGGGGCAGCGGCGGAGGTTCATCGCGCCGCGGACTTCGTCAATGCTCGTGTAGCCGTGCTCGTCCATCCAGTGGCGCAGGCCGGCGAGGAGGATGGTGAGGTACTTCGGGCCGTGCTTGAGCAGCGCGGAGACGACCTGGACGACATCGGCCCCGGCGAGGAGGGCCTTCACCACGTCCTCCGACTGATGGACGCCGCCGCTGGCGGCGAGGGAGCAGCGCACGTGGGGCGAAAGAATCGCCAGCCAGCGCAGCCGCAGGAGGAGTTCGCTGGAGTCCGAGAGCTTCAACTGCGGGTTCACCTCGAGCTCCTCGATGTTGAAGTCCGGTTGGTAAAACCGGTTGAAGAGCACGACGCCCGCGACGCCGGTGGCCTCGAGCTCCTTCGCGAAGTGCACGGGGGCGGTGTGAAACGCGGAGATCTTGACCGAAACCGGGACGCGCACGGAGGCGAGGGTGTTGCGCACGGTTTCCAGCAGCTCGGTCTCCACCTCGTCGGCCGACAGTTCCGGGTCGGTGGCGAGCTGGTACAGGTTGAGCTCGATGGCATCCGCCCCCGCCGACTCGAGGCGGCGGGCGTAGCTGGTCCAGCCACCGGGCCGGCAGCCGTTGAGCGAGGCGATCACCGGGATCGTGAGCGACGACTTGAGCTGCGCGAGCTGGCGCAGGTACTGGTCGGGCGCCAGCTGGTACTCCTCGAAGCGCGGGAAGTAAGAGGTGCCCTCCGGATTGCTGTTGGCGGTGGACTCCACGTGGTGGACGAGGGCCCGCTGCTCGGCATCCACCTGCTCCTCGAACAGGGAGCGCATGATGATGGCGCCGGCGCCGGCGTCCTGCAGCTCGAGCGCCATGTAGGTGTTGTCGCCGAAAGGCGAGGCCCCGACGACGAGGGGATTCTTGAGTTTCAGGCCGAGGTATTGGGTGGCGAGTTTCATGGTCCGTGGTGGCGGAAGGTTAGGACTGGCCGGCCGGGGTGGCGGGCGTCGTGGGGGTGGGGGCGGCCGCGGGAGGCGCGTTGGCCGGGACCGGCGGCTGGGCGAGCCGTTGGTAGAGCGCGTAGTGTTCGCGCACCTGGGTTTGGGCCTGCCCGGCGAGCAGCTTGGCGCGGTCCGGGTCGACGTTCTTGAGGATCCCGAAGCGCGTCTCGTTCGCCATGAACTGGGAGAGGTCCGTCTTGGGGGCGGCGGAGTCGAGGCGGAAGGCCGCGGCGCCGCGTTCCGCCAGGCGCGGATCGTAGCGGAAAAGCGGCCAGTAGCCGGTGTCCACCGCGAGCTTCTGCTGCTCGAGCCCGAGGTGCAGCGGGAACCCGTGGGCAATGCAGTGCGAGTAGGCGAGGATGAGCGCGGGCCCGGTGTGGGCCTCGGCTTCGCGGAAGGCGGAGACCGTCTGGCTGTCCTTCGCACCGAAGGCCACGCGGGCCACGTAGACGTGGCCGTATTGCATGGCCATCAGGGCGAGGTCCTTCTTGGCCGTGCCTTTGCCGCCGGAGGCGAACTTCGCGACCGCGCCCATGGGCGTGGACTTCGAGGACTGGCCGCCGGTGTTGGAATAGACCTCGGTGTCGAGCACCAGCACCTTCACGTTGGCGCCGGAGGCGAGCACATGGTCGAGCCCGCCGTAGCCGATGTCGTAAGCCCAGCCGTCGCCGCCGACGATCCAGACCGTTTTCTTTACCAGGTCATCCGCCAGCGCCTCGAGCCGCCGGGCCGCGGGGCCTGCGACGGATTTCAGGGCGGTGCGCAGGGCGGTGACCCGCTCCCGTTGCGCGGCGATGCCGGCCTCGGTGGACTGGTCCGCGCCGAGCAGGGCGTTCACCAGGTCCGGCCCGAGGTTCGCAAAGCGTTCCTGGAGCAGGGCGACGGCGGTGCGGTGGCGCTGCTCGACCGCGAGGAACAGGCCGAGTCCGAACTCGGCATTGTCCTCGAAGAGCGAGTTGGCCCAGGCGGGGCCGCGACCGTCCTTGTTGCCGCAATAGGGCGTGGTCGGCAGGTTGCCGCCGTAGATGGAGGAGCAGCCGGTTGCGTTGGCGATCAGCAGGCGGTCGCCGAACAGCTGGGTCAGCAGCTTGATGTACGGCGTTTCGCCGCAACCCGCGCAGGCGCCGGAGAACTCGAACAGCGGCTGCAGGAACTGCGTGCCCTTCACCGTGGTGAGGTCGAGGCGCGTGCGGTCCGGCTCGGGCAGGCTGAGGAAGAAATCCCAGTTCTTGCGCTCGGCCTCGACGCGCGGGGCGTGCGGCACCATGTCGAGGGCCTTGTGCTTCGGGTTGGACCGGTCCTTGGCCGGGCAGACCTGGGCGCAGAGGGAGCAGCCGGTGCAATCCTCGGGCGCGACCTGGATGATGAAGCGCTGGTCGGGAAATTCCTTCGCCTTGAACGGGGTCGAGAGCAGCGTCGCCGGCGCGCCCTCGAACGCGGCGGTCGGGGCGAACTTGGCGCGGATGCACGCGTGCGGGCAGACGAGGACGCACTTGTTGCACTGGATGCAGAGCGCGGGATCCCAGGCGGGGAGTTCCAGCGCGATGTTGCGCTTCTCGAAGCGGGTGGTGCCGGTGGGCCAGCAGCCGTCGAGCGGCAGGGCGCTCACGGGCATCCGGTCGCCCTGGTTGGCGAGCAGCTGCGCGGTGACGGTGCGCACGAATTCCGGGGCATCGTCGTAGGTGGGCGGCAGCGACGCGACGGCCTCCGCCAGAGGAGTCGCCGGAATCTTGACCTCGTGCAACGAGGCCAGGGCGGCGTCCACGGCTGCGTAGTTCATCTGCACGATTTGCTCGCCCTTCTTGCCGTAGGTCTTGGCGATGGCGGCCTTGATCTGGGTGATGGCCTCGTCCTTCGGCAGCACACCGGAGAGGGCAAAGAAGCAGGTTTGCAGCACTGTGTTGGTGCGCCGGCCCATGCCGCTGGCCTGCGCGACGGCGGTCGCGTCGATCACGTACAGGCGGAGGTGCTTCGCGATGAGTTCCTGCTGCCACTCGAGCGGCAGCTTCGACCACATCTGCTCGGCCGGATAGGGCGAATTCAGCAGCACGGTCGCGCCCGGCGCGGCGAAGCCGAGCACGTCGGTCCGTCCGACAAACTGGATCTGGCTGCATGCCACGAAGTCCGCCTGGCGGATGAGGTACGGCGCTCGGATCGGCCGCGGGCCGAAGCGCAGGTGCGAGGTCGTCATCGAGCCGGATTTCTTCGAGTCGTAGACAAAATAGCCCTGGGCGAAGTTGTCCGTCTGCTCACCGATGATCTTGATCGAGTTCTTGTTCGCACCGACGGTGCCGTCCGCGCCGAGGCCGACGAACACGCAGCGCCGCACGTCCTTGCCCTCGAGGTCAAAGTCGTCGTCCCACTTCAGCGAGGTGTGGGCCACATCGTCGATGATGCCGATGGTGAAGTGATTGCCGGGCTGGGCTTGGCTGAGGTGAGCGAAAACGGCCCGCGCCATGCCGGGCGTGAACTCCTTCGAGCCCAGGCCATACCGTCCGCCGACGACCCGCGGCGAACCCGCGAGCGGTGAGCGGCCTTCCGCGAGGGCGGTCACGACGTTGAGGTACAGCGGCTCGCCCATCGAACCCGGCTCCTTGGTCCGGTCGAGCACCGCGATCGCCTTGGTCGTGGCCGGGAGCGCGGCGAGGAAAGCTTTGACGTCAAAGGGCAGGAACAGCCGCACGGCCAGGACGCCGACCTTCTCACCGCGGGCGCACAGCCAGTCGACGGTCTCGAGGGTGGTCTCGGTGGCACTGCCCATGACGACGACGACGCGGTCGGCGGCGGGATCACCATGGTAATCAAACAGATGGTACTGGCGGCCGGTGACCTTGGCGAAGCGGTCCATGGTTTCCTGCACGATCCCGGGGAGCCGCACATAGTGGGAGTTCACGGCCTCGCGGCCCTGGAAATAGACGTCGGGATTCTGCGCGGTGCCACGGAGGGTGGGGTGGTCGGGCGTCATGGCCCGGGAGCGGAAGGAGGCGAGGTCCGCCTCGTCCAGCACGGCACGCAGGTCGTCGTTGGAGAGCAGCGCGAGCTTGGAAACCTCGTGGGAGGTGCGGAAGCCGTCGAAGAAGTGGATGAAGGGCACGCGGGAGCGGTAACTGGCGACGTGCGCCACGAGGGCGAGGTCGTGGGCTTCCTGGCCGGAATTGCTGCACAACAGGGCGCAACCGGTGGCGCGGCAGGCCATGACATCCTGGTGGTCGCCGAAGATCGAGAGTCCCTGGGCGGCGAGTGCCCGCGCGCTCACATGGATCGTGAGGGGGAGGAGTTCGCCCGCGATCTTGTAGAGGTTGGGGATCATCAGCAGGAGACCCTGCGAGGCGGTAAAGGTGGTGGTCAGGGCGCCTCCCAGCAGGCCGCCATGGACAGCGCCGGCGACGCCGCCCTCGGACTGGAGTTGAACGACCCGCGGCACCTCGCCCCAGAGGTTGAGTTTGCCCAGGGCGGCCCATTCGTCACACGACTCGGCCATGGCCGAGGACGGCGTGATCGGGTAGATGGCGATCAGCTCATTTAGCCGATAGGCGACGGAGGCGACGGCCTCATTCGCATCACAAGTGGTGTAGTCGGGGGCGGGTTTCGAGTCGGTCATCGGGAGTGGTCCGTCCGGGCAAATCCCGGAGGGTTTCCCCAAGTATTCCATGTCCCGCCCCAGCCGACTGCGCAGATATTGGCGTATCCGCATCACGGTTTGCGGGAAGGGAGTCATTCCCGGGGTGAAACGGCCAATTCCGGCATAACGGCCGGCCGCGTGATACCGCCGGCCCCCGGCGCGGGGTCCTTGGACGGAAAACCGGCCGGGTCTGCTCCTTGGCGCTCGCCAACGACGAATCTAAAAGGAGAGTTGATTTTCTTCCGTTGTAACGACTTCCCTTTCCCGCCCGTGACCCCCGAAATCCGCCCCCTCCACAAGCTCATGGCCGCGAACCGCGGCGAGATCGCCGTCCGCATCTTTCGCGCCGGCACGGAGCTGGGGCTCCGCACCGTGGCCGTTTATGCCGAGGAGGACCGCTTCTGCATCCACCGTTACAAGGCCGACGAGGCCTACCAGGTCGGCCACGGCAAGGGCCCGGTGGCGGCGTACCTCGACATCGAGAGCATTGTCGGCACCGCGAAGGAGAAGGGCGTGCAGGCCATCCATCCCGGCTACGGTTTCCTGTCCGAAAACGCCGCGCTCGCCCGCGCCTGTGAAAAGGCCGGCATCATCTGGGTCGGCCCGCGGCCCGAGCTGCTGGAGATGATGGGTGACAAGACCGCCGCCCGCGCCCTCGCGAAAAAAATCAACGTCCCCGTGCTGCCCGGCACCGAGGAACCGGTGACCGACCGGACCGCCGCGCTGAAGATCGCGAAGGAGATCGGCTTCCCGCTCATCATCAAGGCGGCCTTCGGCGGCGGCGGCCGCGGCATGCGCGTGGTGCAGAAGGCGGCCGATCTCGCCGCGCTGCTCGACGAGGCGCAGGCGGAGGCCGAGCGCGCGTTCGGCAACCCGGCCGTCTTCCTCGAGAAGTACATCGCCAACGCCAAGCACATCGAGGTGCAGATTCTCGGCGACCAGCACGGCAATGTAATCCACCTCCACGAGCGCGACTGCTCCGTGCAGCGCCGCCACCAGAAGGTCGTGGAGGTCGCCCCGAGCTTCGGCCTGCCGAAGACCATCATCACCGAACTCTGCGCGGCCGCCGCCCGCATGGCGCGCGAGGTGCGCTACGACAACGCCGGCACGATCGAGTTTCTCTACGACCTCGACCGTCACGAGTGGTTCTTCATCGAGATGAACCCGCGCATCCAGGTGGAACACACGGTGACGGAGGTCGTCACCGGCCTCGACCTCGTCCGCGCGCAGATCCTCATCGCCCAGGGCCATGCGCTGCATTCGCCGGCGGTCGGTATGCCCACGCAGGAGAACGTTCCCTGTAACGGCTACGCCATCCAGTGCCGGATCACGACCGAGGACCCGGAGAACAAGTTCGTCCCCGACTACGGCCGCATCATCGCCTACCGCTCGCCGGGCGGCTTCGGCGTGCGCCTCGACGGCGGCATGGGCTACGCGGGCGCGGTGATCACGCCGTTTTACGACTCGCTGCTCGTGAAGTGCATCACCAGCGGCCAGACCTACGACATCGCGATGGCCCGCGCGCGCCGCGTGCTGAGCGAGTTCCGCATCCGCGGCGTGAAGACGAACATCCCGTTCCTCGAAAACGTCATTGCGCACCCGCTGTTCCGCGCGGGCACGGCGACCACCACGCTGATCGACACCTCCCCGGAGCTGTTCACCTTCAAGGCCAAGCGCGACCGCGCGTCGAAGCTGCTCAACTTCCTCGGCAACGTCGTCGTCAACGGCAACCCGCACGCCAAGGGTTACCGCCCCGCCAAGCCGCTCGCCGCCGTGCCGGCGCCCGGCCAGGACGACCGCAGCACCCCGCCGCCGGGCACCCGCCAGCTGTTGCTGGAACTCGGGCCGAAGAAATTCGCCGCGTGGACGCTGCAGCAGAAGCGGCTGCTCGTGACCGACACGACCTTCCGTGACGCGCACCAGTCGCTGATGGCGACGCGCGTCCGCGGCTACGACATGCTGGCCTGCGCCGGCTTCCTCGCGCGCCGCGCACCGGAGCTCTACTCGCTCGAGATGTGGGGCGGGGCGACGTTCGACACCGCCATGCGCTTCCTCAACGAGGACCCGTGGGAGCGGCTGTGCCACCTGCGCGCGCGGGTGCCGAACATCTGCTTCCAGATGCTGTTCCGCGGCGCGAACGCCGTCGGCTACACCAATTACCCCGACGCCGTCGTCGCCGGCTTCGTCAAGCACGCCGCGGCGGGCGGCATGGATATCTTCCGGATCTTTGACTCGCTGAACTACCTGCCGAACCTGCGCGTGGCGATGGAGGCGGTGCAGGACACCCACGCCGTGTGCGAGGCCGCGCTCTGCTACTCGGGCGACATCCTCGATGCCAAGCGCGACAAGTTTACGCTGAAGTATTACGTGAAGATGGCCCGCGAGCTCGAGCGCATGGGCGCGCATGTGCTGGCGATCAAGGACATGGCCGGGCTCTGCCGGCCGTATGCCGCGCAGAAACTTGTGAAGGCGCTGAAGGAGGAGGTCGGCCTGCCGATCCATTTCCACACGCACGACACGAGCGGCGTCGCCTCGTCGTCCATCCTCCGCGCCGTCGATGCGGGCGTGGATATCGTGGACCTGGCAACGGCGTCCATGTCCGGCAGCACGGCGCAGCCCAACCTCAATTCCCTCGTGGCCGCGCTGCAGCACACGCCGCGCGACACGGGGCTCAACCTCGACGCGCTGAACACCTTTTCCGACTATTGGGAGCAGGTCCGGGAATATTACCGGCCGTTCGACACCGCGCCGAAGACCGGCAGCGCCGAGGTCTACCTGCACGAGATGCCCGGCGGGCAGTACACCAACCTCAAGGAGCAGGCCGCCTCGATGGGTGTGGCGCACCGCTGGCCGGAGATCGCGCGCATCTACGCCGAGGTGAACCAGCTGTTCGGCGACATCATCAAGGTCACGCCGTCGTCGAAGGTTGTCGGCGACATGGCGCTGTTCCTCTTCTCGCGCGGCATCAAGCCGGCCGATGTCGTGAACCTCGAGCCCGGGGCCACGCCGTTTCCGGAGAGCGTGATCGACATGCTCAGCGGCGGGCTTGGCTGGCCCGACGGCGGCTGGCCGGTTGGGATGTGGAAGGCGGTGCTGGGCGAAAAGAAATTCAAGGAGGCCCACGCGAAGTATCTCGCCGCCGTCGCGGCGGAAAAGAGGCACGCCCGCAAGAAATCGAAAAGCGAAAGTCCAAAATCGAAAATCACCGCCGCCGCGGCGGCGGAGCTGGCGGCCCTGAAGAAACCACTGGCGGAAAAACTCCGCCACGAGCCGACCGAAGACGAATTCTACTCTTACCTGATGTACCCGCAGGTGTTCGCGGATTTTGCGAAGCACCAGCGCGACTTCGGCGACGTGAGCGTGCTGCCCACCCAGGCGTTTTTCTACGGGCTGCGCCCGCGCGAGGAAATCTCCGTCGAAATCGAGGAGGGCAAGGTGCTCATCATCCGGCTCGTGAGTGTCGGCGAGGCCGACAAGGACGGCCGCCGCCCGGTCACTTACGAGCTGAACGGCATCACCCGCGAGGTGTTCATCGCCGACAAGGGCGTGACGGCCACCGCCAAGTCGCGCCCGAAGGCCGACCTTTCCGACGCGATGTCCGTCGCCGCGCCGATCCCCGGCCTGATCGTGGTTCTCTCCACTTCCGTCGGGGCCAAGGTCGCGAAGGGCGACAAGCTCTTCATGATGGAGGCGATGAAGATGCAGACGACGATCTACGCGCCGGCGGATGGCGTGGTCGCCGAGCTGCACGCCGCCGTCGGTGAAACCGTCGAGTCGAAGGACCTGATCGTGAAACTTCGGCCGGTTTGAGCCGATTTATTAATCGCGAAGGGACGCGAAGGAAAACCAACCCTTCGCGTCCATCTGCACTCATGCGCGGTTAAATGTGGATTGTGGGTTTGCCGTCAGAAGGGAACACGAGGAACCTGAACCCATGAATCCCGAACAATGGATCGCGGTGGATCAGTATATCACGGATGCACTCGTGCCCGCGGATCCGGTGCTGGAGGCGGCGTTGAAAGCCAGTGCGGATGCGGGTTTGCCGGCGATCAATGTGTCGCCGGCCCAGGGAAAATTCCTGCACCTGCTGGCGCGCATCCATGGCGCGCGCACCATTCTTGAGGTGGGCACGCTAGGCGGCTACAGCACCATCTGGCTGGCGCGGGGGATGCTGCCGGCGGGCGGCAAGGTGGTCACCTTGGAAGTGGACCCAAAGCACGTCCGGGTCGCGCGGGCGAATTTTGAGCACGCCGGCCTCGCCAGGATGATCGAGGTGCGCGAAGGCCGGGCCCTCGACACGCTGCCGCAGCTGGTCACGGAAGGCCGTGGGCCGTTTGACCTGATCTTCATCGATGCGGACAAGGTCCGGATCCCGGAATATTTCACATGGGCGCTGCAGCTTTCGCGCCGCGGGACGGTGATCATCGTGGACAACGTCATCCGCAAGGGCGCAGTGACGGACGCGAATACCTCTGATCCGAGCGTACAGGGCGTGCGCCAGCTCAATGCGATGCTGGCAACCGAGAAACGCGTGAGCGCCACCACACTCCAGACCGTCGGCGCCAAGGGCTATGACGGGTTCACGCTGGCGGTGGTGAATTAAGCGAAGCCCGATCCTCGCCCGCGAATTACGCGAATTAGCGCGAATAGTTCGGATTAAACCAAACGGATGGGGGTTCGGATATTCGCGTAAATTCGCGTAATTCGCGGGCAAATAATCCGGATGGATCGGATTTCGTGTGCTTCGGGTCTTTCGTGGTTAACCCTCCGGCCGGCGCGTCACGCCGCCGAGCCGCGCAGATAACGGAGGACGTCCTCCGCCCGGTAATGATTCTCCCCGGCGGGGACCAGCCGGGCGAGATCGGCCACCTCGTTGCCCGCGGTCACGATCGCCGGCTCCACGCCGTGCGCCCGCAACTGGCCCAGGCCCACGGTCGCCATGAGGCCGTTGCACAGGCATTTCCGGCCGACCGTGTCGGCGAGGACTCCGCCCTTGCGCAGGTAGGATTCGACCGGCTCGCCGGCGCAGCGGAAGCCGACGCTGCCGTCGGGTTTGCGATAGGCCTGCCGCAGGTAGCCGAGATCGCAGACTTTTTCCCGGGCCGTGTAAGTGGCGGCCTCCGACAGCGTGCCGGAGATTTCCGCGACCTTGAAGGGAAAGCCGGTGGGCGACGCGGCGGGGTCGGTGAAGACCTGGGCCGTGCCGTCGCGGCTGGCCTGAATCATCCGCCGCTTGAGTCCGGGCGCGATGCCGGACTCATCGCAAAACGCGAACGCCGTGCCGACCTGGATGCCCGCGGCGCCGAGGCGCAGCGCCTCCGCCAGCTTGTCCGGCCGGGCCTGGCTGCCGGCGAGCCAGAAGGGGAGTCCCAGCTCGCGGATCTTGGCGAGATCGGGCGTGTCACGCGGGCCGTAGACGGGTTCACCGCGCGCATCCAGCTGCAACGGGCCGCGCGGCGGTGCGTTGTGGCCGCCGGCCCGTTCGCCCTCGACGATGAAGCCATCCACCCGGCCGCTGGACTTGCGGGCGAGGGTGAGGGCGAGCGTGGCCGAGGACACGATGGCGAAAAAATTCGGCCGGCGCAGCCGCGGCGGCGGACCGCCCCAGAACGCCGCCGGGTCAAAGCGGAGCGTGAATACCTCACCGGGCAAGGCCCCCTCGACGTCAATTTTCTGCTCCGCGGGTTCGCCCGCCGCCAGCTGGTCGAGGAAGCCGGGGATGGCGCGCGGGATGCCGGCACCCATCAGCACGTAGTCCACGTCCGCGAGCATCGCGCCGTAGAGCGAAGGCAGGGTGGGGAGCTGGATTTTCTCGAGCAGGTTGAGACCGACGACGCCGGTGTGCCCGGACTTGGCGAGGAAGACCTCGACGAAATTGGCCGCCACCGTCAGTTCGGTCAGGGCCAGCCCGGGTTGCAGCGACGGCATCAGGTGGGTGGCGAACGGGATGTTCGCCGCCTTGCCCCCGGGAATAAAATAGGCGGTCAGGATCCGCCCGGCCGCGGCCGGGAGCGGAAACGCCGCGAGCGCGCGGCGGACCTCCCCCGAGGGATCCCCCGCCTGCAGCCGCCGCACCAGCACGCTCGTCAGGGCGGTACCCGAGACGACGCCGAGCGCGCCCTGCCGGGATACGGCGCGCGCCAGCTCCCAGTTGGAGACCGCGGCGCCCATGCCGCCCTGAATGATGACCGGATGTGGCATAAATAAAAAACACCGGTCCTGGTGGCACCTCGCGGAAAAAATGCGGGCACGATCACGGCCGATATATCCGGCGACCCTGCCCCATCACCCGGGGCAAAGAAAGTCCCATGCGCCGCGGCGCCGACGGTATTAGCGCCACCGCCTCCGCAATTATTGTCCATCCGCCCCGGCGGGCGGGCTAAATCCGGTTGGACGGCCGCGCCTGGACAAAACTTACTGCGCCGGCGTGGCGGAGAGGTTCTTGATGAAGCTTTCGGCTTCGTGGATCGAGGCTTCCATGTCACGGATCAGCTGGGAAACGTCGGCATCGAGGGTGCGGTTGGTCGTGTCGAGCGAGGCGAGGGCGCGGGCGTTCAGGTTGTGTTTCAGGAAGAGCACCTGGTCGCGGAAGGTATCGAGCACCGGGTCCATCCGGTCGGCGGCCCGGTGCATCAGGCGGACGAGCGTGTCGTAGCGGCGGCGGGTGGCGTCGAGCTCGCGCTGGCTTTCGTTGCGCAGCGTGGCGCTGGAGTATTGCCCCAGCTCCTGTTTCCACTCGCGAAAGAGGACCTCGGCGACGTCCTCGACGGCGGCGATGCGGTCATGGACTTCCTTGGCGCGGTCCTCGCTGCGCTTCAGCTCGCGGTTCAGGTCGTTGTATTTCTTCAGGAGGTCGCCGCCGTCCACCTTGGTCACGGCGAGGAAATGCTCGAGGGCGCTGGCGAACTGCTCCTTGGCGGCGGTCTCGGCCTTCCGGGAGGCGTCCACGCGGTCCACGAGGATTTCCCGCTTGGCGACGCCGAATTTCTCCATCGCGCCGTAGTAGGCGCTGGAGCAGCCGGCAAGGACGAGCAGCAGGGCGAGGGGGAGAAAGCGGAGCGGCTTCATGATGGATTAGACGACCACGGAAAGGTGCGGAAGTTCATGAAATTTATGACCTGGATCAGGGAGTTAAGGCCATTTCTTTTACCACGGATTACACGGAGGACCCGGATCAACCCCGCCATGTCTGTTGCCTGATTCATCCGTGGTATCCGTGTAATCCGTGGTAAAAAGGATTGGGATCGGGATTCGCCCTGATTCGCACAATTCGCCCATTCGGCTACGCTCAGAGCGGCCTGAGCCTGTCGAACGGCCGCGGGCAAATCAGGGCTGTGCAGTCGCGTCGTGGACCAGGGCGGCGATCCCCGGTGGTAGCTCCAGGCTGCGGGCCATGGCTTGGGCGGCGGGGCTGAGTTTGCGCCAGGTTTTTTTGAGGATATCGACGAATTTTTCGCGGGGATATTCCGCGTGCTGCGCGGCGAAGGCGCCGATCTCGTTTTCCAGGAACACCAGCACGGCGGCGTCCTCAAGCGCCTGCGTGCCGGGGTTGGTTTTCAGGCCGGTCTTGGAGACCCAGGTCGCAGCCTCGTCCGCCTCGGCGGCGGACACCCCAGCGGCCAGCAGCAGCTCCTTCGCGCGGGCGGCCTGTTTGGCATAAAGTGATTTGCGCCAGTTGAGGTAAGCCACCTTGCCCTCGGGAAAACTCGCGCGCGGCACGGACCAGCGCTCGAGGTGCTGGCAGCGCGCGGCCAGGCGGAGGAGGGGCGGGGCGGCGGGGATGAGGCGCACGACCCAGGCCTCCACCCGCTCGGCGTACACCAGCTCGGCGGGCCGGCCGTCGGCCGCGCGGGCCGGATCGGCCGCGTGGGCGGCATCAATCAGGTCACGGGCGCGCGCGTAGGCCGGCATGGCGCGGGAGCTCAGTAAACGTGTTCCTCAAGCAGGGCGAAGAGCTCCGCCTCGGTGATCCGGCGCTGGCTCATCGTGTCGCGCTCGCGGAGCGTGAAGGTCTCGCCGGGCTTCTCGATCGTGTCGAAGTCGATGGTCACGCACCAGGGCGTGCCGATCTCGTCCTGGCGGCGGTAGCGGCGGCCGATGGCGCCGGCCTCGTCGTAGAACACGGCATACTTCCGCCTCAGCTTGGCGTGGAGTTTTTGCGCGATCGCGACGAGCTCGGGCTTGTTCTTGAGCAGCGGGAGGATGGCGACCTTCACCGGCGCGATGCGCGGGGAGAAGCGGAGGACGGTGCGCTTTTCGACGGCACCCTTCTCATCCTTGACCTCCTCCTCGGCGTAACCGGCGCAGAGGACGGCGAGCAGGATGCGGTCGACGCCCACGGCGGGCTCGATGACGTGCGGGACGAATTTCTTCTTCGTGGCCTCGTCGAAGATCTCCTGCGGCTTGCCGCTGGCGTTGGCGTGCTGGGTCAGGTCGTAGTTGCCGCGGGCAGCGATGCCCCACAGCTCCTGCACGCCGAACGGATAGGAGAACATGATGTCCACCGTGCCGCGCGAGTAGAACGCGAGCTTCTCCTTCGGGTGGGTGTAGCGCGAGAGGTGGCTGGCGGGGAGGCCGATGCTCTTCAGCCAGTTTTCGCACCACGTGATCCACTCCTCGTGGCACTTGGCCCAGTCGGCGTCCTCGTGGATGAAATATTCCATCTCCATCTGCTCAAACTCGCGCGAGCGGAAGATAAAGTTGCGCGGCGTGATCTCGTTGCGGAACGACTTGCCAATCTGGGCGATGCCGAAGGGCAGCTTCACGCGGCCGGTGTCCACGACGTTCTTGAAGTCCACGAACATGCCCTGCGCGGTCTCGGGCCGCAGGTAGGCGACGGACGACGCATCGGTCATCGCGCCGACGTTCGTCTGGAACATCATGTTGAACGAGCGCGGCGGCGTCAGGCTGCCGGGCTCGCCGGTGGCGGGGGAGGGAATGAGCGCGATCTCGTCCGGCTGGGCCTCGGTCATGTCCTTGGCGACGACGGGCGAGAGCGTGCCCTGGAGGGCCTTCTTGCGCTTGAAGAGCTCGGCGGCGGCCTGGAGCTCGGCGGCGGTTTTTTCGCTCTCGAGGGCGGAGACGTAGCCGGCGGTTTTGCCGTCCACGATGACGGCGGCGAAGAACAACTGGTCGGCGCGATAGCGCTGTTTCGAAACTTTGCAGTCCACGAGCGGGTCGGTGAAGCCGGCGACGTGGCCGGACGCCTCCCAGACCTTCGGGTGCATGATAATGGAGGACTCGAGGCCGACGACATCGTCGCGGCGGCGGACCATGTCGTCCCACCAGCAGTCACGGATGTTCTTCTTCAGCTCGGCGCCGAGCGGACCGTAGTCGAAGAAGCCGTTGAACCCGCCGTAGATCTCGGAGGACTGGAAGATGAAGCCGCGGCGCTTCGCGAGCGCGACGATGGCATCCATGGTGACGGCGGCGGGAGCGGGTGTGTCGGACATAGCCTGCCAGACATGGCGGGGAGGGTGGCGGTGGTCAATTTCAACCACGAAGCCCGCCCGGATTTGTCACCACGAAATACACGAAAGCCGGACGCACGATCCGGGTTGCCCACGGAATCCACGGAATAATCCGGGCCTGGATCAGGGGCTGGCGGGAATGGTCTTAACCTTCCGTGTGTTCCGTGGGTAAAAATCCGGTGGCTCGACTTTCGTGCCTTTCGTGTTTTTCGTGGTGACTGATCCCGTCTTCCCCCGCCATGGCCAAGCTCCCCGCCATTCCCCGTCCCGAATATCCGCGTCCGCAACTCGTGCGGCGCGACTGGCTCTGTCTCAACGGCCGGTGGCAGTTCGAGATCGACCAGGGCGACAGCGGGCTCGACCGCGGGCTGCTGGCGCGGCCGCTGAAGGACGCGATCATCGTGCCGTTCTGCCCGGAGTCGAAGCTCTCAGGGGTCGAAAACACCGACTATCTCAACGCCGTCTGGTACCGCCGCGAGGTGACGATCCCGCGGGCGTGGAAGGGGAGGCGGATCCTGCTGCATTTCCAGGCGAGCGACTACGACACCTTCGTCTGGGCCAACGGCACGGAGGTGGGGCGGCACCGCGGTGGTATGACGCCGTTCAGCTGCGACCTGACGGCCGTGGCGACTCCCGGGAAAAAAGTCGCGCTCGTCATCCGCGCGCGGGACAACCCCCGCGAGTCCGCCCCCTCCGGCAAGCAGTCGTGGGTGTTCGCCAACTCCGGCTGCCACTACACGCGCACGACCGGCATCTGGCAGACCGTGTGGCTTGAGCCGGTGGCGCAACGCGCCCATCTGCAGCGGCCAAAAATCGTACCGGATCTCGCCCACGGCCGTTTCCTGATCGAGCAACCCGTGGCGGGGGCGCAGGCGGGGCTGAGCTACCGGGCGCGGCTGCGGGATCAGCGCGGGTTTATCAGCGAGACGGAGTGCATCTGCGGCGCGGGGTTTTATCCGCGGCTGGAACTGGTGATTCCCGACGCCCGGCAGCACCTCTGGAGCCCGGAGGACCCGCATCTCTACGACCTGGAGCTGGAGTTGGTGGACACCGTCACCGGCGAGATCGTGGATGAGGTGAAGAGTTATGCCGGCCTGCGCAGCGTGAGCATTGATGGTTTTGCCGTGAAGCTGAACGGCCGGCCGGTGTTCCAGCGGCTGGTGCTCGACCAGGGTTATTACCCGGACGGCATCCTGACGGCGCCGAGCGACGCCGCGCTGGTGAATGACATCAAACTTTCACTCGCGGCGGGCTTCAACGGCGCGCGGCTGCACCAGAAGGTGTTTGAGGAGCGCTTTCTCTATCACGCGGACCGCCTCGGCTACCTGGTGTGGGGTGAGTTCAGCGACTGGGGTCTCGCCGGCCGGGCCCCGGTGCGCACGTGGACGGCCGACGGCAAGGGCGGGTACGTCCGCGGCGGCAACCACATCGGCAACGAGTACCCGGCGACGTACCTCACCCAGTGGCTCGAGGCGCTGGAGCGCGATTTCAACCACCCGTCGATTGTCGGCTGGTGCCCGCTGAACGAGAGCGAGAGCCGGCGCGACGAGCGCAACACGATCCACGACGACATCATGCGCGGCATGTTCCAGGCGGCGAAGATGTACGACGCCACGCGGCCCGTGCTCGACGTGTCGGGGTACTGTCACCGCCTGTCGGAAAGCGACATCTACGACTCCCACGACTACGACCAGAACCCCAAGACGTTCGCGGCGCGCCACGCGGCGCTGATGCAGGACAAGCCGTGGGGCAACGAGTCACCGGTGCACAGCTCGGTCCCGTGGCAGGGTCAGCCGTATTTTGTGAGCGAGTTCGGCGGCATCTGGTGGAACCCGAAGGCGAAGCCCGGCGACGCCTCGTGGGGTTACGGGGACCGGCCGAAGTCACTGGAGGAGTTCTACACCCGCTTCGAGAAACTCTGCCGCGTGCTGCTCGATCACCCCCGGATGTTTGGCTACTGCTACACGCAGCTCACCGACGTCTACCAGGAGCAGAACGGCATTTTCTTCTTCGACCGGAAAAAGAAATACGACCTGAAGCGCGTGCGCGCCGCGCAGCAGCGGACGGCGGCGATTGAGAAGTAGGTTTTCAAGCTGCCAGCGATCAGCGGTCAGCTTTCAGCCACGAACTCGTGCGGCGAGGCCGGGGGAAGCCGTGTTTTCACGGCCATGGCGGCGGTTTTGACCAAGCCGAGCGCTGAAAGCTGACGGCTGAGAGCTCAACCAATGTACTTAATGGGATAAAATTTGTGCGCTTTGGCGCTAGAGCCGGCGCGCCGGGAGGAACGGGCCTTCGCTATGTAGCGTGTTTATAATTCACATAGGTAATTACTAGGGGAAGTAAGAAAAAGTGAATTACCGGAGTGCAGGCGGTTTCCGCAAGACATTCACCGGTGCTTCGTGTAGCTTTTGGGAGTGATCGCTGCCCCGCACTTTTTTCCCCGATCAGGCCGCTAGCCCGGCGAAGACCACCCCTCATGACCAACCCCACCCCGCATTCCTCGTTTCGCGAGCAACTGAACTCCGGGCGTTTCATCTATGGCGCTGAGCTGGTGACGACGCGCGGGATTCCCGAGCCCGACCAGAAGCCGAAGCTCGTGGAGCTGGGCGAGGGCCTGGCGGCGGACGCGCGGATTGGCTGGGTGTCCATCACCGACAATCCCGGCGGCAACCCGATGATCCCGGCGGACTGGCTCGCCAACCTCCTCAAGCCGCGGGGCAAGGAACTGGTCATCCATCTCACCTGCAAGGATCTCAACCGCAACGGGCTCGAGTCCGCCGCGTGGCGTTACGCCGCGGACGGGTTCAACAACATCCTGGCGCTGACGGGCGACTACCCGACGTCGGGCTTCAAGGGGCCGGCGCTGCCGGTCTTCGATTTGGATTCGGTGAGCCTCGTCGCGATGTTGAAGACGATGAACGAGGGGATGGAGGTTGTGCGGCCGAACGGGAAGACGGAGCGGCTGGCCAAGACGAATTTCTTCATCGGTGCCGCGGTGGCGCCGTTCAAACGGCAGGAGCGCGAGCTGATGCCCCAGTATTTCAAGCTCGCCCGCAAGCTCCAGTGCGGCGCCGAGTGGGTCATCCCGCAGCTCGGCTACGACATGCGGAAATTTCACGAGATCAAACTGTTCCTGGACTGGGCCAATCTCTCCGCCCCCATCATCGGCAACGTGTACGTGCTGAACAAGACGGTGGCCCGCATGTTCAACCAGAACAAGATCCCGGGCTGTGTGGTGAGCGACGCGCTCTACGCCCAGGTGGAAAAATACGCCGCCGGCCCGGACAAGGGGAAGGCGTTCTTCACCGAGCTCGCGGCCAAGCAGCTCGCGGTGTTCAAGGGGATGGGTTTCGCCGCCGGCTACCTCGGCGGTGTGCACAAGGCGGACACCTTCGCGCAGATCATCGACCTGGCCGAAAGCTACGGCGCGAACGACTGGAAGGAATTCGCCCGTGAGATCCAGTTTCCGAAACCGGACGAGTTTTATCTCTTCGAAAAGGACGAGGCGACCGGGCTCGGCAATGGCGCACGGGTCAACGCCGCCTACCTCCAATCCCTCAAGGAACCCGCCAAGACCGCCGAGGTCGGCCTGGGCTACCGCTTCACGCGGGCGGTTCACGGTCTGGCCTTCACCCCGGGCAACAAGCTTTTTCCCACGATCCAGCAGGGCTACGCGCGGCTCGAGACGGGCCAGCACGACAAGGCCCTCAGCGCCCTGCACGGCGTCGAGCACCTCTCGAAGGTCGTGATGTTCGGCTGCCAGGATTGCGGCGACTGCTCCCTCCCGGACACCGGCTATTTCTGTCCGCGCGCCTCCTGCTCCAAGACGCAGCGCAACGGCCCCTGCGGCGGATCGGCCGACGGTCGTTGCGAGCTCCACGACAAGGACTGCATGTGGGCGCGGGCCTACGACCGGATGAAATTCTTCGGCGAATCCGAGCACATGCTCGACGGTCCCGCCGTCTTCGCCAATCCCGCGCTCCGCGGCACGTCGGGCTGGGCCAATAATTTCCTCGGCCGCGACCATCACCAGGTCGCCCAGCCGGAGCCGGCCGCGGCCCCGGACCCGAAGGCTCCGCCGCCGCTCCGACCCATTTAACCGTCCCCAAAAAATAATCCCATGGCCTTTCCCAACCTCACGATCATCGGCGAATCCATCAACGATTCCGTGCCGTCGACCCACAAGCTTTTCGAGGCCAATGACCTCGCCGGGCTCCAGGAACTTGCCCGGTCCCAGGACCAAGGCGGTGCCGGTTACGTCGACGTCAATGTCGGGCCGCGCTCCGCGGAGTTTCTCGCCCAGATGGTGCGGGACGTCCAAAGCGTCACCTCCAAGCCGCTCTCCATCGACACGCCGGACCCGGTGATGGCCGAGGCCGGGCTCAAGGCCTACGACCGCGTGCGCGGCGGCGGGCTCATCCCGATCCTGAATTCCATTTCCCAGCCGCGCCGGGAGATGTTCAAGCTCACGAAGGTCATGTCGTTCATGCCCATCCTGCTCGCGTCCGAGCGCATGGAGAAGGGCATCGCCCAGCCCAATCACACCGCGGCCGAGGTGTACCAGACCGCCCGCGAACTCGTCGCGGAGGCCGGCCAGCACGGCATCCCGGTGAACCACTGCATCATTGATCCCGCGATCTCGCCGATTGGCGCCGACTCCGAGGGCCGGCTTCACTGCCTGATGGGTGCGATCAACCTGATCCATGCCGATCCCGCGCTCAAGGGGGTCCACATGTCGGTCGGCCTGAGTAATTTCAGCGTGATGCTCCCGCCGAAGCGCGCGGACGGTTCGCCGACGAAGGGGCCGCTCGAGAGCGCGTTCCTGACCCTCGCCGGCCCGCTTGGCATGGACCACGTCATTGGCTCGGTGAAGCGCAAGTACGAGGTGCTACCGGCCGATCACCCCGCCATGCTCTGCCTGACCGACTGCTTGAAGCTTGAGGGCTTTGACGTCATCATGCGCGTGCAGGAATACTACTCCAGCTAACCCCCTCCGTCTTTTTTCACCCCGAATTTGTCATTCTAAGCGCAGCGAAGAACCCACTCGGATAGAATCGAATCCCGCCGCGAAATCGCACTGGATCCTTCGCGGCGCACAGAATGACAATCTCCGGCCTTGGCCGGAAACAGGCCAGTGACTCCCAACAACCCTTTCACCTCACCTCCCATGGCCGCAAAAATCGTTCCCTCCGATATCGAAATTGCCCAACAGGCGAAAATGCTGCCGATCGACCAGATCGCGGCCCGGCTCAAGATTCCCGTCGAAGCGCTCGAACACTACGGGAAATACAAGGCCAAGGTCGGGCTGGACTATTACCAGCAGCAGCGGGCGAAACCCCGCGGCCGGCTCGTGCTGGTCACCGCCATTTCGCCCACACCCGCGGGCGAGGGCAAGACCACGACGACGGTGGGGCTCGGCGATGCGCTCAACCGCATTGGCAAGCGCGCCATCATCTGCCTGCGCGAGCCCTCGCTCGGGCCCAGCTTTGGCGTGAAGGGCGGCGCCGCCGGCGGCGGTTACGCGCAGGTCATGCCGATGGAGGATATCAACCTGCACTTCACGGGTGATTTCCACGCGATCACGTCCGCCCACAACCTCCTCTCCGCGCTGGTCGACAACCACCTCACGCACGGCAACGCGCTGGGGCTCGACCCGAACCGCATCGTCTGGAAACGCGTGATGGACATGAACGACCGCGCGCTGCGGGAGATCATCGTCGGCCTGGGCGGCGTCGCCAACGGCACGGTCCGCCAGTCGGGCTTTGACATCACCGTCGCGTCTGAGGTCATGGCAATCTTCTGCCTGTCGCAGGACCTGGCGGAGTTGCGCGAGCGTCTCGGCAAGATCGTGGTCGGCTACACGCGCGATAAAAAGCCCGTGACGGCGGCCCAGTTGAAGGCGCACGGCGCCATGGCGGTGCTGCTGCGCGACGCCCTTGCGCCCAACCTCGTGCAGACGCTGGAGAACAACCCCGCGTTCGTGCACGGCGGCCCGTTTGCGAACATTGCGCACGGCTGCAATAGCGTGCTGGCCACCAAGCTGGCCCTCAGCCTCGGCGAATACACGGTCACCGAGGCGGGTTTCGGCGCCGACCTAGGCGCCCAGAAATTCATCGATATCAAGTGTCGCTTCGCCGGCCTGCAGCCCGATGCCGTCGTCATCGTGGCGACCGTCCGCGCGCTGAAGATGCACGGCGGCGTGGACAAAGCCGACCTCAAGAAGCCGAACGTGGAGGCCGTGGGGCGCGGTTTCGCCAACCTCGAGAAACATCTGGAGAACATCGCCGGCTACGGTCTGCCCGCGGTCGTGGCGATCAACCGCTTCACCTCGGACACTGATGAGGAATTCGCCGTGATCCAGGAACGCTGCGCCAAGCTTGGCGTGAAAGCCGTGCCGGCCACGCATTGGGCGGACGGCAGCGCCGGCGCCGAGGCACTCGCGCACGCGGTGGTTGAGGCGGCGGAAAAGACCGCCCGGAAATTTTCGCTGCTGTACCCGGACGACATGCCGCTGTGGGACAAGGCCCGCACCATCGCGCAGAAGATTTACGGTGCGAAGGAAATCACCGCCAGCGCGCGGGTGAAGGCGAAGTTCGAGGAACTGCAGGCCGGCGGCTATGGGAAATTCCCGATCTGTATGGCCAAGACGCAATATTCGTTTTCCACCGATCCGACCCTGCGGGGCCGGCCGACGGGTTTTGAGGTCGAGATCCGCGAGGTGCGGCTCTCCGCCGGCGCCGGCTTCATCGTCTGCCTCACGGGCGAGATCATGACGATGCCGGGCCTGCCCAAGGCACCCGCCGCCGAGGTGATCGACCTCGATGCGACCGGCAAAGTCGTAGGTCTGTTCTGACGGCGTCGTCGGAGTGGGGTTTTCCACCCTGCCGACGGCATGCTGTGGGTGGCGTGCTGGCGCGCCACGTTACACGCCTGCGCGCCACCCGCGACACGAGCAAGGCCGTGGGCCGCTCTTCGCGGGCACGAAAAAGGGCCGGTCCGGGGACCGGCCCTGAACACAACCCAAAGCAGGCTCAGGCGGTGCGGGTCTGCGCCACGGTGGCGCGGCTCATCACGAGGGAAAACGCGCCGGTGAAGAGCAGGTCGCCGATCAGCGTGTTGCGGAAGAACCACAGGGTCGGCGGGAACTCGATGTGTCCGACCGTCATCGCCTGCCACCAGCCGCCGAGGGTCTTGGCGTAATACGCGTCGCCGAGCCAGGAGGCGGAGTTGCTGACGAGGTAGAACAGGATGGAGCAGCCGAGCACGCCGCTGAACACATTGAGCGCGGTGCGGCGGCGGGCGACGAGGGCGCCGACCCCGATCGCGGCGGCGAAGCAGGCGATGCGCAGCAGCGAACCGCTCAGCTCCCACGTGTAGCCGTAGTGGCTGGCGTAGTAGCGGTCGATCCACACGTCGCTGGCAACGAGGGCCACGAAGGGCACGAGCCAGAGGCTGCGGCGCCCAAAGAAGGCGGCGCCGCAGAAGGCGAGGGCCATGATGGGCGAGAGGTTGGACAGGTCCGGGACAAACACCGCGCCCACGCGGTAGGCGGCGGCGGCAACAATCAGCGCAAGGGCGATGAGGAGGTTGGAGTTTTTCATGATGGGAATTTTATGGCTGGGCAGAGGGTTGGAGGCGAGGAGAGGTTGGTCAATGGCGGGGGAAAGGCGGTCAGGACAGGCGGATGGATTTGGTTTCCTCGACGAGAGCGAGGATGTTGGCAAACGGGACATCGGGCTCAAGTACATGGGTGGGCGCGATCATCACGCGGGCGGGATGGACCCGGTGCAGGTGGAGTGCGGCGATCTCGCGCACCCGGCGGCGGACATCGTCGGGCGTGCCAAACGGCATCGTCGTCTGGGTGCCAACCATCCCGCTGAGGCCCAGCTTGTGGCCGAAACGGCGGGTGAGGTCGGCGGCATCCATGCACTCGGGCTGGACCGGGTTGAGGATGTCCACGCCGAGCTCGATGAGCTCGGGGACGATGGGCAGGATGTTGCCGTCGGAGTGGTAATGCACCCACACCTTACGGTCGCCGGACGCCTCGCGGATGGCGGTGATGACCTTGGCGAGGCGGGGCTTGAGGTGCTCGCGCCACATCTCGACGGAGAGCAGCATGCCGGTCTGCATGCCGACGTCGTCGCCGAGGCCGATCACGTCCACGCCGGACCGGGCGAACGCGCGGCCGACGTTGATGGAGCGCTCGGTGAAATAATCGAGCAGCCAGTCGGCGATCCCGTTGCCCTCGGCGAGGTCCTGGAAGAGGTTGTCCATGCCGCGGACGTACCACGCGGCCTCGAAGGCGGTGCACTCAAGGCCGGCGAAGGCGACCTTGCCGCGGGTGTGGATCTGGCGCATGCGCTGCTGGACGGCGGTGTAATGCGCGGGGTCGGAGGTGTCGGGCCAGGGCAGTTTTTCCAGCTGGGCGACGGCCGTGACCTTTTCCAGCGGATGCAGCATGGTCCGGAAGTGGTACGCATTACCCACGGTGCCCGGGGGCGGCGCGACATGCGCGATGCAGAACGGCCCGAGCTCGACGTCGGCGGGGAGCTGGCAGCCCAGGTCGGCGAGCGCGGCGCGCCAACGTTGCGGGTCCTCGTTGTAGCCGACCCACTCGAAACCAAAGTCCGTCTCGAAGGCCAGTTCCGAGCTGCGTACGCCCGTGCGGGCCTCGATGAGGTCGGCGACCGGCGGCGTGACGGGCAGGTTGAGCGGAATCCACTCGGGGCGCCCGCCGGACATCATGGCGTGGAAATTTTCGCGGGCGTTCATGGGGAGAGCCGGTGGACCGTATCGAGGAAATCCGTGGCCTCATCGGTGTTGGCGAACGGCGTGCAGATCGTGAGCCACAGGCCGTCGGGGCCGAGCGCGCGCAGGACGGTCAGCGCGTCGGCGGGATCGTCCGCCAGGATCTGGAGCGCCTTGCCTGCGGCGAGGCAGCGCCGGTAGACGTCGATCCATTTGGCGGCAGGCCCGTGGCCGGAGCCGAAGACCCATTGCACGGCGTTCAGGCCGGGCAGGCTCAGCATCAGGTCGAGGTGGTGCAGGGCCTGCGGGCCGTCGAGGTGGAAGATGGAGCGTTCGAGCGGCGCCATCTCCAGCTCGATGGTGGGCCGGACGTATTCCTGGGCGATTTCTTTGGAGACGAGGCACCAGAAGTCGCAGCTGGGAATGTAGGCGGGCCCCGTGTGCAGGTAGGAACACCAGGTCGTACTCGGCTGGCCGAGGGCGGTGAGCCGCTGGTACAGCCGGCGGTACGCCTCCACGTAGGCGTGGGACGCATGGAGGCTGGCGCGGCGCACCAGTTCCGGCTCGTCCATGAGGTCGAGGCAGACGTTTTCCGGCCCGCGCACGCCGGCGAGGATGTCGAAGCTGCCGTGCAGGTCGGGCATGGCGACGTAGTAGCGTCCCTCAAACCGCTCAGCGGCGCGCGTGATCATCGCATCGATGGTCCGCCAGTAGACGTTGTCGAAATCCGGCGGGGTCGCGATGAAGCGCTCCCAGTCCGCGGTCTCCGGCACGGTGTGCTGGCACCAGCTCGTGTTCTCGCCGAAGACCAGCTCGGCGCCGAAGAGCGTGGAGGAGAGGTCGGGGCCGACATTGGGCAGGTAGGAAGGGACGGTGTCGCCCAGGATCGGGTTGGTCTCGAGTCCGGTCAGGGCGCAATCCACCTGGTACTCCACGTCGAGCCAGCGCTCGCGCAGCGTGGCGTGCGTGGAGCGCGGCGCGCGCAGGGGGTGCGGCGTCTTCACCCAGAGGCTTACCGGCGGGCGGTCCACTCGGGCGCAACGCCACCACGCCTCATAGCGGGCGCGGGCGACTTCCGGAATGAAGCGGTGGGCGTGCGGTTTCATGGGCTCAGGCGGCGGTGCCGTTGAAGTCGCGGACGGCATCCACCATCGCGACGATGTTGGCGACGGGCGTGCGGGCCTGGATGTTGTGGATGGTGTTGAAGACGAAGCCGCCATCCGGCGAAAACGCCCGGAGGCGTGACGTGACCTCGGTCCGCACTTCCGCGGGGGTGCCGAAGGGTAGGGTACGCTGCGTATCCACGCCGCCGCCCCAAAACACGATGCGGCTCCCAAAGTCGGCCTTGAGCCGGACGGGGTCCATGTCCTTCGCCGAGCACTGCACCGGGTTGAGGATGTCGAACCCGACGTCGATGAAGCGGTCGATGAGTGGGCGGACCGCGCCGCAGGAGTGCTTGAAGGTCTTCCACTTGGTGTGGCGGTGCACCCAGTTGTTGATCTGCCGGTAGTACGGAGCGAAGAGGTCGTCGAATGCCTCCGGCGAGCAAAACTGGGAGCTTTGCGTGCCGAAATCGGTGCCGCAGATCACCAGCACGTCCACGGTGTCGCCGGCAAGGGCGGCGTAAGTCTCCAGGTTCTTAAGCGCCACCGCGCACTGGTGGGTGAAGATCTGGTGCACGTAGTCGCGGCGCTCGATGAGGGAGATATACCACTCGCTGACGTCGCGGATACCCTTCGGGTGCTTGAGGAAGGCCGCCGGCACGAGGGCGATGTCGCCAAAGCCGGTGCCGCCGATGCCGGAGACCACCGCGCGCTGCTCGCCGTGCACGCGGGCGAACTCGGTGCGCCAGTGGGCGAGGTCGGCCGGGCTAAGCAGTTGGAACTCCTCGCAGTTGTCCGCCGGGTTGAGGTGATCCTCGTCAATCGGCTCCTGGCGCACAATCGCGTCGAAGAAATAGCCGCTGCCCGGCATGTGCCCGCTGGGGGCGACCGAGGTGTCGCCCTGGGGAAAAAGATAGACGTCGCCGCTGGCGTCCTCGCGCGGCCGGAAGCCCTCCGGGACGAGCACGAGCTGGCCCCACGGCGTGCGCCACTCGTGCCAGCCCTCGTTGGCGAAGCCGAACATGGTGCCGCGGCCGTTGGCGCCGACGCAGTCGGAGCCGAGCAGGCGGCCCAGATCATCCTCGATCTCACCGAGCATCTGGAACGGCTCGCAGACCTTCACGGGGTGGCGGGGCAGCCCGTAGTGGTCGCGCAGTGCGGCGACGCAGCTCACATGCATACCCGTGAGACCGGTGCCGCCGAAATCCACCGGCACGGGACCGGACTGGTGGGCGAGCGCCCGCTGGATTTTTTCCCGGGAAGTCATCTTAGGTATTTTCGAATCGCGAATTTCTATTTTCGATTTGGGGTGCGAGCCGGGCAAAGCATGGGCGGCTAACCGCGCAGGCCGAAGAGCTCTTCCTTCAGGTCGAGGTAGTAGAGGTAGTCGTCGGGGTTGACGTTGGGCGGACAGCGGTGGTCGCAGAACGGGATGAAGCCGCCCGACGCGACGTAGGGCGCGAGCGACTGGAGCCAGGCGCGGATGTCCTTGCGGCTGCGGCCGAGCACCATCTTGTCCACGCCGCCCATGATGCGCAGTTCCGGGCCCCAGCGGTCCAGCGACTCGCCGGGATGGCCCGAGCCGTTGACTTCCCATGGAAACATCGTGTTCACGCCACCGGCGAGAAAGTGCGGGATCAGCGGCCGGACATCGCCGTCGCAGTCAATCCACCAGAGATCCACGCCGTGAGCGCGCAACTTGGTGCTGATGCGCTTGTACCGGGGCACCACGATGTCGCGGAAGAAATCGACGGAGACGAGCGGACCGCTCTTGTAGCAAATGTCCTCCCAGCCGCCGGCGTAGTCGAATTTCACCTGCGGCAGGACGGCATCGAGGAAGTCCTCCAGGAGGAGGCAGGACGTCTCGACCATGTCTTCCACCATCTCCGGATAGTCATATACCGCGTAGGCCAGGCCTTCGACGGTGAGCATGTCGCGGATCTTGCCGATCATCGAGCCGGCCCACACGCCGAGCGGATAGTCGCGGTCCGCGGGGTGGTCGCGGAGAATCGCGGCGAGGTCGGGCTTGCGGTCGGGATGGCGGCGGTCGAAGCGCTCGACCTTCACCTTGGCCCAGTCCTCGGGCGTTTTGACGGTGGCCTCGAGGTAGTGGGGAATCGTGTCGTGGCCGTCGAGCGGTACCTCGGCGATCAGGCCGTCGCCGTTGCGCATGATCCGGGTGGTGGCCGTCCGCGAGATTTCCTCATACGGAAAACCCGGGTGCATCCAGGGCGAACCGACCATCGCGGTGCGGTCGAAGCTGAGGAAGCGGTCGGCGTCCTCATTGTTCATGATGCCGTGGTCGCGGAACATCGGCCAGAGCTTGAAGTTGTCGTCCCAGTAACCGAACTCCATGTTGAAGCAGCGGTCGACGGGCTGGCGGTTCAGCTGCCGGACGAAGCGCGCCCGGTCGGTAAGCGGGCCACGCCATTTTTTGCGGAAGGGTTCGATGATGGTCGCGCTCATGGAAATTAGTAGGTGCCGTAGCGTTCGACGAAGCCGATGATGGCCTGGTAGGTGGCCCAGCTCACCTGCGGCGGCACCGAGTGGTCGGAGTGGTAGGCATAGCCGCGCGTCGCCATGCCGGCGGCGAACTTGGTGCGGATCTCCTCCTCGATGATGCCGAGGTCGTTCGTGCCCATCTTCATCACATCGATGTTGCCGAACATGGCCAGCTGGTCGCCGAAGAGGGGGGCGAACTCCCGGACGTCCATGCCGGCCTTGGCCTCGATCGGCTGGAGGCATTCGAACCCGGCGGCGATGTAGAGCGCGAGCACCTCGCGGACATGGCCGTCGGTGTGGTAGATGACGCGCTGGCCGCGGGCATGCGCCCAGTCCGCCATGCGTTTATGGGCCGGCCAGACGAGGTCCCGGTACATGGCCGGCGAGCACATAGTCGAGTGGTTGTACGCCATGTCACCGTAGATCCAGAGGCCGTCCGGCTTCACGCCGCCCGCGAGGAGGGCCTCGAACGAGCGGAGCACGATGTCGGTGTGCACCTTCACGATGTCGCGCACCCACTCGGGATCCTCGATCATCGCGACGAGGCAGGTCTCGTCGCCAATGAGCCGGCGCAGGGCCTCGAAGCCCTCGACGCCCGTCAGGTGGGTCCAGCGTCCGAGGGCACGTCCCTCCCGCTGGGCCTGCAGGGCGGCCGTGATGTCAAGTTGCAGCGGGACGGCCAGCATGGCCGGGCGGTAGATGGTTTCCCAGGCCTCGCGCGAGTCGCAGCCAAAGCTGATGTGTTCAGGTGTGCCGGAGCGGGCCTTCCAGTGCCGGGCCACGCCGCCCCAGGCATCGCGCACCGTCTCGGTCTCAGAGTCCGCGGACAGGATCTCCCGTTTGCCGGGGAACGGGCACGGCCAGCTCCAGCAGAGCGAGTGAAAATCGGAGCCCAGACGGAGCATGACGTCGTGGTAGTCGCCCTTGAGCCCCTCGCGCTGCCAGCGGGCGATGGTTTCCAGCCAGAAGGAATCACAGCGCGGAATGCGATCCTGGTCCTGCCGGGCGAACATGCGGTTCACGCGTTCGCACCCCGTCATGGAGATGGTTTTCATGGCCGAACCCCGGAAGGGCCGGGGCACGGGGCCGGTTAGGCCGCCGCGCCAACCAGTTTCCTGGCGATGTCCACGGCCGTGCCGGCGTCGGCGGCATAACCGTCGGCACCGATCTCATCCGCGAAAGCCTGGGTAATCGGCGCGCCGCCGATCATGATCTTCATGTCGGGCAGGTTGGCGGCCTTGAGGATGCGCACCGTCTCCTTCATCGCCGGCATCGTGGTGGTCAGCAGGGCGGAGAGGCCGACAATGTTGGCCTTGTGCTCCACCGCGGCCGCCAGGTACTTCTCCGGGCTTACGTTGGTGCCGAGGTCGACGACGGCGAAATTTGCGCCGCGCCACATCATGGAAATGAGGTTCTTGCCGATGTCGTGCAGGTCGCCCTGGACGGTGCCGATGAGGGCGGTGTACTTCGGCTTGATGCCCGCGAGGGCCAGCAGCGGCTCGAGGATCTTCAGCGCTTCCTTCATGGCGCGCGCGGCCACGAGCATCTCGGGCACGAAGATCTCGTTGCGTTTGAACTTGTCGCCCACGATGGCCATGCCGGGCACGAGGCCGGTCTCGACAATGGTCTGCGGGGCAAGGCCGGCCGCGAGAAGTTCCTGGGTAAGTCGCACGGTGTCGGTCCGCTTCCCGGCGGCAACGGCGGCGGTCAGTTCAGTGAGGAGGGGCATCCCCGCGTTATAGGACGTCCCGCCACCCGAAGTAAATGCGAAGACCGCCCGGAACCCGCGCGATACATAAGAAATGCCATAATCTACATGCAGCGTGCTTTGTCAGTATCTGCGATGGGTGGTTTACAGTCATGAAAGGGTGGCTGCCGCCCTGCTGGACCCCATTCCCCTATGTCCAATTCATACAACATTTCCGTCATTTCGTGCGAGGTGCTTGAGCCGGAAGTCCGTCATTTTCTACGCGATAACCCCCGCGTCCGGGACTTGGTTTTTATCCCGCTGGCGCTGCACGAGGATCCCGCGCGGCTGCAGCAGGAGTTGCAGCGGGCGGTGCAGCGCGCGGAGTCCAACTCCGCCGTCGAGGCCATCGTGCTGGTCTTCGGCCTGTGCGGCCGGGGGGTGGAGAATATCCGCCATGCGCGCTGCCCGATCATCCTCGCCCGGGCGCACGACTGCACGACCCTGTTCCTCGGGGACAAGGACCGGTACGCCGCCTACGTGAAGGACAATCCCGGAACCTATTGGTACAACCCGGGCTTCATTCGCGGCGGCAAGATCCCGGGCCCGGACCGGGAGGCCCGGCTGCGCGAGGAATTTGGCCGGAAGTTCGACCCCGAGGATGTCGAGTTCCTGATCGAGCAGGACCGGGAGGGACTCGCGCACTACAACCGCGCCACCTATGTGAGCATGGAGCTGGGCGACACGCGGAAGGATGAGGCGTACACGCAGAGCTGCGCGGCCTGCCGCAACTGGGGCTATGACCGGGTCCCGGGCAATCCCGAGCTACTCCAGGCCCTGCTGCGGGGCGACTGGGACGAAAAACGCTTTCTCATCGTGCCGCCCCGGCACGTCATCCGCCTTTCGGCGGACGAATCCATTATCCGGGCCGAACCCGAATCCGCCTCTTCATGAGTCACAAACTTCAGCTTGAAACTCCTGAGGGTCAGCGGGAGATCGAACTCGCGCCTGGCGAGGAACGGCGGTCACTGACCGAGCTGTTGTCCCGCCACGGGCACCCGCTCAACACCCGCTGCGGCGGCCGCGGCCTGTGCGGCGGCTGCGAGGTCGGGCTGCGCGCGGGGGGTCTCCGGCACCTGACGAGCGGCGCCGCGGTCGCACCGGCGCCCGGGGATAAACTGCGCGCCTGCCAACTGCGGCCGGACGGCGCGGCGGAGATCACGGTGCCGGCGCGCTCGATGTTGAAGCACGAGCCGTCGATCGTCGCGGAGTTCAAGATCAACGTCCCGTGGGCCCGCGATCCGCTCGATCCCACGGCGCGCTTCGGCGCGGCGGTGGACGTGGGCACGACCACGGTGGCGCTGCTGCTCGCCGACCTCGCCACGGGCAAGGTGGTCGGGGAAGCCTCGGCCTTCAACGCCCAGATCCGTTTTGGCGAGGACGTGCTCACCCGCATCCAGCGGTGTGACCAGAGCCCCGCCGCGGTGCAGCAGATGCAGCGGGCTGTGGCCGTGGAGACGATCCAGCCCTTGCTCGAGGCGGCCTGCACGCAGGCTGGCGTGGCGGCGGCGGACGTCGGCGTGATGACCGTCGCGGCCAACACCACCATGCAGCATTTGCTGGCAGGCGTGGATCCCGGCCCGTTGGGCGTGCATCCGTTTAAGCCGGTCTTCCTCGAGCACCGGATCTACGCGCCGGCCGAGCTGGGCCTCGCGTTCGGCGGTTCCGGGGCGAAAGTCCATCTACTGCCGGGCCCCGCCGCCTACGTCGGCGCCGACCTGGCCGCCGGCGTCATCGCGACCGGGCTGCTCTACGACGAGGGCCCGGTGCTGCTGGTGGATGTTGGCACGAACGGCGAGATCATCGCCAAGGTGGGCGACCGCCTCGTGGGTTGCGCCACGGCCGCGGGCCCGGCCTTCGAGGGCGCGGGCCTCACGAACGGCACCCGCGGCGTCAAGGGCGCGATCGAGCGCATCCGTCTGCAGGGCGACCCTTACGCCGTGGAACTTGGGGTGATCGGCGGCGAGGCGCGGCCCATCGGCATCTGCGGCTCGGCCTACGTGGATTTTCTCTGGGAAGGCCGGCGGCGCGGCCTCCTGCAGCAGAACGGGCGCTTCGCGCCGGACTTCGTGGTCCGCGCGGGCGCGGCGGTCCAGGCGGATGAGTACGGCCAAAAGCTCCAGCTGCACGCCCGCGGCGCCTCGGGCCCGGTGTGGATCTCCGAGGTGGATATCTCACGGCTGCTGCAGGCGAAGGCCGCCATCGCCGCCGGCATCAATACACTGCTCAGTCTGCTGGGTGTGGCGGCGGCGGACGTGAAAACGCTCTATCTCGCCGGCGGCTTTGGGCTCCACCTTTCCCTCGAGCACGCCATCGGCTGCGGCCTGCTGCCCGGCTTCACCCCCGCGCAGATCCAGGTCGTGGGCAACACTTCGCTCGGCGGCGCCTTCCTCGCGCTCAACGACCGCAGTCTCCTGGCGGAGATGCAGTCGGCCTGCACGCGGCTGGAATCCATCGAGCTCAACCTGCAGCCCGGCTTCGAGGACGCCTACATCGACGAGCTGATGCTGCCGTGACCGCAAAAACAGAAAGCAGATGGCAGAAGTATCCGACATCCTAATCTCCCCCCTACTAAAACCTCTGCCTTCTGCCCTCTAACCTCCGACTTTGCCCATGAGCGCCACTCCCCGTGAGATTGTGCAGCGAACGCTGGATTTTTCCGGCCCGCCGCGCGCGCCGCGCGACCTGTGGGTCCTGCCCATCGCCTCGGAGCGGTTTCCGCTCGAGCTGACGGCGCTGGAGCGCGAGTTCCCGCCCGATTTCACGGCGATCCCGGGGCACGAGCGGCAAACCGCCCCGACCCGTGGCGCGCCCTATGTCATTGGCGAGTTCACTGACGAGTGGGGCTGCACCTTCGTCAACATCCAGCGCGGCGTCATCGGCGAGGTGAAGAACCCGCTGGTGCGCGACTGGACCGCCGACTCCGCGCGCCTGCACGTGCCGCGCGAGTGGCTGACGGTGGACCGCGACGCGGTGAACCGCGACTGTGCCGCGACGGACCGGTTCACCTTTGCCATGGCCTGCCCGCGGCCGTTTGAGCAGCTGCAGTTTCTCCGTGGGTCGGAGGACCTCTACCTCGACCTGGCGGACCCGTCGCCCGGGCTGCTGGCCTTCATGCGCGAGCAGCATGCGTTTTATTGCGAGTTGCTCGAGGTCTGGGCGCGCACCGACGTGGACGCCCTGCGCTTCATGGACGACTGGGGCTCGCAGCGCGCGCTGCTCATCGCGCCGAAGCTTTGGCGCGAGTTATTCAAGCCGATGTACCGCGACTACGCCCAGATCGCCCACCGCCACGGCAAGAAGCTGTTCATGCATTCGGACGGGCACATTACCGCGATCTATCCCGACCTGGTTGAGATCGGGATCGACGCGGTCAACTCGCAGCTCTTCTGCATGGGGGTCGAGGCCCTCGCGCCCTTTGCCGGCCGCATCACGTTCTGGGGCGAGATCGACCGCCAGCACCTGCTGAGCGACGGCACGCCCGCGGACATCGACCGGGCCGTGAAGTCGGTCCACACGCACCTCTGGCGGAACGGCGGCTGCATTGCGCAGTGCGAGTTCGGCGCCGCCGCGCGCCCGGAAAACGTCCGCCAAGTCTACACTTCCTGGTCCGCCCTCGTGCACTGACCCAATCCTCCCATGTCCACCCCGCCCGCTCCGCCGATCCAGCTGCTCGCCCACGACCGCGAGGTCCTGCGACCGCTGGTGGAGGCCACCGCGCAGATCGCGGCGCTGCCCGTGCACCGGGAAAAGGCGCGGCTGTGGGGCCGGATGAACGATCTGCACAGCGAGCGCCCGATGATCTGGATCACCGAGGTGCCATGGCACGAATTCAGCGACCGCACCGACGAGCTGGTGCTGCGCTGCCGGTCGCCGTGGGCGCGCGCCCTGGAGGTGGACCTGCGCCGCCAGCTGTACCAGTGGCGGCACCTGCCGGGGGACATGATCTTCAACACCTACGTGCCGTGCCCGATCGCCTACCGCAGCACGAGCTTCGGCATCATGCGGCAGGGTGAGCTGCTGGCGGTAACCGGCGGCGCCGGGATCAACTCGCAACACTTCGAGCCGCAGATCTCGTGCCTGGCCGACCTGAAGAAGATCAAGGATCCGGTCGTGACGGTGGACCGGGCAGACACCGCCGCGCGGTTCGACGTGATGCACGAGGCGTTTGGCGACATCATGCCCGTGCGCGAGCAGGGGTGTAACAACGTCTGGTTCACGCCCTGGGACAACCTGGTGATGTGGTACGGCGTGCAGGAGGCGCTGACGGACCTCATCGAGCAGCCCGAGGTGATCAACGCCGCCGTCGCGCGCATCGTCGAGTGCTGCCTCAAGGAACTCGACCAGTTCATTGCGTTGAACCTCCTCGCGGCGAACAACAACAACTGCCGCATCGGCTCCGGCGCCTACGGCTACACGAGCGAGCTGCCGCGGGCCGGCTTCAATCCCGCGCACCCGACCCCGCCGCACCTCTGGGGCTGCTCGAACGCCCAGATCTTCACCGAGGTCTCGCCGGAGATGCACTGGGAGTTCGCGCTGCGCCACGACCTGCCCTGGCTCGCGCGCTGGGGCCTCATTTACTACGGCTGCTGCGAGGCGCTCGACACGAAGATGGAGATCCTGCGGCGCATCCCGAACCTGCGGAAAATCTCGATGAACTACCGCATTCACGTGGACCGCGCGGCGGCCGCGGTCGGGTCGGACTACGTTTTCAGCTACAAGCCGAACCCCGCGTGCTTTGCCACGGATGCGTTCGACCTCGGCAAGGCCCGCGGCGAGCTGAAGCACGTGCTGGACTGCACGCGCGGCGGTCACGTGGAGCTCGTCCTGAAGGACATCTCGACCGTGGCCGGCCAGCCCGAGCGGCTGTGGCAGTGGGCCGCGATGGCGCAGGAACTCGTGGAAGGCCGCACATGAACGGCGGCCCTTCCAGCGCGCACCGGCGGACCCGACCCCAGCCGGTGGACTTACTTCTTCCCGGCGTCCTCCGGCTTGTGGTCGCGGGCGTAGGCGACCATCGCGCGCACGTTCTCCGGCGGGGTGAGCGGAGAAATCTCGCAGCCCGCGCCCACGATGAAATATTTCCCGCACGTCTCATGGCAGCGCCGGCAGGCCTCGTACACGCGCTCGGGTGTGCCCTCGAGCAGGTCGGTGATCGTGGAGACATTGCCGGCGAGCGTGCGCGTGGAGCCGAGCTGCTCCCGGGCGAGCGCAAGGTTGGCGGGGAAATCGATTTCGTAGATGTCGATGGGGAGCTGCGCCATCTTGGGGTACAGCCGGTCAATGCGTCCGCACATGTGCTGCCGCAGCAGTACGTCGGGATGGTTCCGCCGGAGCGTCTCCAGCACGCGCTTTTGCTGCGGCCAGAGAAATTTCTCGTAGAGGTCCGGGCCGATGAGGCCGGCGGCGGCATCACTCATGCCCATGGTGTCGGCGCCCGCGGCGATCTGCGCCGGGGCGTAGGCGAGGGCGACGTCCGCGCAGAAGGCCAGCAGGTCGTGCGCAAACTGCGGGTCATCCCCGAAATCCAGCATGATCGTGTTCAGGCCGCGCAGCTCGGCGGCGAGGGCCAGCGGGCCCTCGATCCAGCCGACGATGGACATGCCCGGACCGGCGGTGCGGCGCATGAGTTCGATGCTTTTCACCCGGTCGTGCATCCGGCCGCCGCCCAGCGGGTCGGGCAGCTTGAAACTGCGCAGCCGCAACTTGTCGGCCAGCGCCGCGCGCTCCTCGTTGATCGCCGGGCCCTGGTCAGTGAACCAGTCCACGCTACCCTCGCCGGCGATATCAATGACCTCGCGCGCGGGGTCCGAGCAGGTGAGCAGGCAGTCGAGCCCGAAGTCCGCCACGAGCTTGAGCTGCGCCTCCGCCATCTTCCGCCCGTCCTTGGTGTAATCAATGAAGGGGATGCCCGCGTGCTTGGCCGAAAACATCATCGACATGGGCTGGGCCGGCAGGTGGTCCACCGCCTCGCCTCGGACGACCCGGCGCACGCGTTCGATCGAAGTCATGCCAGCTTGATGTTGGGCGGTGCGGCGGAAATCAACCCCGCGCTACCGCGATTGCTGCGCACTATTTGCCCATGAAAACCATGTCGCCACGCCAGCGCCTTGTGGCCGCCCTCGACCGCCGGCCCACCGATCACCTGCCCGTGACGACGCATCACCTGATGCGTTCGTACCTGAAGAAATACTTCCCCGGGAAGACGGACGCCGATTTTTTCGCGACCTTCGGGCTCGACCCTATCTGCTGGATCCAGGCCCACCGCCCCGACCAGTCAGCGGGCGCGGACTATGAACCGGGCCAGGTGCCGGGCTTTCTCGAGGCGCAACGGATCGTCTCGCCCACCTGGCGGTTTGAGCACCGGGACGTGCCCGGCCGCGAGTACGCCACGACGCGCCATGCCATCGTCACGCCGCGCAAGACACTGAACCTGGAACTGCAGAGCAACGAGTTCACCGCGTGGGTCTCGGAGCGGCTGATCAAGGAAAAGTCCGACATCGACCTCATTGCCGAGTTTGCCCCGCAGCCGCTGTGCGACGTGGCGGCCATCAACCGTTGCGCCGACGCGCATGGCGACACCACGCTGATTCGCGGCAACATCAACTGCTTCGAACTCTACGGCCAGCCTGGCTGCTGGCAGGACGCCTGCGTGCTCTACGGCGTCGAGGAGATGATTCTCGCGACCTACGACGATCCGGAATGGGTGCACACCTTCCTCGGCATCCTGCGTGACCGGAAGGTCCGCTTTGCCGACTCGATGCAGGGCGCGCGTTACGACCTCATCGAGCACGGCGGCGGCGACGCCTCCTCCACCGTCATCTCGCCGAAGGTCTTCGACGAATTCGTCGCGCCCTACGACCACGCGGTCATCGCCCACGCCCGTGCCGCCGGGCAGCGCGTGGTCTACCACACCTGCGGCGGCATGATGCCGCTGCTGGAGCGGCTGGTCGGGCTCGGGGCGAACGCGCTCGAGACCTTCACGCCGCCCGCGATGGGCGGCGACATGGACTTGGCCGAGGCGAAGCGCCGCATCGGGGACAAGGTGTGTTTCATCGGCGGCTTCGATCAGAACCGCTTCTTCACCACCGCCACGCCGGCCGAGACGCGCGCGGAAGTGCGCCGGTGCTTCCGCGAGGCGGGCGCCGGCGGTGGCTTCATCCTCAGCCCGTCGGACCATTTCTTCGAGGCCAAGCCCGAACTCCTCCATGCCTTCGCCGATGAGGCGCGGCAATGCACGTACTGAAATGAGCCGCGTTGAAAACAGGAGCCGGGAGCAAGGAGCAGGGAGCAGGGAGCAGGAAACTGAACCTCGCCCAGATCAGCGATGGCCGGTTTTCCATGCGCCTTGCGCCCCGCTCCCTGCTCCTTACCCCCTGCTCCCTGCTCCTGCCTTTCCTCCCATGACGCCACTCGATCGCTTCCACGCCTGCATGAATTACTCGCCCGTTGACCGGGTGCCCAACCACGAGGTGGGCGTGTGGACCCAGACCAAGCAGCGCTGGCGCGAGGAAGGCCTGGCGGCCGACGAACTGCACTGGGATTGGTTCGTCGGCGAGGCGCGCTGGGACCTGGATCCGCGCGAGTACATCGACGTCGGCACCGGCATGGTGCCGGGGTTCGAGGTGCAGGTGATCAGCCGCGAGGGAGAGACCGAAATCATCCGGGGCGCAAACGGCGTCACCACCAAGGCGCTCATCACCGGTACCGTGGACGGCATGCGGGCGAGCATGGACGAGTTCATCGGCTTTCCCGTGTCCACGCCGGCGGATTTTCAGGACCTGAAGCGCCGCTTCCGTCCGTCCAGCCCGGTCCGTTACCCCGCGTATTGGCAGCAATTCCAACTGCCCGGTTGGGGCCTGCGCCAGCACCCGCTTATTCTCGGCCGCAACTGCTCCATCCTCGGCTACTACTGGCGCGCCCGCGAGTGGATGGGCACCGAGAACCTCAGCTACGCCTGGTATGACGAGCCGGCGATGATGCACGAGATGATGGAATTCATCACCGACTTCACCATCGAGGTGACGCGACCGTTCCTCGCGGCCGGAGTGAAGCCGGATTACGTGTTCATCAACGAGGACCTGAGCATGAAGAACGGCCCGCTGCTCAGCCCCGACTGCTACCGCACCTTCATCCTCCCGGAGCTGAAAAAACTGGTGGCCTGGTTCAAGTCGCAAGGCGTCCGCTGGGTGGTCATCGACACCGACGGCAACTGCGAGCTGGTGATCCCGCCCTTTATGGAGGCCGGCGTGGACGCCATCTGGCCGCTGGAACGCGCCTCCGACATGGACCCGCTGGACATCCGGAAAAAATTCGGCCGCGACCTGCGGCTGTGGGGCGGGGTGGACAAGCGTGAGCTGGCGAAGGACCCCGCCGCGATCGACGCGCATCTACGCACGTTCCAGCCGCTCATCGCCGAGGGCGGGTTCATTCCCACGGTGGACCACCTCGTTCCGCCGGACGTGTCGCTCGCGAACTTCGAGCACTACATGCGCCGCAAGCACCAGCTCCTCCGCGGTGAAGCGTTTTGACCGCACCCACCCATGAGCCTTAAACTCGCCCTCGACACGCTCGCGCTCAAGCCCGTCCCGCGGTTTGCCCGCACGGAGTACAGCCTCGAGTATCATCAGGCGGTCCCGCCGGGCGCGGTGGTGACCGGCGCCGATCCGGCGGCGGCCCCGCGCGCACTCTACGCCAAGTGGGACCTGGACTTCCTCTGGACCACGGAGGACGGCTTGCGGGGCGACTGGGCGAAATTCGGCCGCTGCACCAACATGGGCCACGCCGAATATGCGGCCGACGGCAGCGACCTGCACCAGGCCACCCAGAGTCCGTTCCAAGATCCTGAGGAGGTCTGGGCGTTCGACGCCGTCACGGAATACGGGTTGCCCACGATGGCGGAACAGGTCGCGGCCTACGAGGCATGGCTGGGTGAAAAGCGCCGCAATTTCCCCGACCAGCTTTGTCCCGGCGGTTACTACAAGACGATCGTGTCGGGCGCGATCCAGGCGTTTGGCTGGGACCTGCTGCTCGAGGCCGCGGCCGACCGCGACCGGATGGAGGCGGTGTTCGACGGCTTTTTCCGTCGCACACAGTTTCACATGAACGCCTGGGCGCAAACCAGTGCGGAGGCGATCATCCAGCACGACGACTTTGTCTGGACCGCGGGCGCCTTCATGCGGCCCGACTACTACCGCGCGGTCATCATCCCGCGCTATGCCGAGCTGTGGAAACCGCTCAAGCGCGCCGGCAAGAAGGTGTTGTTCTGCGCCGACGGGGATTTTCGGGAATTCGCCGCCGACATCGTCGCCGCGGGCGCGGACGGGCTGATCTTCGAGCCGGTGATGGACTTTGCCGAGATGACCGCAAAATACGGCCGGACCACCGTTCTCGTGGGCAGCGCCGTGGATTGCCGCGATCTGACATTTGGGAAATGGGAGACCGTGCGCGCCTCGATCGACCGCTCGCTCGAGCTGGCCCGGACCTGCCGCGCGGTGATCCTCGCCACCGGCAACCACCTCCCGGCGAACATCCCCGCCCCGATGCTGGAGCAGTACCGGGCGTACCTGGAGCAACACCGGCAACGCTGAATTTTTCACGCAGAGACGCAAAGACCGGAACGACCATCGAATTTCAACCCCACATTCCATGATCCGACCTCCGCGACTTTGCGCCTCTGCGTGAGCCAACCTCCCCCCAATCCCATGCGCTGGAACCGTGAATCATACCTCGACCTCATGACCTTCGGGGCCGCGCCGCGGCCGATGTTCACCGAACTCTTCGGCCCGCTCATCGGGCTCGATGCCGAATGGCGCGCCCAAGGCGCGTCCGAGGCCGAGATCGCGATGACCGCGTTCGACTGGGACTACGTGCCCACGGTGTTTTGTGGCGGGTACACCCACCTGCAGGGCCCGCCGTCCGTGGTGCTGGAGGACACGGCCGAGCTCCGCCGGGAGCGCGACTGCCTCGGACGCGAGATGCTGCTCCTGAAAAAGACTGCCACCATCCCGCTGCCGATGAATTTTCCGGTGAAGGACATGGATGACTGGCTGCGCGTGAAGCCCTTCTACACCTTCAACCCGGCCCGGATCCACTGGGATGAAATTGAGGCGGCGCGCCGCGCGCAGGCGGAAGGCAGCCTTGTCGTGGCGCACATGCCGGGGGCGTTCGACACTCCGCGCGACCTGATGGGCGAGGAAGTCGCCTGTCTGGCGTACTACGAGCAGCCCGAGTTGATGGCGGACATCCTGGCGACGGTTTCCGACACCACGATGCGCGTGCTCGAGCCGCTCAGTGAGACGCTGCAGATCGACCAGCTGATGGTGCACGAGGACTTTGCCGGAAAATCCGGCCCGCTCGTCGGGCCCGTGCAGATTAACGAATACTTCCAGCCCTACTACCGCCGGGTGTGGGAGATGGTGTCGTCCCGGGGCGCGCGCATTTTCGAACAGGACACCGACGGCAACATCAACCCCGTCATCCCGGCGCTCCTCGACTGCGGTCTCACCAGCATCTACCCGATGGAGCCCGCGGCCGGCATGGACATTGTTGAGGTCCGGAAGACCTATGGCACGCGCCTCGCGATGCGCGGCGGCATTGACAAGCATGTGCTGCGCCAAGACCGCGCGGCCATCCGCCGCGAGCTCGAGTACAAGCTCGCCCCGGCCCTGCGCACCGGCTGCGCGCTCGGGCTCGACCACCGCATCCCCAACGGCACGCCGTTGGAGAACTACCGCTACTACGTCACGCTTGGCCGGGAAATCCTCGGCCTGCCGCCCCTCGACCCCGCCCGCACCGGCTGGGCCCGCATGGCGATGTGAATGCGGGCGGACCTCAATAGTTGAGCCCGACTTTTTTGTAGACCTTGCTCAGCAGCCACGCGGGGCCGATGAGCAGGAACAGCACGTCCTTCAGGAAGGACGGCTTTTTGCCCTCAATCTGGTGGCCGATGAATTGGCCGATCCAGGCGAGGACGAAGACGACAGCGCAAATTTTCCCCACTGGCCAGGGCGTCATCATCTCGATGCGCAGATGCACGGTCTGGCAGACGGTCATGAACCCCAGCAGGCCGATCGCGAGCGGCAGTGACAAGCAGGCGTAAAACAAGGTGGCGAGGGCGATGGCCACGATGGACCAGTTGAACCATGGCAGGCTCGTTTCCCACGCGCCGGGCGTCGGGATTTCCCAGATGAAGCCGAGCACGCTGAAGAAAATAAGTGGCACGCAAATCCAGTGGATCAGCTCGTTGGCGTGGTCTTGGTGGCTCTCGCCGTACTCGGCGAACCACTGGTCGGCGGATTTCCTGCGCATGGGGCGAACTTGAGGCGGAGTCCGGAAGTTTGGCGACGGCTGATTTCCGGAACGAACGGGACTCAAAATTGCAGCGGCACGCGGACGCGGAAGAACACGGGCTGGCCAGCCTTGAGCTGCGGCAGGAAGAGCCAGCCGCTCAGCGCCTGGATCACGCTCTCCCGGGCGCTGTCGTCGGCGATCATGCCGGCGTCCACATGGGCGACGGTGCCGTCTTCCATAACGCTAAGTTCCACAGTCACCTCGCCGGTCGGCAGCACGGCGGTGGAATTGAAAATCGGACTGGGGGTGAAGGCCGGGACGAGCTCGTGGTCGGCGTTGGGAAATTTCTTTACGTACGACTCCACGGCCTTGGCGAGGCGGGCGCGGTCCCGCTGGGCGTAATAACTCTAGGCCAGAGCCAAGTCGGGAGTCCGGACCTCGCGCCCCTCATCGTCAAAGATCTGCGCAAAATAAGCCGGCTCGTTCACGCTGGGCATCTGGTGCACCTCCAGCTTGACCTTGACCGGCTTGCCGGCCGGCAGCTCGGGCAGACCGTGCACGATGATTTCACCAAAACCGACCGTGGTCGCGATCGCGATGGTGATAAACCCGTGCTTGATCGTCTTCCGGGCCGTCATCGGCACCTCGAAGGTGATCGTCGCGCTGATGCCGCCCTCCCGGTCGTTAAAATAATGGTCGCCCAGCACGCGCATCTGGAATTTTCCGCTCAAGCTGCGGGGCGTCTGCACAAAATTGTCACTGTAGCCGTTGGCGTTCTCGAGGAAGTAGAGGGGCTTGGAGCGGATCAGCGTCTCGTGGCCGTCCACGATCACATACGGGTCGTCGCGGTGCACGCGGACCACCTCCAGCATCTTATCCTTGTATTTGACCCGCAGCACCGTCGGGTGCGGGGGAGCGGCGATCAGGCCGGGCGCGAGGAGGCAGAAACCAAGCAGCAGGGGGGCGGATTTCATGGGGAAAAGAGTCCGGGGATGAAAGCACCGGTAGGATTGTTTAAACCAATTCACCTGTCCAGCCTCCGGCCATGATTCAACTCCGCCACGCCGAACTCTCCCGGATCCAACTGCGCGCACGGATGCCGTTTCGCTATGGGATCGTGACGATGACGGAGGTGCCGCACGTGATCCTGCGCCTGACGTTTGAGCTCGAAGGGCAGACCCACGAGGGGCTCGCGGCGGATCACCTGCCGCCGAAGTGGTTCACCAAGGACCCGAGCCGGGCGCTCGCCGATGAAATCGACGAGATGCTGGTCGTGATCCGCGCCGCCGTGGCCAGCGCCCGGACAATCCAGGCGGCGACGCCGTTCCAATTCTGGCAGCAGTTGTATGCCGCGCAGGGCTTGTGGGGTACCGCGCACAAGATTCCGCCGCTGCTCGCGCACTTCGGGACGTCGCTGGTGGAGCGGGCGTTACTGGATGCGTTTTGCCGCTCAATCGGGCAATCGTTCGCCGTGGCGTTGCGTGAAAACCGTCTCGGCGTGGACCTGGGTGCGTTGCATCCGCCGCTGGCGGGTACGGCGGTGCGCGACTGGCTGCCGGCGACGCCGCCAGCAACAGTTTTTGCGCGGCACACGGTGGGGCTGGTGGATTCGATCGAGGAGTCAGAAATTGCCGCGGCTGATCGCGTGCACGACGGACTGCCCCAGTCGCTGGCGGCCTGCGTGAAGTTTTACGGGCTGCGCCACTTCAAAATCAAAATCGACGCCGACGTGGCGCGGGCGAAGGAGCGCCTGTTGAAAATCGCGGCGGTGCTGGCGCGCGAGTGCGGCGGGGACTACGCGTTCTCGCTCGACGGCAACGAGAGCTTCCGCGACCCGGCGGTATTTGCGGCCCAGATGCGCGCGCTGCTGGCGGAACCTGAGCTGCAGAACTTCTGGCCGAAGCTGCTCTTCATCGAGCAGCCGCTGCACCGCGACGTGGCGCTGACGCCCGCGGCCGACTGGTCGGCGTGGCCGGAGCGTCCGCCGATCATCATTGATGAGTCCGACGCCGAGCTCGGCAGCCTGCCGGCGGCGCTCGCGCTAGGTTACGCCGGGACGAGTCACAAGAATTGCAAAGGCATCTTCAAGGGCGTGGGCCACGCCTGCCTACTCGCGCTGCGCCGCTCGACCGGGTTGCCGGCGATGCTCAGCGGCGAGGACCTGACGAATGTCGGGCCGGTGGCGTTGCTGCAGGATCTCGCGGTGGCGGCAGTGCTCGGCGTGACGAGCATCGAGCGGAACGGCCACCACTACTTCACTGGACTCGCGCAGTTTCCCACCGCGATCCAGGAGTTCATCCTCGCGCACCACGGCGACCTTTACACCCGCAGCCCCGCCGGCTGGCCGCGGCTCGACGTGAAGGCAGGAAAAATCCAGCTCGGCACGGTGCTCCGCGCGCCCCTCGGCTGCGCGGTGGGGCTGGATTTGGCCGCGCTGGAGCCCGTGGAACTGTAGGTCGGGCTTTATGCCCGACGTGCAGAGATCGGGCTTCGATCGCCGCGGTCTTGGGCCGCCACTCAGTCGGACTCGAGCACCTCGCAGGCGTGTACGCAGCCGCCGGCGGTCCAGCCCATCATGTGCGGCATCTTGTATTCGTCGGCGACATCGATGCGGCCGGTGAGAGCATTGTACTTTTCCCACAGCTGGCCGGTGGTGGCGAGGTTGCGGGCGCAGGTCAGGACGTATTTTTCCGCGAGGCGGCGGGCGTCAGCTTTAAAGCCGTGGCGTAGGAGGCCGAGGATCGCGGCGGTCTGGAGCGGCGGCCAAGCGTTGGGGGCGTCCCACTGGTAGGTGTTGGCGGAGGTGTTGCTGCCCTCGGCGCAGGTCATCACGCCGTGCGCGCGTTCGACGAGCGGGAGATTGCGGGCGAGCGCGGCAGCTTGGGCGTCGGAGCAGATGCCCGACCACAGCGCGAAATACGGGGCGGCGGAGACGACGCGGCCGGGACGCCGGTGGGCCCAGTCGTAGTCGAAATAGAAACCCTTAGCCTCGTCCCAGAGATACTCATTCACGAGGGCGCGGCGGCGGGCGGCGCGCTCGCGCCAGATCGGTTCGGCGTCGGCGTGGCCGAGTTCGCGGGCGAAGTCGCCGGCAATGGTTTCGAACTGGTAGAGGATTGCGTTGGTGTCCACCGGGTTGAAATCCGCCGCGTGTTGGTCGAAGCGCGGGTTGAAGTCCCACACCTCACATTCCGCCATCTTGTGGTGGAGGTAGCGGAGGCGTGCGACGGGATCAGCGGGAATGTCGGCCAGGCGGTGTTTGATGACCTCGTAGAAATTGGCGAGCGTGACGGGGTCGGCGAAGTTGCCGCAGGTGGCGAGGCCGTTGGGGGCGAGCCGCAGGGCCATCCAGAAGGCGTATTCCTTCACGAGCGCGGCATAGGCGCGGGCGAGCCAGGCCTTGTCGCGCGAGTGGGCGTAGATCTCTTGGAAGAGCACGGCGGAGACCGGGATCTGGCTGCGGTTGAGCGCGATCTTGACGGAGATGTTCGGCGCGAAGCCGAAGCGATCGAGGACGTAGATAATGTTCTCGGCGTTGTTGAGCGCCTGGTCGAAGCGACCCTGGCGGATGAGGCCGAGGTTGGTGAAGTAGGTGTCCCAGTAGAAGAAGAGCCACATGCTCGGGTCCGTGGACGGGACGGTGTGGGGGCGGGGCAGGGAGATCTCCTTGGCGGTTTCCTCGCGGGACACGCGGAAGGTCTTTTCCCAGTTGGCGTCGATGTACGAACGCGTGGCGGCAATGGCGTCGGCGAGATTCAAGCTGGCGATGAAGAACGGGGAATATTCCGGAGGCAATTCCGACAAAATGAACGTTCGGCTCGGGTCCGCGGCCGATTCCGGCCAGCACCCAGGCTCCCGCGGCGACCAACAGTGTGCTTTCCTCAGGCCGGCAAAGCTGCTTAACCACGCTGCGTTACGGGGCCGATAGCTTAATGGTTAAAGCAGAGGACTCATAATCCTTTGAGTCTGGGTTCAAATCCCAGTCGGCCCACCATTCCCTTCAGATTCCCGGCATCACGTGGCCGCCGCAGACGGGGAGGTAGACGCCGGTGATGTAGCCCGCGAGGTCGGAGGCGAGGAAGGCCACGGCGTTGGCCACGTCCTGGTCGGTGCCCCATTTTTTCAACGGGATCTGCTCGCGGTAGGAATCGGGTCGGTCGGCGGCGGGGCGGTTTTCGCTGAGCATCCAGCCGGGAGCGACCTGGTTCACCGTGATGCCGTGTTCGCCCACTTCCTTCGCCAGGACGCGCAACAGGCCGTCCATGCCGCGCTTGCCGGCGACGTAGGCGGACTGGTTCGGGTCGTTTTGCATCGCGCACTCGGTGTTGATCGCGATGACGCGGCCGCGCTTTTTCGCGATCATGTCGGGAAGGAAGGCCTGCGCCATGAGGACATTTTGCAGGACGCAGCTTTCAAACTGCGACCGGTAGTCGGCGGGCGACTGTTCGAGCACCTTCGTCCACTGGTACTGGATCACGGCGTTGGTCACAATGATGTCGGGCGCACCGAGCTTCGCCTTCACGGCATCACGCATCCGGTTGATCTCTTCCTGGCTGGTGATGTCGGCGGAGAAAATCTCCGAGCCCGGCAGTTCCTTTTGCAACGCCACCGCACGGTCGGCGGCGCGGTGGTAGTGGATCGCCACGCGCGCGCCGCAGCCGGCGAGCGTGCGGGTGATGGCGCGGCCGAGTTCGCCGGTGGCGCCGGTGACCAGGGCGACGCGGCCGGTGAGGTCGAGGTTCATGCGCACACGGCCTGGTGGCCGCCGTCCACGATGAGACCGACGCCGTTGATGTAGGCGGCGGCGTCGGAGCAGAGCAGGGTGACGGCGTTGCCGATGTCCTCGGGCGTGCCGATGCGGCCAACGGGCACGCGCTGTTTCACAAACGCGGCGGGCTCGGGCTTTTCCCAGTGAAACTTTGTCATGTCGGTTAGGATCATGCCCGGGGCGACGCCGTTGCAGGTGATGCCCTTGGGCCCGAGGGCGATGGCGAAGCTTTTCATCAGCATGTGCAGCCCGGCTTTCGATGCGGCGTAGTCGCCCTGGGCGGCGGAGGAGACGTTCACGGCGAGCGAGGTGATAAAGATGATCCGGCCGCCCTTCCCGCGCTTGATCATCTCCTTCGCGACCAGCTGGGTGCAGTGGAAGGCGCCGGTGAGATTCACATCGAGGGTCTTTTTGAACACGTCCTCGCTCATCGCCATGATGTCCACGAACGGGCAGATGCCGGCGTTGTTCACGAGGATGTCGATCTGGCCGAACTGCTTGATCGTTTTCTTCACCAGGGCGGCCACCTGGGTGCGGGAAGTGACGTCACAGGCGAGGCCGAGGGTTTTCACGCCGGTGTCCTGGGCGAGCTGGGCGGCGGATTTCTTGGCGCTGGTGCCGTTCATGTCGGCGATGACGATCCGCGTGCCCTGGCGGGCGAGGCAGGTGGCGATACCGTAGCCGATGCCGCGGGCGGCACCGGTGATGAGGGCAACTTTAGCGGGCATGGATAGGGATGCGGGAGCAGGGGGCAGGGGGCAGGAGTCGGGGGCAGGGAAGGCGGCGGAAGATGTGCCGGCAGGGAAGGACGCGAGCAAGGCAGCAATTCCCCGATCGTTTTGGCCACGAAAAGGCACAACGGTTTCTGGGGCTGCGAACGAGCCGCCATCGCGCCAATAGGCGCGCGGGAGAGTTAATTCGAAGCCCCGGTGTCCTCGTGCCTTTTTGTGGCTACACTTCCGGAGTCTGGCAGCCGTTCGTCGTGGGTCGGGGTTTATCCCCGACATCCGGAAAAACCTGTCGGGGATAAACCCCGACCCACGACGGACAATTTCGAATCGACGCTCCGGGGCGGGCGGGTAGGTTTCGCCGCAGTTTATCCCATGAGCCCGTCCACGCAGTCCATCCCCGGCGTTACGCTCGAGCAGCGGAAATTTTACCGCACCGAGGGCTACCTCATTGTGCGCGGGTTGTGGCAGCCGGAGGAAATCGCAGAGCTGAAGCAGGTCGTCGACGGGCTGGCGGAGTCGGGTAAGCCGATCCCGGGTTTTTGGGAGCCGCAGCTCCAGCCCGACGGTTCGCTCGATCCCGACCCGCTCAAGCGCTACCCACGCATGCTGCATCTCCACCGGCACCAGCCGATCGGGAAGCGCATGATGCTCGACCCGCGCATTGGCGCCGTCGTCCGCGGGCTGCTCGAGGACGAGCCCATCGCGTGCCAGTCCATGGTGTACTTCAAGCCGCCCGGCAGTCGGGGGCAGGCGCTGCACCAGGATAATTTTTACCTGATGGTGAAACCCGGCTCATGTCTCGCGGCCTGGACCGCGATCGATCCCTCCTTTCCGGAAAATGGCGGGCTCTGGGTTGTGCCTGGCACGCACGATCTTGCCCTCCAGTGCCCGGGGCCGGCTGACGGCACGCGGAGCTTCGTCAACAACTACGTCCCGCCGCCGGAGGGGAAACGGGCCATTCCCGCGCAGCTGTCGCCGGGCGATGTCCTGTTTTTCAACGGCAGCGTCATCCACGGCTCGGAGCCCAACTCGCATCCGACCCAGTGGCGCCGCAGCTTCATCTGCCACTACATGCCCGCGGCGGCGGAGGAAATCGCCGAGTGGTATTTCCCGCTCCACGACTTCCATGGCAACGTCATCGCACGCAAGGCCTCCGGCATGGGTGGCCCGTGTGGCGCGGACTACGACTGGTCGAAGTTCGACAAGTTCGCCTGAGGGCGGACTGGTTTGGGCTACGGCCGCACGTCGCCCTGGACGCCGATGGGCATGGGTTTGCCGGTGAGGGCGCCGGCGGCGACCAGCAGCAGAGTGATGGTCTTGCCGAATTCGGTGTCCCAATAGTGGCCGGACTCGGTCTGAACCCGGATCACGGTCAGTTCGGGATCGTCCATGCCGCCCGGGAACCAGGCCGCGGCCAGCGGATTCCAGTATTTTTCGCGTAAGGGCCGGCTGTCGCTGACGAACGCGCGGCCCTGGAGACTCAAGAATTCCGACGCCCCGGGGTTCGCGAACATCAGTTGCACCTGGGGATGGCGGCTGATCTGGCGGTTTTGCTGGCTGGAGCGCGCGCTGAGAAACCAAAGGTTGGCCGCGTCATCCACGTGCTGCATCGTCATCGGCCGGAACTCGAGCGGCAGGTGGCCCTCGGAGGTGCCGAAGAGGCAGACGCGGGCGGAGGTCGCGAGCTGGCGGATTTTTTCAACGGCGGCGTCCGAGCCGAGGTTTTCGGCGTTGGGGTTGGGCTGGTGCTTGTTCATCTAGGACGGACTGTGGCGGGGCGGGACGGTTCCCGACCGCCGGGTGTTTATTCGGGCGGTTAGGCCTTTGCGTCACGGGAGTTTGCGTCCATGAAACCGCCATGCTCCGCCCCGCAGGCTTCTTTCGGTTGATGGCCGGTCTGGTTTTCGCCCCGGCCGGGTTCGCCGCCGTCCCGGTGCGCGGGCCTGAGTACGCCGAGGCAGAGGCCTGGGGGAGTAACTTCCAGTCGGCGTTCTCCTTCACCTACGCCGGTCAATCGTCCCGGGAAATCATGCCCGGCTGGCAATCACGTTCCACGCTGCACGACCTGGATGCGCAGCGGCAGCAGACGGAGGTTAGCTACACGGATCCGAAGACCGGGCTCGAGGTCCGCTGCGTTGCCATCCGCTACCGCGATTTTCCCACCGTCGAGTGGACGGTCTATTTCAAAAACACCGGGCCGACGGACACGCCGCTGATTGCGAACATCCAGGCGCTGGACACGCACTGGAAGCGCGAGGGCGCCGCCGCGGGTGAATTCCTGCTGCACCACGAGTTCGGCACGTTTTATCCCAACTCGCCGGCGGATTTCATGCCGCAGGAAAGCGTGCTCGGCCCGAGCGAGGCCAAACGCTTCATCCCCAGCAAGGGCCGGGCGTGCGCGGATGTGATGCCTTATTTCAACCTCGCGCGCAGTGCCTCGTCGGGGGTCATCGTCGTCGTGGGGTGGCCTGGAGCGTGGGCGGCCGAGTTTGCGCGCGACGACCAGGCCGGCATCCGCGTCACCGCCGGGCAGGAGCTCACGCACCTGCGGCTGCACCCGGGCGAGGAGATCCGCACCCCGCTGATGGTGGTGCAATTCTGGCGCGGCGACTGGATTGCGGCGCAGAACACCTGGCGGCGCTGGATGACAGCCTACAACCTTCCGCGGGTCGGCGGGCAGCCGCCGAAGCCCGTCTTTACGGCTTCGTCGAGTGACCAGTTCGACAACATGGTGAAGGCCGATGAGGCCAGCCAGCGGTTCTTCATTGATCGCTACCGCGAGGAGAAGCTGGCGATCGACTACTGGTGGATGGACGCGGGCTGGTATGTGAACAACGGCCGCTGGCAGGAGCCGGTGGTCTGGCAGGCGGACCCCAAGCGGTTCCCTCACGGGCTGCGCGCGGTCACCGACTACGCGCATGCCGCCGGCATCAAGAATATCGTGTGGTTTGAGCCGGAGCGCGTGATGGGGAGTAACCGCCTGTACACCGAGCATCCGGAGTGGCTGATCGCGAATCACATCTCCAAGCGACTCTCGAAGCTGCTTGATCTTGGCAATCCCGCGGCCCGCGGGTGGCTGACCGACCTGATCAGCGGCATCCTAACCAAGGAAGGCATCGACGTCTATCGGCAGGATTTCAACGTGCTCGAACCGGTGGAACTCTGGCGCAGCAACGACGCCGGGGACCGCCAGGGCATCACGGAAAACCACCACGTGGCCGGTTATCTGGAACACTTCGACGAACTGCGCCGCCGGCATCCGGAGCTGGTGATCGACTCGTGTGCGGGCGGCGGTTCGCGCATCGACCTTGAATCCATGCGCCGGTCACTGCCGTTCTGGCGCTCGGACTACTGCTTTGATGTCGTGTCCAACCAATGCCAAACCTACGGCCTGGCGCTTTGGCTGCCGTATTTCGGCACCGCCACCGGGCCGCGCCAGTTCAGCCGTTATGAACTCCGCAGCAATTTTGCCTGCCCGCTGATCGGCGGGTCGTGGGATATGCGCGACCGCACGCTGCCCTACACCGACCTGCGTTCGGCGATTCAGGAGTGGCGCGACTATGCGGACAATTACGCGGGTGATTTTTACCCGCTCACGCCGGCGAGCCTCGGCGCGGACGTGTGGCTGGCGTGGCAGTTTGACCGCCCGGAGGCGGGCCGCGGCGTGATCCAGGCGTTTCGCCGCGCAGGCAGCATCTACGAGACCGCGCGAATCAGGCCGCGTGGGCTCGATCCGGCGGCGCGCTATCGGCTCAAGGATCTGGACCATCCGTCCGCTCCGCGCGAAGTCACCGGCCGCGAACTGATGGAAACCGGGCTCGAGCTGGCCATCGCCCTCCGGCCGGGGTCCGCGGTGCTCACCTACGAAAAACTGCCGGTGCGGTAGCGGCCGGTGCCCCTGCACTCGCCGGTCGCGCTCAGCGCTCCAGCGTGCGCGTTCTTTCGCCGTCGGCGGGGAAGAACTTGGTTGGCGGCTTGGTCGCGTACTTGAAATCCAGAATACTCAGGGCGACCAACCCCACGCCCACCCAGGCCAGCTTCTTGGGCAGCGGGAGAAACACGAAGGCGAGGAAAAAGATGCCCACCGTGAGTAAAATTTTGCTCCGGCCCTTCATGGATTTCTGGCCCGACAACACGATACCCCGGCGCTCGGTGCGGATGATCGTCCAGCCCTTGTTCAGCCACAGCTGAACTTCCAGCGGGAGTTCCTCCTCGGGCTCGTCGGGTTGGTTCGAGATTCTCATGGGTTGGCAGGGATGAATTGGGTGGTCGGACTGGCCAAGGGTTAAGCGCTGGCTTCAGGGCGGTAAGCGAGACTTGGACCCCTACCTGATAGCGGAGCGCAGGGCGTTTGCGAGCCCCAACGCCGCCGGGACATTGCGCCAGCGGGGTCATCCTGCTATGCTGCCGCTGGATGATTCGTAAACCGTTACTGACCGGCGTCCGGGCTGTGGCCCTTATCGAGGGCATCAAGGCGGCCATCGTACTGCTCGCGGGTTTCGGGCTGCTCGCGCTGATCCATCGCGACGTGCAGGACGTGGCGGAAGGGCTCGTGCGGCACAGCCACCTCAACCCGGCGAGCAAGTATCCGAAGATTTTTCTGGATGCAGCGAACAAGGTCACCGATGCCAACCTCTGGCTGTTCGCGGGCCTGGCCGCGCTGTATGCGCTCGTCCGCGCCATCGAGGCGTATGGTTTGTGGAACGAGCGGCGCTGGGCGGAGTGGTTCGCCCTGGCCTCCAGTGCGAGCTACCTGCCGGTCGAAGTTTACGAGATGTGGCCCCGCTTCGGCTGGGTGAAATTCTGCATCTTGCTCACGAACATCGTCGTGGTGCTCTATATGGTCTACGCGCTGCGCCACAGCCGGGAGCAGGACCTGGAGCTGGGCAGGATTCCGCCGGAGTCGCAGTCTCCGCCGGCAGGTAAATTGTAGGGGGTGAACTTGCTCGTGCTTCCGGCGGGTTCAGCTCGACCCTAGGGTGGGCGGGTACGGGATGTGACCGCATTCCGTCACGGTAATTGCCTGGCGAGCCACGCTCAACGCACGGGCTGCGCTTTCCCAGGCAGGCGCGGGGACTTGCCCCGCCTCAATACGTAAAAAACAACTCCTGTAGCGCCCGCGGGTCGGTGGTGCGGGTGAGGCCGAGCATCAGCAGCACGCGGGCCTTCTGCGGGTTGAGTTCGTCGGAGGCGATGAAGCCGAGCGCGTCGTCGTCCACCTCGATGTTGCGCTCCACCACGCCGCCGCCGGTCCGCGAGCTGCGGACCACGGCCACCCCCGCGCGCGCAGCGGCCGCCGTGGCGGTCAGCGCGGCCTCGTTCAGGTTACCGTCGCCGACGCCGGCGATGACGAGTCCCTTGGCGCCGGCGCGGACGGCGGCGTCGATGAGCTCGCGGCCCATGCCGGCATGCGCATAGACGATGTCCACGCGCGGCAGCGCCGGGAGACCCGTGAGGGAAAACTCGCTCGCGGTGGTGTGCCGGAGCACGGGCGGGGCGTAGAGGTGCAGCCGGCCGGCATGGACGAGGCCGGCGAGGCCGCGGTGTGAGGCCTTGAATGTGCCGACCTGGGTGGTGTTGGTCTTGCTGACCTCGCGGGCGAAATGGATCTCGTCGTTGGCGACGACGAGCACGCCACGGTTGCGCGTGTCGGGTGAAGCCGCGACGGCGACGGCGTTGTAGAGGTTCATCGGGCCGTCCGCGCTGATCTCGGTGGCGGGGCGCATCGCGCCGACGAGCACGACCGGTTTCGGGCTGTGCACGGTCAGGTTCAGGAAATAACCCGTCTCCTCCATGGTGTCGGTGCCGTGGGTGATGACGACGGCGGCAATGTCGGGGTCGGCGAGGGCGGCTTCCGCGCGCGCGGCCAGCTTCAGCCAGATGGCCTCGTTCATGTCCTGGCTGCCGAGCGCGGCGACCTGTTCGACCTCGAGCCGGGCGAGGGTGGCGAGTTGCGGGACGGCCTGGATGAGGGCGTCGATCGAGAACGCCCCGGCTTGGTAGCTGCGCGAGCCTCCGGTCTGGGCGCCGGCAATGGTGCCGCCGGTGGCGAGCAGGCGGATGCGCGGCAGTGGGGTGGCCCGTTCGACAGGCTCAGGGCGAGTAGGGGTGGCGGGAGACATCGGAGTGCCGGAGTGTGCACAGGACGCGGCCGGATGAAAATACAGAATACGCGCACACTCTGCGCTGGAACCGCCGCGCCCGGCCTCGCAGTGTCGCGGGGCATGAACCCCACCGGCGACCTGAAAATCGGCATCATCGGACTCGACACCTCGCACGTGCTCGTTTTCAGCGACATCTTTAACAACCCGGCCTCGAAGCTGGCGTTGAAGGGCGCGCGCGTGACAGTGGCCTGGCCCGGCGGATCGCCGGACATTCACTCAAGCATCAGCCGCATCCCCGGTTACACCGCCGAGCTGCGCGACAAGTTCGGCGTCACGATCGTGGACAGCCCCGAGGCGGTGGCGGAGGCCTGCGATGCGATTTTGCTCACGTCGCTCGACGGCCGGACGCATCCCGGCCAGTTCGCGCGGATCGCGAAATTCGGCAAGCCGGTGTTCATGGACAAGCCCTTTGCGGTTAGCACGGCGGACGCGAAGGCGATTTTCGCCACGGCGAAGCAGCACAACGTGAAACTGTTTTCGTCGTCCTCGCTGCGCTTCAGTGAGGCACTGGTGAAAGTCGTCACGCCCGAGACGCGCCCGACGGTCAAGGGCGCGGACTTCTGTGGCGCCGCGGCGCACGAGCCGACGAATCCGGGTCTGTACTGGTACGGCATCCACGCTGTGGAAATGCTGTTCACCACGATGGGCCGCGGCTGCCAGAGCGTGCGCTGCGTCTCGAACAAGGACTACGACGTGGCGACCGGCAGCTGGGCGGACGGCCGTCTGGGCACGGTGCGCGGCAACCGGACCGGCAACTACGAGATGCTCGGGCTGGTGCACTTTGAAAAAAACACCGCGGTGGTGAACGTGCAGGCGCAGACCAAGCCGTTCTACGCCAGCCTGAGCGAGGCGTTCCTCGCGTTCTTCCACGGCGGCGCGACGCCGATCGATCCGGAGGAGACGATCGAGATCATCCGCTTCATCGAGGCCGCTAACGAGAGCAGCGCGAACGGCGGCAAGGAAGTGAAGCTTTGATCGCCCACACCCCACTGCCCGCGCCCCGCCCTGTCGTTTTCACTTATTAAGTGAAATCGACGCGGAACGGCCGGCGCCCCTCTTAGCCATGAAAATCACCATTAAGGCGGGGAAAATTACGTGGGCCGCGGGTGGATTTGAAGCGGGGCCAGGCGGGCCCAAGCTCACGCTGGACGGCCGGACCGCCCCGCTGCGCTTCGTCGGGATCAAGGGCTCCGCGAAGCAGCGCACGGCCACGTGGCGCAGTGGAAAGGTGGAGCTACGGCAGGTATTTGACCAGGAAATGTCCGGTCGGGTCCGGATCACGAGCAGCCTGCACAATCTGGCCACTCAGGCGGTGGCGGTGAACCAGGTGACGCTCTTCGAATGCGCGCGGCTCGCGCTCGGACCCAAGCCCGATGCGGTGAGGATCCTGGAACAGAATGCCTACATGGGCCGGGTGCGCACGCCGCGGCAGATGGTGACGGGTAGCGACCAGCTCAAGGCACTGGACGGCACCGTGGGCGGATTCGTCTCCCAGAACCATGTGGTCTTCTATAACCCGGCCACGAGAAGCGGGCTGCTGGTGGGCTTCGAAACAGTGGACCGGTGGCTGCCGAATTTGACGGGCCGGATGAAACCGGCGGCGGGGAAGCTGGTGTCGGGGACCAACAACGTGGACGGAGGGGTGAAAGTGGCTAGCGCCAGCGGAACGAAAATCACCCGGCCCGTGAAAGTGCCGCCGTTCCGCCGGTTCACGGTGGATTTTGATGGCGGGGATTATCCGGTCCAGCCGGGTGAGACGCTGGCGCTGGGTGATTTTGTACTCGAGGCGGGGCCGGACCCGCAGGCGCTGCTCGACGCGCACGGTGACCGGATCCAGGCGCGCAACGGCTTTGCCCCGCCGCCGCCGCCGCTCGCGAACTGGTGCAGCTGGTATCCGTACCGGCTCGGGGTGAGCGAAAAAAACGTGCTCGCGAATGCGCGCGCGGCGCGGACGCGTCACCTCGACCAACTCGGGCTGAAGTACCTGCAGCTCGATCTCGGCTGGGAGAAGGACAACATCCCGACGTACTTCGAGACCAACGAGCGTTTTGCACACGGTCTCGGCTGGCTGAGCGGCGAGTTGCGGAAGGAGACGTTCGAGCTCGGGGTCTGGGTGGGCGTGCTGTGCGTGGCGGACACGCATCCGGTGGCGAAGGCGCATCCGGAGTGGCTGCTGCGCGGTGCCGATGGGAAGCCGTTCGTCAATTACCACTGGTTCTGGGAGCCGTTCTGTCCGGTGTACGCGCTGGATGTGTCGCATCCGGGGGCGCAGGAGTGGTTGCGGGAAAACTTCACCGCGCTGGCGCAGCAGGGCGTGCGCTATGTAAAATGGGATTTTGCGGGCATCGTGACGGGCGAGAAGCTCCGCGGGCGGCACGATCCGCGGCAGGTCAACCCGCGGGCGCGCGAGGCGGTGCGAACGGCCTTTCGCATCGCGCAGGAGGCCCTCGATTCCACCGGCGAAAAGGCGCTGATGATCGATTGCTCGGGCACGGATCTCGCTGCGGCCGGAATCGCGGGCGTGAACTACGCAAACCTGGACACGGGCAACACGGGGCTTGGGTGGCGTCACCTGAGGGAAGTGTACACGAGCTACGCCTGCCACCTGTTCAAGTCCCGCTGGGCACTGCAGCAGCCGTCGTGTTTCGTCGTCGGCCTGCCCGGCACGCTGGAGGAGGCGCGGCTGCGCGCGACGATCACGTTCATGGGGGCGGGGCACGTGGACATTGGCGACGACCTGACCGTGCTGCCGGAGGACCGCTGGGCGGTGCTGCTGGCCACGCTGCCGCCGAATAACACGCCGGCCCGGCCCGTGGATTTGTTTCATCCGATCAAGACCGGCACGCTGCCGTACCTGACCCTCATCAAGTCGAAGGAGAAAACGGACCCGAAGACCGCGGCGCTGATCGCGCTGGAGTCACCCAGCGAGCGCGAGCCGGCGGGGGCCAGCCTCTGGGTGTTGCCGGTGCGCACGGATTGGGACGAATGGACGCTCGTGGCGGTCGTCAACTGGACGGAACCGCCAACCGAGATCGGCTCGGGGGTGAATCTCGCGCGGCGCTACCAGGTGGAGCTGACGCGGCTGGGGCTGCCGGCGGACGCTAAATTTTGGGCCTACGAATTCTGGTCGGGCCAGTTCCTCGGTGAAATCCCGCGGGCGCAGCGGCCGGCGGGGGATTACCGACATCCCGGTGATTTTGCGCATCCGATTCAGGAATCGGGTCCGGGGTTGCTGGATATCGGTTTCCACGGCCCGGCGGTGAAGCTGGTCGTGCTGCGCCGGCCGCGGCCGCACCCCTGGCCGGTGGGGACAAGTTTTCACCAGAGCGGCGGACGCGAGCTGGCGGACGTGCAGTGGGAGGCGCGGACGCGCACGCTGTCCGGGAAACTCCTGCGGCCGAAAGGCGAGACGGGTTTTATCATGATCGCCGGCGTGCCGGATGAAGGCGGGGTGCGGAAACTTCCGCTCACGGCCACGGCGGGCGTGACAAGCTGGTCGGTTCGGTTTTGAACAGGGGTCGCCATGAACGCCGCGAAATTACCCGCGATCTATGCGACGCTGCCGGACCGGCCCGACGCCGCGATGGTCCAGCGGTACCACGAGGAAGGTTATCTCGCGTTCACGTCGGTGCTGACGCCGCAGGAAGTGAAGGAGGCGTCGGACGGCATCAACCAGCTGGTGCACAAGTATGCGTTCAACGAGGCGTTGACGGAGCACGTCGGCGGCATCGGCACGTACGGCAAGGCGATCAAGAACGGCCGCGGCATGCTTTTCAAAAGCCGGACGTCAGATTTTCATTTCCAGGTCGAGGGCACGTACGAGGCGCGGCCAGACCGGTTGGACGAGCTGGCGGACAATATCCGGAAATTTCATTCCTACGCGAAAGAGCTGCCGATCTACGACTTCCTCGCGCACCAGCATCCGCGGCTGCAGGCGCTGCTGGCGGCGGTGCTCGGCGAGGGCTTCCGGCCCTACTCGAGCATGGCCCTGTGCAAGCCGGCGAACGGCGGGGCAGAGAAACCCTGGCACCAGGACCTCGCGTATTTTGAAGTCAACCGGTTCGACGGTGTCTGCGGCGTGTGGATCGCGCTCGACCGGGCGACGGTGGCCAACGGCTGCATGCACGTGATCCCCGGCGGTCATCGCCAGGGACCGCGCAAGCACGAGTGGTCTAAGGTGGACTGCGAGATTATCACCCAGGAAATCAATCCCGCCGACGCGGTGCCGATCGAGCTGCCACCCGGCGGCGTGTTGATTTTCCACGGTCTGCTGCCGCACGAGACGCCGGTGAACAACTCCGACCTGCGCCGGCGGGCACTGCAGTTCCACTACCAGAGCGCGGCGACCCAGATCGCCCCGCAGGAGGAATACCGCCGCAAGTTCGCGGGCCCCGACGGGCTGTTCATCGGTTGCGATTACGCGAAGCTGGAGAAGAGCAAGTAAAGTAGGGCGGGTCTTTGACCCGCCTTGTTGGTCGCGGGTTCGCTCGCACTTACGTCGGAAAAGGCGGGTCGTAGTCCCGACCTGCCTTGGACTACCGGTCGCTGTACGGATCCGCGGCGTCGCGGAGGGCGTCGCCGGCGAAGTTGAAGCCGAGGATCGTCAGGATGATGAACAGCGCGGGGGCCATCAGCCACGGGTAGTGGCCGACGGTCTGCAGGTTCTGGCAGTCCTGCAGCATTACGCCCCAGCTCACGATGGGCGGGCGCAGACCGAGTCCGAGGAAACTCAGCACCGTTTCACCAAGGATCATGCCGGGGACGGATAGCGTGAGCGTGACGATGATGTGGCTGGCGAAGCCGGGCACGAGGTGGCGGAACAGCACGCGGGCGTGGCTGGCACCGAGCAAGCGCGCCGCCATCGCATAATCCTCCTCGCGCAAGGCGAGGATCTTGCCGCGGACCACGCGGGCGAGGCCGGTCCAGCTGAAGAGGCTGAGCGCGACCGTGACGCAGAAATAAACCGTGAGTGGCGACCAGTCGGCCGGGAAGATCGCGCCGATGGCGAGCCAGAGCGGGAGCTGGGGCAGGGCGTTGATCACCTCGATGCCACGCTGGATGAGGTTGTCCCAGCCGCCGCCGACGTAGCCCGAGATACCGCCGAGCACGATGCCCAGGAAAAAGGTCACCACGATGGAGATGAGCCCGACCGAAAGGCTGATGCGCGCACCGTAGATGAGGCGGGAGAGGACATCGCGACCGTATTTGTCGGCGCCGAGCAGGTAAAACACGGCGTCCGGGTCGGTGCCGCGGCCCAGGGCGGCGAGCTGGGCGCGATCCACGCCGAAGAAATGCCGCTCGAGCGGGATAAAACCGAGCAGTTGGTAAGGCTCGCCGCGGACGAAGAACCCGAGCGGAACCGACACGCTGGCATCCTCGAGGTAGGTGCGCGCGAACGTGACGGGGTTGTCGAGCCGCCGCATCGCACCCGTGTGCAGGCCTTCGGCGAACGAGAAGTGGACGGGCTGTGGCGGACAGTACGAGTGGCGCAGGTCACGCCACTCGCGCGTGATCGGCGCGAAGAACTCGCAGCCGATGGCCATGAGGTAGAACAGGCAGAGGAGGAAGAACGCGGCGAGGCCGAGCCGGTGCCGGGCGAAACGGCGGATGGTGAGGTCCCACGGCGAGCGGACCGACTCGGGACGCGCGGCGGGAACGATGGGTGCGGTGGAGGCATTCATCGGCGCCCTCCCTGGAAACGGATGCGCGGGTCGAGCCAGAGCAGCAGCAGGTCGCTCAGCAGCGTGCCGACGGCGCCGAGCACGCTCAGGATCATGAGCATCGAGGCGGCGAAGTAAGTGTCCTCGTTGAGCAGGGCCAGCATCAGCATCGGCCCGATCGTCGGCAGGCTGAGCACGAGGGCGACGATGGCGCCCCCGGAGATGAGAGTTGGAAACAACGCGCCCAAGCTGGAGACAAAGGGGTTGAGGGCGATGCGCACGGGATATTTCAGGAGGAGCTTGAGCGGCCGTACGCCCTTGGCGCGGGCGGCGACGACGTAGGGTTTTTTCAGCTCGTCGAGCAGGTTGGCGCGCATCACGCGCACCATCACGGCGGTGCTGCCGACGCCGAGCACGATGACGGCCACCCAGACGTGCTGGAACAGGTCCACGACCTTGCCCCAGGACCAGGCGGGGTCGGCGGCGTAGTGCATGCTGAAGAGGCCGGAAACGCTGATGCCGAGATACTCCGTGCTCGCCCACATCAGCACCAGCGCGAGCAGGAACGGTGGCACGGACATGCCGATGAAACCGAGCAGGGTGAGCCCGTAGTCGCCCCAGGTGTAGCGCCGCACCGCGGAGTAAATGCCAATGGGAATCGCGAGGACCCAGGTGAACAGGATCGTGAGCACCGAGATCACGAAGGTCAGCAGCAGCCGGTCGCCGAGGATTTCATTCACCGGCAGGCTGCTCTCCATGGAGCGGCCGAGATTGCCCTGCAGCAGCCCGGTGTCGGCGGGGTCGAAGTGCACAAACCAGGAAAAGCCCATCCAGTGCAGGTACTGGGACCAGGCGGGCTCATCGAAACGGAAGGTCTTGCGGAGATCCGCCAGCTGGGCGCCGGCGTTGGCATCGCCGTTGAGCGAGAGCTCGAGGGTCTTGGAAGTGATGAAATCGCCCGGCGGCAGCTGGACGATGGTGAAGACGATGACCGAGATCACCAGGAGCGTGGGGACCAGCACGAGCACGCGCCGCCAGAGGAACGGGTGGCGCGCGGCCACAAAGCCAAAGGCCACCACCGCGCCGAGCGAAAGCGCCCAAAGGATCCAGGACCCGGCCGTGGAACCGGAAGCCGCCGCGGCGGCGCGACCGGCGGCGGAGCGGGGCAGCAGCGAGGGCTCGGCGATGGAGTGCTTGATCTGCGCTACGGCGGCGGGTGTGTCGTTCGGCGTGTCCCAGAAGTACGTTTCGAGGCCGGTGTTGCCCGGCGTCATGTAGAAATAGCCTGAGAGCGCGCGAACCGGGACGTTGCGGAAGCCGTCCTTTACCACGACGAGCCCGGGCGGGGCGGTGGCGATGTTGATGGACCAGATGTTTTCAGCGGCGAGATCAAGAATCTGGCGAAAGTAGTCCACCCGGGCGGCGGCGGTGGGCGCGGTCTGCGCGAGATCGTAAAGCTCCATGGCCCGGCGGGCCGGATGGCCGGGCGGCGGCGCCTCGAGTCCGGGGCGGGTGGCCTCGGGACTGCCCTGCAGGCCGCCGTGCTGGTACCAACGGCCCCAGGCGGGGGCGAAGAACGATGAGCCGTTGACCGGCACGTAATAGCGCGGCTCGAGCATCGGCATGAATTCCTCCAGCCCCGGCCAGAAGGTAAAATCATGCTCCAGCCCGGCCTGCTCGACCTGCCAGAGTGTGCGGACATGGATCTGTACGATCGTGCGGAGTCCCACGTGGGACCACTGGTCGGCCACAAACTGGGCGGCGTCCGGGGGGAAGCTGCTCGCGAGGTTGAGGAACCACGTCATGCGCGAGCCGTCGGGAAAAGTCCGGAAGCCCTCCCGGTCGCGGTGCGCGAGCCGCAGGCCGTCGAGCAGCGAGTTGGCGCGGGCGGGATCAAAGGCAGTGAACGAGTGAAAGTGACGTTCGTGGCCGTACGGCGAGTCGGGGCCCGGGGAATTTTGGGCGGGCTCGCCGACACCGTTGTACACCGCGGCGATGATCTCCGGGCGGTTGATCGCGAGCGACAGCGCCTGGCGGAAGGTTTTTTCATTCAGCAGGCGGTGCTTCCACGCCGTCTCGGGCCGGGCCGGATCGACCAGGCGGTTTTGGTTGGGGCTGATCTGCGCCATGGTGCGCGTGGCGTTGTACCAGTGCAGCAGGCGGTAACCCCGGCGCGGCGCCTCGGAAGCGAGCAGGGTGTAATCCTCGAAGGTGAGGTGGCGGAGCTGCATGGAGATTTCCCCGCCGGTGGCGGCGGCGGAAATCACGGCCTGGTCCTTCACGTCAATCAGCACCCGGTCGAGGTAGGGCAACTGGTTGCCGGCGGGGTCGACGGCGAAATAGTACGGGTTGCGCACGAGCGCCTGCGGCGCGGACGGCCGGTAGTCGCAGTAGATCCACGGCCAAAGGCGCGGATGCTCCGGATTGAGGCGGTGCTGGATGCGCTTGTAGACGGCCTGGGGACTCGGGAGGTTCATCGCCCGCATCGTGTCGGCGATGAACTGCGGGTCGCCGAACGCCGGGTGAAATTTCCTCAGGTAGTGCGCGGGGCGGAAATAATCCACCGCGCTGGCGAGCTTCTCGAGGAATAGGCCGTTGGGCTCGGCAAAGCTAAAGCGCAGCGTGAGGTCATCCAGCTGCTCGATCTGGCCGAGTTTGCCGGACTGCCGCATGAAGCTGGGATCGGTGAGGGTGTCGGACTTGAAGTAGAGCACCTCCTGCTGCCACCAGAACATGATGTCGCCGGCGGTGAACGGATGCCCGTCGGACCAACGCAGGCCGCGGCGCAGGGTGAACGTCCACACGCGCTGGTCGGGCGACACGGTCCAGGATTTGGCGAGATGCGGCACGACCGGATAACCCTCCGGCGACCAGCGCACGAGCGACACGTAGGACAGGCGGGTGGGGATGATACCCTCCAGATCCTCGGGGTTGATCGCCACGCGGTGCCAAGTGCCGCCGTAGCGGCCGAGTCCATCCACGCCCCCCAGCACCAGCGGCTCCGGGCCGACGCGCTGGGCGAGGGGCGGCAGTTTGCCCTCGTGCACAAGCTCGGCCAGGATGGGCGACTCGTGCTTCGGCCACCACGCAGCGCGCGCGCCCTCGGCATAATTGACATCGCGCCAGATAACCTGGGGGTGGTCGGGATCAACCCGGGCGGCGCGGGCGGTTTGCGCGGCGCTGGCTTCCGCGGCCGAGGGCATGGCCGGACGGTGCGTGAGGTCGGGCCGGAAGAGGGCGGCGGTCGCGACCATGAAACCCGTGAGCACAACGGCGACGGCGACCAGGCCCGCGGAAAATTTCAGCAGCAGGCGGAGACGTGGGTGGGAAGATAACATCCAGCGGAGGGCGGATCAGAGCGCGGCCACGCGCTCAAGGCAATCTGCGGCACGGTCATCCGGGGTAAGGCCGAGTCCGGGTGCGGTCGGCACGGTGAGCACGTCGTGCTTGGGCGCGAGCGTCGTGCCCACCAGCGAGTCGACGAGGAATTGCGGACCGTTGAGCGCGCACGGCGCCGTGAGCCCGGCCCACGCGTAGAGCTGCACGGCGGCGGCGAGGGAAAAATCGGGGTCGGTCAGGCCCGAGCCGAGGATCATCAACCCGGCTGCGCGGAGCTGGTTGACGATCTGCACGGACGGCCGGAGGCCGGCGTTGCGCGCGGGTTTCAGGGCCATGCCGTCCATCAGGTCGAGTGCGATGAACTCGGCGGCGACCTCGGGTCCGACGATGCCTTCGTCCATGAGGACGGGAAGTGCGCCCTGCTTTTTCAGCGCCTGGTAGCCGCGGATTGCGGTGGGCGGCAAAGGCGACTCCAGCACATCCACGCCGGCGGCGCGCAGCTTGGGCGCGATCGCGAGCGCCTGTTCGGGAGTGTAGCCGGTGTTGGCGTCAGCCCAGAGAAAACCTTTCGGCGCGAACGCGCGCACCCGGCGCGCGAGGTCCAAGTCATACTCAGCAGACTGCGGGTAACCCACCTTGATGTTGAAATTCCGGTACCCGCGGGCGTGACCCTCGGTGAGCTGCTGCTCGATCACGGCGGGCTTCGGCGAGGCGACCGTCCAGCTGAGGGTGAGCGAGGAACGAGCGCCATCGGGCGGACCAAACAGTTGCCAGGCGGGTACGCCGCGTTGTTTGCCGGCGAGATCGTGGCAAGCGAGGTCGAGGGCGGCTTTGCACAGCGGCTGGCCGGTGGAAAACGCCGGACGGATCGCGGTGTTCATCGCGGCGTGGAGGCCGTCGAAGTCGGCGGGGTCGCGTCCAAGCAGTAGTGGTGCGAGGTAATGCTGCAACGTGGTGCGCACGGTCTCGACCGTCTCGTAGGTCCACGCCGGCACGGGTACGGCTTGGCCCCAGCCGGTCCGGCCATCGGCATCGGTCAGGCGGACGAGCACGCTGGGCCGGGTGACACGGCCATCGGGGCCGGGCGCGAAGAACTTGAACTCACCCGCCACCGCATAGTCGAAGCGGCCGATTTCGACCTTAACAATGGGGCTCATGGGAGCGGTACGGATTGGCCACGAAAAGGCACAAGAAGGCACGAAGATGAAGGCATTTGAATCCGGAGGGGTGAATCAAAAATGATCAAACGTCGGGAATCCGAGGGAGGTTGCGCGCTGGCGCGCAACGTTGCGTGCGAGCATGCAACCTACGGTGTTGCCGGATTGAGGGCCGGGTTGCGGAGGAAGCGGGCGTGGACATCACGAATGTAATCGCGGGCGCGCCGGGCGGTTTCGTAGGGGTCCCCGCCGAGGTCGTAGGCCTGGGAGACGATCGGGCCGGTGTAGCCCTTGGACCAGAGCAGGCCGAGGGCGGCGGCGAGGTCGATGTTGCCGTCGTCGAGCGGGCGCGTGCGGAACGGCTCGGCGGGTTTCGGCCAGCCGTTGAGCACGGCGAAATAGCCGATGCGCTCCATGCCGGGGGTGGCCAGCAGCGCGGGAAAGTCGGGCACGCCGAGGTGGAAGTGGGAATGGAAGATCGCCACGCCCGGGCGGATGACCTTGGCGCCGGCGTCCTGCAGCACGCGAAGCTCGGCGGCCGGGGTGTCGATGATGAACCAGACGTGGTTGTAGAGGTTGCCGCTCATGCCGCGGGCGGCGAGTTCGTCATCGGCCGCGCGCACGATGCGGGCGGTGCGTTCCCAGTGACGCAGCTCGGCCTTGGCGGAACCGGCCTCACGGTAGTCCGGCGGGCTCGTGCCGGCGGGATTGCTCATGACGGTGAAATTCAGGAACGCATGAGGGTCGATGGCGTGGAGCCGCTCGATGATGCGGCGCGTGCGCTCGATCTCGGCGTCAATCGCGGGGAACTCCGCGTCGGTCGCGCCCTTCGCGACGACGTACATGCCGGCGTGCCTGATCCCGCTAGCCTTGAACGCGGCGGCGGCCTCGTCCCAGGACTTGTCGTCGTTGGGCTCGATCGGGTGCAGCTCATACCCGTCGAAGCCCAGATCCGCGGCAATCGCGAGCCGGGTGTGGTACGGATAATTGCGACGGTGCCCGGCGAAGTGGTTGTTGAAGAGGTAAAGCGGGTTGGGGAGGGGCATGGGGCGGCGCCGGTTGAAAGTTGCGAGGTGAAAATTGAAAGCGGTTGAATGCCGGAAAGCTCCAGCGCGAAGAAGTGGTTTCTAAGTGTGCGTGCCGGTTTTCGCTGCCCGGTTTTTCAACGTTGAACCCACAACTTTCAACTTCGGTGCTTACGTGACGACCTTCACCGCCTGTTGCGTCTTGGCGGAAGTGAGGAGGGCGTCGATCACGCCATGGATCCGGACGTTGTCCTCGAGGGTGTTGGACGGCGCGCGGTTTTCCCGGATGGCGGCGGTGAGCTCGCGGATAGGATGGACGATGGCGTCGTCCCAATTGGGCGGGGCGTCCGGCAGCACTGTGGTCTTCAGCTCATCGGTGCCGACGTAGGCGTAGTGCTGCAGGCCCGGTTTCTCGGGCATCGGCATGAAATACGTGTCGAGGCCGCCTTTTTTCCCGCGCAGCTCGATGGTGTGGCGGGCCGGGCCGTGCTCGGCGGCGCGGCGTTCCCAGAGGATGGTCAGGCCGCTCTCGCAGATGATCTGGGCGCAGTAATGGCCGTCCACGTCGAGGCAGGGCGGCACGCGCTCCGCGGTGAGCGGAAAATAATTTCCCAGGGTGCCGAACACCACGCGCGGCCGGAACAGGTCGCCGAGCACCCAGCTGAGCCAGTCGAGGTCATACGGACCCCAGTCGTAGGTCATGCCGCCGCCGTTTTTTGCCGGATTGTTGCGCCACGGGGGCAACGTTGTGCCGGGCTTGGGCGCGCCGGTGACCTGGGTGTAGGAGACGTGGTAGAGCTCGCCCAGTTCGCGCTGGGCGACCATGGCCCGCGCCTTCAGGGCGATGCCGGCGTCGTGGTAGCGGGAGGAGGCGCAGAGGACCTTGAGCTGCGGCACGGTCTTCTGCACGGCGCTGACCTCACGCACCTCGGCCTGGTTCAGCATGAAGGGTTTCTCGCAGAGCACGTGTTTGCCGGCGCGCAGGGCGTCGATCGTCATCGGCTTGTGCAGGAACGGCGGGGTGGCGATGTACACGGCGTCCACCTCCGGGTCGGCGAGCAGCTGGTGATAGTCGGCGTAGATTTTTTTCACGCCACCTGCGGCGACCGCGAGCTTGGCGGCGGCCTCCGCATTCACGTCGGAGATGGCGACGGCGGTGGAGCCGCGGCCCTCGGTGAAGACGCGGGCCATGTAGTTCGCGATGACGCCGGCACCGATGATGCCGTAACGGATGGGTTGGTCGGCCATGAGGGGGACTGAGGGACGAAGGGACTGAGGGATAAGGCGGAGACGGACGGGGCCAGACTACGCGCAACTCGCCGCTCGCCACTAGTGAAAAGAAATGAAAATTTCCGCGGCGCGACATGCAGCTCACCCCCATCAACTCGGCCGAGGCCATCTTTGAGGCGTTTTTCGACGAAACGCTGAGCGGCCTGCCCAAATGGACCGTGCACGATGGCGGCGCCGAGGGGCTGCAGGTCGCGCAACGCTGGGCGTGGGTGCAGTACGAGTGGCAGCGGGCGCCGGCGGATCCCGCGACGCCCGCGCTGCAGATGAGCCGGACGCTTGACCTCAATTGCGGAGACTACGAGACGCTGATGTTTTCGCTGATGGCGCCGCCAGGCGCCCGCGTGGCGCTGGTTGCCGGGACGGATGCGGGAGAGCGCCGGATGCTCAGCACGCCCTTCGCCCACCAGAAACGCGAGCTGCTCCTGCCACTCGGCGGGGCGCGGCGGATCACGGCGCTGACGCTGGAGATTTACGTGGATTCGCGGCAGATGGTCGGAGTCGTGGGCTGGCTGAACTGGATTGGCCTGCAGCACGGCGGGCAACTCGAGCGTTACCTGCGGCAGGTGGCGCGATTTGATGAGCGCTGGGAGGACTATCTCCAGCCCGAGAGCTTTGAGCCGGCGTTTGAACCCGCCTACGGCTTGCACCTCACGGGGGCGGAACTGGCGGAGGCCCGGGCCGCGGTGGCGAAAGGCGGCGGGCCGAAGGCGTCACCGCTGTGGGAACAGGCCGAAGACGCGCGGCGGCTGGTGCCGGAGAAGATGACGACGGAGTACGTCAATTTTTGGAATGACACGCGTTTCAGCCGCGAGCGCGACACGGGCAAACACCTGCTGACGCACGGCGCGAACGCCGCGCAGGCGTCGGTGCTGTTTCGCGACAAGACGCTCGGCCGGCTGGCGGCGCGGTACGCGATGTGCCTCGCGCACAGCACGCGGTGGGACCCGTCCTTTCTTAGCTGGCTGCCGGGTTGCAAGTGGGAGCATCGGGCGTTTGTGCCGAGCCTGGTAATGTACGACTGCGCGCTGATTCTCGATTTGTGCGGCGAGTGGTTTACCGACTACGGCCGGCAGCTGATTCTCCGCCGACTCGCGGAGGAAGGGCAGGGCACCAACAACTACAACACCTGGTGGTGGGAGTATCTGTTTTGGTGCAACCAGACGGCGTGGTTCATGCCGGGCCGGATGTATGCCTACCTGGTGCTGGAAAAAACGATGCCGGCGCGCTGGGATCCCTATCCGAAGCCGGCGGCGTCGCGCGTCGCGCCGTACACTGACCTCGCGCTGGCGGACCTGTACGACAACCTCGCGAAGATTCTGCTGCCCGACGGCGGCTACACCGAGGGACCGATGTATTTCACGTTCACGGCGCGGCAGGCGATGATCACTTGCTACTACTATGCCCGGGCGCGCGGCAAAGTTTCGCGCGAGCTGATCCCGCCGGCGATACGGGCCACGGCGCAGATGGCCGAGGTGCTGGCGAGCACGGCGGATGATTTGCAGATGATCCTGATCTGCGACGCGCAGTACATCCCGCAGGAAGGCGCGGCGTTCCTCGCGTGGCTCATGCCGGATTCGCACTGGGTGACGGTCTTCCGCAAGTCCGTCGCGCGGACGGGCGGCCAGCCCATGACGCTGCTCGCGCAGAACCTCCTGCGCGAAGTGCCGGCGAAGGGGCCGGAGTTTCGTCCGCTCGTGGAAATGCCCAAGATCGGCCAGCTGGCGTCACACCGGAAGCTCGGGGGCGAATGGGTAAAGCTCTTCCTGATGGGCAACCAGTCGGGGGCGTCGCACACGCACGAGGACAAGGGCTCGTTCGTGCTGGAGTTCGCCGGCGATGCGTTCGCGCGAGACTTTGGCAGCTGCGACTACAGCAACCCGCTCGCGGATGTCCTCAAGCACTGCCAACGGCACAACATGCTCGTACCGATCGCCGCGGGGGCGCGTCCGCGTCCGGCCAACCCGATCTTCGCCGACCTCACGCCGCAGGCGCGCGGCGACGAGACGCGTTTTCACGCCACGATGGAATTGAAGGCCGGCTGGGAAGGCTGGTTCACGCGCTGGACGCGGACGTGGGACTCACTGACTCCGGCCGAACTCACGATCACCGACGACTGGGCGCTCGAGCAGGGCGAAGGCGTGACGTTTTACTGGACGACTACGCTGCCCATCACGCTCGACGCGAAGAACCGCCGCGCGGTGATCCAAGGTCGCCGCGGCCGTGCGACGTTGACCTGGGGCGAAGGCATCGAGGCGGTCGTGGAACAATTGCCCCTCGCGGAACCCATCTGGAAAAAGGTAATGCAGGAGCGCAAGGAGCAGTACCTCGTGGCGACGCTGCACGGCGAAACCCAGCCCCGCCTCGCGCTCACCCAGCGCGGCCGGAGCGGGCAGCTCGCGGTGCGGGTAAAGCTGGAGTTGCGGTAGGGCGGGATCGCTGATCCCGCCTTTTTCTTTTCGATTTCCCGAACCATTTTACCACGGATTACACGGATCAATCCCCTGATGGTCATTGCGAGGAGGTCCCGCGGTTGCGGGACCGACGCGGCAATCCCTCCTAAAGGCGGTGGTTCAGTCCCAGATGGAGTGCTTCGTCAGCCCGGTGGGCTTCCTCGCAATGACAATCCGAGGTTTTGGGATTGATCCGTGTCTGCCGTGCTATCCGCGATTAAAATCTGATTTCAGTGTCCGGGCCCGCTTTCACTTGGTGCGCAGCGATCCAACGTGGCGATACGTGTTGAGGAGTGCGCCCGTGGGCAGGGCCTTCGAGCTGACGAAGGCGAGTTCCCGCCGGTCCACCCGGTCGGAGAAGAAGCTCGGGCCCTGGGCCTCGACGATGGCAGCGGCCCCCGCCGGATGACGATACGCGCCCATCCATCCGCCGGTTTCGAAGTCAGCGGGTTCGCCCCGCCCGCCGGGCGCAATCACGCCGTCGAGCGAGATATGGGCGAGGATCCGGGTCGTTCTCATTTAGAATCTCCCTGGCTCAGTTCGGTCCAGTTAGCTGCGGCTGATTTGCAGGCTCACGATCTCGTACGGAGCGAAGGCGAGGCGTCCGCCGCGCAGGGGGGCGCCGAGGTTATTGCCTAGGAGGTCCACTTTCCGCGCGGTCCAGCCGGGGGCGAGGGCGAGCTTCGCGGTGCCACGCTGGCCTCCGACCTCGTGAAGGCGGAGGAGCCAGCGCGTGCGGGTGTCGGGCTTCGCCCAGTGGGGAATCAGGGTTTCGCCGCCTTCGAGGCCGCGGAAGGCGGAGGAGATGGGGACGCCGCGGTAGGCGAGGGGCGGGGTGAAGAGGTTCTCGGCCTGCGCGGCGGGTTGCTCGGCGCGGGGGGCCGTGAGGTCGTAGAAACCAACGGCGAGCTCGATGGTGTGGCGGCCGAGGTCGGTGTAGATTGTCTTGGGTTTCGGCAGGCGGCTGAGCTGCTGGGGATAAGCGCGGCCGTGGTCCTCGAAGCCGACGTGGCGGGGGGTGCGCAGCAGTGTGACGGCCAGGTCGCCGTCGCGGACGCTCACGCCGTATTTGTTTTCGGTCAGGGCGAACAGGCCGGAGCGTTCGCCTTCGGAGCTCACGGTGGCCCAGCGGCTCATCGGCCATTCAAACATCGCCTCGGCCTCGCGCGTGGTGGCGAGCTGCGGACGCAGCACGCTGCCAAACGGCGTGCCGCAGCGGACCTCGCGTCCGCGGTAGGCGGTCGGGAAATGCAGTTTCAGGAGCGAGTCCTCCTCCTGGTAGTCGAGCTCGACCGTGAGCCGCAGCACGCTCGCGCCAGGTTCGAGCGAATAGCGCACGGTGGCGGTGCTCTTCGCGCCGAGCTGGCGGGTGACGGAGAGGGAGTTCTTGCCGGCGGTGATTTTGACGGGGCCGTGGGCGGGCTGGCCGAGGGAAAGCGTGGAGCGGTCGATATCCCACGGGCCGAAATTGGCGGCGTGGTCGGGGTAGGCGACCAGGCGGCCGGCACCGGCGGAGAGCTCGAGGGCGCGGCCGTCCACGCTGAGCGCGGCGAGTTCGCCGTTCGCCGCGAGACGAGCAGTCACCCGGCCGTTGGTCAGCGTGCGCGAGGGCACGCTGACGGAGCAGGGAGCAAGGAGCAGGGAGGAGGAAGTGCGGACGACGGCGTCGGAGAAACGGATGCCGGAGAGCGCGGGGAGGTCGACGAGTTTGCCGGCGACGACGCAGCGGCGGGCGAGGGGGAGGGGGTTGAAGAGGTGGAGCGTGTTGCCCTCAACGCGCTGGTTCGCGGACTGGCGTTTCAACGCCTTGGGGGCAATGCGTTCCACCTGCCTGAGCGCTGCTTTGGTTTGCTCGCGCGTGAGTTGGGCCAGCTCCGGGAGGCCCTTGACGTAAACCTCGGGAATGGAGCTGCCGGGGATGAAATCGTGGAACTGGGCGAAGACCATCCGGCGCCAGGCGTGGGCGAGGTCGGCACCGGGCTTGCCGCCCGTGGCGACGAGGGCGGCCTCGTGGGCCTGCAGCGCGCGCTCGAGGTCGCGGAAGTGGGACTTCACGCGGCTCTGGGTGGTGAACGTGCCGCGGTGGTATTCGAGGTAGATTTCGCCATCGAGGGCGGGGAGCTGGGCGCGTTTCAATGCGAGGCGGTCGAAGAAGGCCTCGGGCTGGTCCCATTTCAGGGCGGGAAGTCCGCGCAGCGCGTCGAGCCGGCGGGCGCGCTCGCACATTTCCTCGCTCGGGCCGCCACCGCCGTCGCCGTAGCCGTTCGGCATGAGGACCTCGTTATGAATGTCGCCCTGCTGGTTCTGGCGGGCGGAGGCATTGATCTGGTCGACGGCGAGCGTGTTGTTGAACTGCACGCCTTGCGTGACGTGGCTGACGACCGCGTGGCCGCCGGCGCCGCGCCAGATGAAACTGGAGTGCGGAAAACGGTTGGTGGTGTTCCACGTGGTCTTGGTCGTGAAAAAATAATCCACGCCGCTGAGCTTCATCAGCTGCGGCAGGCAGGCGCTGAAGCCAAACAGGTCGGGCAGCCAGAGCACGCGCGAGAGTTTGCCGGTCAGTTTCTTGAACGAGTCCTGGCCGATGGTGAACGCGCGGGCGAGACCCTCGCCACACGGGACGTGGGAGTCGGCCTCGACGTACATGCCGCCGGTGGCTTCCCACTGGCCGGAGCGAAGGCGGGCCTTCACGGCGCGGTGCAGCTCGGGCGAGCGGCGGGCGACGGCCTCGTAGCTCGCGGACTGTGAGTAGGCGAAGCGGAACTCGGGGTAGAGTGCCATGAGCCGGTTGACGTTGGAGAACGTGTGCACGGCCTTGCCCTCGCCGACCTGCTCGGTCCAGAGCCAGACGAGGTCGAGGTGGGAGTGGCCGGTGAGCGCGGCGCGGGAGAAAGGCGCGGCGTCCTTCATTTCGCGGTAGACCGCAGCCAGGGCGCGGCGCAGGGCGTCCACGCCGGACGTGTCGAAGGCATCGAGCGCAAGGTCGAGTCCGCGCAGCAGGCGGCGAAACTGCGGGGAGACGTCAATCAACGGCGGCTGTTGCGCCATGGCCTGGAGTTCGCGCGGCACGCCGGGGAGCTCCCGGGCGCGGAGCTCGATCAGATAATCGTAGAGGCAGTTGAGGTCGTGGTATGCGGCCCAGGCGGCCTCGTCGCGGCGGAGGAGCGACGCGCCGCGGAAGAGGTTGCCGTTCTCGGCGAGGCCCTTCGCGTCGGGGTGCCAGACCGCGGCCTGGCAGCAGAGCGACTCGATCCAGACCTCGCGCACGCCGGCGGGAAGTTCGACGGTGCGATGGGCGACGTCGAAACCATAGAACGGCGTGCCGTTGATAAAGAGCGTGGCCTCGCCCTGTTCGTCCCAGCGCATCCAGCGCGAGGAACCGGCGTGGCCGCCTTTGCGACTGCGCTCAGGGCTGGCTTTGCCAGGGATCGTGACCTTGCACCAGCGCTGGTCGTAGAGCCGGCCCCAGGCCTCACCGGCGCGCACGAGGCGGCGCGGAGCTTTTTTGCCGACGGCCAGCGCCACGTGGTCCGGCCGGGAGGCGGTGGCCTCGACGGCGAGGGGGCGGGCGTCGGACCAGATCATTTCGGCGAGACGCAGCACGCCGCGCTGGGCCCGCAGGGGTGTCATTGAAAGCAGGGGATTGAGGGGCAGCATCAGGAGGGGAGTGTCGGGGGTGAGAGGGTGGCGCGCAATTGTTTAGCGGAGCGCGGGGGAGGGCAGGTCTTCAACCTGCCTTAGGTTGGAAGGTCGAACTAAGGCGGGTCGAAGATCCACCCTGCCCCTGAGGCATTGACCGCGCGCGGCAACTTCGTCTGCTTGGCTTGGATGTCACCCACGCTCCTCGTTCTCGCCGCGGGCATGGGCTCGCGCTACGGCGGGCTCAAGCAGATCGATCCCGTCGGGCCTTCCGGGGAAACCGTGCTCGATTATGCGGTGTTTGACGCCCTGCGCGCGGGCTTCGGCCGCGTGGTGTTCGTGATCCGGCGGGATTTCGAAGCCGTATTTCGGGAGCAGATCGGCGCCAAGTACGCGGGCCGGATCGCGGTGGACTACGTTTTTCAGGCGTCCGATGCGCTGCCGGCGGGGTTCACGCGGCCGGCGGGCCGGGAAAAACCCTGGGGCACCGGGCATGCGGTCTGGTGCGCGCGCGAGGCGGTGCATGAGCCGTTCGCGGTGATCAATGCGGACGATTTCTACGGGGCGGACTCTTTTGCGCAGCTGGCAAAATTTCTGACCAGCGAGGCGGCGGCGCCGCGCGGCTTCGACCCGATGTCGGGCCATCGCACGCCGCGCACGATGGCGGCGCAGTTTGCGATGGTGGGGTTCACCATGGCCAACACGCTGTCCGAGCACGGCGCGGTCGCGCGTGGGCTTTGCGCCATGGGGCCCGGCGGGTTGCTGGAGTCCATCACGGAGCAGACGGGGATCCTCGCGGCGGACGTGGGGCCCGCCTCCGCCGAGACTATGGCGGGCAAGCCGCAGAAGAAATTTTCCGGCCAGGAAACGGTCTCGATGAACTGCTGGGGCTTCACGCCGGCGCTGTTTGGGGGACTGGACCGGCAGCTGCATGAGTTTCTGGCCACGCGCGGCACCGATCTGAAGGCGGAGTTTTACCTGCCGGCGGCGGTGTCGGAGATGATTGCGCGCCACGAGGCGGCGGTGCGCGTGCTGCCGACGGGAAGCGCGTGGTTCGGGGTGACCTACCGCGAAGACAAGCCGCGCGTCATGGCGGCGATCGCGGAACGGGTGCGGACGGGTGACTACCCGGCTCAACTATTTTGATGGCCCCGGGTCGCTGGCTCAGGAAAAAAGAAGCACCGCTGTTTCACCCGCGCAAATTTTGCCGTGAAAAATTCTCCCTTCGGCTGGCCCGTCCTCAAGTCCTATCCCAACGGTAAACTGGCGCGGGTCGCGCTGCCCGTGGGTGGCATTGGCACCGGGACGGTCTCGCTCACCGGGTGGGGGGCGTGGCGTCACTGGGAAATCATGAACCGGCCGGCGAAGAACTACACGCCGTCGGGCCAGGGCGGGGCGGCGCCGTTCTTTGCGGTACGTGCGGCGCGGCGGGGCGAAGCGCCGGTCACGCGGCTGCTCGAAGGCCCGCTGCCGGTGAGTGAGTGGGAAGGGGAGGAAGGTTCGCCCACGCGCCAGGCCGGCCTGCCACGGTTCCGTCGCTGCACGTTTCGCGCGGCGTATCCGCTGGCGCAGGTGGAACTGGCGGACGAGGCCATGCCGGTGAGTGCCGTGGTGCAGGTTTTCAACCCGTTTATCCCCGGCGACAGCGCGCGCAGCAGCCTGCCGGTCGCGCTCGTGCGTGTGGTGCTGCGCAATCCCTCGCGGGCGCCGGTGAGCGCGGCGGTGGCGGCGGTGCTGCCGAATTTCATCGGGGCGGACGGGTTTGCGCAGAAGCTGGATGATTTCCGCGGGCGGCTGTTTCCAGCGGGCGCGGCGGGCAACCGCAACGACTGGCGCGAGGCGGGCGGGTTGCGCGGGTTGGCGATGAGCTCGGATGGCGTGGATCGCGGGCACGTCGCGTCGGGCACGATGGCACTGGCGACGACGGCGAAGAAAGGCGTGACGCACCGGACGTGCTGGCAGGATTTTGTCTGGCCCGCGGACTCGCTGCTCGATTTCTGGGATGATTTCTCGGCGGATGGCAAACTGGAGGCGCGGACGTCAAAAAATGACACGCCAACGGGCTCGCTGGCGGTGGCGATCGAGGTGCCGGCGATGAGCGAACGCACGGTGGAGTTTGTCATGGCCTGGCATTTTCCGAACCGTGAGACGTGGAGCCGGCCGGCGACGGAGCCGCCCACGCTCGTGGGGAATTTCTACACGACGCAATTTGCCGACGCCTGGGCGGCGGCGGTGCACGCGGCGAAGGCCTGGCCGGCGTTGGAGCGCGAGACGCTGGCGTTTGTGCGCGGGGTGACGGAAAGCGACCTGCCCGCGGAAGTGCGCGAAGCGGCGTTGTTCAACCTCTCGACGTTACGCTCGCAGACCTGTTTCCGCACGGCGGACGGGAAATTCTACGGCTGGGAAGGCTGTTTCGACCGGCGCGGAAGCTGTCATGGCAGCTGCACGCATGTGTGGAATTATGAGCATGCGACGGCGCATCTGTTCCCGGATCTGGCGCGGTCGATGCGGGAGACGGAATTTTCGGAATTCATGACGCAGCCGGATGGGCTGATGACCTTTCGCGTGGCGCTGCCGCTCAAGGTCGGCTCGAGCTGGGGGCTGGCGGCGGCGGACGGGCAGATGGGCTGCCTGATCAAGCTGCACCGCGAGTGGCGGCTGTCAGGCGACACGGCGTGGCTGAAGGGACTCTGGCCGCGGGCGAAATTGGCGCTGGAATTCGCGTGGCTGCCGGGCGGCTGGGATGCGGACCAGGACGGCGTGATGGAAGGGGCGCAGCACAACACGATGGACGTGGAATATTTCGGGCCGAACCCGCAGATGGCGTCGTGGTACCTCGGGGCGCTGCGCGCGGCGGAGGAAATGGCGCTGGCGCTGGGGGAAAGGAAATTTGCGGTGAAGTGCCGCGACCTGTTCGAGCGCGGCCGGGCGTGGGTGGACGCGAACCTGTTCAACGACGATTATTATGAGCAGCACATCCGGCCGCCGGGCAGTTGGGACAAGGTACGGACGGGGCTCGTGTCCGGGATCGAAGGCAAAAGCGCGACGGCGCCGGATTACCAGTTAGGCGCCGGCTGCCTGGTGGACCAGCTGGCGGGGCAGGTGAACGCACATTTTGAAGGACTCGGGCATTTGCTGGATCCGGTGCATGAACGCGAGGCGCTGCGCGCGGTACTCGCGCACAACCGGCGGCACGGCTTTGACGGGCATTTCAACCACATGCGCAGCTATGTGCTCGGCGACGAGACGGCGCTGCTGATGGCGTCGTATCCCCGCGGGCGGCGCCCGGCACGGCCGTTTCCGTACTACACGGAGGTCATGACGGGCTTTGAATACTGCGTGGCACTGCATCTCGCGCAGGAAGGCATGGTGCGGGAGGCGTTGAAAGTAGTCCGGGATATCCGGGCGCGCTACGATGGCCGGAAGCGAAACCCCTTTGACGAGGCCGAGTGCGGCCACCACTACGCCCGGGCGATGAACAGTTGGGGACTGATCCCGGCGCTCACGGGCTTCCATTATTCCGCGGTCACCGGCGGCCTGAGCTTCGCCCCCAGCAAACGGCAGGTGAACTGGTTCTGGTCCATCGGAACGGCGTGGGGCACGGTGGATCTCGCGCCGACGCGCCGGCGGACGAAAGTGACCCTGACGGTGCTGGGGGGCCGGCTGAAGTTGCGCTGGTTGGCGCTGACGGGCTTCGGGCAAAAGGAGTTCAAATCCGAGAAAACCCTCGCGCCTAGACGGCCGCTGACCTTTGAAATAGCGCCTGCCGCATGAGTTCCGCCGTCGTCCCGCCCGAATTTCACGAAGTTATTTCCGCCTTCCCGCTGCCCGGCCGGGTGGTGTCCGTTGCGCCGCATGGCAACGGGCACATCAACGAGACCTACGCGGCGGTGTTTGCCGAGGGCGTAGGGACGCGCCGCTATGTTTTTCAGAAGGTCAACCACCGCATCTTCAAGGATGTACCCGGGCTGATGGACAATGTGCGGCGGGTGACCGCGCACATCGCGACGAAGGTGCGGGCGGCGGCGGGCGAGGCGGCGGCGAAACGCGTGCTGACGCTGGTGTCCGCCAAGGATGGCCGGGCGTTCGCGCAGGATTCCGGTGGCGGCTACTGGCGGGTGTACGATTTCATCGAAGGCGCCCACACCGTGGATCGCGTGACGACCGAGGCGCAAGCGACTGCGGTCGCGGCGGCGTTCGGGGAATTCCAGGCGCAGCTGGCGGATCTGCCGGGCGGGCGGCTGGTTGAGACGATCCCAAATTTTCACCACACACGCAGCCGGTTCGAGAACTTCCGCAAAGCGGTGAACGAAAACGCAGCGGGGCGGAAGGGCGAGGTCGCGGCGGAGATTGCTTTCGCGTTTTCCCGCGAGGCGGACGCCGACGTGCTGCTGAACCTGCTGGCGCAGGGGAAGATTTCCGAGCGCGTCACGCACAACGACACCAAGATCAACAATGTCATGCTCGATGACGCCACGGGGAAGACGGTGGCCGTGATCGACCTCGACACGATCATGCCAGGGCTGCCGTTGTACGATTTTGGCGAAATGGTCCGCACGTCGGCCAGCTCGACGGATGAGGACGATCCCAACGCCGCGAACATGCACGTGGTGCTGCCGCCGTTCCGCGCGCTGGTTGAGGGGTATCTCGCCTCGGAAGTGGGCGGCGTGCTTAACGCCATTGAGCGGGCCCATCTCGGCTTTGCGGGGAAGCTGATGGCTTACGAGAACGGCCTGCGCTTCCTGACGGATTACCTGCAGGGCGACACCTACTACAAAATCAAGCACCCGCGGCACAACCTGGACCGGTGCCGGACGCAGTTCGCGCTGGTGCGGAGCATCGAGGCGGCGAAAGGCGCGATGGATGCGATTATCGCGGCGTCCTGATTTTTTAGCCCACGGAACACACGGAAGCAGGGAATTTTATTCCGTGTATTCCGTGTGTTCCGTGGGCAAACTCTTCCCATGAAGTTCTCGAGAGCTGATGCTGATGTTTTTGTGCCGGCGGGCAGCGATGCGGCGGTGGCGCTCGCGCGGACGACGCACCTCTGCGTGATCGCCCACCAGGATGACATCGAGATCAACGCCTACCCGGCGGTGGCGGAGTGTTACGGGAAGGCCGACAAGTTTTTCACGGGCGTGACGGTGACGAATGGCGCCGGCTCGCCGCGGGCGGGAAGGTACGCGGTGATGACCGATGCCCAGATGATGGACGTGCGGCGCGAGGAACAGCGCGCGGCGGCGCGGCTGGGGAAGTACAACCTGCAGCTCCAGCTCGGGCATCCCAGCGCGGAGGTGAAGAAATCCGGGCACGCCGGCGTGGTGGCGGATCTGAAGGCGATTTTCGCGGCGTGCCGTCCGAGCGTGGTTTACCTGCACCAGCCGGCCGACAAGCACGACACGCACGTGGCCGTGCTGCTGCGCAGCCTCGAGGCGATCCGTTCGCTGCCCGTGGCCCAGCGGCCGAAGCAAGTCGTCGGCGTGGAGGCCTGGCGCGGACTCGACTGGCTGATGGACAACGAGAAGTTGCCGCTCGATTGCAGCGCGCATCCGGAACTGGCGCTGAAGCTCATGCAGGTGTTCGACTCCCAGATCGCCGGCGGCAAGCGCTACGACCTCGCCGCGATCGGACGCCGGCAGGCGAATGCGACTTTCCACACTTCCCATGCGACCGATAGATTCACCGAGATCGCCTGGGCGATGGATCTGACGCCACTTGTGACGGACGAGAAACTGAGCGTAGCGGAGTTCGCGCTGGGCCACATCGACCGGCTGCGGGCGGATGTGGCGGGACGGATCGCGAAGCTCGACTGAAGCCAAACCGTTTAGCCGCAAAGAGGCGCAAGAATAGAGGGCTTTGACGTAGGTCGGGCTTTACGCCCGACATCCGAGGCCTGTCGGGGATAAACCCGACCTATGTGGCCATTTCTTTCCTGTGCCGGCTTGCGCCTCTTTACGGCTAACAATCAGAGCGAGACGACCTTCTGCCCGCTGTTTGAGGCGAGCGCGGCGGCCCAGATTTCGTGGTGGGCAACGGCCTCGTCGGGGGTGGCGCAGCCAAATTTGTCGCCGAGGGCGCCGGCGCGTTCGGCGAGGTAGGCGGCCCACATCTGCTGGAGGATATCGGGGAAGCCGGGCTCGAAGATGCCGCCGGTGATCGTCTTGAAGGGCGTGCCGAAGCCGAGGTCGGTCTTTTCCCACCACTGCTCCTTGTCGCGGCGGAAGGACCAGAACGTCTTGGGCTCCTTCGTCGAGTAACGCACGCCGCGGTCGGTGCCGAGCACCTCGAAGATCCAGGTGTTCGTCTCGGTCGGCGCGAGGCGCTTCATCTCGAGCGTGAGCGGGGTGGAGTGGCCGGCGATGGGGGCGGAACAGTGGAGGCTGGCGTTGTCCCAGGTGTCGCAGGCCGCGGTGCCGCCTTTGCCGTCGGGGCGCGTGGTATAGATTTTCTGGAGCTGGGCGTAGACACTGGTGGGTTTCCAGCCGAGTCGGAGGGGGACGTGGGCGACGTGCAGGCCGAGGTCGCCCATCACGCCGATCTCGCCGCAGAACTTGGACTGGCGCTTCCAGTTGATGGGTTTGGTGGGATCGAGGTCGCTCGAGTGCAGGAAGGCGCAACGGACCTCGAGGATGCGGCCGAGCGATCCGCTGGCGGCGAGCGACCAGGCGCGCTGGACGCCCGGGAGGAAGGGAAACTCCGACGATACGCGCACGAAGCGTCCGAGTTTCGTGGCCTCGTCGCGGATGCGGCGGGCGGCGGCGAGATCAATGCCGAAGGGTTTCTCGGCGAAGAGGTCCTTCCCGGCGCGGAGAACGTCGAGATAGATTTCCTCGTGCAAGTGGTGCGGGACGGCGGCGTAGACGACATCGATGTCATCGCGCGCGAGCAGCTCGCGGTGGCTGGTGACGAGGGTCTTGACCGTGGGCACCTGGCGAAACCAGTCGAGCAGGCCAGGCTGGAGGTCACAGACGGCGACGAGCTCGGCCTTGACCGGAAAATCCACGAGGGCGAACCAGCGGGCGAGGGCGCTGGCGGCTTCGCGGCCCATGAGGCCGCCGCCAATGATGCCGATGCGGACGGGAGCGGGAGAGGTCATGGGTGAGGAGTGAAGGGTTATGGGCGATGGACGGAGGATGAGGTCATCTTCTCCCCGTCTGTCATTCTGAGCGTAGCGAAGAATCCAGTGAGAGTGCGCTGCAGGCTTCGGCACTATCCAAGTGGATTCTTCGCTGTGCCCAGAATGACAATCTGCTTAAGCCGGCTGAGTATAGTTAGATTCACGCGAGGAATTTCAGGGCGTCGGCGGGAGAGACGCCGTCGTGGACGACGGCCATCAGCGCGCGCGTGATCGCGGCGGGCTTGGGGTGCTGGATGATGTTGCGGCCGTAAACGATGCCGGAGGCGCCTTGGGCAATCAGGGCGGCGGTGCGGGCGAGGATTTCGGCCTCGGGGGCCTTGCTGCCGCCGCGGACGAGCACCGGAATGCCGCCAGCGGTCTCGATGACCTTGTGGTAGATCGAGACGTCGTCGGTCGGGTCGGCCTTGATGATGTCGGCGCCGAGTTCCACGGCTTGGCGGACGAGAGGGATGATCTTGGCGGGGTCGCCGTCCACCATGTAGCCGCCGGCCTTGGCGTTGGGCTGGAAGACAAGGGGCTCGATCATGAGCGGCATGCCGTAGTGGTCGCAGGCCGGCTTCAGCTTGAGGATGTTTTGGACGCACTGGTCGGCGACCTCGGGCTGCTCGGGGATGCGGAAAAGGTTCACGACCACGCAGGAGGCGTCGAGGCGGACGGCCTGCAGCACGGCGTCCTCGATGATGCGGGAGAACAGGGCGCGGGGCAGTTGGTTGCCGTAGACGTTGGCGACGTCAGTGCGAAGGACGAGGGCGGGCTTGGGGCGCTGGGGCAGTTTCTGGAGGTGGGGGGCCTGGCCGACGGTCAGCTGGATGGCATCGGGGGCGGCGGCGGCGAGGATCGCGATGGCGCGCGGCAGGTTTTCGATGCCGGCGAGGAAGGAGCCCTCGTTGAAAAAGCCGTGGTCGATGGCGACGTCGAAGCAGCGGCCGGTCTTGGGGTTGAAAAGGCGGTTGAGGCGGGCGGTTTTCACGGCAGGAAGGCTATCAGGACGGGCGCACGGGGGCGGGTTCAAGCCCAGAAGATACGCAGTCTTAGCCTATTGGGAAGTAATTGATGAATAGCATCATCTGTAAAGGATTTGCGTCCTAGGCCGGCCTGAACAGCCTACCGGTCCGCCCATGCTCAGCCTTCCGGTTGAAATTTTGATCGTCTGCCTCCTCGTGCTCGCCAACGGCCTCCTCGCCATGGCGGAGACGGCGGTTGTGTCGGCGCGCAAGGCCCGGTTGCGGGAACTGGCGGCGAAAAACGACACGGGGGCGGCCAAGGCGCTGGAGCTCGCGGAGCATCCGACGCGATTTCTGGCGCTGGTGCAGTTCTGGCTGACGCTGTCCGGCATGATCGCCGGTGTGCTCGGCGGGGCCAAGCTGGCCGGGCAGCTCACGGCCGAGCTGGCGCGGGTGGAAGTGCTGGCGCCGTATGCCGGCGCGCTGTCCTTTGTGATCATCACGGTGGGGCTGTCGGCGTTCATGCTGCTGTTCGGCGAATTGGTGCCGAAGCGCATCGGCCGGGCACATCCCGAAAAGGTCGCCGCGCTGCTCGCGGGCTCGATGCGCGGTCTGGCCTGGCTGGCGGCGCCGTTCCTGCGGTTGCTGGAGCTGGCGACGGATGGCATGACGCGGCTGATCCGGCTGCGGGCGCGGCCGGCGTCGGAAACCGTGGGTGACGACGAGGTGCGGGCGCTGATCGAGCAAGGGCTGCACGCCGGCGTGTTTCAGCGCGCGGAACAGCAGATGGTCGAGGGTGTGCTTGCGCTGGACCAGCTGCCGGTGACGGCGCTGATGACACCGCGGCCGAAGATCGTTTTCCTGAACCTCGACGACCCCGAGGAGACCAACTGGCGCAAGATCGTCACCAGCGGCCACTCGTATTTTCCCGTCTACCAGAACAACCGCGACCAGATTGTCGGCATGGTGCCGGTGAAGGCGCTGTGGGCGCACTCGGCGATCGGGCTGCCGACGACGCTCAAGAACCTGCTGCTGCCGCCGCTGATCGTGTCGGACAAGCTGACCGCGATCCAGCTGCTCGAGTCGTTCAAGAAGTCCGGCAAGCACATCGCGATTATCACGGATGAGTTCGGCGCGGTGCAGGGCCTGGTGACGCTGATTGACGTGCTCGAGGCGATCGTCGGCGACCTGCCGAGCCCGGGGCAGCGCAACCAGCCCGAGGCGAAGAAGCGGGATGACGGCTCGTGGCTGATCGACGCCACGCTCGCGACGAGCGAGCTGAAGACGCTGCTGGGCCTGACGATCGAGCTGCCGCACGAGGACGCGGCGGAGTTCCAGACGCTGGGCGGGTTTGTGGTCACGCATTTCGGCCGCATCCCGGCGGCGGGCGATCATTTTGACTGGTCGGGCTGGCGGTTTGAGGTCGTGGACATGGACCGCCGCCGGGTGGACAAGGTGCTGGTGTCGAAGACGCCGCCCGCTGCCGCGCCCGCGGAGCAGGCGTCGGCCTAAGACTTTATCGCCAAAGCGCAAAAGGGCGGAAAAGGCAGGGAATCGGTCCTCGGGTATTGGTTTTTACGCGCTTCCGCCCTTTCGCGCTTTGGCGATAAATGGTTTTAACCTTCCGCGTTTCGCGTGCGAATAACTTGTCGGCAAACCGGCGTTGCGTTTGAGTCCGCCGCCACCGACGTTTCGCCCATGGCGGACTCATGCAAGATGCCTTCACCGGACAACCCACCCGCATCCGCGGCCGCACCCTCCCGGGCGCGGACGACCGCGCCGCTCTTCAACACGATCACGAGCGACGACTGGAAGCGCTCGCTCGCCTCGGCGCGGCGGCAGCCGAATGCGGTCTCCGCGCAGATTCGGACCGCGATCTCGTCGTCCTCGCGGAAGACGAAGTAAGCCTGCTCGAGGCCGCCGGCCCGGCATGGGCGGCGCTGGGTGACGCGATCCGGGCGTGGCGGGCACTGCTGCCGCTGCGGACGCTGGATGATTTCGGGTTTCTCGCCGCGGCGGAGAATCCCCTGGAGGAAGCCAATGCGCGGCTGCGCCGCATCGGCGGCGGGGTGGAGGCGTGGGCCTTCGCGGCGGAAACGGACGGGTCGGTTTACAAGTTTTACCTGCCGCGCGAGGAGAAGCGGATTGGCAGCGTGTTTGGGTTTCAGCCCGGGGATGAAGGCGCGCTGCTGGCCGAGGCGCGGCTGGGTGACTACCGCGGGCTGCTGGAGAAACTATTGCTCATCCACGCGCTCGGCGGGATGGCGACCGAGGTGGTGGCGGTGACGCCCGAGGGCATTGTCGTGGCGAAGCAGACGCTCGGCCAGCCGCTGCCACAGGGCGACGATGTGTCGGGCGTGCTGCCGGCGGGGTTGATCGAGATTCCCTCGCGCTTCCTCCGGGCGAACCGCGACCACCCGCGGCTGCTGTTGCACGGCGAGGAGGCGTGGCTGGTGGCGGATTTGCATGCGCGTAATTTTGTGCGGTGCGAGGACGGGGCGCTGCGGGTCATTGATCTCGTGGCGGCACCCTGGCCCGCGCCGGTGGCGGCGAGCCAGTCCCTGATGGCCGACTGGCTGAAGCGCGTGCGGCTCGACCCAACGGCTTCCGTCCTGCCGGGAGCGCGGGACGAGGAACTATAAAAACCGCCCGGCGCCAACCCATCTCGTCCGCCGGCGCGGCTGTTTCCCGGAAAAGTGTAACCCAATAGGTTACACTGGATCGCGGGAGACGGGGTTTGGTCGGCGCACAAAAAAGGCGGGGTGCGATGACCCCGCCTGACAAAACCAATGCGAGCCAGGATTACTGCGCGGCGATGACCTGCAGGATGGCCTCGGCCTGCGTGCTGGTCGTGCCCCGGTAGTCCGTGTAGATGATTTTCCCGTTCTTGATGAGGTAGGCCTGGCGGTGGGCGAAGCCGACGACCGGATAGGTGGGGACGCCGAAGGCGGAGATGACCGCGCCGTCCTGATCGGCGATGAGCGTGAAGGGCAGGTGGTACTTGTCCTTGAAGGCCTTCTGGGCGTCCACGTCATCATGGCTCACGCCGATGACGGCCACGCCCTTTTGGGTGAGCGCCTCGTAGCCGTCGCGCAGCGAGCAGCCTTGGGCGGTGCAGCCGGGAGTGTCGGCTTTCGGGTAGAAGTAGACGAGGGTGTAGGGCTGCTTGGCGTAGACGTCGGCGAACGCGAGCTTGGTGCCGGTTTCGGTCACGCCGGAGACGGCGGGGGCGGAATCACCGACCTTGAGGGGCTCGGCGCGGGAGAAGGAGAACATGGCGAGGAAGGAAGCAATCACGAGGAAGGGGCGGAGTTTCATACTGCCCAAAGATAGCGGGTGGCGGGATTTTCGCAAGCGCCGGGTGGGGAACAAGCCGGCCAAAAGTTCCGGCGGCGCGGATTTTTTTTAAAATTAAATCCCGTACCCATTCGCGCGAACCGGCGTCACACCGCGCAATCGCCCTGGTCCAGCTCACGGCGGGTAACAACCAAAGGACCCTACCATGAAACAGAAAACCAAACTTGGAATCACTCTGCTGGCCGCCGCGGCCACCCTCGGCCTCGCGCGCCCCGCCCGGGCGCAGGACGCGACGCCCGCCACCACCACGCCGGCCCCCGAGGCCCACAACTGGAGCCTCCTGGGCTCCGGCTACAGCGGCGTGGCCTTCACTTACGACCATGTGTCGGGCGCGTCGCCGAGCGAGTGGCGCGGCTTCACGTTCGACGTCAATCAACCGCTCGCGGCGGGATTGGACTTCAACCTCGCCTACGGCTGGAGGCGGGCCAGCGACTCCGCGGTGCGGCTGACGCAGCAGGGGATCAGCGGCGGCGTCACCGCCTTCACCGCGCTCGACTGGGGCAAGCCCTACGTCCAGGCGCTCGCGGGCTGGGAGTGGCGCGATGGCAACGGGCCGTCGGACAACTCGTTTGCCTACACACTGGGCACCGGCGTCGAGTTCCAGCTGGCACCGGCGTTCGTGTTGACGCCGTACGTGAACTTCGTGCGCGCGACCAGTTTCAACTCGAGCGAGGTCAATTTCGGCGTGAAGACCGCCTACCGGCTGACCAAGGAGTGGAGCGTGACGGCCGGCGTGCAGTATGCGGCGGTCCGCCATGCCAAGGACGGCACGAGCCTGATGCTCGGCGTGAACTACCACTACTTAGATTTCCAATTCGAGCCGCCCCAAAGGGCGGCAGATGGGTAGCTGGAACCACGGCGTCCGGGGGGGGGCGCCGTGGTTTTTGCGCGGGCGGATACCGCGTCCGCCGGGAAAATTGCCCGGGCAAAGCCTTTGGCATTTTTTCAGCAAAAAGCCGCGGCCCACTCGGACCGCGGCGCAGGGGAGTCGGGCCGGGGATTACTCCAGGCCGATCACGTTCACATCATTGGCGTACTCGACGGTGAACTTCACGGTCAGCTCGCGCTTCTCGCCGGGCTTGAGGTCGAGGTTCCACTTGAGCGTGCCCTCGTCGGTGGGCTTCACTTCCTTCGCATCGGGGGAGAGCAGCTTCACGGTGATCTTCTCGTTGCGGGAGAGCGGGACCTGGTCGGCGACGATGACGTGCTCGGAGGTGCGCTTGTTGTTCTGCACGGTGAGCAGGTACTCGTACGTGATGCGCTTGCCGGAGTTGGTCAGGCCGGTGTCCTCGGTGAACTTGTTCACGCGCTTGTACTTCACGGCGATGGCCTCGTCCGCGCCGAGGGCGAGGTCGAACTTCTCGCCCGGCATGACGGTGCGCAGGCCGCTGGTGGCGACGAAGGTGCCGTCGAGGAAGACGTTCATGGCGCCGGAGAGGAGCGGGAACTCGGAGGTGTTGATGACCTTGGCGGTGAGAAAGGCCGTCGTGAGGCGCTTCGGGACGGTGAGGTACTCGGGGGCGGCGTTGAGGCGCGCGCTGGTGATCGGCACCTTCTGCGGCGAGTTGTCGCTCGGGACGCTGGCGGAGATGGCGATCTTGAAGGAGGCGCTGGTTGCGCCGGCCTCGATGGTGGCGGCGGCGAGTTCGGCGTCCTTTTCCTTCTTGTCGAACAGGGCACCCGTCTCGCCGGGCGCGTTGCTGGTGAGCGACTGCATGTTCATCACGGCCGCAGCGGCGGCCTTCATTCTTTCGTTGGCCTGATCCTCGCGCATGGCACCGGCGAGAGCGAACTGGCGCATGATGAGCACATCGAGATTCCACGTCGAGAGCGCGGGGGCGGCGCCGCCGAAGCCGGGCCGCGCGGTGGAGAGCGTGAGGGCGACGTCCTTCCAGTCCTCGCCGGTGCTCTGGCGGACGACGCCGAAGTAGCCGAGGTTGACGGCGCGCTCGGAGCTGAGGACGCGGGCGTCGTAGCTCGGCACCCAGCTGGCGCCGGGAACGGTGTAGGAGAGGGCGACGGCGAGACTGCCGGCCTGTGGGGCGGAGACGCGCACGGTGACGGTCTTGTAGCCGCGGCCGCCGGCGCCGCGCAGCTCGTTGAGCTGGTTTTGGGTCATGTTGACCTTGTTCGTGAGATCCTCGCGCTGCTCATCGAGCGTGGCGTGCTCGGCGATGATGCGGGATTTTTGCTCGGAGAGATACGTGAGCGAATTGGTGAACTGCGTCAGGTCGGGCCGGGGCACGTCCTTGGTCGGCGGGGCGAAAAGGGCGGCTTCCATGCGGTCGAGCATGATGCTCTGGGCTGACAGCACGCCGTTGCGGTCATCGAGCCCGCGCATCTGCTTCTGCAGGGCGCGCAACTGGTCCTCGAGTTCCTTCACGCGAGCGTTGGGCGTGAAGTCGACGTAGGTCTGCCGGGAGGCCACATCGAGGATGAGGGCCTGGGCGGTGCCCTTGCCGCTGACCTGGAGCGAGTGCTCGTTGAGGGCCTGGGGCAGGTTGGCGAACGTTAGTTCGGTGATGCCGCCGGGCAGCTCGACGCTGCCGGTGCGGGTGACGACGGCGCGGTCGGTGTAAACCGTGACCGCGGTGATGGCAGAGTCCACCGGCACGGGCGCGGCGGAGACGAGGACGGCGGCGCAGAGCGCGCCGAGGGAGGCGAGGATACGTTTCATGGAGGGGAGGGTTCTGCCCCTTCAAACGCCGCCCGGCCCGGAATATTAGGAAAAATCGGCCGCCCCCGCCTTAATCGGATCCGACCAAGTCCAGCAAATCGCCGATCTTGCGGTGGGATTCCAAGGGGTGGCGCAGGCGGTAGCCGCGGTTGAGGCGGTAGCGGTTGCGCTGGCCCTCCCGGGTCCGCGACAGCACGCCCTCGGCCTCGAGCGCGGTCACGATGGCATGCACGGCCCGCTCGGTGATGCCGACCTTTTGGGCGACCTCGCGGAGGGTGATATCCTCATTCCGGTCGAGACAGACCAGCACGTGGGTGTGGTTGGTCAGGAAGGTCCAGCTGGTGGGTGGGCGGGCGGGGGCGGCCATGGCGGCAGGATGGCGGCAGCATGGGTGGAGACAAGAAAACTAAATAATGAAGTTGACTTCATGTTACGTGATTCACTTATCCCCGGGGTCATGGACCTTATCCACAGTCTCGGACCCAGCCTGCTGTCCCCGATGGTGCTCGCCTTCGGGCTGGGCCTCCTTGCCACGCTGGTGCGCAGCGAGCTGAGGATCCCGGAGTCGCTGACGGCGGCGCTGACGATCTACCTGCTGCTGGCCATCGGGCTGAAGGGCGGGGCGAAGCTGGACGGGGTGATGCCGGCGGATTTCGCCCGGCCCCTGGTTCTGGCGCTCGGCCTCTGCGCCGCGATTCCAGCGTGGAGCTACTTCATTCTCCGCCGGTTGGGGCGGTTTGACGCCGCCAATGCCGGGGCGATTGCGGCGCACTACGGGTCCGTGTCGGTCGTCACATTCGGGGCCTGCCTGGCCTTCCTGGAGTCGCGCCAGGTGGGGACCGAGCCCTTCATGCCGGCGCTGCTGGCCGTGATGGAGGTACCGGCGATCCTGGTGGCGCTCTACCTGGTCCGGCGGGCGGACCCGACGGCAGCCGGCGGGTTGGAACCGGCCCGGCCGGCCCTGGGTTTCACCGCCCTGGCGGTCGCGGCGCCGGCTGGCCGGCCGCGGGTCCTGCACGAATTGCTGACGAGCAAGGGCATCATGCTGCTGCTCGGGGGCCTGCTGATCGGGTGGGTTTCGGGCAAGAAGGGCTTTGAGCAAGTCGCGCCGCTGTTCGACGTGCCGTTCAAGGGTGTGCTGACGCTGTTTCTCCTGGAGATGGGGCTGGTGACGGGCCGGCGACTGCGCGACCTGAAGACGGCGGGGCTTTTTCTCTGCGGATTTGCGGTGGTGATGCCCCTGGTGCACGGACTGCTCGGCGTCGCGCTGGCGCGGTGGGCCGGGCTTGGGGTGGGGGGAGCCACGGTGCTGGGCACGCTGGCGGCGAGCGCGTCGTACATTGCGGCGCCGGCGGCGGTCCGGATCGCGCTGCCGGAGGCGAACCCGGCGTATTATCTAACCGCGGCGCTGGTGGTCACCTTCCCGTTCAACGTGGTGATCGGAATTCCGGTTTATTTCGGGTTTGCCCGCTGGCTGGCCGGGACCGGCTGAGGCTCGGGGTCCCAGTCGTCCGACCGGAACGGCACGGCGGGCAGGCCGGCGCCGTTGAAGAGGTTGGCCTCGGGGGCGTTGGCCCAGGCGTAGCGCACGGCGAGAGGCACCTTTACCAGGGGCGAGGAGACGAGCAGCGTCTCGCGCTCGATCTTGCCGGTGGCGGGATGGAAAATTTTGTCGGCGCCGGCGATCTCGAGGGATTGCACGGGCTTGTTGGCGGCGATCAGGCCGGTGCCGGCGTGGGTGAAATGGATGCGCAGGGCGGAGTGTTCGCCGGTGACGAAGGCGAAGAGCGGGCCGTTGAAATCCCCGGGGATGCCGTAGACCGAGGTCTTGGCGATGAGGGCGAGCCGCCGGCCGACGTCCTGCTTGTTGAGCGGGTGAATGTCCTTCGGGTTGCCGATGTCGATCGTGACCGCCATGCCGGTGGCCGGGAGCGCGAGGGCGGAGCGCTGCGCGTCACGCAGCCGGGCCCAGCCGCGGCCGGTGGGGTCGGCGACCACGGTGAAGTTGGCGACCTGCACGAAATAAAACGGGAAGTCGCCCTGGCCCCATTGCGCGCGCCACGAGCGGATCATCGCGGGGAAGAGCTCGGTGTATTCCTCCGGGTGCGGCCAGTTTTGCTCCCCCTGGTACCAGAGCATGCCGCGGAGCGCGTAGGGCTGCAGCGGGGCGATCATGCCGTTGAACAATCCGCTCGGCGCAAATTGCGTGCCGGGCCCCATGGGCGGCGGCGGCCACGTCAGCGGATTCTTGGTGTGCGTCGCCTTGGCGTGCTCCTCGGCCTTGCCCCAGGCCGCCCGCAGGGCGGGATACTGCACCTTATACGTCGGAAAATCCGCGGTGTCCTTCACCCAGCGCGCCTCGATCACGGGCCAGACGGCGGTGGCCCGCAGGGTGCAGTCGCTCATCCAGGACTCGATGGGGGTGCCGCCAAAATAGGTGCCGATGACGCCGACGGGCACGCCGAGTTTGCGCTGCAGGTCGCGCGCGAAAAAATAGGCGACGGCACTGAAAGTCTTCACCGACTCCGGCGTGCAGGGCTGCCAGGTGCCGGTGACGGTATCAACCGGCTCGCCGGCGATGTGGCGCAGAACGGAAAAGAGGCGCAGCTGGGGAAAGTTGGCGGCGGCGACCTCGTGCTCGCCGTTGGCGGCGGATTTCAGCGGCCATTCCATGTTCGACTGGCCGGACGCGAGCCAGACCTCGCCGACGAGAATGTCCTTCACCGTGAGGGAGTTCTTCCCGGTCACGACCAGCTCGGCCGGCTCGGCCGACGCAGGAACGGCGGCCAGATAAACCATCCAGCGGCCGTCCGCGCCGGTGGTCGTGCCGATGGTTTGCTCGTGGAAAACGACGGTCACATGCTCGCCGGGCTCGGCGCGGCCCCAGACCGGCAGGGGCTGGTCACGCTGCAACACCGCGTGATCCTGAAACAGGGGCGCGAGGGTCACATCGGCCCGGGCGACGGCCAGCAGACCCAGCGAAACGAAGAGCAGACGGAGAAGTTTCATGTCAAATTTTGGTCGGAGGCCCGCCGTCGAGCAGGGCGGACGCGAAACGGCGACAGGAAAGGTCGGGCATGGCAAAGAGGGTCAAACCTCACTGGCGGGCGTCGGGGCTGCAAGGGAGGTTTTGAAAAATTCCGACAATTCCACCGCGAACTTGGGGCCGAAGCCCGGGGCCTCGGCGAGTTGGGCGGCGGTGGCGGCGCGGATCTTCTCGATGGAGCCGAAGTGTGCCAGCAGCGCGGCGCGCCGGATCGGGCCGAGGCCGGGGACGTCGTCGAGGACGCTCTCACGGATTTTGCGGGAGCGCAGGTCGGCGTTGTAGGTGTTGGCGAAGCGGTGGGCCTCGTCGCGCAGGCGCTGGAGCAGGTTCAGCGCCGGATGGTTGAGCGGCAGATTCAACGGCGCGCGGGCGTCGGGGAAGATCACCGTCTCGGCCTTCTTGGCCAGGCCAATGAGCGGTGGCGGCGTGATATCGAGGGCGAAGAAGGCCTTCAGCGCGGCGCTGATCTGGCCGCGGCCGCCGTCAATGACGACGAGGTCGGGGAACGGCTTGCTTTCGTCCCGCAGCCGGCGGTAACGGCGGCCAACGACCTCCTCCATGGCGCGGAAGTCGTCGTTGCCGATGAAACTCTTGATCGAGAAGCGACGGTACTGGTCCTTGTCGGGCCGGCCGTCGGTGAAGTGGACCATCGAGGCAACGACGAAGGTGCCGGAGATATGGGAGATATCGAAGCACTCCATGGCGCGCGGCGGGCCGGACAGGCCGAGTGCCTCGCCGAGTTCGCGCAGCGCATCGCTGTCGCCGGACGGGCGCGTGGGGTCGGTGCGCGTGAAGTTGCGGGTCTTCGCGAGGGTTTTCTCGAGGGCGAAGACGACGTCGCGCAACTCGGCGGCCTTCTCGAATTCCTGGCGGGAGGCGGAGGTGACCATCTCGAGGCGCAGCGACGCCAGCCATTCGCGGGACTTGCCCTCGAGGAAGGCGCAGGCCTCGTCCACGCGCCGGCGGTAGTCGTCGGCGGAGACGATGGTGGCGGCGCCGTAGAGTTCCTGGCGCACGTCATCGTAGAGCTGCCAGTGTCCGCTGGGGAGCTGTTGCGGCGTGCCGTCGCCGAGAAGGATGCCGAACTGACGCCGCATCTGGGTGAGGGTCTTGCGGAGGAGCCCGCTGTGGGCGAACGGCCCGAAGTAGCGCGAACGGTCGTCCTTCTTGATGCGGGTGAGCCGGAAGCGGGGGAGTTCCTCGTTGGGGTCCACGCGGACGAGGAGGAAGCGCTTGTCGTCGGTGAAGTCGGTGTTGTAGCGCGGCCGCCACTGCTTGATGAGCTTGCCCTCGAGCAGCAGGGCCTCGGGCTCGGACTTCACCTCGATCGTGTCGAGGTCCGCGATCAGTTCGATCAGGGCGCGGATCTTGGGCTGGGAAATCGTCCGGGCGCGGCCGCGCTGGAAGTACGACGAGACGCGTTTTTTGAGGCTCTTGGCCTTGCCGACGTAGATGATGCGGCCGAGCCGGTCCTTCATCAGGTAGACGCCCGGCTTGTCCGGCAACCGGCGGACCTTTTCCTTCAGTGTGGCGGCGGAGTCACTCATGTCAGGCAGGGCGGTGGCGGATGAACGCGAGGATTTGGTCGGCGCACTCTTCCGGGGTGGCGAGCGACGTATCCACCTCGAAGTCGTAGGTCTGGTTGCGGTGCACCTGGGCCAGCTGCCGTTCCGCGAGGCCGGGGGCGCGGTCCGGGCGGGCGCGTTCGCGGGCCAGCAATACCGGCAGCGGGCAGTGCACGCCGATGAAATGCACGCGGCGGCCGGCCAGCGCCTGGCGCGTCGCCTCCTGCCACTCGGGCAGGAGGATCAGGTGGTCCACGACCAGGCCGTAGGCCCCGGCGGCGAACAGGGCCAGTGCCCGGTGAAAATTGGCCGCGCCGAGGGCGTGACACCGCTGTTTTTCGGCGGGATCTGTAATCGCCTCCCACAGGAACATGTCGGTGAAGGTGTCGAGCGAAGCATGGTACAGCGGGATCCCTGCCCGCCGCTGTAAGGCCCGGGCAATGCTCGTTTTACCCGCGCTGGACGTGCCGTTGAGGAGGATGACGTCGGGATTCATGCCGTGCGGGCCCAAAGGTGGTACTGGGGTGTATTGCTTACAGACGCTGGCATTTTCCCAGAATCCGCCTAGTCTCCCCGGCTCGCAAGTATGGTTTCATCCAGCACCCAATCCTCCGCCCCCGCGCCCTTTGCCGCGAAACGCTACGAGCTGCTCACGCTCGGGGACGAGCTGCTGCTGGGCCTGACGGCCAACGGCCACCTGACGTTCATCGGCTCGCAGCTGGGCCGGCGCGGGGTGCTGCTGAACCGCAATGTGACCATCACCGACGAGGCCGACGCCATTGCGCGCCAGTTTCGCGAAAGCTGGGCGGCCGCGGATGTGGTCATCACGACGGGCGGCCTCGGGCCGACGTGTGACGACCGGACCCGCGAGGTGCTGGCCGGCGTGCTGGGCCAGAAGCTGGTGTTCGATCCGGCGATCGAGCAGGCGATGGTGGAGCGGTTTGCTTCATTTGGCCGGAAGATGACGCCGAACAACCTCAAGCAGGCCTACCGGTTTGAGCGCGGCGAGGTGCTGCCGAACGCCAACGGCACCGCGCCGGGGCTGTGGGTGGAGCAGGACGGCAAGGTGCTCTGCATGCTGCCGGGCCCGCCGAACGAATTGCAGCCGATGTTCATCGAGCAGGTGCTGCCGCGGCTCGCGAAGCTCGGGCTGCTGCTCGACCGCGAGGCTTATGTGCAGCTGCGCACGGCGGGCATCGGCGAGTCGGCGCTCGAGACTCGCCTGCAACCGGTGTTCGACCGCCACGGCGAGGCGCTAAGCGTGGCGTTTTGCGCGCACCAGGGCCAGGTGGACTGCCGGGTGAGTTCGCCCAGCGAGAAGCTTTCCCAGACCCAGCTCGAAACCGTGGCCGCCGAATGTGCGGCGCTGCTCGGCGAGGATTTTGTCTGCTACGGCCACGATTCGCTGGCGAAGGTCTGCGCCGACCTGCTCCGCGCGCAGGAGAAAAAACTCGCGGTGGCCGAGACGGCCACGGGCGGGTTGCTCGCCCAGGCCTTCACGGCGGTCTGCGGGGCGTGCAAATTTTTCGCGGGCGGCGTGGTGTGCTGCTCGAACGACGCCAAGATGCTGCTGCTCGACGTGCCGGAGTGCCTGCTGCTGCAGCACGGCGCCGTGAGCGCCGAGGGCGCGGTGGCGATGGCGACCGGCGCGGCGGAGACGCTCAGCGCCGATTACGCGCTGGCGGTGACGGGTTTTGCGGGCGCGAGCGAGGCGGACGGCGCCGGCGGCAACCCGGTCGGCACGATCTTCATCGCGCTCCATGCGCCGCACGGCGTGTGGTCGAAGAAACTCAACTGGCCCGGCCCGCGCCCCGCGGTGAAGAGCCGCGCGGTGAACGCCGCGCTCGACTGGCTCCGCCGCGAGCTGGTGCGCGCGCAAAACGGCGCCGTCGCGCCGGTGCGCCGCTCGGGCGTGATGCAGTGAGCGCGGTGCCGGGTGCCGCGCAGTTGAAAGCTGAAAGCCGGAGCGCCTAGGCGCGGGCGGTGGGTCTTTGTCGCGCTTCAGCCCCCGATCGCGCGTCCGTGATGCGGATCGACTCCGGCTTTCCGCTTTCACCTTTCAACTCGCCCGCGGCTCTACCGCTCGCGATACTGGGAGTGATTGGCATCACCCCCATGCCCCGGCTGCACCGCGAATCCCTCTTCTGGCTGGCTCTCGCCCTGTTGGCGGTGGCGGGTTTCTGGTGGGCGGGCCGCAGCCGTGAGCCGCGGCCGGCGCCGGGCCACAAGGTGATCAGCTGGATCGTGTTCATCTCGCCGATGCGGGACTATTACGAGCGGGAGGTCGCCGAGTTCGAGCGGCTGCATCCGGGTGTCGAGGTGCGTCTCATCTGGGTGCCGGGCAGTGAGTACAACATGAAGTTCAAGACGCTGGCGGCCGCGGGCCAGACGCCCGACATGTTCTACTCGGGCGATGTCTGGGCGGCTTACCTCCGGCCGTTTACGGGGGACCTCACACCGTACGTGCAGCGCGATGCGGCCGAGATCGGGCTCGACGATTATTTTCCCGAGATCCGCGCGGCGATGCAGCACGAAGGACGCTACTTCGTGGTGCCGGAGACGGTGAACGTCTCGCTGCTCTATTTTAACCGCGAGCTGTTCCGCGCCGCCGGCGTGGCGGAACCGACGGCGACCTGGACGTGGGACGACCTCGTCCGCGCCGGACAAAAACTCACGCGCGCCCCGACCGCGACCGACCCGGGCGTGTGGGGCTGTTCGCGCATGGAAGGCTGGTGGGGTGAGTGGCTCACCTACATCCGGCAGGCGGGCGGGACGGTGTTCTCGGCCGACGGCCGCCGTTGCGTGCTCGATTCGCCGGAGGCCATCACGGGGCTGCGGTTCTACCTCGAGAAATCCAGCAAGTATCACATCAGCGCGCCCGCCGGCTTCGAGCCGCTCAATGGCTTCGTCAACCAGCGCGTGGCCATGCTCGTCGTCGGGCACGTCAACTTCTGGCTGAACTACAACCAGGTGCCGGGGCTGGACTGGGACGTCCAGTTGCTGCCCGCCGGGCCGGCTTCGCGCACCGGCGGCGAGGTGGCCATTGCGGGCTATTCGCTGAGCAAGACCTGCCAGCATCCCGAGGAAGCGTGGGCGCTGATGAAGTGGATGACGCGCCCCGCCGCGACCGAGGAGGTGGTGCGGCGCGGCAGCATTTCCGTCCGCCGCTCGATCGCGGACGCCCACGTGCACGACCCGCGGCGCACCGGCAACCCGCACAACCTCGCGGCGGTTTACGAGCAGCTGAAATACTCGCTGCCGATTCCGCGGCACCCGAACTACATCGAGATCATGCTGCAGGTGGTGCAGCCGGAGGTGGACCGCATGGTGCAGGGCGAAATCACGCCGGAAGAAGCGGGCCGGCGCGCCGCGGCCGCGGTCAACGACTACCTTGCGACCTTCGCGGTCGCCGGACCATGAACCGCCGCGGCGAACAACTCTGGTTCTGGCTGCTGGCGGGCCCCGCCCTGGCGGGATTCGTCCTCTTCAGCCTCTGGCCGATGCTGGATTCCCTCTGGCTGAGCCTTTGCCAGTACGACGTCGTGAGCGCCCCGCGCTTCATCGGGCTGCGCAACTACGCCTACCTGCTGCAATCCGACCCGGCGTTCTGGGCGTCGGTGAAGGTGACGCTGGTGTTCACCGCCGTGCAGCTGCCGCTCTCGCTGGCGGCGGCGCTGGGGGTCGCGCTGCTGCTCAACCAGCCGGTGGGCGGGCGGGGCTGGTGGCGCGCGGTGTATTTCCTGCCGTCGATCCTGCCGCAGGCGGCGAGCGTGGCGGTGTTCATCTACATCTTCCAATCGGACGGCGGACTGTTGAACCGGCTGCTCGCGCTGGCGGGCGTGGCGGGCCCGGCGTGGGTCAGCTCCCCGGTGTGGGCGTTGCCGGTGGTGATCCTGATCAGCCTCTGGGGCTTCGGCTACCCGATGGTGATCCTGCTCGGCGGGCTGCAGAACGTGCCGCGGGAGCTCCACGAGGCGGCGCACATCGATGGCGCGGGGGCGTGGGCGCGCTTCCGGCACATCACGCTGCCGCAGATTTCGCCGGTGATCTTCTTCAACCTCGTCATGGGCGTGATCGGCGCGCTCAAGGTCTTCGACCTCGCCTACGCGTTTGGCGCGGCGCAGGGGTTGACGCCCGGCGGGCCGGCGCGCGCGACGCTGTTCTACGGCCTGAACCTCTACCAGCAGGCCTTCGCGTATTTCCACATGGGCCTGGCCAGCGCGATGGCGTGGCTGCTGTTCGCGGTGATCCTGCTCATCACCTGGCTCAACTTCCGCCTCGGCCGCCGCTGGGTGCATTACGGGGACTGACGCGCCATGGAACACACCCGGCCACGCTCCCTCACGGTACTCGTCTACGTCCTGCTCGGGCTCGGCGCGCTGATCATGCTGCTGCCGCTCGCGTGGATGGTGCTGACGAGCCTGAAGACCTTCCCCGAGATCCTGCGCAATCCCGCGCCGTGGCTGCCGGCGGCGCCACAGTGGCAGAATTACCGCACGGTGTGGGAGGGCTTCGCGTTTTACCGCTTCTTCCTCAATTCCGCCTTTGTCGCGGTGATGGTCATCGCCGGCACGGTGCTCACCTGCTGCCCGGCGGCGTATGCGTTCGCCTACTACGACGTCCGCCACAAGGACCTGATCTTCGGCGCGCTGCTGTGCACGGTGATGCTGCCGGCGCAGGTGACGGTGATCCCGCTCTTCCAGGCGTATGCGGCGCTGCACTGGGTGAACACCTATCTGCCGCTCGTGGTGCCGGCGTGGCTCGGCGGCAACGTCTTCGGGATTTTCCTGCTGCGGCAGTTCTTCCGCACGATCCCGCGGAGCTTCATCGAGGCGGCGCGGTTGGACGGGGCCTCGGAGTGGTCGATCCTCTGGAAGCTCGTCGTGCCGATGAGCCTGCCCGCCGTGCTGACCGTGGTGATCTTCACCTTCCTATGGAGCTGGAACGACCTCTTCAATCCGCTGATCTACCTGCACAATGAGGAGACTTACACGCTGCCCGTCGGCCTGCTCTATTTCATCGCCCGCGCCGAGCAGCTCACGGGTGGCAACGCCGGTCAGGTGCCGTGGCACCTCGTGATGACGCTCGCCACGGTGATGGTGGCGCCGGTGATCCTGCTGTTCGCGTTCGCCCAGCGGCGGTTCGTCGAGGGCGTGGCGTCGTCGGGGGTGAAAGGGTGAAGGTGGAGATAGGTCGTTTTTAGCCGGAAGCCAGGAAACCAGGAGCGCAGAAGCATGGAATCCAATCTGGATCGCGAAAACGCGGAGGGGAGGCTGGCCGGGACGGTCACGTCCCGGCCTGCCTCCCTTCCCCGGTTTTTCCGCACCTCCGCGTTTCCGCGACAAGGATTGGCATCCGAGTTCCTGGTTTTCTGGCTTCCGGCTAAAACTGTTTTCTGCTCGTTGCGCTTCAGCCGCGCAGCGCTTCCGGCTTCATGTGCCAGATCTTGCTGAGCGCCTCGCCGCCGGGCTTGATGCGGCCGTGAAAGTCGAGGACGGCGGTGTTGATCGGGCAGGGGAAGGGGTCGTGGCCCATCCAGACAATCATGCCGCCGATCTTCGGGAAGCGCTTCTTGATGCCGCGCGCGGCCATGTCGAGCGACTTGACCTGCAGCTGCTGGCTCCACGCGACGAACTCCGCGAGGTTGCGGGCGGGCCGGCCGTTGTCCTTGGCGAAGGCCTCGCCCTGGATCCAGAAACCGAAGCGACGCCAGTGCGGGTTGCTCTCGTCGAAGGGAATCAGCACGTCCTTGGCGAAGTATTTCTCCAGGATGTCCAGCGGGCTCGCGCCGCCCGTGCCGACCTCGGAGCGGAAGAGCGAGTCGTCTCCATCCCAGTAGCTCTGCGGCACCGGCCACCACGGGCCGTGGATGTCCCAGTGCACTTCCTGGCCGTATTCCTTCTCCGTCGCCTGCGCGCGCGGGCCGGTGGGCGAGGTGTGGAGGAAGCGGTGACCGGGGTCCATCGCGGCGACCTCCTCCTTCATCGCCACCAGCATCGGATGTGTGGGCGGCGTGGGCATGCCTGAGCCGACGGCGTTGCCGTCCAAGGCGCCCTGCAGCTCGTTGCCGCCGCACCAGAGGAGCAGCGAGGCGTGGTGCTGCCGGCGGGCGACGTAGTCGCGCACGATCGGGCGCGTCTCGGCGATGACCTTCGGGTCCTCCGGCGGCCAGTTGTCGATGCCGGACGAGGAGAACGGAAATTCCTGCCACACGAGGATGCCGTATTGGTCGCAGAGGTCGTAGAACATCTCGCGCTCAAGGAAGGCGCCGCCCCAGACGCGAAACACGTTGGCGCCCATCTTGGCGTAGGTGCGGATGCGCAGCTCGTAGTCCTCGCGGGTGACGTCGGCGTAGTTGGGCCGGATGGGCGTCCAGTTGACGCCCTGCAGGAACGTGGGCTGGCCGTTGATGACGCAGATCCACGGGTCGGCGGCCTTGGGCGCGCCCTCGCAGGCGCGCCAGGTCACATCCTTGAAACCGACGGTGCGCGTCCATTCGTCCGCCACGCCGCCGGCCGGCCCGCCAAGGCGGCAGGTGAGTTGGTAGGTTTTCTGCGCGCCGGAGCCGTTGGGCCACCAGGACTCGACGGGCAGGTTGTCGAACGTGGCCCCGCGGGCGAGCGCGGCGGCCTCGACGGAGGCGCGGGCGATCGTGCGCTCGCCGTCCTGGAGGATGACCTCAACCTTGTCCGGCGACGTGCCGAAGAGGGTGAAACCCTTCGGCGAGAGCGCACAGCGCACACCGGAGAGTTCGCGGCGGTCGGAGACCTCGAGCGTGACCTTGTCCCAGATGCCGATCTGCACGAGGCGCGGCTGCCAGTCCCAGGTGTAGTTGAAGCGCACCTTCCAGTCCTTGATCTTGGAGGTGTAGTTGAACTGCCCAAGCCAGCGGGGCGGCAGGTCGAAGACGATGGAAAGCTTGTTCTCGTCGGCGACCGGGACGTGGGAGAGGTCGAAGACATGCTCGACGAAGCCGTTCGCGAAGCGGGCGACCTCGCGGCCGTTCAGGCAGATCCAGCCGGCGTGGTCGAGACCGGCGCAGCGGAGGCGGCGGACGCTGCCGCCCTCGAGCCAGGCGCGCGGGATCAGGGTGGTGAAGATCCAGATGCGGTTCTCGACCCACTCCGCGGCGCGGCTGTCCATGTTGTAGTTCCAGTCCGGGATCATCTTCTGCTCCAGCAGCAGCTGCTGGACGGAGGCCGGGATGCGGGCGGGCATCGGGGCGATTTCGCTGCAGAAGTCGGGCGCCCCGAGGTCCACGCCGGCGAGCGCGCGCCAGGCATCAGGCGCGTAGCCGATCAGGGTCCAGGAGGAGGCGGCGAGGTCACGGGAGGATTTCATGAGAAATGGGGGCAGGGGGCAGGGGGCAGGGGGCAGGGGGCAGGGG